>NZ_LVJW01000003.1:0-654329 GCF_001708965.1 Candidatus Thiodiazotropha endoloripes | reverse complement strand
GTCAACATATCGTAGCCCTCATCCCGATGCCAACTGACATTCGCCGGTGCATTTTCCGCATTGTATGACTGACCTTCGGGGGGAATGACTTCTGTCGGCTTGGCTCCCGGTTTATGGAAAACCAACAGGGTCGCTTCGGTAATGCTTGGATCAATGGTGAACTTGTTGTCTTTCAGGGGTACGGAATCGGGTTTGCCAACCTTCTCAAAGATTCTCAAAAAGACCTTTTGCAGCTGATCCGCCGTCTCGGTCTGTTCATACCAGCCGCCAGTCTGACCTGCCAACTCCTGCATCAATTCGTGATCTGCATTTTTCGACAGAGCGATGGTATGCACGGTAACCTGATGCTGTTTCAGTCTGGGTAGTATTTTCTTCAGAATTCGCTGCTTGGAGGCGGCATTCTTCTTTTTATCTTTGGAGATATCCACCATACCGTCAGTCAGCAGAATGACACTCCGACGATAGGGCCCCGGGGGACCACTCCAATCTTCAGTGGATCGTTTGAGCGCATCCTCAATATTGGTGAACTGGCCAGGGGAACCGATCGATTTTGAGCTTTTTCTGGCTTTCTGCTTCCACGCTTTATCCACCTGTCCAAGGGGGATCTGCATATTCACATATTGACCGAATGTCCAGACCCCGGCACGCGTCTCTGATGACAACAGGCCTACCAGCAGACGAAGCGCCGGCCGTCTCAGGTTTTTCGGATCATTTTTCTTCATGCTCCCTGAAACATCGATCAGAATGCGTGCATCGGCCTTCTCAGCCGATGTCTTGGCCACAGCCGCCGGTACCGATATAACGGATAAAACCAGTGTGGCAATGAGAACTCTTTTAGCAATTCCTTTCATCATTCTGGAGAAACCCCGACTCTATTACCCGCCGTACTGAGGACAAACTGGCTGTTGAGACTCAATTCAGCCCAATCCTTTTATGTAGCTTTGCCGGATCTTCTGTTTCTGTTGGTTACCGGCTCTTCCCAGGAGATGCAGGGACACTTACCCTGTCAACCCGGCCAAGAGTCAAATACAAAGCCCTATCACTTTAACGGCTAACCAGGGTAGCTCTTTAATTCCTAATCACCCGGCTGGGTGAAATCTCGATCAGACAAAGTGAATAATCGGCAGGATGGGTGGTTCAGGGCTGTATTTTATAGGGTGAGGGGATCCCATCAGGCTGTTTGGCAAACCGCTTGTAGGACCATTGATACTGGGTCGGGAACATGTTGATCAGGGTTTCCACACTCTGGTTCAAGGCTCTGGCGGCTCGTAGCGGATCAGCATCCGCAATTCCCTCGGGAGCTGGCAGATAATGAATATCGTAGCCTCGCCCACCCGACAGGCGCTCAGCACAGGCAAGGATCACCTTTGCCCCGGTCTTTCTGGCAAGTTTGTTGGTCAGCAACATGGTCAGTGCCGGGTGGCCGAAAAAAGGCGCAAACGCAGCACCCCGTTCGGATTTCGGTTGCTGGTCAGGCAGAATCCCCGTCATGCCGCCCGTTTTCAGCACCTGCAGAATACGCTTCACACCACGATTGTCGGTCGGCACGAGTTCAGCCCCACCCCGCTCTCTGGCTTGTTTGACCAAATCACCGAAGGACTCCTTTCTCGGTGGACGGTATAGGTTGGTCAATCTGCCCCGACGCTGCAGTTCCACGCCGACGATTTCCCAACAACCGATATGGGGTGCAAGTATGATCAACCCCTGCCCTTCATCCCGTATTAGGTGCTCCTCGCCATGAATCGTGTTGATCATTGCCAACACATCATCCAGAGGTCGAAACCAGATGGCACTCATCTCCATCAGAGTACAGCCGATCTGCTGCATTGTCTGATTACGCAATTGATGCCGCTCGACCTCATCCATCCCGGGGTAGCAGAGACCCAGATTGATTTCAGTTATGCGCAGCTCCCGATTGGGAATCAGGGTATAGAGTCTGCCCAGCATCCGACCCAAAGCATGCAACCAGGTGAGAGGCAGACGATGCAGGGAGTACCAGAGTTTGAAAAGAATCCGCTCTAACATGACCGTGGATTGTACACAAAATCGCAGCATTAGCTTATCACTATTAACCCGTCGACTGAGTCTGCCGAATTAACCGGGAAAACTTCCCTTTTCAATGGCCCTGTAAAACCCATAGATTGTTTTCATCCATAAAGCATCTAACATATTGAGAATAAGATATACCACAGAGGAGGCTCTCATGAGCGACCAAAAACTACAAAATCTGACGCCACAGCAGGCTTGGCAAATGATACAGGATGACTCCAGGTCCGTACTGGTGGACATCCGCTCCACCATGGAGTTTCTGTTTGTCGGACATCCCAAAGGCGCGGTTCATGTACCCTGGATCGATGAACCGGAGTGGACAGTCAATCCCCATTTCGTAACCGAGATCCGAAAGTTGCTGCTAGGGGGGAGTATCTGCACCATTGATGAGGGTTGCGCACCAGTGATACTGATCTGTCGCAGCGGCAAGCGCTCACTGGAAGCAGGAAAAGCACTGCTCGACGCAGGATTTTTTCGGGTCTTCCATATCGATGAAGGATTTGAAGGTGATCTTGATGAGGATCATCAACGTAGCACCTTGGGAGGTTGGCGCTTTCACGGCCTACCCTGGGAACAGTGTTGAGACAATCAATCGGACCCTCTGCACCGGGTTGACCTGAAGGTCGGGTGCGGAACCACCTAGTGCACAGGCCCCGGGATACTATCAACGGCTACTTTTGTGTGTAACAATCTCCTGGCCAGGTATCAAAACGTATCATATTGGATACACTGAACATGGATCAGTAACAGCAATTACTAGAATGGTATTTAATCAAAAGAGGGGATTTTCCTGCATCGATGTGGTAAATATCACTCTGCTGGATAGACAGTATTGCAACAGGGAAGAGCAAACTGTTCGGTCATCAGGTTTTTGGCAGCATCGTACTAGCTGAGGAAAATTTGTTTAGACCACAGATGGAATCAAAAAAGCGATCGAAAGGCTTAGCAAAGAAACACAGGGAGGTTTTCAATGCGACAGATAAAACTCATACAGTCTCTATTCTTACTTTCTCTCTTGAGCAGTCTATCCATAGGCAATCAGTTACATGCCATGCAGAGCGGTTATCTGGATGCGATAAAAGCTGACTACAGAGAGTTCAACAGCGGAATATTTGAACCACCACCGGAATCAACCTGGGTCGGCACAGTCAGTACAGATACCAGTAACGCCGGTCTCACCTACGAAAATCTGCAAGACTTTTCCCTGTTTCTAAAGAAAGCCTCTCCAGGCAGCTTCATCTTCTACAACAAATTACCTGACCAATATAAGGATCAGTTGCATCAGCAGTATCTTAAGACGGGCAACCTGGACGAGATCAAAAAGGACATTTTCAAATATTCAAGTGAAATCAAAAAGCAGAATCCCAACTAAGCTTCTGCTCATCAATTTAGCTGTAGCGAAAGTCTATGAACATTCTATTTAAGCCAGGCAAATGGTTAAGCTGCCTTTGCGTATTATTGATCTCCTTTTTTATTGCTACAACAGCCTTTGGAGACGTCGATAGCACGTTGGAGTTACCAGTAGAAAATGAAATCCCCAACGCTGAAGAGATCGCCAGACAGGTCTACTTTGCCAATCACTTTTACGCTTTTAAGAACTTCTCCATTGAGCGCCGTGGTCGCACAATGACCGTACTGATCAATCGCTCCTCCAGCGGTAAAGTCACTGCCACCGCATTGGAACGTCATCTGAACAACAATTACCTATCGGCCGAAGACGAAGCGATTCAATCACGAGACCTGGCAATCTTCCATTCCGGCAAATTGCGGGGCACCGGAATGTTGATTACCGAATACAAAGATGAAGAGAAAAACAAAGACTATATGATCTGGCTGCCCGCCCTGAGGAAGGTCAGGAGATTCGCACAACCCCAACACGATGATGCCTGGGGAGGCAGTGTCTTTACATTCGGCGATGTCACCTTGAGAAAGCCTGAAGATGAGGAGCATGAACTGATCGGCAAGAAAAAACTGCGTACCTGCCTGGGCACCATCGACGACCTCGAAGGCAAGCACTATCGCTACGTCGGGGAACTCCCGGAACGTAGCTGCCGCCATATCAACAAAGAGGTTTATGGTTTAAAGAGTACCACCAGGTTTGACTACTGGTGGTACGACCATCGGATCAGTTACATCGACACCTCAAGCTTTGCCGACTATCGCACCCTCTATTTCAAGGATGGCGAACTGATCAAAGTCATCGACAGAGACTGGGGACTGGTGGACAGTGATAGGGACAGCGATCCACGGGCACTGTTCTGGAAATACTGGTATGGTCTCGACCTGCGAACCGGCCAGGAGAGTTGGGCAGTAATTCCACAAAAAGTGGTCAGTTACAATAAAAAGCGCAGAAACTCATTCTGGACTGAAAAGACTTTACGCAAGATCAAGCGTTGAATTGTTTGCGGTTCGCAAAACAACGCTTTTAATCCTGAAGCTTTTTTACTCCTTGATACCTACGCCTCTGGATAATAGCCTCAAGCTGTACCATGTCAGCACGGCTATGAAGGCTATGATAATGACCAGCGCGATCCGTACATCGATATCCGATACCCCCAGCAGTCCGTAGCGGAAGGTATTGATCATGTAGAGGACCGGATTGGCCAGGGAGACCTTCTGCCAGAACTCCGGCAGAAGCTGTATCGAATAGAACACGCCCCCAAGATAGGTCAGCGGTATCAATACAAAGGTGGGGACGATGGCGATATCATCAAAACTCTTGGCGTAGACGGCATTGATGAATCCGGCCAGGGAGAACAGGATTGAAGTCAGTACAAATACCAGTAGGGTCAGGCTGTAACTGTTGATCGTCAAGTCGGTGAAAAACAGTGAAATCCCGGTTACCACCGTGCCCACGATCAAGCCCCTGGCCATGCCTCCGGTCACATAGCCGGCCAACACAACCCAATTCGGCACCGGTGCGATCAACAGCTCTTCAATGTAGTGCTGTAGCTTGGTACTGAAAAACGAGGAGACCACATTGGCATAGGAGTTCTGTATGACCGACATCAGGATCAACCCGGGAACGATGAACTCGATATAGCTGTAGCCTTCCATCATTCCGATACGCTCGCCGATCAGTTTACCGAAAATAATAAAATAGAGGGTGGTGGTAATGGCCGGCGGCAGGATGGTCTGCACCCAGATCCGGGCAAACCTCAACACCTCTTTGGTGACAATGGTCTGATACGCGATACGCTTTACATGGCCTGAGCTCATGAGCTCTGCTCCTCGCTTTTCGACTGAGCCACCAGATCGATAAACAACTGCTCAAGTCGATTCTGTTTATTGCGCATACTCATGACTGCTATGTCTTGCTGAGTCAGGGATTCGAACAGGCTGTTCATACTCTGTTCGCGCTGTACCGTGACTTCAACGGTTTTATCACCGACCAGCTGCAGATTATAACCCGGCAACTCTGGTGCCGTAGTCAGCGGCTTACTGATATCGAGCACGAAATGTTCGGTATTCAGCTGACTCAGCAGATGGGACATACTGGTCTGCTCGACAATCCTGCCATGATCGATAATGGCAATATTGCGACACAGACTTTCCGCCTCTTCCAGGTAGTGGGTGGTGAGGATGATGGTTGTACCCTGGCTGTTGATCTGTTTCATGAATTGCCACATGGCACGGCGGATTTCGATATCGACACCGGCCGTAGGTTCATCCAGAATCAGCAGTTTGGGTCGATGTACCAGCGCCCTGGCAATCATCAGACGACGTTTCATCCCGCCAGACAACCAACGTGCCTGGGTATGCCGTTTATCCCACAGATCGAGTTGACGTAAACTCTCTTCAGCCCGCTGAAAGGCGGCTTTTCTGGGAATACCATAGTAGCCGGCCTGATTCACCAGGATCTCAACCACCGGCTCCCACATATTGAAGTTGAACTCCTGGGGAACCAGCCCAATCATCGATTTGGCTTCGTTCTTCTGCCGATCCAGATCCTTGCCATAGATGCTCACCTGTCCGGCTGTTTTGTTGGTCAGTGAAGCGATAATGCTGATCGCCGTGGACTTACCAGCACCGTTGGGGCCCAGCAGGGCGAAAAAATCCCCTTCAGCCACATTCAGGCTGATACCTTTCAACGCCTCAAAACCGTTACGGTAGGTCTTGTGAAGATTATCGATTACCAGTGCAGACAATGTTTTCGGTCCTACAGACTCATAGCGCCAAGCGGAGGAGTATCATACTCCTTTTCGTCCAGCTGTAATGGGGGCAGTTACAGCAAATTGCAACCTTACGAGGCTTACTGACCCGGCCATAAGCCTTAATTCTTATGTCCTGGTTGGCAGATACCAAGTAATCTGTAGCGGGGATTGATTTGTGAGTTATCGGACCTGTTAGCAAATATCCAATCAGCCCTAGCTGTGATCAGCGTCCATTTGCGGCTGTGAAGGTCACAACACAGCCACACTGGACCTAGCCCAATCGGCGCTGCATCTCAAGCCATAGCGCCTGGTAGCAGCTGGCGGCAACACTTTTCGGCGCAAATGCCTGCACCGGCATGCGGTGGATACCCATTTTTTCCACATCACTGGCATAGGGAATCTGTGCTTTCAACAGCTCTCCATGCTCGTCAGGCAGGCTTTTCATCACATCCAGATGCATTCGTTTGCGTCTGTCGACCATGGAGAAAAAAGGCATCAGTTCCAATCCGGTGATCCGATGACCTTCCAGAAAATCGAGCAGTTGCCGGTAGGTGCGCAGCGACAGGGTTGTCGGGATCAAAGGCAACAGCAATCCCTCTGCCGCTCGAAAGATATTCTCTGATACCAGAGAGATACTGGGCGGGCAGTCGAGGAAAACGTAGTCGTAGGCTTGCGACAGTGGTCGCAACAGTTTCAGCAACTGCTTGGTCGGATTCTTCGCCTCTTCCAGCCGCAGATCCATATTCCGATAGGAGAAGTCTGCCGGTAGCATATCCAGATTTTCGAAGTCGGTCGCTTTGACCACTTCATCGAGATCAAGCTTGCCTTTGATCAGACGTTTATTACTGCCTTTGACTTTGGGTTTGATGCGAAAATAGTAGGTGGCGGCGGCCTGGGGATCCAGGTCCCAGATCAAAGTGCGATAGCCCTCCGTGGCCGCCAGATGGGCCAGATTGACTGCGGTGGCCGTCTTGCCCACACCACCTTTGATATTGTAAACACCGAGAATATGCATCAAGCCCCTCCAAACAGTTTTCGAAAGGCCTTTTGATTCCCTTCGCTGCTGAAGGCAGCAAACAGATTGGCAAACTCCTCTCGAGCGTTTGCCTGCCGTTCGAACAGGCGTCCCACCAGTACCCCCATCGCCATCAACGCACTGGCCGGCGCCCCCTCTTTGAGCATTTCGCTACCAAAATCCTCAAGTGAGTGTGCCTGGACTTCCAGGTCCTGAAATTCCCCCAGATTATCGAGGATCACCTTCACTGCTTTGATCAACTCACGGATTGCCGGCTTGGGGTAGAGACTCTGAAAAAACTCCATCATATAGCGCAGCTTCTTACAATCCTTGCGCAGCTCATGCAACATTTCGGCTGGCGAGTCCGGGCCGATCGCCAAGCCATCTTTCAAGACCCGGGCGTAGAGCTTACTGATCCGCTTGTCAGCCAATTTGGCGGTCGCCTTGGACGCATTGGGGGCATTCTCCTGATCGGCTCTACTCTCTTCGAGCCACTCACGCCAGGTTTTGACCAGTTTGCGGAAATGGGGAGAGTTGAGCTTCTTGACCAGTTTTGCCTGTTCCGTTTTATGGTGATTCAACAGATAGCTGTAGAAAGGATCGAGATCCCCCTGCAGCGCTTCAGGCAGGCTGGCCCGATACTGATCATACTTCAACAGATAGACATCCAGATCGCGGGTCGGCCCGGTCACCTGGCCGATCCAGCCGAATCCCCGCTTGAACGGCTCAAGCTGCTGGGGATCAAAAACCCCTTTGATCTGGCTCATCGCAGAGCGGGTACGCCGGGTCGCAACCCGAAGGTCGTGCAGAAACTCACTGTCGAGATCCGCTTTGGTCCCGGCAACGTTGGCCTCCAGGGTATTCAGCAGATCCAACATGATCTGCCTGGCCGTAACGTCTGCACTGGCATAGGGATCCAGACGATAGTTCAACTTGGAACTGTAGTCGCCCGGCTTGATACCGGCACCCTGCAGTGCATCCTGGTAGAGGCTCTGCCCGCAGTTGCGCAGCTTCATCGTCTTCAGGTATTCGACGATCTTCTCGAAATAGCTGAGATAGCCCTTCAGCGGCTTCAACACAATGCGGCCTTCCAACCGACCCGACTGCTTGCCGTCAATGGAGGCATAGCTGTTCTGTTCCAGCACCACTCTCACCACGGTCTTCTCTTCAGAATCGAGCAGCGCCAGTGTCTGCTGCTGCTGTATCACATGGACCTTGGGTTGCAAGACACGCATTTCAAGTACGGATGCCAGCTGATCGGCCAGAGCACCGGCAGGCAGATCTTTGACAAACCCGGGAGATTGATCGATGACCTGGACGAGCGGTTCCTTACGGCCTTTTATAGAGTGCCAGCAGAGCCGGTTGAGGCTGCCCTGCTCCTCGTGTAGTTCACCACCCGCATTCCAGACTCTCCAGTCAAAACTGTCGTAGTAAGTCAGTTTTAGTTTGGAGGGCACCTCTTCCCGTAAACCATGGGATTCCTTGAAACTACTCTTCAACTGCTGCAGATCGAAATCGTCCGGTAACAGGTAGGATATCGGGTGTAAGGGCATATTGTCGTCTCTATTACCAAACCATGAAGATTAACTGACCTGACCTTGTGAAACAAATGCCAAATCAGCTATAGGGTTGATCATAGACGAGAAATTCCAGCTTGGTATTGATATTGAGCAATCAAACCGGCTGCTGGAACCCGACTCAACCCGGTTCTATCCGGTCAACAAAACGGGAAACCTGCGGCAATACCGACAGAAGCCCACCGGGTCGATAGCGTCGTAAAGATTGCCTGGAACCAAATGGCTCATAACCGGCTAAGGGGGGCTGAGCCCTGCGCCTGCCGGAGCGGTTGAGACTACTCCTCAGCAACACTTTTACTGGCGATCTCAAACACATCCTTAGAGATATCCGTTTGCGCCAATACCCGCTCAAACGCTTTTCGCATCAATTGCTGGCGCGATTCATCATAACGCCGCCAGCGACTCATGATACGCAGCAGGCGGGCAGCGATCTGTGGATTCAGGGTGTCCAAAGTGATCACCTGATCGGTGAGAAACTCATAACCCGAACCATCGGACGCATGAAAGGCAAAAAGATTGGTCGAGCAGAAAGCACCGATCAGACTGCGTACCTTATTGGGATTGCGGATTGAAAAGGCCGGATGTTCCATCAACGCCTTCACTCCGGAGAGGGTTCCGGGCAGATTGGAGCCGGCCTGAACCGCAAACCACTTATCCATGACCAGGGGATCCTTCCGCCACTTGGCTTCAAAATCGCTCAACGCTCGATCCCGCTCCGGGATATCGCGATTGACCAACCCATGCAGAGCCGCCATCACATCGGTCATGTTATCGGCTGTTTCAAACTGAGCCATGCAGAGTCGGTCGATCTGTGGCGCTTCGAGACTCATCAGATAGTTCAGGGCGAGGTTTTTGAGTCGTCTTTGCCCGATCGACGCGGAGGTAATCTCATAAGCATCTGACTGATTCTGTTCATAGACAGCTGCAAAATCATCCCGCAACGCTTCTGCCAGGGCCCGCTTCAGCCATTGGCGGGCCTGATGTACCGCCTCCACATCCACCTGCGTCATCTGATCACCGATGTTCGATTCCGAAGGCAGACTCAGCAATTCACTCAACAGCGCCTTGTCGGCCTGCTGATCGGTCAGCGCCAGACGATACGCCTCAACGAATCCCCCCGGCAATGCCAGCGGCAAACCCTGTTGACAGGCTGCAACCAGTTTCAACAAGGTACGTCTGGCCAGCGTCTGCGCGGCATCCCAACGGTTAAAGTCATCCGACTCCCTTGCCATGAGGAACATCAGCTGATCGTCGCTGTAGTCATACTCCAGCTTAACCGGGGCAGAGAAACCCCGTAGGATCGAAGGCACCGGCTGTTGCACAAGATCATGGAAGGCAAAAGTCTGCGTCGCTTCGGTCAGCTCCAACACCTGCTCCCTGGACGCGCCAGCTGCAGCCGCACTGGTCTTTAGCGGCAGCGACTCTCCCTGACTGTCCAAAAGCGCCAGTGCGATGGGTATATGGAAGGGTTGTTTCTGTTTCTGTCCCGGGGTTTCCGGTGTCGTTTGGCTGAATGTGATTTCCAGTATCCCCTGCTGCTCGTCGTAGCTTGTCGACACCCTAACCTGAGGTGTACCGGACTGGCTGTACCAGAGACGAAACTGGCTCAGATCCCGCTCGCTCGCATCCTCCATGCATCTGACGAAATCATCGGTTGTCACCGCCTCACCGTCGTGTCTCTCAAAATAGAGATCAGTTGCCTTGCGATAGGTTTCGGCACCCAATAGATTGGCCTGCATCCTGACCACTTCCGCACCTTTTTCATAGACCGTGACGGTATAGAAGTTGTTGATCTCGATGTAACTCTCCGGGCGCACCGGATGGGCCATCGGCCCTGCATCCTCGGCAAACTGATGACTGCGCAGCAGCCGCACATCCTCAATCCGTTTTACCCCACGGGAGCCCATGTCGGCGGAAAACTCCTGATCCCGGAAGACGGTCAATCCCTCTTTCAAACTGAGTTGAAACCAATCCCGACAGGTGATGCGGTTTCCGGTCCAGTTATGAAAATACTCATGGGCGATCACCCCCTCGATATGTTGAAAATCACTGTCTGTGGCCGTATCGGGACGGGCAAGCACGTATTTCGAATTAAAGATGTTCAGCCCCTTGTTCTCCATCGCCCCCATGTTGAAATCGTTGACAGCAACGATCATGAAGATATCGAGATCGTACTCCCGGCCATAGTGCTCCTCATCCCAGGCCATGGCGTGTTTTAACGAAACCATTGCATGGTCGCACTTATCGATGTTTTCCGGTTCCACATAGATACGCAGATCGACCTGGCGGCCGGAACCGGTGGTGTAGCTGTCCTGCTGAAACCTCAGATCGCCGGCAACCAAGGCAAACAGATAACAGGGTTTTGGAAAAGGATCCTCCCAACGAACCAGATGGCGCCCCTCCGGCAGATCCTGCTGATAGACACAGTTACCGTTGGAGAGGAGTACCGGATAGGCCGCTTTATCGGCAATGATGGTTGTTTCGAAGCTGGCCATCACATCGGGTCGGTCGGGAAAATAGGTGATCCGCCTGAATCCTTCCGCCTCACACTGGGTACAGTACATCTTTCCCGACTGATAGAGCCCTTCCAGTGCGGTATTCTCTTGTGGCCTGATCTCTACCTGGGTCGACAGGGTGAATCGCTCTTTAACCTCAGCAATGGTCAGCGTGTGATCATCAAGTTGATAGGCCGCCTCATGCAACTCTTGGTCATCAATGGCGAGCCGCAGGAGTTTCAACTTCTCACCATCCAGCACCAGTTCCGGACTCTGCTCAGTCGAGGCAGGATTGCGACGCATCTTCAG
The DNA here is from genome assembly GCF_001708965.1 of Candidatus Thiodiazotropha endoloripes. Lineage (NCBI taxonomy): Bacteria > Pseudomonadati > Pseudomonadota > Gammaproteobacteria > Chromatiales > Sedimenticolaceae > Candidatus Thiodiazotropha > Candidatus Thiodiazotropha endoloripes. The sequence goes on along the minus strand of NZ_LVJW01000003.1, from coordinate 642,730 downwards.
GTGACTGGTAACCAGCGTCCTCTGCGGCTGCAGATCGAACGCCAGGGAGACCTGATCGACCAGAAAGTGTGGCGGCTGATAGTCTTTGAGATAGATGGACTTGGCGTTATCTGTTCGCATCGAAATTCCTGTCTGTTGTTAAACAGCCCCGGTGTTGGCTATTGATCGTTTATCTTGAGCAGTCTAAAGCCGCCAGTTGCATCCAACAATGATGTTCCACAATTGTCTCATGCCATTCACCAGGTGACTGAGCAAATCCTGCTCAGGGCTTCAAATCAGCCCTTGCTAGAGAGACGGCTGAGCGGATCAAATATCTCCAATTAGATCAAATAGCTTGTTGTGACGAACTCAGCAACCCAGTAGATTTCATGGCATATCAACCGATACAGGCTATCCTCCGGTAGAAGTGTGATCGGCCTGCTGTTAGGATACTACTCCATTATAAAAAACTATTTTTATCGTTATTACAATCAGTTAGCATTAGGAGCCTGTTAATGCCACAAGTCGTCATGTATTCCACTGCGATCTGTCCATACTGTGTTCGCGCCAAACATCTGTTGGAGAACAAAGGCGTCACCTATGAGGAGATCCGGATCGATCATGATCAGGAAATCATGCAGGAAATGATGCGCCGCAGCAATCGACATACCGTACCGCAGATCTTCATCGATGACTTTCATGTGGGTGGGTATGACGATCTGGCATCGATGGAGATCTCTGGGCAGCTCAACCAGCTGCTGGGAATTGCGGATGACGAACTTTGATCTGACAGCAACCGTGCGGCTCGACAAGTGGCTCTGGGCAGCACGCTTTTTCAAGACCCGTCAGATCGCTGCCGAAGCGATCAACGGTGGCAAGGTACACCTCAATGGACAGCGAACCAAGCCCGGTAAAGAGGTAAAGGCTGGAAGCCACTTGAGAATTCATAAAGGCTCCCTGGAGTGGGATATCCAGGTGAGTGTACCTGCAGACCGAAGGCGACCTGCAACCGAGGCCCGACTATTCTATGAAGAGACCCCGGAGAGCGTCGCCAGGCGGGAGAAGGTGATTGAAGCTCAGCGCTTGGAACGCGCCAGCATGCCGCAGCCAACCCATGGCAAACCCTCCAAACGGGACCGGCGTATGATTCACCGTTTCACCAATAAATCGGGATAATCATGGACCAGGACGCTTTCCGTCGTACATATCGGGAGATGAACGAGCGTTTCTGTGCCTATGAGAAAAGCCTGCTCTCCCGCCACTGCAACTGCAGCCAGGCAAAAAAGATCTGTATTGCTGAGAGAGAGGGTGTTCACTGTATCTCTGATGAAGCCAACGCCCAATGTCTCGAATTGCTGAAGAATCTGCGCCACCAGGCCCGCTTTGCGCTGAAATCAAACAATGACAATGAGGTGCTGCCCCACGGCAAGGCGATGCGGCTCCAGGTGGGTGGCCTGCGTGGGCTCTTCTCTGTACTCTATCCGGATCAGACAACCCCGGAAGTCATCGAGGATGTGTTTCAGTTGATCAGCCGTGCCAAGGCTGAATTCAACAGCCTGGATAATCTGCCTTTCCAGACACTGATCCAACATGTCTCCGCCTATCAGGGTCGTCGCCGGCTCAGATGATCCATACCATTGGCTCATGCAGACTCTGTATGAATGGCATGTGATGTGAGTGGCCTCATATGACTGCCATGCCATTGGAACCCATTTTTTAAACGGCTGCTCTGTTCACAGGAATAGTTGCAATTGCAGCTTTAACGGGTCGAATACCGGTGCGAGTTTTTTTCGCATCAGACTACCGATTGCGTCCGTTTTGCAAAACACCGGACGTACCACACCGTACCCCATGCCGGATAGAAGATAGAGCGTGCGAAGCTCCTGCTCCCGGCCTTCTGTTTCAGTAACACAGGCATCCAGTTGCTGATCAACCAGAGTGTCGGCCTGTTGCTGTAACTGTTGCAGGGTCAGATCCGGATCCCCATCCGGACGTAGTGCTGAAAAATAGTCCTGCAGAACATCCAGCAGCAGGGTCACCACATCCTGATTGGCCGGCTTCTCCATCACCTTCAGGACAGTTCCTATAAAACCCTGACCCTGAGGGCTGTTGATGCGTAACATCAGGTGTGCGTAGGTATTGCCACGATCAGCCAGATTCTGCCAGGCTGACCTCTCATCCTCAGCGAGTTCCCTGGGTGCTGGCAGCTGGGGCAGATCATCCGGAATGCTGGCAAGGAATCCCAGATAGTAGGTGGGCTTTCGACCGCAGCGCCGCCACAGATCCTGTCGCTCATCCTCACTGATCAATCCGGGCTGCAGCACCAGTCGAAGACTCTCGACGATACTCAGAGGCTCTGTCTCGAAAGGCAGGTATTCAATCAGAAAATGGGCCAGTTCGGGTCCCATCTCCCCGGCAGTAACCTGAGGATTCTGCAACATCCTTCTGGCATTATCCGGCTCCTGAGAGGTCCACCAGGCACGTCTGGCGACCTCGTTGGTCAGGCCTTTGGCGGAGGTGATGGCGACCACCGCTTCCGGCTCCCCGAGCAACAGCAACTGTTCCAGGTTGTCGTCCCGGGTCTGCCCCATGCGGCTCCAACGTTTGAGATAGATCGGATAGCCCCCGGGTGAACCCAGAACATGGCCCGACAGGGTTTCCCTCACCTTGCGAATATAGAGATCTTCCCGGCAGTTGGGATTCAGTGAGAGGGAGCTTTCACCTTTTTCCGTCAAGGCATGCAGGATCATGGATGATTCATCAATGCGGATTGCCTGTGGCTTATTCGCCAACAAAACATTCAGACGTAGCGCATCTTCACTTGAAAGATCCATATCAGCAGATGACAGCGGGGTATGACCTACTGTACAGGCTCTTTAGGTGGTGAGTAGTTGCTGTCCTTGGGGTTGATAAAGATAAACTGGCTCTCACCATCATCCAGCTCGGTATAATCCATCGTGGTCTCATCCAGCAATGAATAGTACTCAGGCGTCATAATGATACTGATCCCTTCCGAGTCGAACTGAATATCCTCTTCGCTGGCGTCATCGAACCCCATCAGATAATCAAAGCTGCCGTCGTCCTTCTGCTGAGCAGCGAAACGTAACGCCATACCTTCCGTACCGCCCATTTTCGCGGCCTGTACAATCTGCTCAGCTGCTCGAGGTGTAATTTTAAACATCGCTCACCCGTTTTTTGCTCTCAAACGTTTTTCACTGACGCCACCAGCGCCAGAAAACGCGCCACCCAGTTGTTACCGCCTACGCTGCGTCTGTGGGTATAACTTGCCAGCAGATTTTTATAGACGTAACCATCATTTTTACCATCGATACCAAAGCCCCGCTCCACCCGGTAGGCGTAGTCATCCTGTTGCGCCTTCAATCCAATCAGAGATGAGTAGTGAAACTCATGGGCATAGATCTCCTGTAGCCCCACTCCGAGGTTAGGCCATGGGCTCCTGCCGGTTTCACTCAGTCGCACATAGCCTCTTCCCTGGGGCTTATCATGCATCACCGTATCGGCCGGTATCACCCCTGCCATTCTACATTTTTTCCCTTGCCAGGACAGACTCCGGGTCAAATAGATTAAGCCGCCACATTCAGCATATACCGGCCCACCCCGCTCGATGAAACCGACAATGGCCTGTTGCATACCCGGATTGCTCTCGATCTGTTCCATGGTCGTTTCCGGAAAGCCACCACCAAGAAAAATACCATCCACATCAGGTAGTTCCCTGTCTTTCAGGGTGTTGAATTCAATCAGCTCCGCACCCAGTTCCCGGAATCTGTCCAGGTCATCCGGGTAGTAGAAGCCAAATGCCTCATCCCTGGCCAGACCGATTTTAAGCCCCTGATATGGCCGATCTGAATTCAATGAAGTTTTTGTGGATGCGTGGCCAATCGGCTCAGCACCATCGGCGATTTCGAGAAAACGATCAAGATCCACATTGGTTTTGGCCGTTTCCGCCAGCTTGTTGATGAGCTTGTCCGAGCTCAGTTCCTCATTGCTCGGAATCAGGCCCAGGTGGCGTTCGACGATCTGCAATTCCGGATCCGCCTGGACTGCACCCAATACCGGAATATCCGTGTAGTGCTCCACCACCTGAATCAGTTTTGACTGGTGGCGACTGCCGCCCACCTGATTGAGAATCACCCCGGCGATCCGTATATCCCGATCGAATGCCTGATAGCCAAGCAACAGCGGGGCAATCCCCCGGGTCATCCCCCGGCAGTTGATGACCAATACAACCGGAGTCCCGAGATGAACAGCCATCGCTGCGTTACTGTTGGAACCAGCCACATCAACACCGTCATATAATCCCTTGTTTCCCTCAATCAGCCCCAGATCGCAATCCTGCTGCTGATTGATATAGCGCTCGGTAATCTCCTCCCGACTCTGAGTGTAGAAATCCAGGTTATAGCACGCTCTGCCTGCCGCCGCGCTCAGCCACAGGGGATCGATATAGTCCGGCCCCTTTTTGAAGGGTTGGACCCGCACCCCTCTGTCCACCAGTGCACGCACAAGTCCAATCGAGAGTGTGGTCTTACCGGACGATTTATGGGCGGCTGATATGTAGATTGAAGGCACGGCTGATGGGGGTGTTTCTCAAATAAGCTGACTACATCCTACGCTGTAAACAAAAAATCCACCACCGCAAAGCGGTGATGGATCTTAGTGCCTGCTCGATTGTCGAGGACGAAAGATCGATTAATCTTCCAGAGTCTCCGGAAAGACCTTGAATACCCTGGCGCCAACCGCAACCATGGTCAGTGCAACAGCAATACCTGCAACACCGAGTGCTGCTTCAGGCAGGGTAGGCACATAACTCATCACCTGTCCATCGTAGAAACCGCTCTCCACAACCTCTTTACCCGGGAACAGATTCATCGGATAGGCCTGTCCACCGATCACAATCACATAGATCTGGAAGAAACCACCGATCAGCACGGCAACAGATGCCGCAGCAATCGCCCAGCGGGACTTTTCGAATGCCGGGGAGTAGATCAGAAACAGCGGAATGATACTGCCGATGAAGATCTGACCGATCCAGAACATCTGGGTATAGACACCACCATCGAGCAGAATGAAACGCTCGATACCATGATGCTGGGTAATGTAGAGATTGGTCAGATTGTACGCCAGGGTGAAGTAGAACACCGCACCAACGAAAACCCCCAACAGGTTTTTCAATTTGGTCAGACGGAAGTCACCCAGTTCACGGTCACCCCAGATATAGGCGGCGATCAGGGTAATGATAAAGAATGCCAAACCATAGCTGAACGACATGATAACGAACATCGGAGCCATGATCGCTGCATCGTAGGCTTCCCGGGCGACCAGAAAACCGAAGATGGAACCGGTACCGGTGGTCAGGGCAATACGCCAGAAGAAGGCGGCAAAACCGACGGTGCGATTGTATTTATTTACGCTACGATCGATCATGGTCCACAGATAGATACCGACAATCGCAAAGAAACCGGTATAGAGAATGACGTTCCAGGCGAATATCGATTTGAAGTTATACTCGGTCATGGCAACGATCAGTCGGTCGGGACGTCCCAGATCGAGTACCAGTACCATCAGGCCGCCAGCCAACAGACCGATAGCCAGCAAGCCGGAGTAACGACCCAGTGGTTTATACAGCGGTCCACCGAAGACTGAGCCGATGGAAGCCACATTCAGTGCCCCGGAAGCGGCGACAATCAGAAATATGGCGAATACATGAGGCAGTCCCCAGACAATCTGGTTCGACATGCCGGTAACCCAGTGGCCATTGTGCTCCATGTAGTAGGCGGCACCCAGGCCAATCGCGATGATCACGCCCAACAGGGCCAGCCCGGACCAGTATCTTGCCGGCGTGCCACAATAGAGTTCGCGGTAATACATCTTACTCATTTTGAATCCTAGCTCCCCTCAGATTACAGGTTGAGATAACGCACGCCGGTATTCAACTCGAGGTCGGCCCGGATCTGTACTGAGTTGGTGGATTTAAGTGTCTTGCTGATCTCGCTGTTCGGATCATTCAAGTCACCGAATAGAATGGCGGCATGGCCCTCTTCGGCACAGGCTTCCTGGCAGGCCGTCTGCATGACCCCATCATCGACACGATGCACACAGAGCGTGCAGGACTCAACGCAACCTTTACCACGTGGCGCATTGACCGACTGTTCAGTCAGAGCTTCATGGATGAATGACCGGGCTTTATACGGACAGGCCATCATGCAGTAACGGCAACCGATGCAGCGGTGGCGATCCACCAGCACTATGCCGTCGACACGTTTGAATGAGGCGTTGGTCGGACAGACATCGACACAGGGTGGATGTTCACAATGCTGACACATCATGACCAGGCGGTTTTCACGGCCGGTCTGCTTGTCTTTCAGTTTTACCGGACGAATCCAGACAGCGTCGGTTGCCGGTCTGCCATGGCCTTTCAGGCCATGCTCTGTATTACAGGCGTCGACGCAGGCACTACAGCCGTCAGCACATTTGTTACTGTCGATCAGCATGCCCCAACGATGCTTAGCATCAGCTCCGGAAGAAGCCTCATCACTGACAGAAGCAGCATGCAGAATAACGCCGGGTGCGATGGTCATGGCACCGGTTGCAGCAATGGCACCGCCAATCATCTTGCGGCGATCCATATTCGGCTGGTCACACTTATTACTCATCTTCAGTCTCTCTGAATCCCGGCTGGCAGTTGAATATCAAGGCCTTCATGCGGATCGGAGTCACCACTATGATGTCCTAATTTGGCAGCTCCGGCCTGTGTGTCGGGCGTTGTTCTGTGGCACTGAAAACAGGCAGGACTCACCGCAACATACTCGTGACAAGCCTGACAAAATTGACCCTCATCGGTTACAGATACCGCTTGACCTTGTGGGTTCTTTGAAGCATGACAGTCGATGCATTCCGACAGACTGTAATCGATGCCACGGATACCATCTAGTACGGTGTCATCTCTGCCATGCTGCAGGTAGTCCATATGATTCCTGCGCATCTGATCCGTTGGTGCCACGCAACTCTTGAGCGAAGCGGCTTTCGAATTTTCGGTCACAAAGCGACTCTCAGCGAACACCTGCATGGCAGGCGCCAACAGCGCCGCCAGCAGGATCAAGAGAGACCTGTTGCTGATGAGAGAACTACGCATCTCAGCTCCTATTCACCTAACCCCATTTGGATATAACCAGTTGGGCAGACATCGGTACAAACATGACAACCGATACACTTGTTGTAGTCTGTGTCCACATAACGTCCTGTGGTGGTCTCATTGCGCTTGACACGGAATACCGCATCCTGAGGACAGAAAACCACGCAGTTGTCACACTCGAAACACATGCCGCAGCTCATGCATCGTTTGGCCTCTTCCTGCACCTGTTCCTGGTTAAGACCATTCATACGCTCTTTGAAGTGGTGTAATACTTCATCCGCAGTAGGAACATCTTCTGAACGCAGCAGACGCGGTGTGAATTCGAAGTGGCCGAGGAACAGATCGTTGGCAGGAATAACCTCCTGACGGGAACGATCTTCATAGTTGTGGACAGCAAATTTCGCAGAGTTGGTACCACGCAGATCACCTTCATTCTTATCGAAGGCTTCGGGCGCCATATCGGCCTCTTTCAGCTTCTCCAGCAGGTCGAAGTGGTGTACATCTACCTTGGGACGCTTGGCCATCGCTTTCTTAGTCATATAGGCATCGATGCTTTCACAGGCAATGGATGCCTGACCAATCGCGGTGGTCAGCAGATGAGGACGAACGATATCACCAGCGACGAAGTGACCCTCTTTACCGGGTACCTGATAGAACTTGTCCGCATCGATCAGGTTGCGGTCATTGGCCATATCCTCCAGACCATCCATATCGGCACTCTGACCAATCGCGGAGACGATCAGATCAGCTTCCAGTACACGTTCGGTACCTTCAGTTGGAACCGGGGTCATACCGTCCATTGTACAATCACAAACCTTCAGTCCGGTTGCACGACCATCAGCACCGAGAATCACTTCCAAAGGCATCACACCATCCAGAATCTCACAGCCTTCATGCAGTGCATCGTGAATTTCGTGCTGTGCAGCAAACATCTTGTCCTTGGTGAACAGAGAGGTCAGGGTTGCAGCTGCAGGCTCAGCACCTTCAGCAAGTGCATCATCCTGATTCATTGCGATATCGAGAACCACATCTTCAGGATTACCAGCCGCGGCATTGGTACCAAGACGGCGGGCGACAGAAATCACGTCGATCGAGGTATCACCACCACCGATACAGACCACGTTCTTCGCAGTGACCTTCATGCGACCCTCGTTGAAGGCCTTGAGGAAAGCGACACCGGAGACACAGTTTGGTGTACCGACCCAGCCGTCAACCGGCAGATCGCGACCATTCTGGCAACCCAGAGCCCAAAGAATGGCATCGTACTCTTTTTCGAGTTCGGCAACCGGAACATCGGAACCGACTTTGACGCCTGCGCGGGTTTCAACGCCCATATCCAGAATACGCTGAATCTCAGCCTGCAGCTTATCGCGTGGAATACGATAGTTGGGGATGCCGTAACGCATCATACCGCCAAGCTCCGGATCCTTTTCAAATACGGTAACCCCGTGACCCATTTTACGCAGCTGGAAGGCAGCAGCCATACCAGCCGGACCACCACCGATTACCGCGACTTTTTTACCGGTATCGGCGCCAGGGGTGAATTTGAAACCTTTCTCGATGGCGGTATCACCGATGTACTGCTCAACCGAGTTGATGCCGACAAAGTCTTCAACCTCGTTACGGTTACAGCCATCCTGACAGGGTGCCGGGCAGACACGGCCCATCATAGAGGGAAAAGGGTTGGCCTCGACAGCACGCTCAAACGCATACTGTTCCCACTCCATACCTTCGGAAGGTTTTTCCTGCTCACGTACGATTGCCAGCCAGCCACGGATGTCGTGACCAGACGGACAGCCACCCTGACAGGGAGGTGTACGGTTGATATAGGTAGGGCACTTGTAGGATGTATCTTCCTGGAAGATCTTATCACCCCAATCATCCCACTCATTGTCGCCGTCTTCAAAACGACGCCAAGTAACGTCTTTTTTCATCTCTTCGCTAGGAGTTGCCATATTCAGTCTCCTTATAGAACTTATCTTGGTCGTGCCCTACACAGGGTAGGAATCATGTTGCGCTAGTTAGTCGTATCTCTATTCATCATCATCTTCGCCATATCCCGGGGCTTCCTCGGGCGGCGTTTTTCTGTTCAACACAATGGCATTGCTGACCAATTGGTGAACACTGACGATCTGGAACATATCCATACCGTAGTAAGGTAATACCTTGGTGAACTGACTCTTGCAGATGGCGCAGATCGCAGCCAAATGGGTAACACCTTTCTCTTCCATGACATTCTTGAAGGCGCTCATCCGAGGCTTCGCCCCTTTGACGCGCACTTCCATCAAATCATCGGTCAGCAGACCACCACCACCGCCGCAGCAGAAGGTGCGCTCATGGATGGTGTCCCACTCCATGTCGTGGTAGTTGTTGACGACTGCCTTGATGACTTTACGTGGAATCTCAAACTGGCCGCCCGGTGTGTCACCCATACGGGAGGCACGGGCCACGTTGCATGAATCATGGAAGGTGATCGACATGTCATCATTTTCCGACTTGTCGAACTCCAGGGTACCCTTTTCGATCTCATTCAGCGTGAACTCACAGATATGCTGTGGTACCGGATAGTCCGGATCGAGGAAATCGAAGGGACCCGCCAGGGTGTTGAGGAAACTGTAGGCGATACGCCAGGCGTGACCACACTCACCAAAGACGATGCGTTTAACACCAAGCTCCAAAGCCGCTTCACGGATTCTCAGCGATACCCGGCGCATATTTTCATAGCTGCCGATGAACATGCCGAAGTTACCGGCTTCCGAGGCTTTGGTACTCAATGTCCAGCTGACACCGGCTTCATGGAAGACCTTTCCATAACCGATCAAGCCATCCACATGGGGCTCGGCAAAGAAGTCAGCTGAAGGGGTAACAAGAAGAATGTCGGCGCCTTTCACATCAAGCGGATATTTAACGGCAACTTCATCCTCTTCGTAAACATCTTCCTCCAGACCTTCAAGGGTGTCGAGGATAGCAGGCCCTGGCAGACCCAGGTTGTTACCGATCTTGTGTACCTTACCGATGATCTCGTTACAGTACTTCTGACCGACACCGATGGAATCGAGAATCTCTCTGGCAGCCATGGAGATCTCTGCGGTATCGATGCCATAAGGGCAGAACACAGAGCAGCGTCGGCATTGTGAACACTGGTGAAAATAGCTGTACCAATCGTCAATGATCTCTTCGCTCAAATCGACAGCGCCGACCAGTTTCGGAAAGTACTTTCCAGCGAAGGTGAAGTAGCGACGATAGACTTTACGCAACAGGTCCTGACGACCCACAGGCATATTCTTTGGATCCTGGGTACCGAGAAAATAGTGGCATTTATCCGTGCAGGAACCACATTTCACACAGGCATCCATGAAAACCTGGAATGAGCGATAGCGGCTCAGCAGATCGCCCATCTTGTCGATAGCGACCTCTTTCCAGTTCTCTACTTTCTCACCGGGAAATCCCAAATCTGTCTGATGTTCAGGTTTAGCCACAAAGCAAGTGATATGCTCCATGGTACCTTCGACCAATTCAGGAACTTCGATGTGTTCACTCAGTTCCGGTGTTTCGAATTCAGCTCCAGCCATTAGTAATCCTCATCGGCCAAGCGTGGACTTAAGACTCTTCAAACTTTCTGGCCCACTCGACCAAGTGACGACGCTCGCGCGGATTGTCCACTTGATTACGGGTTGGGCTGAAGAAGACCCCGGGGATATGCAGCAGCTTGCTGAATGGCAGCAAGATCATCAGCACAGCAACCAGAGTCAAATGTATCAACAGGATCGGATCCATCGGCAGCTCACCACCGCTTAAGGTCCAGAATCCGGTAAAAAATTGCTTCACTGCCACCACATCGGTGTGGATGACAAAGGTCATCATGGCGCCGCTCATACCGATCGTCAGCAGAATCAGCAGCCAAAGGTAGTCGGATGGCGCAGAGATATAGCGAACACGGTCAACGAAAATGCGTCGAACCAGCAGACCGGCCAGACCTGCGACCATGGCAAAGGCAGCATACTTACCGAAGGGCTGTATCAACTGGATAGGCAGCCATACAGGATCGATGAAGTAGCGCACATGTCTCAGTAGGACCAGGAAAAGCCCCATGTGGAACAACCAGGAAAAGATCCAGGTCCACTTGGTGCTCTTGAACAGACTCTCAAACAGCACAACTTCGCGAAACAGTCTGAAAACAACCCCGGTCTGTGTCACAGGCGCCGGAGTCGTGGGAATCTTTAGTGGTGCAGGTGTCTTGGCATACTGGACGATTTTTCTCGTCAAGCCAATTACCAGAACGATGGTCGCTACGATAAACAGCAACGCGTAGACAGATGACATGTTCCTGCGTTCCTCAAGTGTTGGTCTGATTCACCGGCGGGTGAATGTCAGCATTCACCCGCCAAGTGTATGGGTCTCTTAGATACAGCCAGTAGGCTTAGGCAGACCGGCGAAACGGCAAGCCTGCTTACCAGGACCATATGGGAAAAGGGCATACAGATACTTAGAGTTGCCTTTCTCCTTACCCAGTTTCTTACCAACAGCCTTGGTCAGAACGCGCACGGCTGGAGCAATCTGGTACTCTTCATAGTACTCACGCAGGAAGTTGATGATCTCCCAATGCTCACTGGTCAGTTCGAGGTCATCCTCTTTCGCCATAACTTCAGCAACAGCAGGCTCCCATTCGCCCAGGTTGGTCAGGTAACCCTCTTCATCAGTTTCGAAGGTCTTACCATTTGCTTCGATAGCCATATTTTCTCTCCAAATTACGTTACAGAGTTGTTCAGTAAACTAATCAGACCCAAGCCTGTACTTTGTCGTTCTCACTAGCGAGGGCGACAAACTTGGGATAGTCCACGATTTCGATACCATCAACGACCTTATCTTCAGCGACACCGCGCGCTTTCAGGTCGGGGCCCAGTACATAGAAGCTGACACCGCTTGCCGCAGCAATCTTGTCAGCAATCGCTGTGCCCTTGATCGCACCATAGATACCATCTTCATACATCAGCACAGCACTGCCCTGTTTGGCATAGGCCAGGCAGCTATCCATAGAAGACTTCTCGAAAGGTGATTTATTGACTGTGTGTAGCGTGCTCATATTCAATACTCCGGATTAGAAGCTAAACATGACATCTTGTTCTTCCATGATGTCAGCCAGTTCAGCACGACTCACAACTTTGATTGAATCCTTCTCAGCCCAATCATCGTCTTCGTCTTCATAGGTGAGCGGCATCAGATCATCAAGTGTCAGACCACGCTCTTCCAGCGACTCTTTCTCGACGAAAAGCTTGGTCACATCGTAGTCACCCAGTGCCTGGTATGTGGGGGAGAAATTCTTCATATCCACCTCGGCGGTGTCCTGCCCCTTAACCAACTGAAACACACCGTCATCCAGGAAAGCCAAACTTACATCCTGGTCAAACGCTGCACCAATCAACACAACTTCCAGCGACTCCCAGGCATAGATGGTGCCATAGGGTGCACGGCGGTTGATGTACATGAATTTTTTTATCTGCTCAGACATGATCAACCTCTATGCTTTAATCACCGAAAACCATCAGTCGCTCAGACTGGATGCCCGCTTCGACCAGTTGACCGAGACCGGAGATGCGAAAGTTGTCAGCGATGTTTTCAGCGTCCTTTCCGTTACGCTGCATCTCACCTTCGTCAACGATGCCACGACGCTGGGCTGCTGCCACGCAGACAACCATGTCGAGGTCGTATTTTTTCGCCAGCTCAGTCCACCGGTTGACGATATTTCGATCGTCCTGTGGTGGGGTTGTGAGTTTGGTACCGTTGTTCACACCGTCGTGATAGAAGAAGACACGCATCACTTCGTGACCGGCTTCCAGAGCAGCCTTGGTGAACTGGTATGCTGAGTCCGTTGCCTGATGTTGGTACGGACCTTCATTTACCTGAATCGCAAATTTCATCAGTATGACCTTCCTGTTATTCGCCTATATAACTGCAGCCGCTGTTAGAAACGGATGTGAGCAGAGGCATTCAGGTTGCTACGACCACCGCGCCAGTTATCGATGTGATACTTGGTGAAAGGCAGACCGGTCTTTTCGAAGAATTTTGGCCAACCGATACGATCAGCCCACTCACCGATGCGCTCCCAATCCTTGGCGTCTTCTTTATAAGCGCTGAGGATCTGCTTGACGACGGTGGAAACTTCAGGCCAACGCGGAGGGTTGTTCGGTACGCCGGCAGCTACCAGTTTATGGAAGGTCGGCTTGGAACGGGCATTGGAGTTCTTACCACCCACCCAGATCGCGAACTTGGAGTGCTCCGGATCGTTGATCTGCATCGGCGGACATGGCGGAAAGCAGGCACCGCAGCAGATACATTTCTTTTCGTCGACTTCCAGAGAAGGCTTACCGTTAACCATCGCAGGACGGATAGCAGCAACCGGACAACGGGCAACAACCGAAGGACGCTCACAAACATTGGCCACCTGGCTGTGGTCAATCTTAGGCGGCTTGGTGTGCTGGATGTTGATCGCGATATCGCCCTGGCCACCACAGTTGATCTGGCAGCAAGAGGTGGTGATACGTACACGGTTGGGCATCTCTTCCTTTACGAACTCGTCGTAGAGGTCATCCATCAGCGCTTTTACAGCACCGGATGCGTCGGTACCCGGGATGTCGCAGTGCAACCAACCCTGGGTGTGAGAGATCATGGAGACCGAAGGACCGGTACCACCGATCGGGAAACCTTCCTCGTTCAACTTGTCGATCAGTGGCTGAACCTTGGATTCATCACCGACCATGTACTCGATGTTGGAGCGGATGGTGAAGCGGACGTAGCCTTCAGCAAATTCATCAGCTATATCCATCAACTTGCGAATTGTGTAGACGTCCATCTGACGCTGAGTACCGGCACGCACTGTCCAGATGCTGTCACCACTTTTGGCAACGTGACGCAGGACACCAGGACGCAGGCGCTCATGCCAGGCCCATTCGCCATAGTTTTTCTTCAGGACGGGGTGCAAGTAGGGCTCCATCTCTGGGACGCCACTCTCGATCGGCATACGAGGTTCCGACATACCTACCTCCAAAAAAATAGGGTAATTGATTCGTTTTAAGGGGCATTCGGGCGAACCCGATGCCCCCCTTTCAACCTGCTGTCAATCAGCAGAAAACTGAATTATTGCGCTTTGCGTTCAGCCCACTTGCTCGCTTCTTCATCCCAACCATCCATGCGGACATAAGGATTCATACGCGGACGCTCGATCATGTTTGGATCGATCTCCAGGCCGACGCCTTCGAGGAAGTTGACCAGGCCGATACGCTCGATCATCTCACCGGTACGCTCGTGCTCCAGCGCATTCTCCGCGAAGAAGTCGAGGATCTCGGTAGCCAGCTCCTCCAGGGTTTCAAAGTCTTCATCAGACTCAAGCTTCATGAAAGGCACGATAACAGTACCCATCAGGTCGCCGATCTTCAGAGTACGCTTACCGCCACACAGCAGGGTAACGCCTTTGTCGTCGCCGGGAGAGAGCGCTTTGTTCATCACGTTGATGCAGTGCATGCAACGGACACAGGAGGGATTGTCCACCGCCAGGGTGTCGTCATCATTCAATGACAGTGCCTGGGTTGGGCAACGGGTGATCACATTGTCGATGACATATTTGCGACCTTTCTCAGCGACGAAGCTTTTCACTTCGTCCTGATCGACTTTCATGTCATCGCGCCAGGTACCGATGGTAGCCAGATCAGCGCGCTGTACTGAGTTCATGCAGTCATTCGGGCAACCGGAGACTTTGTATTTGAACTTGTAGGGCAGCGCCGGACGGTGCATATCGTCAAGGGCGTTGTTGACCAGCATGCGCATGGTACGACCCTCGTCGAAGCAGGAGTTTTCGCAACGTGCCGCACCAACGCAGGACATACCGGTACGTACCGCAGGACCGGCACCACCGAGATCAAAACCCATTTCGTTGATCTCATCGAATGCAGGCTGAACGTTGTCAGTGGTACAACCCTGGAACATGATGTCGCCAGACTGACCATGGAAAGCAATCAAGCCGGAACCGTACTTTTCCCAGATATCGCAGAACTTGCGAATGGTGTCGGTGTCATAGTGCATGCCTGGAGGTGGCATGACACGCAGGGTGTGGAATTCTGCAGCGGCAGGGAACAGAGCCACGCCGTCATCACCTTTCAATTCGGTAAAACGGGGAATGATACCACCGCCGTAGCCGATAACGCCCACAGTACCACCTTTCCAGTAGCCTTTGCGGGTTTCGTAAGAAGTCTCCAGCTGACCTAGCAGGTCAACCATCATATCGTTGTCTTTGGCGAGGCGCTTGAGGCCGGTAACGAATGAGGGCCATGGGCCACTCTCCAGCTGATCAAGCATGGGGGTATCATGCATCTGTTTTGCCATCACTGTTTCTCCCAATGGTCGTTTATCGAGGTCGTCAGCATTTTACACATTCTATTTTTCTTGGCTGAAAACCAAGTTGTAGAATCCGGCCACCGACCCGCAATCTTAACCTCACAGGCTGGGCCTGCTTCTACTCGGCAGCAAGTTTAGAGTTTCCTAATGCAGACCTATATCCTTCTGATGGGAGAGACAGGGATAGAAACATCTATCCCAAATGGGATAGATAATCACTGTTCAACAGCCATTTTTTAAACACCATTAGCAGTATAACTACTGCAATCACAGCGAGTTATAAACTATTCCCAAATAACTCAATTAAGTGAATATCCCATTTTTTCTTTAGGGGTGAGATTTACACGCAATAACTGCAGATAGGACTTGAACCCAACTTAAGCATATTGTTCAATAGTAATATCCGAGCATTTTACTAAGTATTTAAATGAGTAAAAAAACATGCTGTACCTGAGCGAGATCATGATGCAACATCCAGAGGTTGAGAATTTTGAGCAACTGTTGAGTGTTGTCAAAGAGCGTTCGAAAACGGAGGTATTCTTCCGTATCGACGTCAAACCACCCTTTGCGGATACCCCGGAGAATTGGGAAGACCGTCTTGAAGCGGCATTTACCTAGTATCGGGTAAGCATAGGCAAAGTAAAATATTATTCAGGGTAGAAATCTGTGAAGTATTTGGAATCAGAAACCTTTCTCGGAGACAGCGAAAGCGCTGAAGATGCTGTCAAATCAAGCAAGCTTCTCGAGGTAAAGCTGCAGGAGATCCGTCAACAGCTGGAGGAGCTGGATAGAGACAGCGCCTCTGAGCAACGCCTCTCACTGGAGATTGAGAGCTGCTATATCCTGCTCGATCTGGACCGCAACGATGAAGCCTGGCAGATTGCCAAGAGCGTGTTTGACCGGGCGCTTGCGTCAGAACACTGGCTGGCTGCGGTGGAGGCCTGTGATGTGCTCTATCAGGCGGAGAAGGAAGATGGCGCCAAAGCGCTGGCTCACGGTATCTGGCTGGGGGTCACCTTTCCCATCGATCCTGAGCTGAGTGTCGCCATGCTGCAGCATCTGATCGATGAAACACCGGACAACTCGGATGGTGCTGCAGTGGCAGCGGCAACCGCCTGCTATATCGTCGATCTGCGTGCCGAGGGGCAGACCCAGGAAGACCTCAGGTTTTTCACCAACCAGCTGATGGGCCAGGTTGCCAGACGTCATAGCCAGGTGGAAGAGCAGGAGATTTTCGATTTCTGGGTGGAACGCATGGAACTGGACGATCCCGCCAAATTCCTGCCCCGCCTGGCAACGGTACTCGATGTGATCATTGACGGGGAGTGGTGGTACGACCGGGAAGCGCTGCGCCGCAAAATCCCCGCAGAAGCCTGATCTGGAGTTGAATATGTTCTGGCAGGAAGAGGAAGACGAGGAACGGTTTGTAGTCCCGGACAACGTGCTGGATCTGCTGTTCAAAATCAAGTGCCCCACCCTACCCATCGACCACGCCTGGGCTCTGTCGCAGGCGATCCAGCAGGCGCTGCCCTGGTTTGCCGATGAACCCAATGCCGGCCTGCATCTGATCTACGGGGCGGATTCGGGTAACGGCTGGGAGCGCCCCTCGGGCAGTGACCAGTTACTCTATCTGTCGAGACGAACACCGCTGATACTGCGCCTACCCAACCGTCGAGTTGAGGAAGCAGGGGCGCTTACCGGTCAGACCCTGGATATCGATGGCCACAGTCTGGAAATCGGAAAAAGCCATACCCGTCTGCTCGCTATGACGACCACCCTCTATTGCCGCCATCTGATCGCTGTTGAGGATCAGTCTGAAGATGAGTTTCTGCAGCACTCCGTCGAACAACTTAAAGCGCTTAAGTTGAGGTTTAAAAAGGTGCTTTGTGGTAAAGGCGAACAGTTTGATACGCCGGATGGCACACTGATGACAAAAAGCCTGATGGTTGCGGGCCTACCCCTGGACGATGCCGTCACACTGCAGGAGGAGGGACTTGGCCCACTGCGTACTCGCGGCTTTGGCTTGTTTAATCCACACAAGACTGTTTAATATTACAGGCTGCAAATTCACCGGTTGGCCAGGTTTCTCTCGAGACACCACGATCCTGGGAGAGGATCCAGGCACTGACCGGAACAGAGAATTCCAAGAGCAAAATTTGATTTAACGGGATAGAGTATCTCGTGATTTAGTTAGGAGAGATCAATGTCATATGAAGTAAACGGTAATACAATCGAAGCTGATGCGAACGGTTATCTGGTCAATCTGACCGACTGGAGTGAAGATGTGGCCAAGGCCATTGCTGAGCAGGAAGGTGTAAACCTGTCTGAAAAGGCATGGGAAATCATCAACTTTCTGCGCGATGAGTATATTAACAATAGTGGCAATCAGCCTAACGAACGTAATATGGTCAAGCACTTCAAAGGTGTCTGGACCGATGAGGGCAAGGTGGATGCGAAAGCACTCTATATCCACTTCCCCAAAGGTCCGGCGAAGCAGGCAAGTAAGATTGCCGGCCTGCCTGAAACCAAGCGTAAAGGTGGCTATTAAGTCGATCAGCTAAGCGACTGAAGCTTAATGGGGGTAAGGATCTCCCTTACCCCCGCAAACCCACTCCCCTTGAGTGGTCAAACATCACTCCACATCCGCAGCAGATTGGCATAGGACTTATCCACCAACCCGGTAGTCGACTCTTCAGGACGATTCATCAAGAGATCCTCCCGCGCCTGATCAAGTTCGAAAAGCAGCTCTCGCCGCGCCGGATCGCGCACATAACTCTGTATCCAGGCCAGTGCCACCAACCTTTCACCCCGGGTCACCTCGGCAACATGATGCAGACTCGACGAGGGATAGATCACCGCACTGCCCGCTGCCAGCTTGACCTTCTTTTCGCCGAAGGTGGTACGAATCACCAGCTCTCCCCCCTCATAGCTATCCGGTTCCCGAAGGAAAATGGTCATTGAGATATCACTGCGAAATCGCTGACCACTCAACCCCATGATGGGGTCATCCACATGATCCCCATAGGTCATCCCCGAGTGGTATCGGGCGAAGATCGGATCGGCCATCCGGTAAGGTAGAACCGCTGAACGAAAGGTCCCATTCTGCCCCATGGCACTGGTCAGAATCCGGATCAACAACTCCATCTGTTTTGGCGATCCTTTCAGCTCCTGGTTGTTTTTGACTTTCTGTGCGGCCATGCCGGCCGTCAGCTTGCCATCGACAAACTCCGCATCGGCAAGTATCTGATCGATTTTCTGTAACAGCGCTGAGTCGAGTAGACCTTCAATTTCCAACAACATCAGAAACTCCTATATTGATTCCAGGGCCGTTTGCATCGCTTGTTCGTCGACCGGAAATGTCAACACCCCATGTACGGCATAACGGGATTTGACCTCTTCCAGACGCTGCAGATATTTCGCGTCAATCAGCACAACAACCCCGGCTTCGATATCGTAACGTTGCAGGGTTGCCAACAGGGATTCCAGATTACTCATACGATCCCTGAACTGCGGATCGGAATAGAACTCTGCAACAACCACCTGAGGACGATGCTTCTTAAGCCAGGATTGGGCCTTGCGCACCGAGTTGACCATCTCCACCTTGAAGTTCAGACGTTGATAGAGCGGTATGAAATTCGGGTAACCACCCAATTCAACCACGGCGAGTAATTCCTGATCTTCCATACGCTTGATTTTACCTTTCGGAGACCCGATTATAATGCCCCCGGACGAATTGAACGCCGAGGCTCTCTGTTTTGGATCTTAGTATTTTGTAAACCGTCGATCTGTACCATGCAACTAAATCTTATTATCGATGACTGGTCAATGAACCTTGAAATACCTGATGGCTATATTGACGCCATGAATGAGTCTTTCGAAAAAATGGATCAGGATATGGACAAGGGCTGGCAAATTGGCCAGAAGTGGGTAAAAAACCCGGACAATACCCAGCGCTGCCAATTGGTTGCAGGAAAACTGCTCACCGCCCTGGAGACCGACAATGAACAGTTGGCATTGATGATGGGGGCTTATATCGTCTCCCGTATGCAGGGTGTCAGGCAGGTGGTCATCGATAACACCGGTGAGCCGGAAGAGACCTCATTCCAGTAATCCATCAATCTTGCGATCAGGATCAATCTCTCGATTGGCCATCGATTCAGTCTCACACCAGATTGACAGCACCAATCGACATAAACTCGGTTACAAAACCCCATGCTATTGAAGTGTAAAATCTGTCAAACCGGTTCGGTCTCTCCTGCGGACTGCCGGATTTGATCAGCGACTGCCTCTGATAAGTAAAAGTGAACGCTTTAACAAGCCTGCCCCTTTGCCGAATTTGCTTTCAAATGCCTCAAGTTCAAGTTTGGTATGCGTCCGAAACCTGTGTTTTTTCAGAGAGGAGCGGGCAGCATCTTCCCAGTTTTGAGAAAAGAACATCGCCTTGGCATCCATGAATTGCATTGTGGTACTCCCTGTCGTTGTTCTCAATGTCGATTGACTGGAATTTAAGACCTGTCACAGGAAAACCATCAGCTGCTTTTTGCAAGCGACAGAGGCAGAAATTCAACCAATGACACTATCTGAATTCACAGCTTAGAAGTATAGACCAACCAGGCAGAGTACCCCCTGGAAATAAAGACTTTTTAGATGATCACTGTAATTTGACCACCTACAAACCATACCGTTGGCCAGCCTGTCCCGCTTTGTCGGAACGGGCCTGAAAAACCTTGATGGCCGGTTGATTGTTGTTCTTTATCGCCAGATCCTCAGCACGCATGCCACGACTGTTTTTCCTCTCGGTATCGGCGCCATGATGGATCAAGCGCTCAACAACAGGCCCATGATGGTTATACTGAGCAGCGATCATCAGAGCATCCTCACCATTGTTCACCAGCTGATTGATATCCGCACCCAGATCGATCAGTTTATCGATCACCGCCGGATTCGAGCTGTAACCCGCCGCACCGGTCAATGGAGTACCTTTGAAAATCGTATCGGCCTCATTGACCTCCGCACCGCGCGCCACCAACGCCTCGATGATCTGCGGATCCTCCACAGCCATTGCCGCCCACATCAGCACACCACCATTTTTATTGCCTGGTTCCAGGGCCTCATCGGGCACCTCGGCAACGGAGTGAAGCGTTGCGTCGGCCCAGTACTTCTGAGTGCTGAATTTTCGATGTGGATTGGAAACTTTCAGATAAACCGCAAACAGTATGACTACTGCCAAAGCGATCAGTAATTTTGGATTGACCTGACTCATGCTGCTCCCTTTTAGCACTATCCTGCTCTCTTTAATCAACCTTGGATTGCATCTACCTCACTGTGATCAATAACCAATACAAAACGATCTGAAATCGATGCTGTCCAGGTAGTAAAGACATATACAATGAAATTCGGATTGACTTGGGAAATTAACACCTCAATCAGCATGACCTGATTCACAAGTTTCATAAAACAGGGCGGCCCAGCTCAACGCACAACAGATTCTGCACAGCTGAAGTGGCTATTGCTTATTTCAGAAAATACTCTCTTCCACCATCTGTTTGATCGCAGAGCGGGTATCGACTGGTCGACTCCGGTAACAGTCGAGCAGTCGGGTCGCCAATCCAGACCAGTGGGCCTGTCCCTCGGATACCAGCTGATAGAAACGTTGCCAGTCTCTATCCTGATACCAGCCTTCATAGGCTGAGATCAACGCCGGGAAGAGGGATTTACGCATCCCGGTCAACCCGCCGATATAGAAATGCAGAGAGGCCACATCCTCATCTTCCAGCAATTGAGGCAGTGTCACCTGACAATCGGCCCAATGATCCCTGACTGCACGAACCATCAGCTCGGCAACGGAATGACCGAGCTCCAGAACCATCTCATTCCACTGATCCCCCAGTATCCGTCCCGCCTGATACTCTCCCTTCTCATGCAGCAACACGGCCGCCAGCTCTTTTTCCACCATCAGATCAAGGGAGCTTTGAAGCTGACTTTCAAAATCGTAGTGAGAGAAGGCCCGCCCCAGGGCATTATCGGCCCGCTGCCATCGCCAATTCTCAAACTTCTCCCACAGCAGCCGGCGAAAGGACTCCCGTCTGATATAGATGCGTCCCCCCTGATTCATCGCCGCTGGAGCGGATAAATCTCTGGCGAGCTCACGTCCGGCAACCCAGACCGAGATACCCTCCGGTTCCTCACGACGTTCCAGGTGCCCAAGAAAAAAGAGCGGTTTGTTTTTCGCACCATAGCCCGCGCTGTAGACCAGCCCCAGGGGTTCAAGTGATTGGTTGATGGCTTCCACATCGAAAGGATCGTAGACCTGGCCATCGATCGGCAGGGAGTCGAAGTTGTCATCCACCAGGGACTCCCAGAGCGCTTCCCGCGCTGTAAGCCAATCGCCGACGGATTCATTGGTCAGAGAGGCCTCGTAGTCGAGTCCGTTCTCCCAGCGGTAGTACTCCCG
This sequence comes from Candidatus Thiodiazotropha endoloripes, assembly GCF_001708965.1. Taxonomy (NCBI): domain Bacteria; kingdom Pseudomonadati; phylum Pseudomonadota; class Gammaproteobacteria; order Chromatiales; family Sedimenticolaceae; genus Candidatus Thiodiazotropha; species Candidatus Thiodiazotropha endoloripes. The sequence goes on along the minus strand of NZ_LVJW01000003.1, from coordinate 620,759 downwards.
CATCTTTAAAAGGTAGGTACAGAGACCATAATCGGTGCCATGACGGGCATCAGAGATATGGCAATTACGTTGTACCGTGCAACAGAGTTGCCTGAGTGTACCTTTCATCGAATCACCTTCTTAGGGCCTGTTAACAATCCTATATTTTAGAACCTCTTTTACCACCCCCGAGTATTCAGGGTAATACAGACTTAATGAATGACTGCAACTATTTGTTATTCAAACTAAATCTGTAGTTACTCCTGGACTGCAGGAAGTTCGTAGACAAGCAGTTCACGCAACATGGCTGTGGCATAACAACCGGCTGGCAGAAAGAACCTCAGCTCCAGATCCCCCTCCTCAAGAAACTGCCACTCCAAGCCGTTCAGAGCGACTCTCATCGGCCTCCGCTCCTGTTGTAATCCTACATGTTCCAGGCCATTTCGCCACAGCTCAAAGGGGGCCAGCACCTGCCCTTCCAGACTCTCTGCCGCCTGTTTGACCAGACTCCGGCCACGCCCCCAGAGCGGACCGGTCGGATGTATATCCAGTGATGCACAGCGGCTGACCAGCCGATCGGGCTCCTCTTCATGGTCTGCAAAACAGCCCCGACTGCCATCCAGTTGAAAATAGTCACCTGGTATCGGACTGTTCCAGTTTCCCTGTTCGATTCGGGTAGCCAGAACCTGGTTAAACAGCTGCGATCTGGCTGCTGAAATAATCAGCCCGCGTAACGATCGATTGAGTCGCGGCCTGGATGGCGAGAACAGGCGATTCGCCTGATCCAGGTTACTGTAATCATGGCCAAAACGCTGCTCTCCGAAATAGTTGGGCATTCCAGCTCCCTGCAACTGCAGGAGACGCGCTTCAATGGCCTCCTGAGCACCACTGAGTTGCCGGATTCTGAGTACGAAACGGTTACCCCACAGGTTACCTCGGCGCAGCTTCTTTTTGTGCCGATGGACTGCCAGCACTTCGATCAGATCGTCGTCCAGGGCATGCCAGTCAGGCTCAGGCTTACCCGCCATCCCCAGTGAGAACCACTGAGTGGTCACCGCATGACGGTCTTTCAAACCGGCGAAACCCACATCCTTTCTGTCGATCCCGGCCAGACGCGCCAGCTGGCCCGCAAGCCACTGGGTATTGGTCTCTCTTTTTCTGATCTGAACCAGCAGGTGCTCCCCCTCATCATCCGGCAGGAAACCGAGCTCTTCATCCACCTGAAAATCATCAGCGCAGGATCTGATCACACCACCGCCAACGGGACTGCCATGAGCGTAGGGCATCTGCGCCAGGGTTATCCAGGATTGATCACTCACTGGTTTTTTCCACCAGCAGTACGCTGGCCAGTGCGGCAATGCCCTCCCCCCGACCGGTAAAACCCATACCCTCGGTGGTGGTGGCCTTGATGTTGACCCGATCGAGATTGGTTTGCAGATCCCCGGCCAACAGGGACCTCATCTCATCGATATAGGGTGACAGCTTGGGTTTCTGAGCAACGATGGTCATATCCGCATTGGCAAGCTTGAGGCCCAGCTCCTGCAGTTGCTGCATGACCTGACGAAGCAGTTCCCGGCTGTCAATGCCTGCATAGGCTGGGTCGTTATCGGGAAAGTGCCGCCCGATGTCACCCAGGCAAGCCGCACCAAGTAGAGCATCACAAAGCGCATGAATCAGCACATCCCCATCGGAATGGGCCTTCAGGCCCTGATCGTGTGGCACCTCGACCCCACCGAGCACCAACGGGGAGCCGGACTCGAAACGGTGAGCATCATAACCCTGTCCTATACGCATAATTTTTTCACCCTGGCTGCTTAAGAGTTATCCGATCGGGTCGATAAATAAACAGCATTGTACGCTTTGTAGCAACATTTAACCTGGCGATTGAAGATCTCCGCCAGGAGCAGGCAGGATTGCCAGCCTATCGGGTATATTTCGATTCTGCCTCATGCCAACCGCCAGGGATTAAATTTAAATAGATCGAGCAACCAGTAGATGATTCAACGTGTAACCGCAGTGACTCAAAACAGGGTCAAGAAGATCGAGATACTGAGACACCTGCCGAAACGGGTGCAGAACTATGTTCTATCTGAAACTCATATTGAACATTGCAACGCGGATACCCGCATCGCTGTAGCCGGCGAGGCGAACGAGCAGATCTTCTACCTGATGGCCGGGGAAGTCCGGGTCAGTTTCAATGACGGCAAACAGATCGTCTGTAAAGCGGATCAACCCTGCAGCCTGGTTGCACTGGCGGAAAAAACCCCCAGTGAAGTCTCCATAGACAGTCTGACCGCAGTTGACCTGTTGAGTATTCCACGAGAGCTCTACGATGCGATCAAACGGCTGCCGCCGGTGGTCAATCAACGCTCGAACAACACCATCGAGTTGCAGGACAGTGAAGGGCCGGAAGATGAACTCTATTGGGAGTTCCATGAAGCGGTGCAGAACAACTCCCTGGAACTGCCCAGTATGCCGGATATCACCATGCGCATCGCCAAGGTGATCAATGACAGCAACTCCGATAGCGAAGATATCGCCCATGTAGTTCAGGCGGACCCCACAGTGGCTGCCCGGGTGATCAGTGTGGTCAACAGTGCTGCCTACCGGGGTAAGCAACCGATCGACAACCTACCCGATGCGGTCACCCGGCTGGGACGCTCGGTGACCCATAACCTGGTGATCAGTTTTGCCTTGGGGAAACTGTTTCAAAGCCGTTCAAAGATACTTCAGCAACGGATGCTGAGACTCTGGAAACATGTCAGCTATGTGGCACCGATCTGTCATGAACTGGCCAATGTCACCCCGGGACTCGCCACAGACCAGGCCCTGCTCTGCGGGCTACTCCACGACATCGGTGCGCTGGCCATCATCGGCGCCGCGCGCAGCAAACCAGAACTTGCCGAAAACCCCGAACTGCTTGACCGGGTGCTGAACAATCTGAAAGGCGAAGTCGGCGCGATGGTATTGCGGAAATGGGAGTTTCCGGACTACTTTGTTCAGTCCGCACTGCATGCAGAGGACTGGATGGAGGATATCAGTCACGAACCGGACTATGTGGATCTGGTGGTGATCGCCCAACTGCACGCCTTTGTCGGTACTCCGGCGATGGCCAGACTACCCCGTCTCGACCTGGTACCCGCGTTTCATAAACTGGCGCTGGGCAAACTTACCCCCAGACATTCGATCGGCATCATTGAAAATGCCCGGGAACAGATCCGTGAACTGCGTGATCTGCTTGCGCTGTAAACGGATCACTCCTCATCTCTGACCAGCTTGAGATAGTGCTCGGCCAGCAGCAGATCGTGTTGATGAGTGATTTTGATGTTGGTGCCGTCACCCTCCACCAGCAAAGGCCGATGGCCTGACAGCTCCACAGCACTCGCCTCATCGGTAACAGCTGCGCCACTCTCAATCGCCTGCTCCAGGCAGCGGTTCAACAGGCCAAGCCGAAACATCTGAGGGGTAAAGGCGCGCCAGAGACGCTCCCGGGAGACTGTGGCATCGATTTGGTTGAAATCATCGACCCGTTTCAGGGTGTCAGCGACCGGGATACCCAGCAGCCCACCGACCGGATGACTCTGCAGCGTCTCGATCAAGCGGTCCAGATCGGCGGCAGAAAGACAGGGGCGGGCGGCGTCATGCACCAGCACCCAATCATGCTCATCGGCCAATTCGGCGAGACTTGCCAGAGCATTGCACACTGAGTGGTAGCGCTCTGCACCACCGGTGGCCCGAATCACATTGGGGTGATTATGGTGTTCACAGCTTTCCCAGTAGCCATCCTCGGCCGACAAGGCGACACAGACACCAGAGATACGCGGGTGATTCAACAACCTCTCCAGGGTGAGATCGATAATCTTACGGCCACACAGATCCAGATACTGTTTTGGTACCGCCCCACCCATGCGTCGTCCGACACCGGCGGCCGGTACTATCGCCCAGCAGCTATCGCTCATTGGTCTCAGTCCCTGAGGGGGTGATTACCTGATAGAAGGTCTCCCCCTCTTTAATCATGCCAAGCTCACTGCGGGCGCGCTCCTCGATGGCGGCCTGGCCACTGCGCAAATCTTCCACTTCGGCCTGCAGGGCATGATTTCGTTTACGCAATCCGATCAGCTCCTGCTGTAAGGCACCAATCTCATCCTTCAGATTATTAACCTCGGCAAGACTCCCCTCGCCCACCCAGAGGCGATATTGCAGAAACAGCAGCAAGGCAACCAAAATGGCAATAATGATGCGCATCGATCAGTCAAGGATGTGAATGTGTATGGATTCAGGGCAGCCCTGAATGTTCACCGATTCAGAGTGGCGGAGAACCATGCCTCCCTGGACCGGATCACTCCCGGCGCCCTGAGCACAACCTATAGCATACCCAGTGACGCCCTGCCCAACCAGGGAGGATAGGATGTGAGTCAGATCATGCGATGGTTACCGGGAATGCATCTTTACCTGCGTAGACAGCCTCATCACCCAGCTGATCCTCAATGCGCATCAACTGGTTGTATTTGGCAACCCGGTCAGAGCGGGAGAGGGATCCGGTCTTGATCTGCCCGGTACCGGTAGCCACCACCAGATCGGCGATGGTGGTATCCTCGGTTTCACCCGAACGATGGGAGATCACCGCACTGTAACCCGCATCCCGAGCCATATCGATGGCCGCCATGGTCTCGCTCAAAGTACCGATCTGATTCACTTTGATGAGAATCGAGTTGGCGATACTCTCATCGATACCCCGTTTCAGAATCTTGGTGTTGGTGACAAACAGGTCATCACCGACCAGCTGTACCCGCTGACCCAGTTTTTCCGTCAGCAGTTTCCAACCGGCCCAATCACCCTCATCCATACCGTCTTCGATGGTAATGATCGGATATTGATCGACCCAGGCCGCGAGGTAGTCGGCAAACTCTTCGGCACTGAACTTGCGCCCTTCGGAGGCCAGATTGTAGACCCCATCCTCATAGAACTCGGAACTGGCCACATCAAGCCCCAGGTAGATGTCGTTGCCTGCCGCGAAGCCAGCCTTCTCAATCGCCTCAAGAATCACTTCGATGGCGGATTCATTGGACGGTAGATTGGGTGCGAAGCCCCCTTCATCACCGACAGCGGTCGCCATACCCCGGCCTTTCAGTACACTCTGCAGAGCGTGAAAGACCTCGGCGCCGTAGCGCACCGCCTCACGAATCGAACCTGCCCCAACCGGAAGGATCATGAACTCCTGCAGATCGACACTGTTGTCCGCATGGGCGCCACCGTTGATGATATTCATCATCGGCACAGGCAGCCGGTAGGGACCGGATGAGAGGGAACGGTAGAGTGGCAGTGCACGCTCCTGAGCTGCCCCGTGAGCGGCGGCCAGGGAGACTCCCAGCAGCGCGTTGGCACCCAGTTTGGCTTTGTTCTCGGTACCGTCCAGATCCAGCATGCACTGATCGAGTGCGGCCTGTTCGGTGACTTCCATGCCCATCAATGCCTCTTTGATCGGGCCATTAATGTTCGCCACAGCCTGCAGCACCCCCTTACCCAGATAGCGCTGTTTGTCGCCATCTCTGAGTTCCAGTGCTTCCCGTGATCCGGTGGAGGCGCCAGAGGGGACCATCGCCCGTCCAATCGCACCATCCGCGGTAAAAACATCGGCCTCTATGGTTGGGTTACCCCGTGAGTCGAGAATCTCTCGTCCACGTACATCAACAATTTCAGACATTTCGTCTCCATCTAATTCTGTCGTTTGTTTGTATTAAACGTTATTGTCACCGCTGCATTTTACAGGAAGATGACGGGTCAGGCTTACAGTTCAAGTTCGATCAGACCGCTCTGTTTAACCTGTCGATCAAGAGCCGCCAGGGTTTCAAGCAGTCGAGCCATTTTCGGTAACGGCCAGGCATTGGGTCCATCACTCAGTGCTTTATCCGGATTGGGATGGGTCTCCATGAACAATCCGGAGACGCCCGCCGCAACGGCGGCTCTGGCCAGCACCGGCACAAATTCACGTTGCCCGCCGGAGCTTTTACCCTGCCCACCCGGCAGCTGCACCGAATGGGTGGCATCGAACACCACCGGGCAGCCGGTCTCTCGCATCGCCGCCAGTGAACGCATATCGGAGACCAGGTTGTTGTAGCCGAAAGAGACACCCCGCTCACAAACCATCAACTGTTCATTGCCGACCGCTCTCGCCTTTTCAACCACATGCACCATATCCCAGGGGGCGAGAAACTGACCCTTCTTGATATTCACCGGTAATCCCTGCCGGGCCACCCGCTGAATGAAATTGGTCTGACGGCAGAGAAAGGCCGGAGTCTGCAGCACATCCACACACTCGGACAGCTCTTCAAGGGGGGTATCCTCGTGCACATCGGTAAGCACCGGCACAGCCAGCTGCTGCCTTACCTTCTGCAGAATCTGCATGCCCTGCTCCATGCCGGGACCACGGTAGCTCTCAGCCGAGGAGCGGTTGGCTTTATCGAAGGAGGATTTGTAGATGAAGGGTATCTGCAATCCTTCACAGAGCTCCTTCAGCTCACCGGCACTGTCCATGGCGAGCTGCTCACTCTCAATCACGCAGGGACCGGCGATCAGAAACAGAGGGCGATTCAGCCCGATCTCAAAATCACACAGCTTCACTGACCACCATCCCTGTGCTTCCGGGCTGCCTCAATGAAACCGGAAAAGAGTGGATGGCCGTGGCGCGGCGTGGAGGTGAACTCCGGGTGGAACTGGCAGGCGACAAACCAGGGATGGTCAGGTATTTCGACGATCTCAACCAATCGGCCATCCACCGAGCGACCGGAGATTTTCATGCCGGCTGTAACGATGTCATCCAGGTAGCTGTTGTTGAACTCATAGCGATGGCGATGACGTTCCACAATCACATCCTTACCGTAGAGCTGATGGGTTAGGCTGCCGGACTGCAGATTGCACTCCTGCCCCCCGAGACGCATCGTGCCGCCCAGGTCGGAGTTTTCGCTGCGAGTCTCCAGTTGTCCATCCGCATTAAGCCACTCCACAATCAGGCCAATCACCGGATTGGGTGTGGAGCGATTGAATTCGGTACTGTGGGCACCCTCCAATCCCGCCACGTGACGGGCAAACTCAATCACCGCCACCTGCATGCCGAGACATATGCCCAGGTAGGGTATGCGGTTTTCCCGGGCATAGCGCACGGCTTCGATTTTTCCTTCAACGCCTCGGTTACCAAAGCCGCCGGGTACCAGAATGGCATCCATACCCTGCAGGCTCTCGGTCCCGCTCTTCTCAATCTGCTCTGAATCCACATAGTGAATCACCACCCGGTTGCCGGTATGCACACCCGCATGCACCAGGGCCTCGGAGAGGGATTTGTAGGCTTCGGTCAGGTGAACATATTTACCCACCATGGCCACCTTCACCTCGCCCTCGAGGTTATCCAGCCCTTCGAGAAAGGCTTCCCACTCCGAGAGATTGGCAGGGGGAAGATTCAGACCAAATCGCTGATTTACCAGTTCATCCATACCCTGGGCGTGCAACAGCACCGGAATCCGATAGATGGAATCGGCATCCACCGCAGAGATGACCGCCTCTTCAGGCACATTGGTGAACAGAGCGATCTTTCTGCGTTCCGGCTCCGGCAGGGGCTGCTCCGAACGGCACACCAGAATATCCGGCTGAATACCGATCGAGCGCAACTCTTTCACCGAGTGCTGGGTCGGCTTGGTTTTGATCTCACCTGAGGCCTTGATGTAGGGAACCAGGGTCAAATGCATGAACATGGCCCGCTGCTGCCCCATCTCCACACCCATCTGACGAATTGCCTCGAGAAAAGGCAGAGATTCGATATCACCGACGGTGCCGCCAATCTCAACCAGGCAGATATCCTTATCTCCGGCGCCGAGCAGAATACTCTCCTTAATCTGATTCGTTATGTGTGGGATTACCTGTACCGTACCGCCCAGATACTCTCCCTTGCGCTCCTTACGGATCACCTGCTCATAGATCTGGCCGGTAGTGAAATTGTTATTGCAGCCCATGGTGCTGTCGATAAATCTTTCGTAGTGACCGAGATCCAGATCGGTTTCCGATCCATCCTCGGTAACAAACACCTCACCATGTTGAAAAGGGCTCATGGTGCCGGGATCCACATTGATATAGGGATCCAGCTTGATCATGGTGACATCCAGGCCGCGGGCCTCGAGGAGTGCGGCCAGAGAGGCTGAGGCGATACCTTTACCAAGTGAGGAAACCACACCGCCCGTAATGAAAATAAAACTGGTCATGTAATTCTGCTTACCAGGGTTAGAGTGCTGGGAATGGGATATAGGACGGGGGTAAACAGTACCAGATTGGCCCTCTTCACTCAATCTCGAAGGGCCGGTCCGTCATAGATTCGTCATAACTGCCGAGGGGGGAAGAATTCGTTTGAATATCACCGCTCAAGGTCTATAATCGATTGGCGTGTTTCGCAAATAACAACTACTGAGGCTAGTAGCACTTTACCCGACAGTCCAAGCCGTTTTTTCGGCCGACCTCGTTGTAGAGTCCTCAAGCATCGTATGATGGAGGCTTAGGAAGCCACTTTTATACATCACCGATGGTAGTATCAAAACAATCATTTGAGAGGAAGAAAGCATGACTAAATTTGCTAAAGTTCTGAGCATCGCTGCTCTTGTAGCTGCGTCTACCAGTGCCTCTGCCTGGTGGGGCGGTCCTGGCTATGGTAACCGCGGCTGGAACAATGACGGTTGGGGCGATGGTTGGGGTGATGGCTCCGGTGATTTCAGCTTCGGCATGAGTGGTAATGCCCGCGGTTCTGGCTATGGCCGGGGTAACAACTACTACCGTGACTATGGTGGCTATGGACCTTATGGTTATGGCGCTCCATACGGTTATGGTGCTCCTTATGGCGCTCCTTACGGTGCTCCATACGGCTATCCTGCGCCTCCAGCTGCAGCACCTGCACCAGCTGCACCGGCTCAATAAGCCTACCCATGTGCAGAAAAGCCGGCCTTCAGGCCGGCTTTTTTTTGCTCCCAACGGCCCTGGATACGGCTCCTGCAATGACCCAAAGTAATAAAAAAACCAAAACGACTTGATCAACATCAAGAATTTCTGGAAAAATAGGCCGTGTGCTGGTTCACAAAATAGTAGAGAGACAAGGATGTGGTTGTAGGATGGGGAGACAAGCTATCCGCTCCGACAGGCTGTTTGCCGGGAATGCGGTAGAGGTGGCTCCAGCGGTTTAAACATCAACCTCTGGGAGCTGTAACGCCATTGAGGAAATTGAGGTCATCTCGGAAAGGAAATGATACCCCTGACGCGAAAACCGTCTTTACCAGGCGTTGATATCAAAGCACCCCGCATGCTGGAGCGATTACTTGACTAGCAGAAAAGTTGTCTCATTTGAAAATATCAAGGTAGCCTGCAAGAACTGCAGTCTGGCCACCCTCTGTCTACCGATGGGATTGACACCGGATGACGTGGAGCGCCTTGACTGCATCATCAAACGGGGCCGACCCTACCATCGTGGGGATCATCTATACCGTGGCGGTGATAAGTTCCATAGCCTGCGGGTCATCACCAGCGGCTCGGTAAAAACCTACAGTCCCAACGAAGATGGCGGAGAACAGGTACTGGGCTTCCACCTTCCGGGTGAGCTGATCGGCCTGGATGCCATTCAGGATGATTGCCACACCTGCTCGGCGATTGCCCTTGAGACCACTGCGGTGTGCGAGATCCCATTCTCCCAGTTGGAGTCTCTGAGCGCCATCATGCCCAGCCTGCAGCATCAGATGTACCGCCTGCTGAGCCGCGAGATCGGCCAGGATACGGAAATGCTGACCCTGCTGGGTAAAAAGAGTGCCGAAGAGCGCCTGGCCACCTTTCTGCTCAGTTTCTCGGAGCGATTCAAACAACGGGGGTTTTCAGCCAGCGACTTCTTTCTCAGTATGTCCCGTCATGAAATCGGTAACTATCTTGGCCTGGCCGTTGAAACAGTCAGCCGGCTTTTTACCCGTTTTCAGGATGAAAACCTGCTGAGGGTGGAACGCAAACATGTTCAGTTGCTCGACATACCCAGACTCTACGACATCGTGCAGGGCAGCGACAGCGCCAAATCGAGTCAATCAAGGGGCTGACTTAGGGCCTGTTAACACTAAATCTAATAGGCCCTAGGGTCTTTTCTCCGATTCGACCGCTACGGCTGTTTGTGCCAGATACAGGCCTCACCCATCGCTTCAAGCTGCCGCTGATGGGCTTCCAGCTCGGACTCATCCGCCAGGATCACCTTCAGGGGTGGACGGTCGGCAGCCAGACGACGGATATTGTCGGCCGCATTCTCATCGCCACCCTGCTGTCCGAGCTGATCATCCAACACCAGTGCCGCCTGGCCGCCGGTCATCATCAGATAGACATCCGCCAGAATCTCCGCATCGAGTAGTGCTCCATGAAGCTCACGATGAGAGTTGTCGATATCGTAGCGTTTACACAGGGCATCGAGGCTGTTCCTCTGCCCCGGATGCATCTTCTTTGCCATCACCAGTGTATCGGTAACCGCGCTAAGCGTGTCGATACGCTGGGGATTCTCCATCAGTTTCAACTCATGATCGAGGAATCCCACGTCAAACGGGGCGTTGTGGATGATCAGCTCGGCACCACGTACATACTCCACGAAATCCTGGGCCACATCACAAAATCTGGGCTTATCGGCAAGAAACTCATTGGTGATGCCATGCACCTCGATAGCTCCGGCATCGATCTCCCGCTCCGGCTGGAGAAACTGATGAAAATTGTTACCGGTCAGCCGCCTGTCGACCAGCTCGACACAGCCGATCTCAATGATCCTGTGGCCCTGTTCAGGCTCCAGACCTGTGGTTTCAGTATCGAGCACGATCTGACGCATCATCCTACAGCTCCTGGATACCCTTGTTGGCCAGCTGGTCCGCCAACTCATTACCGGGATGCCCCGCATGCCCTTTCACCCAGTGCCAATCCACCTGGTGTTTTTTAACCTCGCAGTCGAGGCTCTGCCACAGATCGGCATTTTTCACCGCCTTCCTGGCGGCCGTCTTCCAGCCATTCTTTTTCCAGTTATGAATCCATTGGGTAATGCCATTTTTGACATATTGGGAATCGGTGGTCACAGCGACACGACTGGCTCTTTTCAGCTGCTGTAATCCCTTGATGACCGCCAACAACTCCATGCGATTATTGGTGGTGCTGGCCTCGCCCCCAAAGAGTTGTTTCTCATGATCCCCATAGCGCAATACTGCCCCCCAGCCACCAGGCCCGGGATTGCCCTTGCAGGCGCCATCCGTAAAGAGTTCTACATGCTGTGTCATCGAATTCTGCTGCAATCCATGGTAGGTGTAACTCAGGTACCGTTTCTGATTGTGGGTTCAGCTGCGGTGGGAATAACCCGCTTCTTCACCGACCATTTCGGCCGGATCGGGGTGATCGTCACCACTCGCTTCACCGCCAGTATGATATACACACCACCAAAATTCGGATAGACCTTGTCACCGAACTGCTCCATAAACTGCAACTTCTGCATCACACCCAGGCTTTGAATCGGTGGCCGGTAGTTCAGATACTGGATCTCCAGCAGATCGAAGCCCAGCAGTGCCAGCCAATCCAGTACCCGCCGGCTGCTGAAAAAGTGGCCACACCAGGGAGGCGTGGAAGAGCGCATGCGCAGCAACCTCACCCCACCCCACAGACTCCAGGGATTGAAACCACTCAGTAACAGCTTCCCCTCGGGTATCAGAACCCGCTCTACTTCGCGTAACACCTGGTGGGGATCGAGAGAAAAATCGAGGGTGTGGGGCAACAGCACCCCATCCACACTGTCGGTGGCAAACGGCAGATGACTCGGATCAGCCTGTAGTTTACCCGGCTGCCCGGAGTTGCCGATCCCCATCACCAGCCGGTTTCGGGCTGGACTGACTTGCAGCAGCTCCTCACTCACCCCCTGATGACCGATCTGCACCAGATGGTAGCCGAAAATGGCTGAGAGATGGCGCTCAAGCGGGATCCGTTCCTGGGCGACAAGATTCGCTCCAAGAGGGGTACCGAACCACTCCTGAATGTGATTCTGTTGGCAAGATCGCAGTTTTAGCCGCCTGTATTCTCTCATCTGTCAAGCTATCGGCTTTGCTACCGACACTACTGTCAGGTAATCTGTGTTTCTTTTTGAGCGCCGCTCTTAAACCTGCTGTTGTGGCATCCGACCCGATTGTCTATCAGTATGACACCACAAAGAGGCGAATGAGCGGCCCTGGTTTGTGCAGGATTCAGGTGTAGCGTCTCATATTGCTAACCGATGTCCCGGCGGTTGTCAGGCACAAGAGGGTTCATGGCTGCGCCTGGATTGAGACAGTGGGCCAGCGGACCATCACTAAGCAAATCAAGGATTTGCTGTGCAACCGAGCAGCCCCGCCCAGTGATATGTGTTGCCACGCGAAACGAGGCCGAAACGATCACAGATTGCAATATGCGGCCGTTTGTCAGGAGTTCACCACATGGAAATCATACACGGCTTTGGTTACATTTTCTTTCAGTATTCGGTATGTCAAAGTCACTTAACAGCTCGGCAACACTTCTCAGCAAGCCCTACCTGCTCGCAATGAATCTGATATTCACCTGTCTGTTGGCGGCCTGTCAGTCTCTGCCGAACGTTGCTGAGGAGTCGGCCCTGACCGAAGTTCCACTGGACAACCTCTCCACTGAAACCGTGCAGATCCAACCCCTGACCGGCAGTGAGAAGGTAATTCCCGAGTCGATGCCGGATTTGGCCGAACAGCTCTCCGAAGTGGTTGCCTCTCTGCCCGACCCGACTCCAGCGCACGCCTGGGACAGAATGCGACAGAATTTTGCCCTTACCATCCCCAGCAACAGCCGTATCGGCAAGGAGCTGAGCTGGTATCAGAAACACCCGAAATACCTGCAGCGTATCCAGGAGCGGGCCGCCCCGTTTCTGTTTTTCATCCTAGAAGAGATCGACAAACGGGATATTCCGGCGGAGATCGCCCTGTTACCAGCCGTTGAGAGCGCGTTTCAACCGTTTGCCTACTCCCCTGGCCGTGCTGCCGGCATCTGGCAATTCATCCCCTCCACCGGGCGCTATTTCGGCTTGAAACAGAACTGGTGGTATGACGGACGCCGGGATGTTGTCAGCTCAACCCGTGCCGCACTCGACTATCTGCAGCGTCTCAATAAACAGTTCGATGGCGACTGGGAGCTGGCCCTGGCAGCCTATAACTCCGGTGCCGGCACCGTACGCAGCGCCATCAAGCGCAACCGTAAAAAGGCTAAGCCGACCGACTACTGGTCTCTGAAGCTGCCCGATGAAACCAGCGCCTATGTGCCTCGCCTGCTCGCACTGGCGAAGATCTTCAAGGATGCGGAAGCCTACGGCATGCCACTGGATCCGATCGCCGACGAGGCCTACTTCGCCACGGTGGATATCAAATCCCAGCTCGATCTGGCACTGGCCGCCGAGATGGCGGAGCTCCCCATCCAGGAGCTCTATCTGCTGAATGCAGGCTTCAACCGCTGGGCCACCGATCCAGACGGCCCACATAAGCTGACCCTGCCTCTCGACCGGGTTGAACCGTTCAAACAGAAGCTCGCCGCCCTACCCCAGGAGAAGCGGCTCACCTGGAAACGCTACAAGATCAAATCCGGTGACTCACTGAGCGTGATTGCCAGTCGACACGGCACCACGGCCAAGCTCATCAGACAGGTCAACAAACTGCGAGGCAATAAGATTCGCGCCGGCAAACACCTGCTGATTCCGGTATCGAGTAAAAAGATCGACCACTATGTCTATGCCCAGGAGCAGCGCAAGGCGGCCATTCAAAACCGCTCCAGAAATGGGGTCAAGAAGCACTACCGGGTTCAATCCGGAGACAGCCTCTGGACCATCGCCAGAGCGCATAACGTGAGTTACAAAAAGCTTGCAGCCTGGAACGGCATGGCTCCCGGCGACCCACTTAAGACAGGTCAGACCCTGGTCATCTGGACCGCCCGCAGCCAGACCAGCACCTCTTTGCTGGATCTGCAACCCAGCGGTACCCAGAGCCGACTGCACTACAAGGTCAGACGGGGAGACTCCCTCTCCAGAATCGCTCAGAGATTCAAAGTCTCGGTTGCGGACCTGAAGCGCTGGAACACCATCAAGGGCAAATATCTACAACCCGGCCAACGGATCAAGCTCTACGTGGATGTCACCGAGCAGACCCTGTAAGTCGAGCAGAAGCCTGTACAGACTGGAAAAAACCTCGGCCACACTGGTCAGGCGATATTGATTCAGATCAAAGAACCACACTTCTTTTTTGACAGCCTGCCGATCCTGGCTGACCATCCCACTCTATAAATCCATGGCAGTAAGAGGGTTTTGACCATGAGTGAGGATTGCAGACTGAGAGACGGGGTTGAACTCAATCTACCCGATGTTGAAAAAATCGCTTTGGCACTGAAATCCCTTTCGGTCTATTCGATGCTGGCCTATGAGCATGAAGATGACCCGGAAGAGCTGGACGAAGTGGTGCAAGAGGGATTGGCAGCCATCGACCGGTTGTTCAACTGCTAACCAACCCTCTTATCAGATTCACCACGCTTCCAAGCAGACAGACGAAATCATTCGAGCGTAGCTCGAGTGCCCGATCTTTGTAGAACGCCAGATCAAGCGACCCATCTTCCAAACGCCGTGGCAACCGATATGGATGACCATTCATGTCTGGGCCTTTCTGCGACGGCGTTCCTCCTGTGTCACACCCGCATACCCCCAGTCGGTTGGCGCCAGTTCTTGAATGACCACATAACTCGCCTCAACCAGGGGACCGAGTCTGGCCTCCAACAGTGAATGGGCCTCACTGATCATCAAGCGTTTTTCATCTTCGCTGTTGGTGCCGGAAGTGATGTAGATCTCCATCAGTACCGATTGATGGTGAGTGATGGCATCGCCTCCCACCGACCACTGCCGATTCGGCTGTGAGCTGATCAGAACCGCCGTAACCGGAACCGCTTTTCCCAATACCCGATGGATCAGTCCTGTCACCTGCTGTTGAAGCGCGGAACAGGTATCGTTGGCTAGTGGCTCACCACTGTGTTGAATCTTGATAACCGGCATGTTGTTTCCCCTTTTCTCCATTTGCCAGTCAAGATAGTCCGCCCATAATGATAAATAAATTGAATCTTTTTTATCTTATTCATTTATGTTACTAATCTATTTGATATGTTTAAAAATCTCGATATCGACCTGCTGCGAACCTTCGTCGCCATTGCGGACCTGGGCGGGTTTGCCAAAGCCGGACGGCAACTGCATAAAACCCAGTCAGCAATCAGCCTGCAGATGAAGCGCCTGGAAGCGCAGAGTGGCTCGAAACTTTTCCGCAAAGCCGGTCGGCGACAGTTGCTCACCGAATCCGGTGAGTTACTGCTCAACTATGCCCGACGGATACTTTCATTGAACGATGAAGCCGCCGCCGCACTGAAACCGGACCCCCTGCAGGGCCAGATCCGCTTCGGTGTGACCCAGGATTTTGCCGATCGAGGACTGGCCAGTGTGCTGGCCCGGTTTGCCGACAACCACCCGGGGATACGGCTCGACGTTCGGGTCAATCCGAGCTGTGAACTGAAAAGGGAGATCGCCAACGGCAAACTCGATCTTGCCGTTGCCTTTCAGGAGCGTGGCGATCGTGGTGACCCCCTGGGAAAACTCCAACTCTCCTGGATCGTCCCGGAACCGTTCATTGACATCGATGATCGACCCTTGAAGCTGGTTCTGTTCGAACCACCCTGCGTGTTTCGAGATCGGGTTATCAACGCTTTGGAGAAGGCATCGATGAGCTGGAGAGTCGTCTACACAAGCCCGAGTCTTCCTGGACTTCTGGCCGCTGTGGAGGCCGGCCTGGGGATTACGGCCCGTCTGTCACACAACAACAGCCCCCCGGTTGCGGGGCTCCCGAAACTGCAATCTGTGGAACTGGCAGTCTACCGTAATCCTCAAGCCACACCTGCCCCACTGGATGCCCTGGAGAAGATTACCAGAGCCCATATCCAAAACAATCTTCAGGATCTCGTTTAAAGATTTCTTGTTCAATACTACAAGCAAGCAGATCTGTTTCAGCTGCCAATACTGAGTTATTGCTGGCGAGTCAATAACTGACAGACTCCACCGGCCAGGCGCTGTTGACCCTTAGCGTAAAGGTGCTCTGCCAATTCATAGATCTGCCAGAATTTAAAGTTTTGATCCTCGTAGGCATAGAGTGTGGTGTACCAACCCTGCTGATCCGCTTCGACACTCAACCTGGCAGCGATACAGTTACGCTCAGGCCCAGCTGTGTTGAGGTAGCCACTCAGGGTCTCTATATCCCGAATGTATTCGCCGAACACCCGAAACGGCAACATCGCCTGCAGTGCGGGTAGATCGTATTTCAGAGGGGAGCCGACCATGGCCTGGTTGACCTGCTCCTGCCAGTAGTCAATGGTTTTCGGACTGTCCAGCGGATCCTCCACTTCGAAGGGGTGTTCATCCGGTGTGACAAACACCGAGGTGGTGTAGACCTGAGGAATACCAGCAATACCCGGATAGGTCAGCTCCACCAGATAGGCTGTCCATCCTGTGTCCGGCCTGGCAACGCTGACATGATAATCACCGTCATCCGCGTTTTCGATATTGCTTTCACGCCACGCCTGGTCACCCAGGGTCTCCTGGCGGAAGTCCCGGCCATCTGGATTACTCGCCTGCCAGAGTTTGGCCACCAGCGGTGTCTGATCACTGCTGACGATCAACTCACCGGTTTTACTCAATTGCCACTCGATGACCGGCCTTGCAATCCCGTTGAGATGCATCTGATTCCAGGCGACCAGCCCCTGGATCATCTCCTCCAGTTTATTCTCAACCGAGTGATTGGTGTTCGGTACGATACGCTGCAGCGTCTCTCCCGGTATGTCATGGATATAGGCTTCCGAAGCATCCGGTAGAAAGTACTCATCACCGGTGGCGCTGAGCAGCAGATGGGGCATGGTCAGCGCCTGTTTGTAGCTGATCGGATCGACCAGCTGCTGCAGCAGTTTGCCTTCCGGTGAGCGGATATTTTTTATGATGCCGTTCTGTTCATAGACCGACAGGGTATCGGAGTAGAAACCGTAGCTGTTGTAGTGGCGCTCAAACTGATCGGCCAGGCGCAGTACATTGAACACCCCGGGCGCCACAGCAACCACCCGGGAATCGATCGCAGCCGTCAACCAGGCGATGGCGCCATACTTGGAAAACCCGTTGACGATGAAGTCATCCACAACCAGACCAAGGGACTCGGCAACAAACGCCTGAGTCGTATCCATGGCGCGAACACTGGCCTTGGTCATCGGCAGAAAGGCCGACCAGGTGGGATCACCGGTCTGCATACTTTTACGCCAGCTGTAGGCAACCAGAGCATCTTCCTCGAGTGGCTGATCCAGCTCCTTGAACTTCAAAGGATGTCCAAGCACCTGACTGATGATTACCTGAATACTCCCGGTAGCAGTCGCAAGAGGCATAAGCTGATCGAAGGTTTCAATAGAAGGCGGCGAATCGGTCGCCCCACCGCCAAAAATAGTCAGATTCGCTGTGGTGCCGCTCAATTGATGAGGTACGATGACAGTCAGCCAATGATCCCAAAGTGTTGGCGTTACCTCCTGCTCGGTACGCCAACTCTGCGAGACCATCTTCAGAAAATAGATATCATAATCCTGCCCCGGACGCTCTTCGATCAATCGATAGGCGTAAGCCGGATCATCCTGATAGACATAAGCTTTAAGCGGGGCCGACTGCTCAGCATGCAGCAGACCGGCAAACAACAGAATCAGGCCGGCGACAGCAACAGCCCGACGAAAGAGTCCATTCATTTACTACTCCAACAACTAACAGCAAATACAAATACCCACGGCCCTGCCTCGATCAGGGCGGATAATACAGAGGAAGGTATTCCTTAAACCAGACCTATAAGCGTCCATCCGAGACGCATCGGTTGATTAAAAGGTTCAAGGGAAGGTGGCGGATCTATCGAGCGCTCCCTGCCTAATACAACATTCCATTGAAGCGTTACAGCTCAGGGCAAAAGCATAAACAACCTTTTTGCACAGGTCCAGTTGCCGTTAATTGAACGACACTCTATATAAATTCGAAACTGTGAACCTGAAACAGGCAGAAACTCAAGGTCTTAACAATATTTGTTTCAGCGGCAGAGAGCCAGTCTGACGCGATTGTAAAAATCGTGCTGCAATGATCTACAACATCTTTTTAATAACCGAGCGCGCAGAGGAGCTCACTACGACCTGTTTTTATCGTAGCGGATCATTGCTGCCCCACTAACTTTCAGTCTAACTCGCACAAATCTTAAAGCCCCTCTCCCCCCTGCCCCTCTCCCGCAAGGGGAGAGGGGAGCTATTCACCCAGCCTATTTGGCACACAGATGAAATTTGACTCTTTCCTGCTTTTATCCCCCGCTGCACGATGTTTTTCATGTTTCAACTCCCAACCTGCAAGAAAAGCTATAGATAATTCATCAGCAAACGGCATAACCTTCGAAGTTAATGGAACAGCGGTGGTATCGGATAAATAACGGCCTCGATGACAACGCTACTGCCGGGTCAATGCCTGGCAGATGCCCGCCGCCAGGAGTTGACGATCTTCAGCATAGAGACGCTCAGCCAGCTGGTAGGTCTGCCAGAACTTGATATTCCGATCACCAACAGCATAGGTTGCAGGGGTACCAACAGAGCAAGATCATGCGCATCCGGTGGCGTGGTGGAGAAGCTACCGCCGACGATGGTCAGGTTGGCGGTGGTGGCGGTCAATTGATGGGGCACGATCAGGGTCACCCAGTGATTCCACAGGGTTGGCGTCACCTCCGCCTCGCTGCGCCAATTTTGGGAATCCATATTGAGAAAATAGGCGTCGTATCCTGCGCCGGGCAGTTGGCCGATCACCCGGTAGGTGTAGGCAGGGTCATCCTGGTAGACATATTCCTTGAGGGGATTGCTCTGTTGGGCCTGGATCAGTCCGGAATATAGCAACATCAAGACGACTGACAACAGTGATCTAACAATCATTCGAATCATTACACTCTCCCTTTAGTAACGGTTGAAGATTATGAGAATTACTCCCTTTTCATCTGATATTTTTTAATCTGTAACAGCACAACCCCGGCGGCGTCCAATAATGGTCGAGCCATGAAATCAATGGTGTCGTGACAGATTAAAAGGATCATTTAATGCTGGTCTGATTTTTAAGCAGGATTGTTGCAAATATGATGGATAGGCCAATCCATCCCAGGGAAAATGATTTCTGAGTAGAATTATGTTAATCTACTCCGATCGCGCTTGACCGGTTAGCGCATATAACGATCAATTGATCGTTCAGATTACCTAGAGCCGTTCGCTTCTCCCCTTCGGGAACAGAGCCTCCCGCTTAAGATATCAGATACTTTTCCAGCCGACCGGCTCCCGCCAGCATTGCTGTCGCCGGGAAGGAAAACTCCTCTCTGGAATACCATAATTTTTTATGTGGCCACTCAATTCGCCAGCACTATGGCTGCCGCTGTTTGGCTACGGAGTAGAATTTATATGTCATTCGATAGTCTCGGTCTGTCGACCGATCTCCTGCGCGCCGTTGGTGAGCAGGGTTATACAGAACCCACCCCAATTCAGCGTAAGGCAATCCCGGTTATCCTGGCAGGTAAAGATGTCATGGCCGGCGCACAAACCGGTACGGGAAAAACGGCCGGCTTCACGCTTCCGCTGCTGCAAAGGCTTGCGGATAAACCGATCACCAAAGGCAAACGTCCGGTTCGCGCTCTGGTCTTGACGCCCACCCGGGAGCTGGCCGCCCAGGTCGGGGAGAGTGTCGATACCTACGGTCGGCACACATCACTGCGCTCCACGGTCATCTTCGGCGGGGTCAAGATCAATCCCCAGATCGCCAAACTGCGCCAGGGTGTCGATATCCTGATCGCCACACCAGGCAGACTTCTGGATCACGCCTCACAGGGCACAGTGGATCTTTCCCGGGTTGAGATACTGGTACTGGATGAAGCGGACCGGATGCTGGATATGGGCTTCATCCATGACATCCGTAAGGTGCTATCACTGTTGCCCGCCAATGGCACAAGACAGAACCTGCTCTTCTCCGCAACCTTCTCCAATGAGATCAAAAAGCTGGCCGGACAACTGTTGGATCATCCCGAGCTGATTGAGGTCGCCCGGCGAAATACCACCGCTGAGCGAATCAAACAGGTTATCCACCCCGTCGACAAACGCCGTAAACGGGAGATGCTCAGCCACATGATCGGCTCCGGCAACTGGCAACAGGTACTGGTCTTCACCCGCACCAAGCATGGGGCAAATCGTCTGGCGCAGCAGTTGGAAAGAGACGGTCTTACAGCGGCGGCAATCCATGGCAACAAAAGCCAGGGGGCACGAACCCGTGCGCTGGCCGGTTTCAAAAACGGTAAGGTCCGGGTGTTGGTGGCAACCGACATTGCGGCCCGCGGCCTGGATATCGACCAGCTTCCCCACGTGGTGAACTACGAGCTGCCCAACGTACCTGAGGATTATGTGCACCGTATCGGTCGTACCGGTCGTGCCGGCAATGAAGGCGAAGCCATCTCTCTGGTCTGTGTCGATGAGCACAAACTGCTGAAGGATATCGAACGTCTTCTGAAAGGCAGGATTCCACAAGTGACCGTTGAAGGCTATGAACCGGATCCGACCATTAAAGCGGAGCCTGTTCAGAAACAGAGAAACAACAATCCTCGCAATAACGATAGAAGAGCGGCTGGCAGTAACAATCGCTCAAGAGACGGTAAAAAAGGATCAGCCGGAAAGTCTCAACAATCGGCTAAGCGGCATGCCGTCAAGGATCAGCAAAAAGGCAAGAACCCACGTAAACACAATCGTGTCAATCAGGCTGAGGAAGCCGCCAAGCCCCGTCGCCATTCAGCGGTAAAACGAAAAAAAGAGACCGCGGCCTTATTGGGTGGCTGAACTGTTGAAGCGTAACACCCAGGCCGGTTTACCCAGGCCTGGGTGTTTTTTCTTTTTATTTAAGATCGAATCGATCCAGATTCATGACTTTATTCCAGGCGGAAACGAAGTCATCCACAAACTTCTCAGCTGAATCCTCTGCCGCATAGACTTCCGCCAATGCCCGCAGTTCAGAGTTTGAACCGAAAACCAGGTCGACCCGGGTGGCACTCCACCTGACCTCCCCGCTGTCCCGATCCCGACCTTCAAACAGATTGTCCTCCCCGCTGACCGGTATCCATTCAGTCTGCATATCCAACAGATTGACAAAGAAGTCATTCGTCAGAACTTCCGGACGATCGGTAAACAGACCGTGACTACTCTGCTCGTAGTTACTGTTGAGGGCCCGCATACCACCGACCAGCACCGTCATCTCAGGTGGGGTCAGGGTCAGAAGCTGGGCTTTATCCAGCAACATCTCTTCAGGCGAAACCGAGTATTTGGCTTTCCGGTAGTTGCGGAAACCATCGGCCTCCGGTTCGAGCACCGCCATCGAATCCACATCGGTCTGCTCCTGGGAGGCATCCATCCGTCCCGGAGTGAAAGGCACCTGTACATCGTGACCTGCACGCCTGGCCGCCTCTTCTACAGCGGCACATCCGGCAACAACAATCATGTCGGCCATCGACACCGGTTTATCAAACTCACTGCGAACCTCTTCCAGAGTCATCAACACCCGGCTCAACTGATCCGGCTGATTGACCGGCCAATCCTTTTGCGGCACCAGTCGGATCCGCGCCCCATTGGCGCCACCGCGCATGTCGGAGCCGCGGAAGGTTGAGGCGGACGCCCAAGCGGTTGTCACCAACTCGGCAACGGAACTCTCCGTTTCCAATATCGCGTCCTTAAGCCGGGCGATATCCTGATCGTCAATCAACTCATGATCGACTGCAGGGATCGGATCCTGCCAGATCAGCTCCTCTGCCGGAACCTCCGTTCCGAGATAACGGCTTTTCGGCCCCATATCCCGGTGGGTCAACTTGAACCAGGCACGGGCGAAGGCATCGGCAAACTCATCAGGATGCTCATAAAAACGACGTGAGATCTTCTCATACTCAGGGTCGAACCTCAGCGCCAGATCCGTGGTCAGCATTTTTGGAACATGACGACGTTCAGGATCATGGGCATCCGGCACCGAGCCCTCCCCCGCACCATGTTTGGGTATCCACTGATGAGCACCGGCCGGACTCTTGCTCAGCTCCCACTCATAGCCGAACAGATTCCAGAAAAAATTGTTACTCCACTGGGTCGGTGTCGAGGTCCAAGTGACTTCAAGACCACTGGTGATGGCATCACCTGCCTTTCCCGAGCCATGACTGCTCTGCCAACCGAAACCCTGGGCTTCGATCGGCGCCGCTTCCGGCTCCGCTCCCACCAGGGTGGCATCACCGGCACCATGGGTCTTACCAAAGGTGTGTCCACCGGCGATCAGCGCCACGGTCTCTTCATCATTCATCGCCATCCGGGCAAAGGTTTCACGAATATCCTTGGCCGCTGCCAGGGGATCGGGATTACCGTTTGGGCCTTCCGGATTTACATAGATCAATCCCATCTGTACGGCGGCCAGGGGATTTTCAAGGGCTTCATGGTCACCGGCATAACGCTTCTCCTCCAGCCACTCCTGCTCCATTCCCCAGTAGATATCCTTTTCCGGCTCCCAGATATCCTCTCGACCACCGGCAAAACCGAAGGTCTTGAATCCCATGCTCTCCAGGGCAACATTACCAGCCAGAATCATCAGATCGGCCCAGGATATCTTGTGCCCATACTTCTGCTTCACAGGCCAGATCAGCCGACGCGCCTTATCCAGATTACCGTTGTCGGGCCAGCTATTGACCGGGGCAAATCGTTGATTGCCGGTACCGCCGCCACCGCGGCCATCACTGGTTCGATAGGTTCCGGCACTGTGCCAGGCCATGCGGATAAACAGTGGGCCATAGTGACCGAAGTCTGCCGGCCACCAATCCTGAGAGTCGGTCATCAGCTCCCGAAGATCCTGTTTCACGGCCTGCAGATCCAGACGGTTGAAGGCTTCTGCATAATTGAACTCTTCACCCAACGGATCGGACTTGGATGAGTGCTGACGAAGGATCTCCAGGCGTAGTTGATTGGGCCACCAGTCGCGATTGGTGGTACCGCCGCCGGCCGTATGATGAAAGGGGCATCTATTCTCAGACATCGTCATCTCCTAATTCGTTATTCAGGTTGTTATCACCCGTAGTGGGATCACCTGTATTAACTCTATGCCTGAATCATTAATTGTTAAAATCGTTTATTACTTTTTTAATTATAGTTTTTACCTATGATTAATTTTCCCCATACATTGAATCCGCAATGTTTTGAAAATGTGGTAAAAAAAACCAGAAGACAAAAGGGGCAGAAGGTCGTGAATCAGCGCGAAATTACGCAACAAGAGATCTTTTAAGAATCAGCCTCGGGAGAGGAGTAATCAAAACAATTCCATTCGCATTGATACCGTTCATCAGCGGCCACCAGAGGATCAGAAATCAACCCCTAATCGGCCACTGCAGGAAAGGCCACCACATGATCCACATAGAGGCGTATTCCGATCATCTCTCCCACATCGTGATCATGATGGCTCTGTACCAGACAGAGCAACTCGGTACCATCCTCGAGTGCCAGGGTGTAGAGATATTCGGCCCCCTGGAATACCTTGTCGACGATTCTCAGCTTGAAATTGCTCTCGTCATCATGCACCACATCATCGGGGCGAATCAGTAACTCCACCCGCTCACCGGCGGTGGGTTGTTTGACAAACTCACCATGGATCTTGCCCAGCGCGGACTGAATGTCACCATCCTGAGTCACCTTGCCGGGGATCATCGCACCCTGACCGATAAAATCCGCAACAAACCGGTCGTTGGGACGATGGTAGAGGGAGTAACCGTTATCCCACTGGCGTAACCGCCCCTCACCGAGCACGCCGATGGCATCAGCCAGGGCAAAGGCCTCCAGCTGATCGTGCGTCACCAGAATGGCGGTGACCTCCTCTCGCTTCAGAATATCCCGGACCTCGCGGGCAAGCTGTTCCCGTAACTCCACATCCAGCCCTGAGAAGGGTTCGTCCAGCAACAGGATATCGGGTTGTGGCGCCATCGCCCGTACCAGAGCCACCCGCTGCTGCTGACCACCGGACAGCTGATGGGGATACTTCTTCTGCGTCCCGGAGAGACCCACCAGTGCCAACAGAGATTTGACCCGCTCTCTTCGTTGCGCCTGACTCTGCCCACGCAGACCAAAGGCGATATTGTCCTCAATGTTCAGGTGGGGATAGAGTGCGAAATCCTGAAACACCATGCCAACCCGCCGCTTCTCCGGTGCCATGGTCTCACCAGGGCGGGACACACATCGGCCATGCAGCAGTATCTCTCCCTTGGCCAGCGGCTCAAAACCTGCGATTGCCCTGAGCAGACTGGTTTTACCACAACCGCTGGGCCCCAGCAGACAGCCGATAACCCCGCGTTGCAGTTCGAAGCTGACATCATCAACCACAGTCTGACGACCATATTTGACGCTTGCATGTTTGACGTTAAGTTGGTTCGGCATGACGGGACCGGGTAATGGATCGGCTTAACAATATTACGGGCAGTATACCAACCGCCACAATGGTCAGAGAGGCGTAGGAAGCATCCGCCAGCCGTTCATCCGAAGCCAGCTCGTAGGCCCTGACCGCGAGGGTATTGTAGTTGAAGGGCCTTAGTATCAGGGTAGCCGGCAACTCTTTCAATACATCGACGAAGACCAATAACAGGGCGGTCATCAAGCTGCCTTTCAACATCGGCATATGCACCCGGTGAATGATCTCCCTGGAGCCCACCCCCATGGAGAGGGCAACTTCATCCATGGTCGGTCGGATCTTGCCCAGCCCCGCCTCCACGGTCTGCAGCGAGACAGCGAGAAAGCGCACCAGATAGGCAAAAATCAGCGCCACCAGGGTGCCGCTGAGCAGCAGGCCCGTGGACCAGCCAAACTGGGCGCGCATCCAATCATCCAGGGCATTATCGAAGGCGGCGAAGGGGATCATCACGCCGATGGCTATTACGGTCCCCGGTATTGCATAGCCCATACCGGCGGTTCGCACCGCCAGCACAACCGGCCAACTGCCGTATTGGCGCTTGCCATAACTGAGAAACAGGGCCAGCAACAGGGCCAATCCTGAAGCGGATGCGGCCAGTAACAGACTGTGACTGATCAGACTCAGAAAGCGGCCATCCAGGCTCTCCTCGGCAGTGGTCAATGCCCACCAGAGCAGCTGGCCTGCAGGCAGTAAAAAACCGAAAAACAGGGCGCCGAAGCAGATCATAAAGGCCATGAAAGATTGCAGACGAGTCAATTGAAAGCGTGTCAATGACTGGTGTCGCTGGGTGGTGTGGTGGTAGCGGGCCTGCCTGCGGGAACCCTTCTCGATCAGAATCAACGTGAATACCACCAGCAGTAACATGGCAGAGAGCTGGGCTGCCGCCGCGGCATTGTTCAAACCGTACCAGGTCCGGAAAATCCCGGTGGTAAAGGTCGAGACGCCAAAGTACTGCACCGTACCGTAATCGGCCAATGTCTCCATCAGCGCCAGGGAGAGGCCCGCCACAATGGCAGGTCTCGCCAGTGGCAGAGCGACCATGAAAAAGGTTCGCCAGGGACCGTTACCAAGGGTTCTGCTGACATCCAGCACACAGATCGACTGCCCCATGAAGGCGGCCCTGGAGAGCAGATAGACATAGGGGTAGAGCACCAATGCCAGCATCAGTGCGGCACCCTCTATGGAGCGGATCTCCGGAAACCAGTAGTCTCCGTAGCCCCAACCGGTGAGCTCCCTGAGCAGGGTCTGTACCGGGCCGGCAAAATCGAAAAGCCCGGTATAGGTATAGGCGATGATATAGGCCGGTATGGCCATTGGCAGCAGCAGTGCCCACTCAAACAGCCAGCGGCCGGGAAACTGGCACATACTGGTAAGCCAGGCGGTACTGACGCCCAGCAACAACACACCGATCGCAACACCAACCATCAACAGCAGGGAGTTGATCACATAATCCTGAAGTACCGTGTCAGCCAGATGCTCCCACACCTCTCCCGCCGGTTCCAACAGATAGCTGAGCACGACCAATACCGGCACTGCCAACAGCAGGGCGATGCTGATAACTCCCATACTCCAGCCATTTGTATGGAATGGCAGGCGTGGCAGGACCCGCTTGTCAGTGATCAGCTGCATGACAATCCGCCTCAACTACCACCCAAGGATGAAAACCGGTGCAGCCACATAAGCAGACCGGTGACGCCCTGTTGACCTTCTCAACGACCAACTACATACCCCGCAACAACCCAGCAAAAGATTGGCTAATCATGCCAGTTATTTCCAACCGGCGCGATCCATCAATTTAAGCGCTTCAGGATTGAGCTCTCCCAGACGGCTCAGGTTGATGCCATCCATGCTGAATTTACCCCAGGCCTGCAACGTCTCTCCCGCTGCTACATCACTGCGAACCGGATACTCACCATTGGTCTCCGCATACCATGCCTGGGCGGATTCACCAACCAGAAACTCGAGCAGTTTAATCGCTGCCTGTTTGTGTTTGGCGGTTTTGATCAGGGCTGCGCCACTGATATTCACATGGGCTCCACGGTCAGCCTGGTTGGGCCAGAACACACCCATCTTCTCAGCAGCCTGACGTTGACCTTGATCCTTTGATTTCAACATTCCAGCCAGATAGTAGGTGTTGGCCACCGCAATATCACAGAGGCCGGCGGCAGCCGCTTTGATCTGATCCCGATCACCACCTTTGGGAGGACGGGCAAACTGTTTGACGAACGATTTGGCCCAGGCCTCAGTTGCCTCAAGACCATTCGCTTCGATCATCGAGGCCACCAGAGATTGGTTATAGATATTCCCTGAGGAACGGATGCAGATCCGCCCCTTCCATTGGGGATCGGTCAGCGCCTCATAGGAAGAGAGTGTGGCCGGATCCACCTTGCCTTTGACATACAGGATCGGCCTTGCGCGCAAGGAGAGACCGAACCAGTGGCCTTGTGGATCCCGATAGTTACCGGGTACGATTTTATTCAGCAGCTCAGACTCAACGGTTTGGGTCACACCGGCCGCTTTGGCCCGGTGCAAACGGCCGGCATCGGTGGTAATCAGTAGATCGGCCGGGGTATTCCGTCCTTCGCTCTGCAGTCGCTGAAGCAGGGCATCCGCTTTGCCCGTCACCAGGTTGACCTCGATGCCTGTCTCTTGAGTAAACCTGTCCAATAGTGGTTTGATAAGTTTCTCTTTACGTGCAGAGTAGAGATTAACCTCATCACCACTGGCCACCACAGGCAGCAAGAGACTCAGCACCACCGGAGCGAGTATGAATTTGGATAAAATTGACACGATAATGTCTCCTTTGAGAGTAGTTTTGAATAATATATGCAAATGATAACGATTTTCATTTGATTTCGCAACACTCCTAATGCCCAAATATGGCAACCACCGCAGATACGGTGCTGACGATCGGTAGAAAAGCATGAAACAGCGAGAAAAGCGCAACGGCCTGACCCTGGTTCATACCGGGGACGGAAAAGGTAAATCTTCCAGTGCCTTCGGTATGGTGTTTCGCGCTGCCGGTTGGGGCATGAAGGTATTGGTGATTCAGTTCATCAAAGGCAAGTGGAAGACCGGGGAGCAGCAGGCCGCTTCCCGGTTTGACAATATCGAGTGGCACGCCCTGGGAGACGGCTTTACCTGGGATACCAACAATCCGCAACAGGATCGGCAGACGAGCCGGGAGATCTGGTCATTCTGCCAGCAGAAAATCCTCTCGGAAGCATATGACCTGGTGGTCCTGGATGAGATCAACTACTGCTGCAGCTATGGCTGGCTCAGCGGTGAGGAGATTGCCGATTTCATCAAACACTCAAAACCCAAATGGATGCATCTGGTACTGACCGGACGGCAAGCACCGGATGAGGTGATTGAGGTTGCTGACACGGTGACGGAGATGGGGCTGGTCAAACACGCCTTCGAGCAAGGAATCAAAGCGGAACAGGGGATCGAGTTTTAGCGGCATTTTGTGGGGCATGTTCCTATTCTGAGCTCTGATAACTCTGACCTGGTGGTGCTGGTTGAGCATTCGGTGGGGCCATGCCCCACCTAAAACTTTAATAACACTAAGCCACACCCAGGCAAGGTGGACCTATTTGAACCACAGGGGAAGTAATAGCTTGCGCTAAAAGCCTTCATGAAATCACAGGCTTAGCTATGATTGAAGCGGCCGTATTATCAAACCTTAGAGCCGAATCGGTGACTCAATCACCATCAAAAACCCGGCCGATTCCACCAAGCACGGATCCTTCACCCTTGTCTGAACCTCCGCCAGAAGGCGCGTTGGCCAGGATACGATCCGCCATGCGCGAGAAAGGCAGGCTCTGTAACCAGACTCTGCCATGCCCCTTGAGGGTGGCAAGAAACAGCCCTTCCCCGCCGAATACCATCGACTTCAGATTACCGGCACGCTGTATGTCATAGTCGATGCCATCGGTAAATCCCACCAGACACCCGGTGTCCACACGCAAGGTCTCACCGTTGAGCTGTTTTTCCACGATGGTTCCCCCGGCCTGGATAAACGCCATGCCGTCACCTTCCAGGGACTGAAGAATAAAACCCTCACCACCAAACAGACCGGTGCCAATCCGCCGATTGAAAGCGATATCCACCTTAGTGCCGAGAGCGGCGCAGAGAAAAGCATCTTTCTGACAGGTCACCTTCTCACCCAGCTTTGCCATATCCAGGGCGACGATATTGCCTGGATAGGGCGCCGAAAAAGCCACCCGCTGCTTGCCTGATCCACGGTTTGTAAAGTGGGTAGTGAATATGGATTCACCGGTAAACACCCGCTTGCCGGCAGAAAACAGCTTACCCATAAACCCCTCATCCGGATTGGAGCCATCCCCCATTTTGGTTTCGAAATCGACACCCTCCTCCAGATAGGTCATCGCACCCGCTTCGGCAATCACCGTCTCTCCCGGATCGAGCTCCACCTCGACCAGTTGCATCTCCGAACCCAGAATCTCATAGTCAACTTCATGACAGCGCATTGGCAAAGCTCCTGTTATTATCTGCAAGCAAACTCAATTACCTTTGGTGAATCAACCAAAGCATCCCTATATCATAGTCAGTGACTTTGTCGGCATGTAAACCCGAAGCCACACTCTATAAAACATTGCTATGGAACAATGGTGAGTAATGTGTGACAAATGACAACGAAGCCTTTAAAAAGTTGCCATTGCCATCATGGCCGGGTGAGCAGGTCCAAACCAACTGCTGTAACTAATGACAAAAATTAACAGATCAGATTCGCCACATAGAGAATACTCAACCACTGAAACCCTGCATAAATCAGAAGCTGTCATGACACACCATCGCACACTTAGCTGGTTATTCCTCGCAGCAACCACGCTGACGCTGGAACTCGCAGCACTCTATTTTCAGCATGTCATGTCACTGGAACCCTGTGTCTTGTGCATCTATCAGCGTGTCGCTGTCGGTATACTCTTTGTCGCTTTTCTGTTCGGAGCCTTCGCCCCCCATCTTTCAATCGTACGCTGGCTCAGCTATCTCATCTGGTCTGCCGGTGCGCTCTGGGGGCTCTATCTGGCACTTAAGCAGTCGGGTCTTCAGCTGGGTATCATTCCACCATCCATGAGCTGTGATGTGAACGCCAAGTTCCCGGACTGGCTGAAACTCGACGAATGGTTTCCCGCCATCTTTCAGCCTTCCGGTTTCTGCGATGATATCCAGTGGCAATTCGTCGGCCTCAGTATGGCGCAGTGGATGATCGTTATCATGGCAGGCTATCTGCTGTTACTCTCACTGTTCATCTTTTTGGACATTCGGGCCAAGATTAACAGGCCCTAGCTGAGCATTCAGCTATCTTTCAGCTGCTCACTGCCGATGTAGGCTTTGTAAAACTGCAGCGCGGCCCGACCGCTCTTTGAGCCTCCTCTCGCCATGGCAAAATGTTTGGCGGCTTCGTGTAGCCGCTCTCGATCACCGCGAAAATCCTTGAAATAGTGATCGACGATGGCCAGGTAACCCTGCCAATTGATCGGATAGAAAGAGAGCCATAGACCGAACCGATCAGAGAGTGCCAGTTTCTCCTCAACGGTATCACCCAGGTGAAGATCCCGCCCTACCAGCACCGCATCCTGGTTATCCTGCATCGACTCAGGCAGCAGATGACGTCGATTCGAGGTCGCATAGATCAGCACGTTAGCCGGTGGTGCTTCAATTGATCCATCCAGCACGCTCTTCAACGCCCGGTAGGAGGCTTCACCCTGTTCAAATGTCATATCGTCACAAAACACAATGAACTTTTGCGGCAGATCCCTGATCTCATCGACGATCTCCGGCAGTTCCACCAAATCGTTTCGGTCCACTTGAATCAATCGCAAACCCTGGCGCCAATAGTTGTTCAGCAGAGCTTTGATCAAAGAGGATTTACCGGTACCACGAGAGCCCCAGAGCAGAGCGTTGTTGGCTCCTTCACCGTTAAGAAACCGTTTTGTATTATCAATCAACTGGCGTTTCTGCTCATCGATACCAACCAACTGGGAGAGCATGATCGGATCGATGCGCTCGATCCCTCGCAGGTAGGCTTTGCGCGGTCGCCAGACAGCGGCATTGATCTTCTGCCAGTCAATCGACATGATTCAGTCACCTTATGTTGTGGAAGGGTTGTTTCAACCGATCCTTTTATCAAACCAACGCTGATACCCGTTACACGATCTCCGGTAATCCGCGACACAGACCTTTGAGCGGAGCCTTCATCAAAGCTTCACATTCCACAGGTTAGAATTCAACTCTAGCCGAAGATTTGTGACCGGTAGAGAGACTTCACCACCCCGATTGAATGATTATGAAATGGCTCTACTTATCCATCGGTTCACTATCCATCGTGAGTGGTCTGATCACCTTCCTGCTGCCGGTGCCCATCGGGGTACCACTGCTATTGGTCGGCACACCGATCATCATGCGCCACTCCCCGACCGGCAGGCGCTGGATCATGCACATGCTGAGACGATTTCCAGCCATGCGGAAACGTATCAAGGAGCATGAGGCGCGCATTGCCAAACACCTGGATGACGATCAGTCCGGATGACGCTTAAGCGGACTTCTGAAGAATAAACAGATCAACTCTTACTGATCTGCTACCACAACGCAGTTTCGCCCTTTCGCCTTGGCCTCATAGAGTGCGTAGTCAGTACGTTTCAGACAGTTGCTCAAAACCTCACCGGGCTGGTACAGGGAGACACCGAAACTGGCGGTTACCGCCAGCTGTTTATCAATCAGTGTCATAGGGTTGCCGGACAGATCATCACACAGACGTTGAGCCAACAGTCTGGCTTCCGCCAGTTGGGTTTCCGGGCAGAGAATCATAAACTCTTCACCACCCCAGCGACCCAGTTCATCCGCCTCACGAATCCGGCTTTTGAGTTGTTTGACGATATATTTCAATACCTGATCGCCGATATCATGACCGTAGCTGTCATTGATCTGCTTGAAGTGATCCACATCCAGCAGGATGATGCAGAAGCTCTCTGAACCCCGTTCGGTCTGTGATACCACCTGATCCAGACGCCGGGTCATGGCGCGGCGGTTCAGAGAGTTGGTCAGATAATCGATGCGTGAAGTCTCTTCAAGCATCTGTTCAACATGCTTTCTTTCTGCAATCTCCCTCAACAGCTTTTCATTGGTTTGCACCAGTTCCATGGTACGGCTCTCGACCCGCTCCTCCAGGTCATCGTGAGCGTTGCGAAGTGCCATCTGGTTGGTCTCGATCAGTTGCTGTTTGACCTCCAGTCTTTGCGACATCAAATCAAAAGCACGCGCCAGCTGATTGATTTCATCACCATTGGCCTGATTACCATTTGACTGCTCATCGGGGGCTATCCTGGCGAAACGGGTGGTCAGATCGGTGATCCGGCGTGTCAGATTTTGCGATAAAAGCCGGCTGAATATCATCGCCAGGATCACAGACAGAGCCAGTGACAAAAAGCCGGCGAGTCGAATCTGTTCGAACTTCTTCTTCACCTCATCGGCTCGCATATCGATACCGACCAGATAGTCATCATTACCCGCCTGTACCGGAGAGTATCCAGATAGAAACACCCCCCAACGATCTTCTGCCAGCTCCTTGTCGACAGAGGGACGAAGAAATCCTTCCATCAGGGTAGCGATATCAGGCTCATAGATTTCACCCGGGAAGGCCGGTTCCTGCATGTCCGAATCCAGTACAAAGGCAGCCTTGTCATCCACCTTTCTCATCACATAGATAAAGGCGATATCGGGATTTGTTTTCACATAACTGCGGAGTTGATTGACGTAGTGCTGATAGTTGGGTGATGTCATATCCTTCTCTTCCCTGATCTGATCCAACTGTGCATCCTGTAGACTGCTGCTGATCAGGGAAGCACTATTCATCAACCGCGACTGCAGAGCATGCATCAGGTTTTCGATGGCGCTATGGTAGAAGTAGCTGCCGACACTTCCGGAAACCAGAATAATGGCAGC
Source organism: Candidatus Thiodiazotropha endoloripes (assembly GCF_001708965.1). Lineage (NCBI taxonomy): Bacteria > Pseudomonadati > Pseudomonadota > Gammaproteobacteria > Chromatiales > Sedimenticolaceae > Candidatus Thiodiazotropha > Candidatus Thiodiazotropha endoloripes. Next base: position 588,178 of record NZ_LVJW01000003.1, on the reverse strand, counting down.
AAAGTGACTTAAAAACAGCTTGGTCTGGATGGTAAATCTCATAGGAAAGTATTCTATCTATCTTCTGACATTACACTAGAGTGGTACTCTAGGAACTGCTGCAATCAGTTGCTGGGTATAGTCGTTTTGAGGATTATTGACGATATCCTCGGTTCTTCCCTGTTCAACAATCTGTCCCTGATACATCACGGCAGTACGATCACTGACATATTCAACAACACCGATATTATGCGTGATGAACAACAGAGTAAGGTTGTGTTGCCTGCGAAGTTCCAACAACATTTTCAGGATCTCAGCCTGCACAGAAACATCCAGTGCACTGGTGATCTCGTCACACACAATGAATGAGGGCTCGAGGGATAACGCCCGGGCGATACCGATACGCTGACGCTGGCCGCCTGAAAACTCATGGGGATAACGCCAAAGGGCATCCTCCTCCATCTGTACCTGCTGCAGTAGATCCCTGGAGAGCTCGATTCGCTCCTCCCGGTTCTCACCGATGCCATGTACCTTCATCGGTTCGGTCAGGATTGCGGCAATACTCAAACGCGGATTCAATGAGGAGATCGGATCCTGAAAGATGATCTGCATATTGCGCCGGAACTGCCGCAGCTGGGCCGGTTTCATCCCGGTGATATCGGTGTTGTCAAAGGTGATCTGGCCAGCCGTCGGCTCAGTCAACCTGAGAATACCTCGCCCCAGGGTTGTCTTACCGCTGCCAGACTCACCCACCAGGGCAAGAATCTGCCCCCGAGGGATCTCCAGATCGACACCATCCACCGCCCGTACCTGATCGACCACGCGACGCAGCAGGCCCTTTCGCACCGGAAAGTGGATCGCCAGATTATTGAGTCGGATCAGTGGCGGCTGATCCTGAACGGCCTGATGGGTCTCATGGCGCGCCAGGTTTTCCGGTAGCGCTGCAATCAGTGACTGGGTATAGACATGTTCAGGTTTGTGGATGATCTGATCGGTGGTGCCGGTCTCCACCAGCTTGCCCTGCTGCATTACCCCGACCCGGTCTGCGATCTCCGAAACCACCCCGAAGTCGTGAGTGATGAACAGGATCGCCATCCCGGTACGCTGCTGCAGTGCCTTCATCAGACGCAGGATTTCACGCTGTACCGTCACATCCAGAGCGGTTGTCGGTTCATCCGCAATCAACAAGTCCGGTTCGCAGGCCATGGCCATGGCAATCATCACCCGTTGACGCTGACCACCGGAGAGCTGATGGGGATAGCTGCTGACCCGGGTTTCGGGATCGGGCAGCTGCACATCCTTCAGCGCCATCATCACTCTCTCCCAGGCCTCGCTGGCTGAGAGTTGTGGAAAGTGGAGTTTGACTGCCTCCAGGATCTGCTCACCGATGGTGAATACCGGATTCAGTGAGCTCATCGGCTCCTGAAAGATCATTGCAATCCGACCACCCCGGATTTCACGCATCTTCGACTCTTTCAGTGTCGTCAGATCAACCGCAACCCCCTCCCCGCTCTTGAACAGCACCTGACCGTTCTGTTTCTGCAGACCGGATTGAGGCAGCAAACGCATGATGGAGAGTGCGGTGATCGATTTTCCGCTGCCCGACTCGCCGACCAGACAGAAGGTCTCCCCCCGCTCGATCTCGAAGTCGATACCGTCCACCGCCTTGATCGGTTCCGGTTGGTGTTTAAACCAAGTATGCAGGGCTTTGACAGACAACAGCATCAGTTCGACTTGCTCAGGTAGGGATCGATGGCATCTCTCAAGGATTCACCGATCAGGTTATAGGCAAACACCGTGAAGAAGATCGCACCGCCGGGAAAGGCCGCCATCCACCAGTTGAAACGGGAGGACTGTACCGCCTGGTTGAGCATCTCACCCCAGGAGGGATCATCCACCAGGCCCAGTCCGAGAAAACTCAGGGTCGCTTCCGCCAGAATCGCCGAAGCGACGCCGAAACTTGCCGCCACCAGCACGGGCCCCATACCATTGGGCAGCATATGCCTGAACAGTATGGAGGGCAACGGCAGACCCGCTGCCTCGGCCGCCTGTACGAAATCCTGTTTACGCAGGCGCAGAAACTCGGCTCGCACATAGCGTGCAAAACCGGGCCAGCTGGTGATACCGATGATCACCATCATGATGTAGAGACTGCGACCGAAAAAAGCGACAAAAGTGAGCAGCAGAAACAGAGTGGGCACCGCTTCGAAGATCTCCACCAGACGCATCCCCAGAATATCCACAATGCCGGAGAAATAGCCCATCAATCCGCCGATGATCACACCGATCACCATGGCGATACCGGTGGCGACAAAACCGATACCGAGGGCGATCCTGGAGGCATGGATCATCCGGCTGAGCACATCCGCGCCGTTCTGTTCGGTGCCGAAAAAATGTGGGCGTTCAGCTTGAGACAGGGGTGCCTCAAGTCCGGTATCCCCCAGATCCCGTTGATAATCCTTAGGTGAATAGGGAACCGGAGCAAAGATCACCCAGTCATAGACACCCTCACGTTCGGCGACCCGATACTGCTCGTAGATCACCAGCTTGGGAGGATCGACATAGCTGTAAGCCAAACCACCGCCGATGCTCACCATCAGCACAAACAGGCCCAGTTTACGGGCTCCGCTGATTCGCCAGGGAAGCACCAGCAGCAGGCTGAAGAAGGCGATCAAAAACAGCACATCCTCGGCCTGCAGGTAGGTCAGCACCGGACTGCTCCAGACGCCGTTCTGGCTGAGCAGCAAGGGAAAGCTGCTGGCCAGAAACGGCGCAAAGATACCGATCATCGCCAGCAGGGCGACCCAGCCCAGGCCTAATCTGGCTCCCCAGCGGACGAAGGTCTGACCGAGAATCCGGCGCCAGTAGGTTTGACGATGGGATGAGTGATCAGTCATAGCTCACCCTCGGGTCGGCCAGTGCATAGAGCAGATCGGCAAGCAGATAACCCAGCAGGGTCAGCATGCCGCCGATCAAAGTAATCGACAGTACCAGCTCCCTGTCCCTGGTCTGCACCGCCTCGACGGCCAGTTTACCCATCCCCTCGATACTGAAGATACTCTCCACGATGATCGAACCGGCCAGCAGGCTGGGCAGCAGACTGGCGGCCACCGTGATCAGTGGCAACAGGCTGTTGCGAAACACATGTCGCCAAAGCACCACAGACTCCGCCAGGCCTTTGGCCCTGGCTGTTCGGGCATAGTCGGAAAGCAGATTTTCCAATACTGAGGTACGGGTCAGCTTCGCCAGACCGGCAAATCCGCCGTAAGAGAGACACAATACCGGGAGAGCCAGATGCCATAACCGATCGAACAGAAACCCCCTCAGCCAACTCCCCTGCATGCCATACACCGCCAGCAGCAGTCCGACCAACAGGGCACTGCTGAGAAAGCCCAATTGACGCATCAGCAGATAGTCGGTGCTGGCCAACCAGCCGGCCAACAGGGCAAACAATATCGGCATCAGGACAAACAGGGTGAGTGATTGCTGGGTCTGTGGCAGGGCTTCGACCATCATATAGCCCAACACAGTCCAACAGAGTGCAAGAAAAACAATGCGCAGGGGCTTGTAGCCACTGCGTGCAATACTCATGAACAGGGCCACCGAGAGCACCAGGCAGATAAACAGCAGCCCCACATCCCAGAGACTCGACCAGTGGGGCAGGAACACCTGGTCCAGCACCAGGCGGTCGCTCAGACCGGCGGTGGGAAACCAGTGCCAATACTGCTGATTGGCGAAGAAGCCGATCAGCATCACACCGGCCAGCATGGTCGGCACCGACCAGAGGGCAAGCATCACGATACCGCTGCTGACATCGAAGGAGCGCCCCCGCTCCACCGCCGCTCGCACACCCACCAGCAGCGCAAACATATAGACCAACGGAATGCTCAGCACATTCAGTAAAACAGTGATCGGCACCCGTTCCGCCAACAGATCGGTTACCGGGCGACCATAACGGAAACTGCGACCGAAGTCGGCCCCCTTGCTGAAGGAGAATCCGCTCATCTTATTCTCTTCATCGAACACAAAACCGATCGGGGAGACATTATTCAGCCAGCGCAGATATTGCAGATAGGGGGGATCATCCAGACCATACAGCCGATTGTAGTAGGCCTCGATCTCCTGCTTCGCCTCCGGATCCAGGTTCTGCCCCTCCACCAGGCTCTGGGCACTGATCCCGCCAGGTGATGAGGCCATCACCACGAACACCACCAGCGTGATCCCCAGCAGGGTGGGAACCATCAGCAGCACTCTTCGGATCAGATAGGTGAGCATCTAGTCTAGTGTCCTATATAAAGCGTGCATTTAGAAAGCCACTCAAGCCACGAGTGCAAGGCGCAGCCCGCAGGGAATGGCTGTTCCCTTTCCAAGGTGTGCAACGCCGCAATCGTGGCTTGAGTGGCTTTCCGCAGGGCAAGCTAAGCGGTTTAAACGCCAACTCATGATAGGCTCGTCTAAATGTATGATTTATATAGGACACTACACTTGCATTACTGGTTGTAGCGGTGTTGATCCGCCGGCACATAGGTCTCAACCGGCAGACTGTTCAGATTCAAACCCAATTTGGTCTGCACAATATTACCAATCCGTCGGTCGATGAAGACCAGGCTTTTACTGCGCTTCAGGAAGGTATAGGGCTGATCGTTGTAGAGCTCCCGCTCCGCAGCCTGCCACAGGGGCATGCGGGTCTCCTCATCCACCGTCGCCCTCGCCTCATCGATCAGCTGATCCAGTTTCTCGTTGCGGTAGCCGATGAAGTTGTTGCCCGCATCGGCAATCTGACTGCTATGAAACATCTGATAGAGATCGGTTTCGAGACCGCTGGTCCAGCCCAGGGTGATGGCATCGAAATCACGTTTCTTCATCAGGTCGATCATCACCGACCACTCTGTGGGCTTGGGTTGTAACAGAATCCCCACCCGAGCCATCAGGTCCTTGAGAAACAGCACCATGCGACTGGTATCCTCGTTACCTTGAAAATAGACAAGGTCGAATTCAAATGGTGCGCCTGACTCATCTTCGAGTATCCCGTCGCCGTCACGGTCGGCATAGCCCGCCTCGTTGAGCAACGCCATCGCTCTATGCTGATCGTAGGCTCTGGGCAGCAGATCTGGGTTGTGTTGCTTACTGGTTGCAGTGAAAGGGCTCATAGCCACATCCGCATAGCCCAGATAGATCTCCTCATTGATCCGCTCTCGATCGATAAGGTAGGTCATCGCCTGCCTGACCTTTGTGTCGGCGAAGCGGGTGGGTTCGTCGCTTCTCTGCTGATTCCAACCGATATAGCTATAACCTGCGATCGGACTCATGTATTCCCAATGCTCCGCTTTTTTTGTCAGATCCGTATCCTCAACCAGCTGTTTATACTCTCTGGGGCGGGAGACATAGGTATCGATCTCACCATTGCGGAAAGTGGTCAGGCGGGCACTGTCATTCTCAATGATTCGCCACAACAGACGATTGTAGGCCGGTTGCACTGGTCCCCAATAGCGGGGATTTCGCTGCAGTTCGATGATGCCTTTATCCGGTGACCAGTTGCGTGGATCCTCCAGCCGGTAGGGGCCGGACCCCAGTAGCAACCCCTTCGACTGGTTATAGCTGTTCGGCTCTTGCAGATAGGGCTCATAGAAGTGCTTGGGCATCACCGAGATTCCCCCCGCCAGTGCGAGGGCGTTGAAATAGGGTTCGGCAAATTGAAACCGGACGGTCAGCCTGTCCAGCGCCTCAACGGTTTCAATCTTGGCATAGTAGGCCCGCTCTCTGGGGGCTTGAATCGCTGGATTCATGATGAAACTGAAGGTGAACGCCACATCCTCGGCAGTGAGTGGTTTACCGTCTGAAAAGCGCAAACCATCCCGCAGTTTGAAGACAAAGGTCAATCCATCTTCACTGACCTCCCACTCTCTGGCCAGCAGACCTTCCCACTCCAGGCTATCCGCATTGCGCACCAGCAGACTCTCCAGGATATAGCCCTGAACGGTGGAGGCGTAGACATCCTCAGAAATAAACGGAGTGAGGGATTTCAGATTGACCCCGAATGCCCTGACCAGCCAGTCCCCTTCGGCATAATCCTCTTTTTGACTGGCCTGGTGGGCTCGCTCAAAGGCCGCTGGAACAGACCCTTCATCCGTCTCCGGCTGGGAGCTGAGATTGACACCACTCTCCACCCGTCTGCCCAATGTTCTGAGCTGCATGCCGATATTCCGGATATCTGCCGCCTGCTCCCGCATCAACTGCTCCATCTGCGCCATCTTTTGCCACTGCCGGTCGACCATGTACATAGCCAGAATAATGGTGATGAGTACCACGGCGAGACCACCGAAATAGAGGATGTCCCGGCCGTTCAAACGACGCTGCATGAATGTTCTCCTGTGATCCAGGTTTAATGGATCCAATCTGCAATGTTAATGGCGTAAGGTTGCCGGGTTAGCCAATTGGAGTCAATGGAACGGCAGGGACCGGACAGCACTTTTTAGTGATCCTGTAACAAAAACAGGCCCTTGTTAGATCAGGTCATGGGTCGCTGAGATGTGGCCATAGCCACAGCATGCTATGATTTGTGCTGGTTGGGTTTTCCGGTAAGTACTCTTAACAATAAGACGTCCCAATTAGACAGGAGAGCTATCCTACCGCTCCTGTTAATTCACTAAACAACGACGCCAGTAAGGAATTTTCCATGGGTTTTTTACAAGATAAACGCTTTCTCATCATTGGCATCGCCAGTAACCGCTCCATCGCCTGGGGGGTTGCCGAAGCCATGCACAGGGAGGGCGCAGAACTCGCCCTGACCTACCAGACTGAGAAACTGAAAAAACGGGTAGATGACGCTGCTGAAAAATTCTCGGCTTCGATTGTGGCACCGCTTGATGTCACCGATGATCAACAGATTGCCGATCTGTTCGAGACCATAGAGAAAGAGTGGGGATACCTTGACGGTATTGTCCATGCGGTCGGTTTTGCCCCCAGAGACCACCTGGAGGGAAGCTACCTTGACAACCTGACCCGGGATGGCTTCGCCCTCGCCCATGACATCAGTTCATACAGTTTTTCCGCACTGGCCAAAGCGGGGCGTAAGCTGATGCAGGGACGTAATGCCTCACTGGTGACCATGAGCTATCTGGGTGCGGTACGAACAGTACCCAACTACAATGTGATGGGGGTCGCCAAAGCCAGCCTTGAGGCAAGCGTCCGTTATCTGGCTGAATCTCTTGGCCCGGAAGGCATTCGGGTGAATGGCATATCGGCGGGCCCGATTCGAACTCTGGCGGCATCCGGCATCAAGGATTTCAAAGGCATGCTGGATGAAGCGGAGAAGAAGAATCCATTGCGCCGTAATGTCAACATCGCGGAAGTAGGTAATGCTACCGCCTTTATCTGTTCCGATCTGGCCTCAGGCATCACCGGCGACATACTCTATGTCGACTCCGGCTACCACATCCTCGGCATGGCCTGACCATCCAGCAAGATTGAATTGGGATAAGGTACGGCTTAACACCGTACCTTTTTTATTTGGTAAGTCCGTAAATGAACGCAAACGGTTTTAGGGCCTGCTAACACCAATACAATTCGTGACTCTTATTTACGTTGAATAGTGCTGATTTGCGGACTGAGAGATTTTTAAAACTTATTCGCTATCCTGCTTCAGCAGAATCTGTACATCTGCACGGGATTCGAGATCTTCCAGTACCCGGTCGTAGTAGCTTCTGCCATACAGACGCCGCATGTTTTCAACCTGCTGTACTCTGCTCTCATCCGAGGCGGATTCACCTTCAGTGACTTGAGAAAGCACGAATACGGCAAAGTCGCCCTGGGCCAGTTTAATACTGCCTGAGCTGATCTCTCCTGCCTGCGGCTTGAGCGTACGGAACAGTTCGCTCGACAAGGCCGGTGGCAGCTCTCTGCTGTTGCGGGTTACGGTGATGGGGCCGGTTACCGGATAATTGCCAGCCACCTGCATCAACGGATTGGTGGTGGAAATCTCAGCCACACGCTTGCCAGCCTCGGCTCCGGCCTGCTCTTCCGCCTTCTGTCTTGTGAGCAGCTCGACGATCCGGCTTCGCACATCGTCCAGTGGCTCAACGGAAGCCTCCTGGTGATCCAATACCCGAACCACTACCGAACTGGTGGAATCGAGCTCGATCAATTCACTGTTGTTTCGCTCTTTCAGAACATCGTCACTGTAGGCTGCACCCAGCACTTTGGGTTTCGCCAATGGACCGGTCTGCTGATCCCGGGTCATCCATTCACTCTCAGCCACAGTCAGCCCCAGGGCGGACGCTGAGGATTCCAGGGAGGTGGGATCGTCATAACTCAGGTTGGCCAACTCTTCTGCCATCTCAAAGTAGAGTTTTTCACCCTCAGCCAGGCGGTATCCTTTCTCCACTTCCGCTTTGGCTTCGTCAAAAGGTTTCACACTGCCGGCCTTGATGCCGGTGAGTTTAATCAGATGAAAACCGAAGTTACTGCGTACCGGATCACTGACAGCACCCTCTTCGAGGCTGAATACGGCATTCTCGAAAGCTGGATCCATGATGCCCTTGCCAAACATCCCCAGGTCACCTCCTGAGGCCGCTGAGCCGGGATCCTGTGAGTGCTGCTTGGCCAGTTCGGCAAATGATTCCCCGGCGCGAATCTTTTCCGCCAGATCCTCAATCTTCTGTTTGGCTTGATCAACGGCTGCCTGATCTGCGTCGGCGGTGGCCTGAATCAGAATATGGCTTGCCTGTCGCTGTTCTGGCAGACCGTAGAGATCCTGGTTATCGTCGTAGAAGCCACGCAGCAGCTCATCATCGACGTCGATTGTCTCGCCGATCGCTTCCGCATCCAACAGAATGTATTCAAGCTTGATCTTTTCCGGCGAGATGAAGGCGCTCTCATTGGTCTCGTAGTAGGACGCCACCTCACTGTCAGTGACTGAATTGTCCACCATGTAATCCGCAGCCGGAATGGTGAAATAGGTGATCTCCCGGGTCTGCTTCTGCAAACGATCGCTCTCACTGAGTTCGCGTGCAGTAATGAATGTACCGTTCTCCACGGCCTGGGTCAGCTGCTCGGCCACCAGCGCACGTCTGACACGCTCTTCAAAGCCGGCCGGGGAGAGTCCCTGCAGCTGCAGTGAGCGCTCATAGGTCTGTTGATCGAAGCGACCATCCTTGTGAAAGATGGACATGCTCAGAATAGCCGCCTGGATCATGCTGCTACCGGCTCGCAATCCCATCTCATGGGAGGCCTGTTGCAGCACTTCATCGTTAACCATGCGGTTGAGAACCTCTTTTCTCATCCGCACATCGTCAAACAGTTCCGGCCGATAGGCTGAACCCAGCTGATCACGCAGCTGCTGACGAAAACGTTGAAACTGGGATTCCAGACTGCGCTCGGTAATCTCCACGCCATTGACGGTGGCAGCCAGAGGTTCTGAACCGATTCCAAGGTAAGACTGTATACCCCATAGTGCGAATGGGATTGAGATGAGAATGACGATTGCCCAAGCGATCCAGCCCTGAGCCTTATCTCTGATTTCCTGAAGCATGATCAGTGACTCGAAATATTATTATTACCAGGATCAAATATCCGGGTATCTGGTTAAACAAAAACGGGGTATCTGGTTGAGATACCCCGTTGATGATTAATGTTGGCGGAGCGGACGGGACTCGAACCCGCGACCCCCGGCGTGACAGGCCGGTATTCTAACCAACTGAACTACCGCTCCTAAATGGTGGGTGCTGCAGGGATCGAACCTGCGACCCTCGCCTTGTAAGGGCGATGCTCTCCCAGCTGAGCTAAGCACCCTGGTAGAAGGCGCGCTAGTTTATTGCATCCTTCAACGCTTTACCAGCTTTAAATGACGGGATTTTCGATGCTTTAATTTTAATCGTTTCTCCGGTCTGGGGATTGCGGCCATCACGGGCAGCGCGTTCTTTCACGGAAAAGGTGCCAAATCCCACCAGAGAGAGCGTATCACCGGCTTTCATCGCTTCAGTCACAGCGTTGACCATACCGTCAAGCGCCCGTCCTGCAGCGGCCTTGGAAATATCCGCGGATTCCGCCATTGCCTCAATTAGTTCGGCCTTATTCATTAATCAGTTTCCCCTATGGTCTGGGCGGATCATTCCGCCTTACGAATTATATGTAGTGGCCCTGCAGGGCCCGAAACGCCAGAGTTTATACCGGCTGCCAGATAACCTGTCAAGCAATGGCCTAAGCGAAAACGCCGCAATAAGCCAAGCTGTGACAGGTCTTCATGTTCTAAATTTACAGTGTATTAATGTTTGGTGGGCGCCCCAGCCTTTTTGCCAGCCTCCTGGCTGCGCTTTCTACTCGGTTTTTCAGCCTCTCCCGACTCCTTCTCCTTCTGAGGCTGGGGGGTGTCATTGAGTGCGATTTGTAACACTTCATCGATCCAGCGGACCGGAATGATTTCCAGGTTCTGCTTGATATTCTTTGGAATTTCAACAAGATCTCTCTCATTTTCTTCCGGGATGATAACCGTGGCGATACCGCCCCGGTGCGCAGCGAGTAACTTCTCCTTGAGTCCGCCGATCGGCAGCACTTCACCACGCAGGGTGATCTCACCGGTCATCGCCACATCCGCTTTAACCGGAATCTTGGTCAAAGCCGAGACCAGGCTGGTACACATGCCGACACCAGCACTGGGACCATCTTTCGGGGTGGCCCCCTCCGGTACATGGATATGCACGTCGTATTTCTGATGGAACTCCTCTTCCAGACCGAGGGATTCGGCACGGCTTCTGACCACTGTCATGGCCGCCTGAATCGACTCCTGCATAACCTCGCCCAACTGGCCGGTATGACTCAATCGCCCCTTACCGGGCATCAGAGCCGCCTCTATGCGCAGCAACTCGCCTCCCACCTCGGTCCAGGCCAGACCGGTGACCTGACCCACCTGGTCGTGCTCGTCAGCCCGCCCGTAGCGAAAGCGTTTCACACTCAGGTAGTCTTCGAGACGCTTCGGTGTCAGGGTGACCTTGGTCTTGGTCTTCTTCAGCAGAATCTCTTTCACCACCTTGCGGCAGATCTTGGCGATCTCCCGCTCCAGGTTTCTCACCCCGGCCTCACGGGTGTAGTAACGGACGATATCCCGAATCGCCGACTCTCTGACGATCAGCTCCTCCGGTTTCAGACCATTGTTCTCCATCTGCTTGCGCACCAGATAGCGCTCGGCAATGTTGACCTTCTCATCCTCGGTGTAGCCGGAGAGGCGGATCACTTCCATACGATCCAGCAGGGCCGCCGGAATATTCAAGGTATTGGCGGTGGCAACGAACATCACCTCAGACAGGTCGAAATCGACCTCCAGGTAGTGGTCGTTGAAGGTATGGTTCTGTTCCGGATCCAGCACCTCCAGCAGGGCCGACGCGGGATCGCCCCGGAAGTCCATCGCCATCTTGTCGATTTCATCAAGCAGAAACAGGGGATTACGTGTCTTGACCTTGCTCAGGTTATTGATGATCTTGCCAGGCAGCGCACCGATATAGGTACGACGATGGCCGCGTATCTCAGCCTCGTCCCTGACCCCGCCCAGGGCCATACGGGTGAATTTACGGTTGGTCGCCCGGGCTATCGACTGACCCAGTGAGGTCTTACCCACACCCGGAGGTCCGACCAGACAGAGGATCGGCCCCTTCAGCTTGCGTACACGCTGCTGTACGGCCAGGTACTCCAAGATACGTTCCTTAACCTTATCCAAACCATAGTGATCCTCATCAAGCACGGTGTTGGCGGCACCGATGTCATTGCGGATCTTGCTGCGTTTCTTCCAGGGCAAGCCCACCAGGGTGTCGATGTAGTTGCGCACCACGGTCGCTTCGGCTGACATCGGCGACATCAGCTTGAGTTTGTTCAGTTCGTTGTTGGCCTTCTCCTTGGCCTCTGAGGTCATCCCCGCATTTTCGATTTTCTTGGTCAGATCCTCGATTTCATTGGGTGCATCATCCATTTCACCCAGCTCTTTCTGAATCGCCTTCATCTGCTCATTCAGGTAGTACTCCCGCTGATTCTTCTCCATCTGGCGCTTGACACGCCCACGGATCCGCTTCTCCATCTGCAGGATGTCGTTCTCACCTTCCATCAGCCCCATCAGATGTTCCAGACGCTCTCTGACATTGGGCATCTCCAGCACATGCTGCTTCTCCTCAAGCTTGAGGGACATATGAGCGGCGATGGTGTCGGCGAGACGACTGGGATCATCGATGCTGGAGAGCGAGGTCAATACCTCAGGCGGTACTTTCTTGTTGAGCTTGACGTATTGGTCGAACAGATTGGTGGCCGAGCGCATCAGCACCTCGGTCTCCCTACCGGCCAGATCGATGCTGTCAGTGAGGGTCTCAAGGCGGGCGGTGAAGAACTCATCATTCTCCACAAATTCGGTGATCCTGGCCCGTTCCCCGCCTTCGACAAGCACTTTGACCGTACCATCGGGAAGTTTCAGCAGCTGCAGGATGTTGGCCAGGGTACCGATGGCGTACATATCATCGATATCCGGATCGTCCACATCGGCGCTTTTCTGTGCCGCCAGCAGAATCTGCTTATTGCTCTGCATGGCGGAATCGAGCGCCAGGATCGACTTGTCCCGACCGACGAACAAGGGAATAACCATGTGAGGATAGACAACCACATCGCGTAACGGCAATACAGGAACGATGTTGGCCGTATCTCTTGTCAAACCGGTGTCTTTATATTCTTGACCCATTCACTTGTCCTCATTAGGCAGCGGCCTGCCTGAAAATACTTCAACTGCAGGTACTACAGTGTCAATACAGGGATTTGCATCTGGCAGGTTCTCAGTCGATCGAGCCTGCAGCATATTTCTGACGGTTGATTAATGTATATATGGCCAATAGCCGGATGTTTCAAGTCTATTGTTGGAATCAATCAACGGAAATAACCAAACAGGAATCGTGCCATATCTACCAGAGATCGCCTGGCCACGACGAAACGTCGCCCAGGCAAGCCATTGACTCCGGTAAAATGCTTTGACAGATCAATCAGATGCAGCAATCTGCTTATCGTTGTTTTCGTAGATCATCAATGGATCAGATTCACCGGCGATGACACCTTCATCCACAACCACCTTGGTGACTTCATCCATTGAGGGCAAATCATACATCGTGTCGAGTAACACTTGCTCCAAAATAGTACGCAGACCACGTGCACCGGTCTTCCGCGCCATGGCTTTGCGGGCGATTGCGCGTAAGGCATCATCCCTCAGCTCCAGCTCACAACCCTCCATTTCGAACAGACGGGCATACTGTTTGCTGAGCGCATTTTTCGGTTCGGTGAGAATTTTGACCAGCGAGTCCTCATCCAGCTCCTGCAGTGTGGCCACCACCGGCAGGCGACCGACAAATTCGGGTATCAGACCATATTTGATCAGATCCTCAGGCTCCACATCGACAATGATGTCACCGACCGAGCGGGAGTCGTCTTTACTCTTCACCTCGGCTGAGAAGCCGATTCCACCCTTTTCTGAGCGGTCTTTGATGACCTTTTCAAGCCCGGCGAAGGCGCCACCCACGATAAACAGGATATTTGAGGTATTGACCTGCAGGAACTCCTGCTGAGGATGTTTTCTGCCACCCTGAGGCGGTACCGAGGCGACCGTACCCTCGATCAGTTTCAGCAGCGCCTGCTGCACCCCTTCACCAGACACGTCACGGGTGATGGAGGGATTATCCGATTTACGGGAAATCTTATCGATTTCATCGATGTAGACAATACCGGTCTGTGCCTTTTCGACATCATAGTCGCATTTCTGCAGCAACTTCTGAATGATGTTTTCCACATCCTCACCCACATAACCCGCTTCGGTCAGGGTGGTGGCATCGGCAATGGTAAAGGGCACATTCAACATTCTGGCCAGAGTCTCAGCCAGCAGGGTTTTACCCGAACCGGTGGGGCCGATCAGCAGAATATTCGATTTGGCCAGCTCGACTTCGTTGTCCTTGCCGATGGCATCGAGTCGTTTGTAGTGGTTGTAGACCGCCACAGAGAGCACCTTTTTCGCTCTCTGCTGACCGATAACGTATTGATCCAGGGTCTTTTTTATTTCATGAGGCTTCGGCAGTTTGTTGATGCTGTCTTCACCCGGCTCCTGCATCTCCTCACGGATGATGTCGTTGCAGAGTTCGACGCACTCATCGCAGATAAAAACGGAAGGGCCGGCAATCAGTTTCCGCACCTCATGCTGGCTCTTGCCGCAAAAGGAGCAATACAACAGCTTGCCGTCGTCACCTTTACCGCTCTTGTCACTGCTCATATTTCACTCCTTCAAGCCAAAATCTATCTGCTTTTAATTTCAATCATATCTAACTGCACCTAGATGGCAAGGTTAGTGATTAAAAAACACTGACTTGATAACACGCCATCCATTGCCTGTAAAAGCCACATCACAGAAATCGATGTCAACTGGTCTCACTACCACCACGATCGGACAGTACCGAGTCGATCAGGCCATAGGCGACCGCTTCCTCGCCACCCATGAAGTTATCCCGCTCGGTATCTTGCGCAATTTTTTCCAGGCTCTGACCGGTATGATCGGCCAGAATGGTGTTCAGCCGCTCTCTCAGAAGCAGAATCTCTTTCGCATGGATTTCAATATCCGTTGCCTGCCCCTGGAAACCACCCAAAGGCTGGTGAATCATCATCCGCGAATTCGGCAGACAGTAGCGTTTGTCCTTGGCTCCGCCGGAGAGCAACAGCGCTCCCATACTCGCTGCCTGGCCGATACACATGGTACTGACATCCGGTTTGACGAACTGCATGGTGTCGTAAATCGACAGCCCCGCTGTGACCGAGCCACCGGGCGAGTTGATATAGAGATGGATATCCTTGTCCGGGTTTTCCGACTCGAGAAACAGCAACTGAGCCACGACCAGATTCGCCATGTGGTCTTCAACCGGTCCGACCAGAAAGATCACTCTCTCCTTCAACAACCTGGAATAGATGTCAAAGGAGCGCTCACCCCGGGCGGTCTGCTCGATAACGATCGGCACAAGGCCCAGGCCTTTTGCGTCCGGCATTCCTGACACTGTATCAATCATGGTCTATTTTTCCCCTCTCCTTTCAACCCTGCTCCGTCAGTTCGGCAAAGGTTGTCTGCTCTTCAGTGATGGTAACCTGTTCCAGTACCCAGTCTACCACCTGATCTTCCATTACGACATTCTGCACGGTGGCCAGCTGCTTTTCGTCGCTGTAGTAGTAGTTGACCACCTCTTCAGGCTTCTCGTAACTGGCGGCAAACTCTTCAATTCTCTTCTTCACACGATCGTTATCGACCTGAATGTCGTTTTGCTTAATGATTTCACCAATAAGCAGGCCCAGAGTAACCCGTTTTTTTGCCTGGTCTTCAAACATCTCCCGGGGCAACTCAAACGATCCAGCGCCCTGGGCCATCTGCTGACGGGTCTGATTCTGCAGCGCCTCGATCTCCTGATCGACCATTGCTGAGGGAACATCGATCGGATTCTGCTCAGTCAACAGATCCATCGCCTGGTTCTTAATACGAGCCTCAATCCGTTGTGCAAGTTCACGTGTCATGTTCTCACGGACATCGCTCATCAGCTTGTCGACACCCTCTTCGGCACCGAACTCCTTGGCAAATTCGTCATCGATCTCAGGCAGCACCTCTTCGGAGATGTCGTTGATCTCTACTTCGAACGTTACCGGTTTATCGGCCAGCTCTTCCACCCGGTAATTTTCGGGGAATTTCAGATCGATCGATGATTTATCACCTTTCGACTTGCCGATCAGGGCCGATTCGAAACCTTCGATCATGCGACCGGAACCCAGTACCAGATCCACGTTCTCGGCGCTGCCACCCTCAAAGGCCTCTCCATCGATCGTGCCTTTGAAACTGATCTTCACCTGATCGCCTTCAGCCGCGTCACGCTCCACACTGCTCCAGGTTACGCGCTGTTTGCGCAGCTTCAGCAGCATCTCATCCACATCCTGATCGGCGATCTCGGCCACCGGACGCTTGACCTCCCCGGAGAGCGGGTTGAGGGTAATCTCAGGCATCACCTCAACGGTCGCCACATAGCGGAACAGACCATCATCTTCACTGGACTCGCCAGGTTCGATTTTAGGCATCCCTGCGGGCTGCAGTTTCTCCTGTTGAATCGCCTCCTGATAACTGGATTCGATCATCTGGCCGTAGACTTCCTGCAACACCTGTCCACCGTAGTTGCGACGCAGCAGTTTCATCGGCACCTTACCGGGTCGAAAACCATCCAGTTTGGCGGTTCGGCCAATCTGCTGTAGGCGCTTTGTCACTTCCGCATCGATCTTCTCTGCAGGCAACTCGACGGTAAGACGTCGCTCAAGCCCTTCTCCCGATTCCACCGAAACTTGCATGTATTTTCTCCTGACAGCCTTATCTGTCACTAAATATCTGAATTAAGGAAAAACTGGAAATTTCCTGTCGATCGCCATTGGCAACCGCAGTTGAAATGGTGCGAAAGGAGAGACTCGAACTCTCACGGGTTACCCCACAGGAACCTAAATCCAGCGCGTCTACCAATTCCGCCACTTTCGCTGCTTTCGTATGATTCCCAACCGGCCCAAGGGGATTACCAAGCAATCCAGCCCAAATACCACAGCTGAGAACTGACCATTATAACGACCAATGGAGCAACTCTCCAAGTCCAATCTTGATTAAAACGGTGGTTCATCAGCCCTGGCCCTATGCGCCGTATGGATAAACACCCGCAAAACACTTGGATTCAAGAGGTTATGTTTCCAGCCAGTTCACACCAACAGGGTAGTTTCCAGTCGATGTATGACCTCTTAATTCGGTTTCTGTATTGTCGATCTCAGCTGACCTCAACCCGATCGACACGCTGGAAGCCTCTGGGAAGTTTCCCTCCGCGTCGTCCCCGCTCGCCCTGATACCCGTCCAGGTCGCCCGGTTTCAACACAATATAGCGCTTGCCCGCGTGGGCAGTCAGACTGCCCCCCTTCGGAACCACGGCGATCGCCACCACGAACTCCTCCCTGGCGGCCACTCGCTTCGGTGCGATTGAGATGATCTTGTTACCCTTGCCCTTCGAGAGCTTAGGCAGCTCGCCGACCGGAAAGACCAACATCCGCCCCTCATTGGTGATCGTCACGACGCGATCCGTCTCCACCTCGGCAATCAGCTCAGGCATCAGAACCTGAGCCCCCTTCGGCAGGGTCAGCAGCGCCTTGCCCGATTTGTTTTTCGCCAGCATATCCGACAGACCGACCCGGAATCCGTAACCAGCGTCCGAGGCCAACAGATACTCCTGCTGACTGTCACCACCAATCACCGCACGGAAGGTCGCACCGGTCGCCGGAGAGAGCCGTCCTGTCAGAGGCTCACCCTGACTGCGGGCCGATGGCAGGGTATGCGCCGGCAGCGAGTAGCTGCGACCGTTGGAGTCGAGAAACACCGCCTGTTGATTGCTGCGCAGGCGGGTAGCCGCCAGAAAGCCGTCCCCGGCCCGATAGTTCAGGCCGGTTGGATCGATCTCATGTCCCTTGGCAGTACGTGCCCAACCCATCTCCGAAAGCACCACTGTGACCGCCTCACTGGGGGTCAGGTCGGTCTCATCGAGGGCCTCCGCCGCCTCACGCTCAACGATGGGTGAGCGGCGGTCATCACCATATTTATCCGCATCCGCCTGTAACTCCTTTCGGATCAGGGTGCGCATACGCTGTTTGGATCCCAGCAGTTTTTCCAGCGTCTTACGCTCTTTCTCCAACTCCTCCTGTTCACCCTTGATCTTCATCTCCTCCAACTTCGCCAGGTTACGCAAGCGAAGATTGAGGATGGCTTCTGCCTGAATATCTGAGAGGGAGAAGCGTTTGATCAGTTCGGCCTTCGGATCATCCTCGTAGCGAATGATCGCAATAACCTCATCGATATTGAGAAAGGCGACCAGGTAGCCTTCAAGAATATGCAGCCGGTCAAGCACCTCATTAAGGCGATACTGCAGTCTCCGGCGTACGGTTTCGGTACGAAAACTGAGCCACTCCACCAGCAGCGAGCGCAGATCCTTGACCGCCGGACGGCCATCGATACCGATCAGATTCAGATTGACCCGGTAGCTGCGCTCCAGATCGGTGCTGGCGAACAGATGGGACATCAGTCGCGCCACATCGACCCGGTTGGAGCGGGGTACGATCACCAGACGGGTGGGATTTTCATGATCCGATTCATCGCGCAGATCCTCCACCATCGGCAGCTTTTTGGCCTGCATCTGAGCGGCGATCTGTTCCAAAATCTTCGCCCCTGATACCTGATGCGGCAATGCCGTCACGATGATATCCCCATTCTCCCGGTCGAAACGGGCGCGCATACGGATCGAGCCATGCCCGGTTGCATAGACCTTGGCCAGCTCCGCCGCCGGTGTCACGATCTCCGCCTCGGTGGGGTAGTCCGGCCCGGGGATATAGGTCATCAGATCTTCCAGGGTGGCCTTCGGCGACTCCAGCAGATGGATGCAGGCATTGGCAACTTCACGCAGGTTGTGCGGCGGGATATCCGTGGCCATGCCCACAGCGATACCCGAAGAGCCATTGAGCAGCACATTCGGCAATCTCGCGGGTAGTATCTTGGGCTCCTTCAGGGTGCCGTCAAAATTGGGCGTCCACTCCACAGTCCCCTGTCCCAGCTCCGAAAGCAGGGTCTGGGCATAGACCGTCAGCTTCGATTCCGTGTAACGCATCGCGGCGAAAGACTTCGGGTCATCCGGGGAGCCCCAGTTACCCTGCCCATCCACCAGCGGATAGCGATAGGAGAAGTTCTGCGCCATCAGCACCATCGCCTCATAGCAGGCGCTGTCCCCATGGGGATGGAACTTACCAAGCACATCACCAACAGTACGGGCTGACTTTTTGAACTTGGCACCCGCACTCAAACCCAGCTCTGACATGGCATAGACAATCCGCCGCTGTACCGGCTTCAATCCATCACCGATGTTCGGCAGGGCGCGGTCGAGAATCACATACATGGAGTAATTCAGGTATGCCTTCTCGGTAAACTCATTGAGGGGAACCCTTTCGATTCCCTCTAAGCTGTGATCGATATCGTCAGTCATCTGATCTGTAAGTTACTACTGGCCTGAAAGAGGCCAGATGATACGGAAAGCCGATGAGATAGGGAATACGTGATCAGTATCTGACAAAGGAAATGGTGTGAAATACCGATCAGATAACCGCTACCACCCGGCCAGGTGAGCCTCTGGCTCAGCTGATCACCAACAGCATCATAACAGACAACATGCCATGGCCAAGCTGGCTTACATGAACGGGCAGACGGGTTGTTCCTGCCCCCTATCCTAATGATGGGTTATTCCCGTAGAATCCCACCCATCAGACAACCGATAACAACAGGAAATGACCATGGCCCCTCCGTACAACACACCCCAAGATGCCGAAGATGCCTACTACGATGCCATCGATGATGGGGACCTGGGCGCTATGATGGCCGTGTGGGAAGAGAGTGACGAAATTCTCTGCCTGCTGCCGATGATGCCGGCCCAACGGGGCAGAGCGGCCATCGAGACCGCTTGGGGCGCCCTGTTGAATGAGGATGTAAAGCTTGATATCGGGATCAAACACCTGAGTTGGATCGAGACTGATAACGTAGCCATACACCTGGTCGAAGAGCTGGTCAAAGCGGACCCGGAAACGCCCCCTCACCCGGTCTACGCCACCAACATCTATCGCAAGGGTGATCAGGGCTGGTGCCTGGTGATGCATCAGAACTCACCCACACCACCTCCCGGATTACAGGTCTGATGGAAAACCATAAACTGGTACTGCCCCAGCACCTCAATCAGTATGGCTATCTGTTCGGAGGCAACCTGCTGAAATGGGTCGACGAGTATGCCTGGATCGCTGCGGTTCATGACTACCCGGGGCGCCACTTTGTCACCATCGGACTGGACCGGGTCACCTTTCACCGCAGTGTCAGAGAGGGCGTGATCCTGCGCTTCGATATCCAGCAGAGTAAACAGGGTGATTCATCGGTGGATTATCGGGTCAAGGTATTTGCGGAAGACTCGGTAACCGGTGAGGAAGAGAGTGTCTTCACCACCACCATCACTTTTGTCTGTCTAGATGAGAGAGGCAATAAAACTTCCATCTGACGAAGCCAATCGGCCGCTCAGCTTTCACGTCGTGACCAATAACCAGCCAGCATGGAACCGCTCAGATTGTGCCAAATGGAGAAGATCGCTCCAGGCAGCGCAGCCGCGGCGGAGAAATACTTAACCGACAGCGCAACCCCCAAGCCGGAATTCTGCATACCCACCTCAATCGCCAGGGTACGGCTGATCCGCCGATCCCAACCCAAACCTCTGGCAATCCAGTAACCACCGGCCAAGCCAGCCAGATTATGCAGTACAACGGCCAGCGCCAACAGCATCCCCATGCGGGCGATGTTGCTCTGATTCAACGCCACCACGATACCGATGATCAGAACGATGGCGAGAATGGAGATCAACGGAAAGAGGGGTTTTATCGGTCTGAGTCTGCGGCCATAGAGGGTATTCACCAGAACCCCCAACGACACCGGTAACAGAACTATCTTGAAAATCGACCAGAGCATGCTTTCAACCGGCACCGGAACCTTCTGCCCCACATAGAGCCAAGTAAGCAACGGCGTGGCAATGATCGCCAGCAGGGTTGAAACCGTCGTCATGGTGATCGAGAGGGCCACATCACCCCGTGCCAGATAACAGACCACATTGGAGGCGGTACCGCCGGGACAGGCCCCGACCAAAACCAGCCCGGCCATCAGATAGGGTGGCAAGGCAAGCAGTTCAGCAATCAGCCAGGCGATCAAAGGCATCAATGCGAACTGTAACAACACCCCGACAGCGATGATCTTCGGTTGTTGAAAAACCCGTTTGAAATCTTCCAGACTGAGGGTCATTCCCATGCCGAACATGACCAGACCCAACAGGGGAATGATCCCAGGTTTCAAGGCAACAAACGCAGCAGGATAGGCATAGGCAAGCGCAGATAAAAGTACGGCCCATAGAGGAAAGAGGCGGGTAATTTGGTGAATCATCTGGCCTGCAATAGGATAAGAACATTCGATTGCAAGAGTCTCCGGCCTGAAGCCCAGTTCGTCAAGCTGGACAGGGTCTGCCTGCCCCTTGTCAGGGGCAGTACAGAAGAGCGGTCAAAGGACCATCAAACCGCCTGTTCCACTCGCTCGTCGGACCAACACCCCGAGTCGACCATACGTTTCAGATAGACCTGAAAATCGGTCGCCGGTCTTGCCAACGCCTCTTCAACACCCGGTTGCACCTGGCTGTTTCTGCCATCAAGAACCTCAGTGAACAACTCCTTGAGTAACCACTGCATCGGCTCGGGAACACCCTGCTGTTGAAGTGCAGCCAGATAGGCCTCCACAGGCACCTGAGTATATTTCACCGGTCTCTGTAACAGTTGCGACAGCTCTGCCATACAATCTGCAAAGGTCATGGCGCGAGGCCCGGTCACTTCATACAGCCGATTGCGATGTTTTGCATCGGTCAGACAGGCAACCACCACATCGGCAATGTCTTCCGCATCGATGAAAGGTTCCGGGGTATCCCCTGCCGGCAGTATCAATTCGCCCTGCAGAATCCCGTCGATCATGAAACTCTCACTGAAGTTCTGAAAAAACCAACTCGCCCTGACGATATTCCAGCTGATGCCGCTGTTGATGACAATCTCCTCCGCCTGCCGGGCACCGACTTCACCCCGACCCGAGAGCAGCACGATCTGTTCAACACCAGCCTCATTTGCCATTGCGGTAAAAGCTTCAATGTCTGCCCGCGCCTGAGGTATTGCAAGATCCGGCTGGTAAGTGACGTAGACAGCGACAACACCTTGCAAAGCCGGGCCCCAGGTTTCCCGTTGCTGCCAATCGAATGGCAGAGCCGTTGATCTTGAGACTGCTCTGGTCTGCAGGCCCATCGATTGCAAACGCTGCACTACACGACTGCCGGTTTTGCCATGCTTGCCAATGATCAGTATCGGTTTGTTGGTCATAATCCATCTCCTTTACAGGGTTAAGCGTTGTAAAACGCTGCGTTAGTGCGTATGAGTTGATCCTAGGTAACAACGCACAGACCAACCATGGCTGTTTGTCTATATTTATATGCAGCTTGTCCAAATCGAAAAACCCCATGACCAGCGAAACCAATTCGACAATTGCCGAAGTGTCTGACCCGATCGGGGAAGCACTTCATTTGCTGAAACTGAACGGCACCTACTACTGCCGTTCCGAGTTGAAAGCGCCCTGGGGGGTCTCCCTGCCACCCTTCGAGGGCCACATGATGTTCCATGTGGTGACCCGGGGTGAGTGCTGGCTGGAGGTTGCCGGAGAAAAACCCTGCCTGCTGAAACAGGGCAGCCTGGCCCTGGTTCCCCATGGTGAAGGCCACGAAGTGCGCAGTGATCTCCAGCACCAGACCACGCCCCTGTTCGACATACCAGTGGAGTCGGTGAGTGAACGATATGAAATCATGCATCACGGCGGCAGTGGTGAGCTGACCCAGCTGACCTGTGGGCTGGTGCGCTTTGACCATGTTGCCGGACAGCAGGTTGTAGCCCTGCTGCCACAGGTATTGAAGATCGATACCTGGAAAGAGGATGAGAGCAGCTGGATACAAAACACCCTAGAGTTGATCACCCGTGAAGCGAGGGAACTGCGTCCCGGTGGTGAAACGGTGATCACCCGACTGGCAGACATTCTGGTCATCCAGGCGATTCGCTCCTGGCTCGACTCACTCAGCGGCCCCATACCGGGCTGGTTGAATGCGTTACGGGACAAGCAGATAGGCAGAGCCCTTGCAGCGATTCACCGTAATCCGGAAAGGGAGTGGAACCTGACGTCACTGGCCATGGAGGCGCGAATGTCCCGCTCAGGATTCTCTGCACGATTCACCGATCTGGTTGGTTACACCGCGATGCGTTACGTAACCCGCTGGCGTATGCTGATGGCCCGCACACAGCTGCTCGAATCATCGGAACCTCTGGTGGTGTTCGCGGAACGCTTCGGCTATCAATCCGAAGCGGCATTCTGCCGGGCCTTCAAACGAGAGCTTGGTGTCTCCCCGGGCAGTGTTCGACAGTAGACAGCCGTCTCACACAATCTCCATCATTCAAGCCAGGAATGGACGCCAACCACCGTGAATAGCCGCAATCTGTGTTTTTTTGACTCTTATTTGCGTTCATTTGCGAACCGATGAAATAGGGCCTGTTAACACCAATCATTGAATACACTTCGCTCGCCCTTAGGATCAACTTTCAGTTGCTCAATGCAAATCACGTTTTTGTGCGTAAATAGCCGTAATGATAAAAATTGCCTACTGCGCTGTTAAAAATTACCTTTAAGCTGTTTTGCAGAAATCTAGAATCACAACCATGGAGGCGTGAAGATGAAAATACAAAACAGCAAATCCTCATTTCTGATACCGGCCATCACCCTGGCAGTGATCCTGTCCGGCTGCTTTGCCACCTATCAGGATTCAGGTAACAAGTCTGTTTTCACAAGCCTCAACAACTGTCAGTCATTCACCGACCAGACAGATCCGAACAGCACGCCTTACAAGCTCTGTCCCGGTACGGCAGGTTATCAGCTGATACTGCGCAAAGTTGCCGCAGGTAGAAAGTCGATTGAGATCCTGAGCGATTCACAACAATCCTTCCCCCTCAATTATCAGGCGGTGGTAACCAGGCAGATGTTTCATCTTGGTGAACAGGCTGAGTGGCGGATTGCACACTCATCCACCGGGACTCAACCCGTAGCGCTCATCGCAGAGATTCATGCCCATGAAAATCCCGATGAGCCGGATCAGGTCACCACAATCTACCTGGCCGTAGCAAAAGTATCCGCGACTGAGAGCTGCGTCACCGATGTCATCGAGCAGCAGGGAGTTTCCAGAGCGCAGTTGCAACAACTGGCTGATAAAGCACAGCAGCGAGCTTGCATCGGTACGCCGCCACACTGATGCGGAACCGATCAAACATCGATCCATCAACCTGGTTATAAAGGAATAGCACCATGCCGACACCTGTAGAATTCATGCAAAGATATCGACGTCTCAGGGTCAGGTCTGCAGTTGATGACCCGGCCTCAAGAACCTGTCGCGAGACAACCCACAGCGTCACCCTCAGAAACTACTTCATGATGGATTGGGATGAGGGCACGGAAGAGCTGCGCGATTACCGGACTGTCTCTAGGGGTTCGCGCAGTGATATCTGGTTCAACCAGAACAAAAACCGAATCCGTAATGCGGCAATGGGTAAAGGTGCACCCAGGGACTATGAACTGGCTCTGGAGTGGGCGGTGCGCGCCAATAGAGTACAGACGATCAATCAACTCAACCTGCAGACCTTCTGTGACGACCATCTCGGCATCGATTGTTCGGGTTTTGTCACCAACTATCTGATTGCCTGTGGTAAGCGTAACTACACAGACAACACGGTTCGAAACACCGGAGCCGCCTCCTACTTCCAGGCAAACCGGGCGGTGAACGATCCGAACACAATTCAGCAAGGGGATCTGCTGGTCTGGATGGATGGCAATTCAGTCAGGCGCAGTCCAGGACATGTGGCGGTTGTCGACTCCTATGTAAACCAGTCCGTGGCCGGAGGTAACATGCGTGTCGTGGAAGCCACCGGTTCCCGTCATGCCCGTCCCAAACTGTTGAGTTCAATGTATGCGATCGAACGGATCATCGATCCGGGGCGCGGGGTCCCGGCAATGATTCTTGAAGTACGACGCCACGGCACTTCGGGAAGCCGGGTCGCTGTGATGCGGGTCTGATCTTGCTTAGGGCCTGTTAGCACGAATCCAATCGGCGCTAATGCAGATCCATCAAAACCCTGATGTGGGCTTCCACACTGCGTGCCAGGGCATGGGGCTCGTAGCCCCCTTCGAGCACGGAGACAACCCTGCCCTCAGCATACTGATCGGCAATCTGCAGGATCTGCTCAGTAACCCAGCGATAATCCGCTTCAGTCAAACTGACGCCTGACATGTCATCTTCCACATGGGCATCGAATCCAGCCGAGACGAAGATCATCTGCGGTTCGAAGTGATTCAGCGCCGGCAACCAGTGGTCCGTTACCGCCGCTTTGAATTCAGCACTTTTCGCGGTCGCCTCCAACGGGGCACAGATGATATGATCCGGGCTCTCTTCAATCGCCGTGTAGGGGTAGAATGGGTGCTGAAAGGTCGAACAGACAATCACCCGTCTGTCATCACGGAAGATATCTTCACTGCCATTACCATGATGGACATCGAAATCGAGTATCGCCACACGCTCCAGACCATACTCCGCCATGGCATGTGCCGCACCCACTGAGGCATTGCCATAGACACAGAATCCCATGGTCTTCATGCGCTCCGCATGGTGCCCTGGTGGCCGTACCGCACAGAAGGCATTTTTCAATCCCTCCTGCATGATCAGGTCCACTCCCTTGATCACAGCACCCGCTGCCCGTTTGGCAGCCTGCTGACTCTGTGGACTCACAACCGTATCCGGATCGAGGTGGGCATGGCCTGATTCCGGCATCAGTTTTTCAACCTGGTTCAGATAAGCTTCGTCGTGACAACGCAGCAACTGTTCCCGGGTAACCTCCGGCGCATCATAGTGACGCAGAAAATCGTAAAGCTGTGCCGCCATCAAACGATCATCGATCGCCTGCAGTCTTGAAGCGTTTTCAGGATGCCCCACACCCGTATCATGATTGAGACAATCAGGGTGGGTAATATAGGCCGTTCTCACAAAATACCCCCAAACTATACGGCCACTTCATTAAGCAGCCTAATACTCATTATAAGATCTTTAAAAACCGTTACTTAAGTAAAGAATTTGTCATTTTTTATCGGTAAACTTCCAACCATTCATGCCGATAACCTGAGTGCTCATCGACGTCACCTTGGATATGCTTTAAATCAGACTATCACACCGTGCCCCCGTGAGTAACAACGGACACTTACTCTCATTTTTTTTCACCAGAAGTTCAATAGGCTGGAACTCATGCAATCACACTATTTAACCCCACTATTCTCACCGAAAAGCGTCGCCATGTTCGGAGCCAGTGAAAGAGAAAACTCGGTTGGCGAAGTGGTATTCAGAAACCTGATCTCTTCCGGTTACAAAGGCGCTATCTATCCGATCAATCCAAAGCATGAAGAGATACAGGGAGTCAAAGCCTACAAGTCGATCGAAGAGATCGGCAATCCGGTTGAGCTGGTCGTCGTCGCCACACCGGCCAAGTCCATTCCAGCGATCGTCGAGGCCTGCGGTCTGCATGGCGTGAAAACCATGATCATCCTGTCTGCCGGTTTCAGAGAGTCCGGACCAACCGGTCTGCGTCTGGAAGAGCGGGTTGTCGAAGTCGCCAAGGAGTTCGGTATCCGCTTTATCGGACCGAACTGTCTCGGCCTGATCCGTCCCGACCAGGGGATCAACATCACCTTCGGCAACAACAACGCCAAGCCGGGCAATCTCGCCCTGGTCTCCCAGTCCGGAGCGATCTGCACCGCGATCCTCGACTGGGCGGAGGTGAACGACATCGGATTCTCCACGGTGATCTCCACCGGTATCTCAGCCGACCTGGACTTCGGTGATTACCTCGACTACCTGGTTTCCGATCCGAAAACCGACAGTATTCTGCTGTATGTGGAAGGCATCAAGAATGCCCGCCGGTTCATGAGTGGACTGCGCGCCGCGGCACGCATTAAACCAGTCATCGTGTTGAAGGTGGGACGCCATGCCGCTGGCGCGGAAGCCTCCATGTCCCACACGGGCGCCCTGGTGGGTAGCGACGAGACTTTCTCTGCGGCGCTGTCACGATCCGGTGTGTTGCGGGTGGAAACCATCTCCCAACTCTTTTCAGCGGCCAAGGCCCTCTCTTCCAGATACCGGGTTTACGGCAACAAGCTGGCGATCATCACCAACGGTGGCGGCCCTGGCGTGATGGCTGCCGATCGGGCCTCGGATCTGGACATCGAGCTGGCATCTTTCAACGACGATACCATCAAGGCACTCAATGAAGCCCTGCCTGAAGTCTGGTCTCACGGCAACCCGGTGGACATCATCGGTGAAGCTCCCCCTGAACGCTATCGGGCTGCGGTGGACATCTGCCTTAACGATCCGGGGGTCGATGGCACCATTGTCATTCTCACCCCTCAGGCGATGACCCAACCCGACTCAGTGGCGCAGGAGCTGATCGATCTGGCGGATAAACATAAGAAGCCGATCCTCACCAGTTGGATGGGCGGCAAGCAGATCGAGAATGCACGCAAGCTGTTCAACAATGCCAAACTGCCCTCCTTCCGTACCCTGGAAAACGCGGTTGACGCTTTCTACTATCTCTCATCCCATCAGGAGAGCCAGCGCTTACTGCTGCAGACTCCGGCCAAGAGCTCCAGGCGTCATGAACAGCCTGACGCCGAGGGTGCCCGGTTGATCATCGAGAGCGCCCTCTCGGAACAGCGCAAAGTTCTCTCCGAACCGGAATCCTTTGCACTGCTCGGCGCTTTCCGCATCAATGCGGTACGCAACGGTATCGCACGCTCCGCCAACGAGGCTTTGATCCTGGCTGAATCGATCGGTTTTCCGGTGGCAATGAAGATCTTCTCACCGGACATCTCCCATAAATCCGATGCCGGTGGTATCCGTCTCAACATCAACAATGCCCAGGCGGTTCGCACCAACTACCGGGATCTTATCGAGCAGGTCAAAGAGACCCGACCGGAGGCGACTATCGAAGGGGTGACCGTTGAACAGATGTACCAGAGCCCGAATGGTCGGGAGCTGTTGATCGGTATCGTGCGGGATCCGGTGTTCGGCCCGGTGATCAGCTTCGGTAGCGGCGGCACAACGGTTGAAGTAATGGGGGATTCGGCCATTGCCCTGCCCCCCCTCAACCGGCGTCTGGCCAGCGATCTGATCGATCGCACCAAAGCCTCAAAGATGCTCGACCAGTTCAGACACATGCCTGCTGCCAATCGGGAAGCCCTGGTGGATGTGCTGTTGCGGGTATCGAGCATGGCCTGTGAGTTGCCTTGGATCCAGGAGATGGATATCAATCCGTTGATTCTCGATGACACAGGTGCGGTGGCAGTGGATGCCAGGATCCGGGTCAATTACCCACGCCCATCCACCGACCCTTACCACCACCTGGCGATCCATCCCTACCCAGTCAATCTGGTTGCCCGTACCCAATTGCCCAACGGTATCAACATTGTGATCCGTCCGATCCGACCCGAAGATGCAGACCTGGAGCAGAACTTCACCCGTCAGCTCTCCAATGAGGCCAAGTATTTCCGCTTCATGAGTTCCATTCAGGAACTGACTCCGGAGATGCTGACCCGCTTCACCCAGATCGACTATCACAACGAAATGGCCCTGATTGCGGTAACTGAGGATGAACACCATGAGGTGGAACTGGGGGTTGCCCGCTACGTCATCAACCCCGATAAACGCAGTTGTGAATTCGCCCTGGTCGTAGCCGATGAGTGGCAACGTCAGGGGATCGGTCACAAGCTGATGAACCACCTGATGGGAATTGCCAGAGACCGGGGTCTGGAAAGAATGGAGGGGGAAGTGTTGAGCAACAACTTCAAGATGCTCGACCTGATGAAGTCCCTCTACTTCCAGGTTACCCCTTATCCGGGAGACAACAGCATCAAGCAGGTTGTGATTGACTTATAGTTTTACTGAACCGTTTGTGGTTCTTTATGGGTCAGAGAGCATTGCACGTTACTATTGGAAAATGTTCTCTGACCCCAATTTATCCCAACTTCTATTAAACTTTTGAGCGATTTCACTAAAACCTGAGTCACCTTGTAATTCTCTTTAATCTGATGATTGACTCTATTTACTCACCCATAATCTCAACAACCTTTGTCAACCACTCTTCTGGAGTGAAATCTAACGCTGACGGTTTAACATAACCTCCAAACTCATAAATCATCTGCTCTGTAACATCACCATGCGCAATCAATTCATCTATTGCAATCTTAACTGATGTAACTCTTGATTCACTTTCATTGTCACAAAAATCTCGAACTGCATTTTCAAATATTCCGTATTCGGCAAACCAATCTTGGTGAAAGTAGCCTTTAAAAAAGTAATTCAGAGCTTCTTTGTTCATTCGCATTCCCTATTCTGGATAGGCCGTATGGATTCGATATCCATTCGGCATTAATGGATCTCGTCTAAGTAAAACAGTGATGTCAGTACTTGCCTGAACTGTCGTCGATCCATTCAGTACCTTTCTACCCACCTCGTAACCTAAGTTCATTGACAACGGTAATTGACGATCATTGCCTGCCAACCAGGTCTGTATATTTGCCCTATTACCAGCGAGCACATCCCCTACTGCTTTTTCAGCAATTTCCAGATTGGTGAAACTAGATGAACTTGGAATGTGGGGTTCAGCCACGATTCTATCGATTAATTCTTGATCCGTTTTTCCAACATGCTTGCTGACTGGATGACCACCAAAATTCTCATGATAAATTAGTGTGCCACCAGACTCTTGCTTCACCATCGATGGATTAACTGTGTTTGGAGCATTTACCTGACTCCGTCCTGCACTTCCAGCCCCATTGATCTTAGCATTTTCAGAAACCAGAGAATCGAGTTTCGCAACTTTCCCCATGCTTGCCAGGGCACCAAACACGGCCATATCTACCAGCCCGGTCATCTGCAGCATTGGGTTATTTGACAGCACTTTGCCAGCTACGAAATATTCGCCTTGTTCCTTAGCGGTCTTTACTGCCTCATTTGTTGCTTGTACATCTCCTTTAAACGCATTACCGACATCCTCCCAATTCGGTAGAGTTAATCCTGGCTCTCTGCTTTCCCGATGGTACTCATCGATACCGGCATATTCCAGGTTATCGACGTTTTTTAAATCTGGGCTCTTCTTTCCAACCGCAACACCTAACTGCACAAGACCTTTCACCGTGTTTTCCGCCAATCCATAACCAACGCCGGAAGTCATGGCCGCGTATTGCAATGGAGTTGGACGCGGCCCGATGTCCACCCCTGCATCACTCACACTCAAGGGATCATCGGATTCTCCACTTGGGCTTTCATTCCGCTTGCCGGTATAGTTGACTGCCGTGTTTCCCTGCTCCTCATGCACCTGACGCATCAATCCTCTGCCATCACTTCCAGCATGATCGTAAACCACCACCAAAGCGTACTGGCCATCCGGGGTTGCCGCCAGCTGGCTGATACCCTCACGACCGGCTGATGAGATGAACTCGTTAGCAACTTTACGCTTCTGATTTTGGTTGCGCTGTTCAAATTGGTGCTTGACCAGAACATCCGGCTGGTGGCTTCGACTGGCCTGCTGAAAGAGGATCTCTCCCTCTGACTGCTGTGCCCTTTCCATGCCGCTGTTAACTGCCGTGTACGACTGAGCTGGGGCGTTGTTTGTGTAGAGATTCGGCGTGCTCACGGGTCCCTCCGCTGCATTTTATGGTTGTTTTGGCATTATCTCAGTAAACGCTTATCTGACTACTAGGGATAACCCAAACGCCAACATAATCAATTGAAAATCTGTATTAACTTAGATTTCAGAACAGCTATTTTTTCTATGGAGTATCATTAGGAGATGTCATCCTTTCACTTTCACCCTGCAGTCAACAGCTGGTTTGAAAAGCATTTCGGATCCCCTTCCGAAGTTCAGGAACTGGCCTGGCCTGCGATACAAGCTGAAAAGAACACCTTGATCTCTGCCCCTACCGGGTCGGGCAAAACCCTCGCCGCCTTTCTGGCGGCGATCGATCATCTGGTTCAGCAGGGATTGAGTCTGCCACTGGCAGACGAGACCACAGTCCTCTACGTCTCTCCCCTGAAGGCGCTCTCCAACGACATCCATAAGAATCTGGAGCTGCCGTTGAACGGTATCCGCGATGCCCTGCTGGAGATGGGCTACCCGGATGTACCGATTCGCGCCATGGTGCGTACCGGCGATACCAGTCAGTCCGAGCGGGCAATGATGAAACGCTCACCACCTCATATTCTGGTGACCACGCCGGAGTCGCTCTATATCCTGCTCACTTCAGACTCAGGGCGTGAGATGCTGAAGTCGGTACACAGTGTCATCGTCGATGAGATCCACGCCCTGGCGGGAAACAAACGAGGCGCCCATCTGAGCCTGAGTCTGGAGCGATTGAGTTCACTCTGTGACAGACCACCGGTACGGATCGGCATCTCCGCCACCCAGAAACCCATCGAGGTGATGGCCAGCTTTCTGACTGGCCAGCAGCAGGAGCCCTCCCAGAGTGACTGCACGATTATCGATACCGGCCATGTCCGACAGCGGGATCTGGCGATCGAAATCACCGGCTCGCCGATGGAGGCGGTGATGGCCAACGAGGCCTGGGATGAGATCTACCGCCACCTGGAACAGCTGATCCGGCAACACCGCACCACCCTGATTTTTGTCAACACCCGCCGACTGGCTGAACGGGCAGCGGCGGCACTCGCGCAGAGACTGGGTGAAGAAGCCGTGACTTCACACCATGGCAGTTTGGCCAAGCAGCACCGGCTCGATGCGGAACAGCGTCTGAAAGCCGGTTCCCTGCGGGCTTTGGTGGCCACCGCTTCCCTGGAACTCGGCATCGACATCGGAGAGGTGGATCTGGTCTGTCAAATGGGCTCCCCCCACCGCATCGCCACCTTTCTGCAGCGGGCTGGACGCTCCGGCCACCAGCTCAGCGGTACGCCCAAGGCGCGACTCTTCCCCCTCAGCCGCGACGATCTGGTTGAATCAGTGGCGATGCTCGATGCGATCCGCCGGGATGAGCTCGACCGGATTCCGGTCCCTGATCAGCCTCTGGATGTATTGGCACAGCAGATCATCGCCGAGGTATCCGCCCGGGAGTGGCTGGAACTGGAGCTCTACCAGCGTTTCAAATCCGCCTACCCCTATCGGCAGCTCTCCCGGCAGAGATTCCTGGAGGTGGTACAGATGCTGGCCGACGGTTTCCATACCCGGCGGGGCAGGCGGGGCGCCTATCTGCATCGGGACGGGATCAACGGCAAGCTACGCCCACGGCGCAATGCCCGTCTGACCGCCATTACTAACGGTGGTGCCATCCCAGATCAGTTCGACTATGACGTGATCCTTCAGCCTGAAGGACTCTTCGTCGGCAGCCTCAACGAGGATTTCGCTTTCGAGAGCATGCCAGGGGATATCTTTCAGCTGGGCAACTTCTCCTATCGGATGCTGAAGATCGAGCAGGGCCGGGTTTTTGTTGAGGATGCCCATGGCCTCCCCCCCAGCATCCCATTCTGGTTCGGCGAGGCGCCGGGGCGCAGTGACGAACTCTCCCTGGCGGTCTCCCGTCTGCGGGAGAAGCTCGACACCCTGCTTGATCAGGGGCAGGCGGCGGCACTCGATTACCTGCAGCTTGAGTTGGCGCTCCAAGCCGGTGCCGCAGAACAGCTGGTGGACTACCTGGCGGCGACCAAGGCCCTGTTCGGTCTGCTGCCAAGCCAGCAACGGATCGTCTTCGAACGCTTCTTCGACGAGACCGGGGACATGCACTTCGTGATCCACGCCCCCTTCGGCTCCCGCATCAACAAAGCCTGGGGATTGGCGCTGCGCAAGCGCTTCTGTCGCCGATTCAATTTTGAGCTGCAGGCGGCGGCCAATGAGGACAATCTGATCCTTTCACTCGGTCCGACCCACAGCTTTCCGCTGCAGGAGCCGGCGGGCTACCTGAAGGCGCAGAGCGTCGAACAGGTATTGATCCAGGCTCTGCTGGCAGCCCCGATGTTTCCCACCCGCTGGCGCTGGGTGACCAATATCGCGTTGGCGGTTCCACGGATGCGCAACGGCAAACGGGTGCCTGCCCCGTTCCAGCGTAACGACGCGGAAGATCTGGTGGCGCTGGTGTTTCCGGACCAGCTCGCCTGCTTCGAGAATATCCAGGGGGAGCGGGAGGTACCGGACCACCCACTGGTCAACCAGGTGCTGCAGGACTGTCTGCGTGAACTGATGGACATCGATGGCCTGAAACGGGTACTGCAGGGTATCGAATCAGGCGCGATCCAGGTGGTCGCCAGGGATCTGCCCACCCCGTCACCGATGGCCCATGAGATTCTAAACGCCCGACCCTACGCCTTTCTTGACGACACCCCGGCGGAGGAGCGGCGAGCTCTGGCGGTACAGCAACGGCGCATGGATGCGGGCAACGCCACCGAGATGGGACAACTCGACCTGCAAGCGATCGAGCGGGTCAAACAGGAGGCCTGGCCCCAGCCCCGCAGTGCGGATGAGCTGCATGACGCCCTGGTGATTACCGGTTTCATAGTCGAGCAGGAGATCTCCCCATTCGACCTGCCCAACTGGCAGAACTATCTCGGAGAGTTGCAGCAACAACGGCGGGCCACCCACCTGATAATCAACAATCAGGTCCTGTGGGTGGCAGCAGAGCGGTTGCTGGCGTTAACCACTGTCTGCCCGGAAGGGAGCTTGAGTCCGGTTATTGATCCCCTGCCTGCCGATGAGGCGGAGAGCTTTGAGAAAGCCGTGGTTGAGATTCTGCGCAGTCGCCTGGAGAGTCTCGGACCGGTCACGGTGGCACAACTGGCAGAACCACTGGGACTCACTTCCGCCAAGGCTGATCAGGCACTGACCAGCCTTGAACAGGAAGGTTATGCCATTCGAGGCCATTTCGATTCAGCCCAGTCCGATATCGAGTGGTGTGAGCGGGGTCTTCTGGCCCGCATCCACCGCTATACCCTCAAACAACTGCGCAATGAGATCTCACCGGTGAGTCCCGGGGAGTTCATGTCCTTTCTGTTCAGCTGGCAGGGACTGGATGAGCCTTCCGAGGGGAGCCATGCACTGCAACGGGTGATACAGCAGCTGGAAGGCGTCAGCCTGCCGGCGGCAAGCTGGGAAGAGGAGGTGTTACCTGCGCGGCTGCAGCCCTATTTCTCAGGGGAGCTGGACCAGCTCTGCAGTTCCGGTCAGCTGGTCTGGCTGCGCCTGCATCCACCGGCAGGTCAACACAATGGCCCTAAAAATCCCGCCATCAAAACCACCCCCCTGGCATTCATCCAGCGATCCAATCTCTCCCTTTGGCGCCAACA
This sequence comes from Candidatus Thiodiazotropha endoloripes, assembly GCF_001708965.1. Classification (NCBI taxonomy): domain Bacteria; kingdom Pseudomonadati; phylum Pseudomonadota; class Gammaproteobacteria; order Chromatiales; family Sedimenticolaceae; genus Candidatus Thiodiazotropha; species Candidatus Thiodiazotropha endoloripes. The sequence continues at coordinate 554,078 of NZ_LVJW01000003.1, read as the reverse complement.
GGACGAACTCTCCAGCGAGGGACTCAGTGCCACCGCCGTTAAAATTCTCGAGGTATTGAAACATTGGGGTGCCAGTTTCTTCGATGAGCTCAAGCAACAGACCGGCCTGCTCAAGACCCAGCTGGAGAACGGACTGGGAGAACTGGTCGCCTTGGGTCTGGTGACCTCCGATCAATTTCAGGGGTTGCGCAGTATGATTACCCCCCAGAAGGGTCGTCGACCGAGTCGGCGCCGCAGTCCGCTACAGGCCCCGTTGGCCTCCGGCGGGCGATGGTCACTGGTACGCCCCCCGCAGCCTACGCAGGATCGACTGCAGCGGAGCGAGCAACTTGCCCGCATCCTGCTGAAGCGCTATGGCGTGGTCTTCCGCAAACTGCTGGATAGGGAACAGGGCCTACCCCCCTGGCGGGATCTGCTCTACGCCCTGCGACGCATGGAGGCTCGGGGAGAGATTCGGGGTGGCCGCTTCGTAGAGGGTTTTGCCGGTGAACATTTCGCTCTGCCCGAAGCAGTCGGCCATCTGAGGGAGCTGGCAAGGCAGCATGACCGGCAGCAGCAGATCACCATCAGCAGCGCTGACCCACTCAATCTCACTGGCCTGATCACCCCCGGCAAGCGCATCCCGGCACAGCTGGGGCACCGGATTCTCTATCAGGACGGCAAACCAGTGGCGACCAAGCAGGGGAAGACGGTGACCATCGACGACAGCGTTCCGGAGAATGAACACTGGCAGATCCGCAATCTGCTGACCCGTCAGCCTCATCCGGCCAACTACCTCAAATCGGAGCCGGGTCCACTCTCCTGAAAGGCCTGTCAGTAAAACCCGGGCAGAAAAAAACCCCGGTCAGCAGACCGGGGTTTTTTATTTCCTTTACCACCCTGCCATAGGGCAGAGGGTGGATTTTCAACTGGCCCTAAAAGCCGTTGTTAGATCTTCTCTTTGATACGCGCCGCCTTACCGGTACGACCACGCAGGTAGTAGAGCTTGGCGCGACGCACATCACCTCGACGGGTCACTTTCACGGAAGCGACAGTCGGGCTGTAGGTCTGGAACACACGCTCCACCCCTTCGCCATGAGAGATCTTGCGGACGGTGAAGGCCGAGTTGAGGCCACGGTTGCGCTTGGCGATGACGATACCTTCAAAGGCCTGCAGACGCTCGCGCTCGCCCTCTCTGACCCGAACCTGAACAACAACGGTATCACCTGGGCCAAAATCGGGAACCTCACGGCTCATCTGCTCGGCTTCGAGTTCTGCGATGATATTGCTCATGGTCTATTGCTCCTGTGTTTGCTTCGCGTCTCCCGACGCTGCACTGATTTCTGCTAAAAATGTTTTCTCTTCCGCCGTCAGCTGACGATCTTCCAGCAACTCCGGGCGTCGTGCCAGGGTCCGCTTCAGCGCCTGCTGTAGTCGCCAACGGCGAATGGCTTCATGGTTGCCGCTCTGCAAAACCGGCGGCACCGACATCGAATCAATCTCTTCCGGGCGGGTGTAATGGGGACAATCCAACAACCCATCCATGAAAGAGTCCTGTATCGCGGAATCCGCATCCCCGAGTACATCGGGTAACAGGCGGATCACCGCATCTATCACCACCATGGCGGCCAGCTCCCCGCCACTCAGAACGTAGTCCCCGATGGACCACTCCTCATCGACATAACGCTCGATGAGCCGTTCATCGATCCCTTCATATCGTCCGGCAAGCAGCAGCTGAGGTCGTCGACTCTCTGCCAGCCGCTTGGCGCACTGCTGGTCAAACCGCCTGCCCTGAGGACTCAGATAGACCACATTGGCCGGCCCGGCCTCTGCCAGCGCCGCCTCGATGGCCTGCTGCATGGGCTGATACTTCATCACCATGCCCGGACCGCCACCGTAGGGCCGATCATCCACAGTCCGGTGTACGTCTGTGGTGTAGTCCCTGGGATTCCAGAGTTCAACCTGGGCAATTCCCCGGTTGATCGCTCTGCCTACCACACCCTCTCCTTTGAGTGCGTCAAACATATCGGGTATCAGGGTGACCACATCAAAGCGCATGGCTTAGAATTCCGGATCCCAGTCAACCACCATCAACCCGTCCTCCAGGTCGATGCGTTGCACCGCTTCTCCCATGGTATAAGGAATCAATCGCTCCCGATCACCTTTCACCACCAGCACATCGTTGGCACCGGTCTCGAACAGGTGGGAGACCCGCCCCAGGTCGACCCCTTCCAGGGTCTCTACCCGCAATCCTTCCAGATCGGTCCAGTAGTATTCACCGGCGGGCAATCGCGGCAGTTGATCCCTGCCGACGGCAATGTCACTCTCGATAAGCTCCGCAGCCCGGTCACGATCGTCGTAACCTGCAAGCTGGGCGACAATCCCCTTGCCCTGGGGGTGTCCAGCGATAACCTTGATCTCCTGCCAGCGACCCTGGCGTTTCAGGTACCACTGCTTGTAACCTAGGATCCCTTCCTTCGGTGCGGTGTAGGAGTAGATCTTTACCCACCCCCTGACACCAAACAGGCCAGAAACCCGGCCCATTATGATCATCTCTCTATCTGACATTGTCTCTGTCCTTAGCGGCTGTCAGGCCTGGACGAAACAATACCTGTCAGGCAGCCTGCTGCTTGGCAGCCTGTTTCAGCAGGCTTGCAACGCGCTCGCTGGGCTGTGCACCCTTGGAGACCCAATGATCAATACGATCCTGTTCGACACGAAGCTCCTCTTCACCACCGACAGCACCGGGATTGAAGAAGCCCAGGCGCTCGATGTAGCGGCCATCGCGGGCATTGCGGCTGTCAGTGACAACAATGTGGTAGAACGGACGCTTCTTAGCACCAGTTCGAGATAGGCGTATGGTTACCATGATGTACCCTTGAAAATTTGTTAACACACCGGACCGGCCGGCGGGAAACGGCGTATTATAGCTAAGATTGCCCCAATGTGAAGACCCAAATCTGCATTTTTTAGGGGCTTATAGCCTAAATCACTCTATATATTAGACCCCTGGGGCTGTTTATGGCGCTCAGAAGGGAAATCCACCGCCACCACCGGGCATGCCGCCGCCAGGCATACCGCCCCCGGGGAATCGGCCGCCCAGCCCGCGCATCATCTTCTTCATGCCGCCACCCTTCATCTTCTTCATCATCTTCTGCATCTGGGTGAACTGTTTCAGCAGCTTGTTCACATCCTGCACCTGGGTACCGGATCCGGCGGCGATGCGCCGTTTTCTTGAACCCTTGATCACCGCGGGAAAGGCGCGCTCATGGGGGGTCATCGAGTTGATGATCGCGATCAGTCGTCCCACCTGCTTGTCATCCACCTGATTTTTCACATGATCCGGCAGCTCGCCCATTCCGGGCAGCTTATCGAGCAGACCACTCATGCCACCCATTTTAGACATCTGCAGCATCTGCTCCTTGAAGTCCTCCAGATCGAAACCTTTGCCTTTCTGCAGTTTTTTCGCCAGCTTGGCGGCCTTATCCTGGTCGACCTTGCGGCTGACCTCCTCCACCAGGGTCAACACATCGCCCATACCGAGAATCCGCGAGGCGATACGATCCGGATGGAAGGGCTCCAGAGCATCGGTCTTTTCCCCGACACCGATGAACTTGATCGGTTTGCCGGTGATTTGACGTATCGACAGAGCGGCACCGCCCCGGGCATCACCGTCCGCCTTGGTGAGAATCACACCAGTGAGGGGAAGTGCATCGTTGAATGCCTTGGCGGTATTGGCCGCATCCTGACCGGTCATGCTGTCGACCACGAACAGGGTCTCGACCGGGTCGAGAACCTGATGGAGCTGTTTGATCTCCTCCATCATCTCCCCATCCACATGCAGACGACCGGCGGTATCGACGATCAGCACCTCGGCAAAATCCCGCTTCGCCGTCTCCATCGCCCGCTTGGCGATTTTAACCGGCTTCTCATCCCCCTGACTGGGGATGAAATTGGCTTCCACCTCTTTGGATAGCGTCTGCAACTGGTCGATCGCAGCGGGACGATAGACGTCACAACTGACCACACTGACCTTCTTTTTACCCTGCTGCTGCAACCAGCGTGAGAGTTTGGCGACACTGGTGGTCTTACCGGAACCCTGCAGACCAGCCATCAGGATCACTGCTGGCGGCTGGGCGGTCAGATCGAGAGACTCGTTGGCCTCACCCATCACCTGAACCAGTTCATCGTTGACGATTTTAATCAGGGTCTGGCCTGGGGTGAGGCTCTTCATCACCTCTTCGCCCATCGCCTTCTGCTTCACCCGATCGACAAACTCCCGCACCACCGGCAGCGCCACATCCGCCTCGAGCAGAGCCATGCGCACCTCACGCATGGTCTCTTTGATATTCTCTTCCGTCAGGCGGCCCTGGCCCCGTAAATTGGTCAGAACCTTGCCCAGTCTTTGTGTCAGATTGTCAAACATATCCGTCTCGATCGTTCGCTTGAATTTTCACTTCGGCCGCAAGAGTATAGCCCTCTACCAACAGCGCCGGGTGAGTCGAACCGGTGATTATATACCAGCTCCGGCCATCTGCTCCCGTTAAATCTGCTTTTGCAGCAAAGAAGTTGGCAAGTGTTGAAGATCGCCCTTTCACAGCAGCGGTCAAATATGCGAATATCCGCTAAGTCCATTGATTTCAAGAGAAGTTTCACCTTTGACCGCGACACTCGCCATTATCGCCTACCTGGCAACCGGAACTGTCATTGCACTGCGCCTGTTCAACGGCCGCATCGGTTCAGGTTTACCCAGGTCACTGGCCCTTGGTCTGGGCTTTCTCGGCATCCTGCTGCACGCAATCCCCCACTACCAGAATCTGATGGCCACATCGGGATTCAACATGGGCATTTTCAATGCCATGTCGTTGATTGCCTGGACCATCACCCTCCTGCTGCTGATCTCAAGTCTGACCAAGCCGGTTGAAAATCTGGGTATTTTCATCATGCCGATTGCCGCCATTGCGATCTTTCTGGAGAACCGCTATCAGACGGTCCATTTTCTCAGCGGTCAGCTCTCTTCCGGACTGACCATACACATCCTGGTCTCGATGCTGGCCTACAGTCTGTTTACCCTGGCGAGTGTACAGGCGGTGCTGTTGGCGATTCAGGATCACCACTTACGCCAGCGCCACCCGGGGGGTTTCATTCGCGCACTGCCGCCACTGCAGACCATGGAGAGCCTGCTGTTCGAAATGATTGCGGTGGGCTTTGTGTTGCTCAGTCTGGCCCTGCTCTCAGGTTTCGCATTTCTGGAAAACATGTTCCAGCAACAATTGGCACATAAAACCATCCTGTCGATTATCGCCTGGCTGGTGTTCGGAACCCTGTTATGGGGACGATACCGGTTTGGCTGGCGCGGCCAGAAGGCACTGATCTGGACTCTCAGTGGTTTCGTGGTACTGATGCTGGCCTATTTCGGCACCAAAGTGGTACTGGAGCTGATCCTGGGCTGACCACTACAACCCATAATCTGCTAACTTTAGAGTTGGTTAGATGCTGACAGGCATTGAGCCCCGTGATGTGACAATTTGGACAATTGGGTGAACATGCCAAACAACCTATCCACAGCAATAAAAAAACTCAATCAGGGTAAACTGGCAGAGGCGGGCAAGCTATTCTCCAGGGTGATTAAAAAAGACCCGACCAATGGCCAGGCACAATATCTTCTGGGCCAATGTCTGTTACGACAAAATCGCAATCAGGAGGCGGCACTCCATCTGCAACAAGCCATATCGATGGGCAACCCGGAACCTTGCCTCTACTATCTGTGTGGCATGGCCTTAGAGAAATCGGGTCAATTCCAGGAAGCGGAAAAATCCTACGAAATTGCAGAGCGTCTGGGATGCAGCGAAAATTTGATGTACTACATGATTGGCAGTTTCAATGCCAACATCACACAAAATTTCGCTAAAGCGGAAGTCTATTTTGGTAAAACCATCACCAACGACCCCAATGCCTATGTCGCCTATGTAGCGCTGAGCAAACTCTATAACGATCAGGGCCGCTACGAGGATGCGCTGCAAGCACTGGATTACTGCCTGACCCATGGTTATGAAACCGTGGAGGTCTATGTGAACCTGGGCCATGCCCTATCACACCAGGGACGCCAGGAAGAGGCCCTGGCCTGTTGTAAAAAATCTGTTGAACTGGCCCCTGATCATGCGGTCGCACAACAGAACTATCTGGCGCAACTGTTGTTCTCCCTGGATAATGAAGCTGAGATCTATCCGGAAATAGCCGAATTAACCAAGCCGCTAAATGCCCGTGTACGGAAAAAATATGCTGGAGAGATGAACTGTCAGCTCGACAGAAAGCTCACCCTTGGCTTCGTCTCAGCCGATTTAATTCAACATGCCATTGTCCACTACTTCCTGCCGGTGTTGAAACATCTGAACAAAGATAGATTCACCATCATTCTCTATTCCAACAAAATCATTCAGGACCAGACCAGCAATGCGCTGGAAAACCTCTGCGATGTCTGGGTCAACTGCAGTCAGATGGATGACAAACATTTTCAAGACAAAATACGCACTGACCAAGTGGACATCCTGATCGACCTATCCAACAATACCGCCGGCAATCGCTTGACCGCCTTCCTCAACAGGCCAGCACCGATGCAGGTTTCCATGATGGGATTGCAAATGTCCACCGGTCTGAATTGTATGGATTACGCCTTGAGAGACAAACAGACCGCAGAAAAATGTCAGCTCGATCAATATTCATCCGAGAAGATTCTGCCGGTTGAAAACAGCGCCTTCTTTGATCCGTTGATGGAACTACCTCCTGTCGCTCCGCCCCCCTGCATCAGTAATGGATACATTACCTTTGGCTCATTCAACGGTCTGCGCAAGATCGACAAAAGCGTCATGGAAGTCTGGGCTAAATTGTTAAATGCAGTTCCCGGATCAAGGATACGATTGATGACGGATGACTATGAAAATAAATACATGCGGGACTATTTACATGAGATTTTCTCCCAGTTCCAGGTTGATCAAAACCGCTTACAACTACAACCCAGGCTCTCATTAGGGGAGTTTCTCACCTCACATAACGAAGTGGATATTGCACTGGATCCTTACCCCTATCATGGGGAGAGTACCACCTATTACTCGCTACTGATGGGTCTGCCGCTGGTCACTCGTGCCGGCAACTCCTGCGCTTCCAATGTCTCAAACAGAATCCTCGCTGCCATCAACAGAGAACAGTGGGTTGCCAATGATTTTGATGAATATATCGAAATCGCCCTGTCACTCGCCAAGGATGTGGATGGACTCATCGCCAATCGCAATTCCCTGCGAACCGATATAGAAAACTCATCGTTGATGAATTTCAAACTGGTCACCGAAAACATCGAATCTGCCCTGCTCAGAGGATGGCAGACACTATGCGATGAACGAAAGCGGGAGAGTTGATGACAACAAACTTCTTCGTACTATTCTACCATTGCACTCCTCTGTCAGGGGCATAGACCATGAGTAACACCTACGTCACCCAGCCTTCTCTACCACCACTCGATGAATTTGTTCAACTGCTGCAACAGATCTGGTCGAGCAAAAGGCTGACCAACAATGGCCCCTTTCATGAACAGTTTGAAAACGCACTGGCTGAGTACCTGGACGTCCCTTTTGTTTCCCTTTTCTGCAATGGCATGATGGCCCTGCAAGTTGGCCTGCAGTCACTAAAAATCACCGGTGAGGTGATCACCACTCCCTACACCTTTCCGGCCACGACCCATGCCATCTACTGGAATCACTGTACCCCGGTCTTTTGTGATATCGACCCACTTACATGCAACATAGATCCTGAGAAAATAGAATCTCTTATTTCCCCCAAGACCACCTGCATCCTGCCAGTGCATGTCTACGGTATGCCATGCCGCATAGAGAGCATTAAGCATATTGCCGACACCTATGGTTTGAAAGTGATCTATGATGCCGCCCATGCCTTCGGCACCAAACTTAATGGCACTTCGCTGTGTAGTTTCGGTGATCTATCCATCCTCAGCTTCCATGCCACCAAGGTGTTCAACACCTTTGAAGGCGGGGCACTGGTAATCCATGACGAAAAACTGAAACGACGGGTCGACTACCTGAAAAATTTTGGTTTTGCCAACGAAACCACCGTGGTGGCACCAGGAAGTAACGGTAAGATGAATGAGATGCAATCCGCTCTGGGTCTACTGCAGTTGAAACATGTTGATGAGAGCATCAGACAACGGGTACAACTGGCCGAACTCTACAGGCAGCTTCTCAACAACATCCCCGGCATAACACTGCTCGATCCTATCGAACACCTGACTCCCAACGGAGCCTACTGCCCTATTTTTGTCGAGCAGCAATCCTATGGTAAAAGTCGGGATCAGCTCTATCAGATCCTGCAGCATGAGTCGATTTACGGACGCCGATATTTCTATCCGTTAATCAGTCAGCTGCCAGCCTATCGGGGACTGCCCTCCGCCGCTCCGGATCGTCTACAAATTGCAGTTACCGCTGCCAAACAGGTGATCTGCCTGCCCCTCTATGCCGACCTCACAGCGGAGACTGTTGAACGAATCGCCCAGATTGTACGAGACAATGCCGTGCCAGGGTGATAGGGAGCAGCATGACTAGCCGAATCCTACTGGTGGACACCAATCGCGCTGCTGTGCCGATCTATCGTGCGCTGCGGGAGAGGGGCCATGAGGTATGGGTAGTGGGAAACAGACCCGATGAGACACTGGCCAAGCTGGCGTCAAACTATAAAAGGTTGGATTATTCCGATATCAAAGCACTAGCCGCGTTTGTCGACAAACACAGCTTTGACTATCTGATACCCGGCTGCACCGACCTCTCCTACCGGGCCTGCGCTGAGATCAATCGGGGGCGCTATCCCAATATCGATCCCCTCTCCACCACCGAGACCATCAACAATAAGAGCGCCTTCCGTGAACTCGCCGGAAATGTGGGGCTACCCATCCCACGCAGTTTGACATTGGCCCAGATAACTGAAGTTGAGGCGGTCATCGTCAAGCCGGTCGACTCGTTCAGTGGGCGGGGTATCAGTGTGGTATATGATGCAACACCTGACAAGCTTATAGAAGCACAAACAGAAGCAGCCAAGGCCTCCGGCAGCGGCGAGACAGTTATCGAAGAGTTTATTGAAGGACAGCTCTACAGCCACTCCGCCTATCTCCATGCAGGTAAGATTGTGGCGGACTTTATCGTTAGAGAGGATTGCACCATCAACCCATTCACCGTAGACACGAGCCGGGTGGCGGATGACTTCCCAGATCAGTCACTCACCTCGATCAGGGATGACATTGGCCGCTTCGCCGCCGCCATGAGCCTGACTGAGGGTTTGATCCATACCCAGTTCATCTATCGCAACGATGACTATTGGATAATCGAGGCGACCCGACGCTGCCCCGGCGACATTTATGCTCTGCTGATCGAACTGGCGACAGGTTATCCCTATGCCGCAAACTATGCCGCCAGCTTCCTTGGTGAAGCCCCCCAAGCCTATGATAAAGACCGACTACAGTCGCTGATCACCCGCCATACCGTAACCTCCAAGCATGGCAGTTCCCTCTGGGGCTACCAATTTACAGAGCCTGTGGATATTCGTTTGTTTGTCCCCCTTGCCACATCAGGGGACTATATTGAACCAAGCCCCTACGGCAGAGCCGGTGTGTTTTTCTTTGGTTCATCATCCAGCAAGGAGCAACATAGACTCTATCAGAGTATTCTTGAAGCTAAGCTCTATACACTTGACTGAGCCGGAATTAAGGAGTTGTGAATGACAGCCAGCCCCCTTGCCTTAGCATTCATTGGTGGCGCTTTGGACTCTGCAGTGGGTTATACCCACTATGCCGCATGCCGCATGGACGGTCGTTGGCAACTGGTGGCTGGTGCTTTCAGTACAGATGACACCATCAACCGGGAGACAGCCAAAGCCTATGGGGTCACCCCTGAACGTACCTACAGCCACTGGTCTGAGATGATCAGTAAAGAGAAAGGACAACTGGATGCTGTGGTAATTCTCACCCCAACACCTTCACACCAGCCCATCGTCACGGAATGTCTGGCTCAGGGTGTTGCGGTTATCTGCGAAAAGGCCCTCGCCACCAGCAGCGCTGAGATAGAGGAGATACTGACAACCCGCAATCAGCACAACGGCTTTCTCGCAATCACTTACAACTACTCCGGCTATCCCATGCTGCGTGAATTACGCTCCCTGATCCGCAGTGGTGAACTCGGCAGGATCCTCCACTTTCAGGCCGAGATGCCGCAGGAGGGGTTTCGCAGAGTAGACAGCCAGGGTGAGAAACCTGTGCCTCAGGATTGGCGGCTGCATGATGGAGAGATCCCCACCATCTACCTGGATCTGGCGGTTCACCTGCATCAGTTGATCCACTACCTGACAGGGCAGCATCCGTTGCAGGTGGTTGCGGATCAGGCCAAATGCGGCTGGTTCGATGTCATCGACAATGTCTCCTGCCTGTGCCGATATTCTGCGCAGATCATGGGACAGTTATGGTTCAGCAAATCGGCCCTGGGCCATAGGAACGGATTGAAAATACGCATCTACGGCAGTGACGCCTCAGCAGAGTGGCTGCAGGCTAATCCTGAAGAGTTGCACATCTCACATGCCGATGGACGGCGGCAGATCCTGGATCGGGGTGAGACAACCGAGATTGCCGGCGCGTCTCGTTATACCCGCTTTAAGGCGGGACACCCGGCAGGGTTTGTCGAAGCCTTTGCCAATCTCTACCAGGATATCGCTGCAGGACTGATAGCCTACCAAGCGTCATCACAATGGCACTCCGATGAGGTCTACAGCGGAGAACTTGCACTGGAAGGGACCAATATGTTCGCCGCCATGATTCGGTCCTTCAAACAACGGAAGTGGGTCAATGTTCAAGCCACAACGAATACCGACAGCAGTCAGGATTAGCGATGTCAACCGTTGAGGTGATACTGCAATCCTGCCTTTCAAAACCTGCCGGAAACAGTCTACTGGTGGAGCAGTACGTCTCTGATACCGCCAGCGGTCGTCGTTATCTGTTGGGCAGAAATGAACATGCCGCCGAGATCATGCAGATGATAGAGGTCGATGGCATCATTGATGACTTCGCAACCAACGGAACCACCTGGAACAACAAGCCGGTGTTAACCACTGAGCAACTGCCAGACCAGTCCATGGTGGTCAATTGCGCCATGTGCATCGCACCGGTTTCTGCTGCCCGTCGACTGCAAAAACATGGCGCGATTGAAATCCTATCCCTGGCCGAACTATGCAGCCATCTGCCGCAGCGCTTCAAGTTACCCTGGTTTGTCAGTCAAACCCGTGACGAGATTCGTAACCATCTCTCTGCCTGGAACAGTTTGTCAACGGCATTGGTAGACAAGCAATCACAACAGACACTGAATGACCTGCTTCATTTTCGCCTGAGCGGTGACTATCACTACATGAGTGGCTACTCTGTTCGACCGGAAGAGCAGTATTTCGAGCCTTTTATCGAACCATCAGCAGCCCATGTGTTTGTGGATGGGGGTGGTTATGATGGTGACACAACAGAGCAGTTCTGCCATCGATATCCTGGTTACAGACAGGTCTATCTGTTTGAGCCAACTCCAACCAATCTGGCCAATGCTCGTCGTCGCCTAAAGCATCAACGTAATATCACGTTTATCGCCCAGGGGCTCTCAGATCAGCAGGGAAGTCTACCCTTTGATACCGAGGCGGGATCGGCCAGTGCCGTCGATCCTCAAAGCTCACAACAGATTCAAGTCACCACCCTGGATCAGGCTGTGAGCGAGCCGATCAGTTTTATAAAGATGGACCTGGAGGGCTGGGAACTGCAGGCGCTGCAAGGGGCCAGAATACACATTCAAGATGACCGGCCCAGCCTGGCCATCGCCGTCTATCATCAGGCAGCGGATTTCCGCAGGATATTTGATTACGTCACCGGCTTATACCCAGATTATCAGGTCTATCTTCGCCACTATACTGAAGGTTGGTCTGAGACCATCATGTATTTCATACCGGCGAACATTAAGCAGAATTAAATAACAGGCCCTAAGCAGTAAGGATCTTCCATGAACCAGCAGAGCAACCCTTCAAGGATTACCGAAATTCGCCCAAAGGTGGTTTTCCAAGCCGTTGAGAACCGCTTCCAGGATCAGAACAGTGAGTTCACCGTCAACATTCCCAGTAGTGCCATCGGCGGACTGACACTGTTGGAGAGCGCCATCCTGACCTCCTTTGTCAAACTCATCACACCCACAGCAATATTTGAGTTTGGCACCTACATGGGGGCCACCACACTGCTGTTCGCCCGCAACTCACCAACCTCGACCTCAGTTGTCACCATTGATATCGACCCCGACACGACAGTCACCCAAAATGATATCAGTGAAGCAGACTATCTGAGTGACGGGGATGCAAATGATGAACACCTCAAAGACATCTTTGCCACGAATGGCGCCATCTACATCGATCGGGCGGAAGCGGAACTGAAACAGAAAATCATCCGGATCCATCAGGACAGCACCAGCATCGACCCACAGCAGCAGAAATTCATGAAGCACTTTCAACTGATATTCATCGATGGCGGACACGACTTCAATACGGTGAAGTCCGACACTGAAAATGCTTTAAAAATGGCTGCCGATGACGGGATCATTGTCTGGCACGATTTCCGCTCCCAGATCCATGATGATGTCACCCGTTTCCTTGACGGCTTTGCCACGGAACATGAGATCATTCATGTACAAAACACCATGCTCGCGTTCATGTTGTTAGGCAAGTACAAGGAGATCCTCATTTGAACCAGCCGAAGATATCCTGGTACAGAACCCCTCTCTCCAGGCAGCAACTCAGCTCACTGATGAAGAAGAGTGATCTCAAGGGTGCCCTCTATATTTTCTTACATCTCACACTGCTGCTGATCAGCGGTAGTGCTGCATACTACTTTCTGCAACAACAAGCCTGGATGATAGGGTTGATCACACTCGCTCTTCACGGTGCCGTATATGCGTTTCTGGGATGGTCGGGGGCCGGACATGAGTTGATGCATAGAACCGTTTTCAAATCCAAGGGGCTTAACGATCTCTTTTATAAATTGTTTGCATTCTTGAGCTGGAACAACCCCTACTATTTCTCTGTCAGCCACGCCTATCACCATAAATACACAGTGCACAAGGAGCTTGACCAGGAGGTGATCCTGCCGCAAAAACTCTCCATCGGTTCCTGGCTCTGGGCAGTATCCTTCAACCTGCCCCTCTGCTATCGGGCGATTAAGATCACTACTGAAAACAGCCTGGGCATTCTACGCGGCTCATGGAGTGACAGACTGTTCCCCAACAAGTGGTCAAAACAGCGCAAAAAAGTGATTCATTGGGCCCGCTTCCTGTTAGCGGGTCAGCTGTTGCTGGCTGGGATGTTCATTACCAGCGGGCATTGGCCACTGGTCTTCGTCATCACCCTGGCACCATTTATACTGAGCTGGTTCAATGTGGTATTGGCGACGGGTCAGCACTTTGGCATGCAAGCCAATGTAACTGACTTCCGAAAGAATTCTCGTACTATCCTACTGAATCCTCTGCTGGCTTTTCTATACTGGCAGATGAACTACCATATCGAACACCATATGTATCCCAATGTACCCTTTCACAATCTCAAACAGCTGCACAGACTCATCGCATACGATACACCGGCACCAACCTTGGGATTGACTGGACTGATCAAGGAGATGTGGACTGACACTCACGCCTCTGCAAAGGTGGTGCAGTGAGCAGATATCCACTGGGTCGTATTGGAGCGATCAATTGAGTCGGTCTTGGATTGGTTTTGCCCAAGGTGAAGGGCTTGCCCCGACCGATCTAATCAAAGGAGTTATTCTTATAGGCTGAGAGGGCTTGCCTGCCCAGTTTAAGATTGCGACCCTGTTTACTCAGCTCCCCTCTGGCCTCAGCACAGAGGGCCAGCGCCTGCTCGTTGAGTGCGACGATCTGACGCATCTGGGGTTCATAATCCCCTGGTTTGAGTTTGAACTCCCTGTCGTTGAAGATCGATTCCAGGAACGGTCTTCGCTGCCGATCCGCCTGCTCCATGTCACTCCAGGCGGAGTCCTGCGCCAAATCAAATATCCTTTGGCTCAATTCGAGTGCCTGGGTCAGATTTTTCTGGAGCTGCGACACGGGATATAAAGTCCACTGCTGTCAGTTTTAAGAAAAGGAAGCTAGAACTTTTTAACCGTCTCTTTGATGTTGGGCGAATTCTGGATTGCTTCCGGCATTGCATCCCAAGCGGTTTTGATCTCTTTCAACAACGAGATCACTTCATCCAGCGCATCAACATCCTGTTCCACATTGGCAGTGAAGAGGCGGCGGATCATGTAATCGTAGAGCATATCGAGATTGTTGGCGATCTCTCCACCCTGTTCGAAATCGAGGGCGCCGCGCAGGGCATCGATCACCGATATCACCCATTTAATTTCGTTGTTACGGGCCTCATGCTCCTTACGGATAATCGATCCTCTGGCATTGGCCATACCATCCAATGCACCGGTCATAAGCATCTGCACCAACCTAAAAGGGGTAGCATACATCGCTTCGGAGGAAGCCGCTTGACGATAACTGTTGATAGCCGAATTCTTTACCATCATTTTACCTTTTGGGTTGTTTGATCAAGTCCAAACCAACAACCAGGTTAGTTGTTACTGTTCATTGACGCGAGTTGACTGGTCAGATATTCACTGGTGCTGGTCAACAGCGCCATGGTCTGATCCAGTGAGGCAAACTGTCGAATCAGCATGGCCTCATAAGTTTGTAAATGCAACTCCTGACGCTCTATCTGAGTCTGCACCGAGTCTTTCTGACTGTTCAGAGTGTCATCTTTGGAGTCGAGCAGGCCACCTACCTCCAGCAACGACTCAGTGTAGTTGAAGAAGCGAGTCGCATAGCCTGTTGTTGCTTCAGAGAGTATCTGTGTCACTCTGTTAAAGTCATCGGCCAAAGCCGTGGAAAGTTCACTGCTATCGACAGATAAAACACCGTCTCTGTCCCGTGTGATACCGATTTCAAAGAGATAGGCCGTATCACCACTGATATCCACGGTCTGATTGATGACATCGACAAAGCCCTGCTTGATACGCCGCAGGCTGCTGTCGTTATAGAGGGATCCCGCCTCCAGGTCATCGATCTGCTCGATCAGGGTATTGTAGGCATCCACAAAACCGCTGATTCTGTCTTCGATCTCGGTATTGTCCCGGGCGATATTGATGGTTGATGAACCAGCGCCGCTCAGACTGAGCGTCACACCGGATATGGCACTGGTCACTGTATTCGAGGCGCCTGTGATGCTGAAACCGTCAATGGTCAATATGGCGTCCTGAGCAGTATCGACCTGCTCCGCCAGACCGTCACCACCGACACCGATATGAAACAGCCTTGAGAGGCCGTTGGCATCGGTGTTGCTGGCATCATCCCCATCCGTCACATTAACGGTGATGGCATTCGCCAGCCCTGACTCTTCACTGGTCAGAATCAATCGGCTGCCGGATGCCTCATTCAGGATGGTCGCTGTCACACCCGGATTGTCGGTGGCGCTGTTGATCGCGTCACGAATATCCGTGAGGGTGTTGTTTGAGCCATCCAGCACCAGATCCATGGTGTTGCCGTCGACGGTAATCGACAGGGTGCCTGTACCGACCGCCGTGTTGGCATCGGTATAGGCAGAGGAAGCAATCTTGTCGCGGTTCGCCAGTTGGGTAACCACGACATCATAACTGGAAGCCACCGCAGAGGAGTCTGCGGAGACTGTGAGTACCGCCTCATCGGTTGAGGTGGCCGTGAAAGCAGCAAAACCGCTGGAGCTGGTCAGCTCTTCTACAGTCGAGTTGAAGGTATCGATGGCGCTCTTGACCAGCCCAAAGTCGCTGATCTTCTCATCGATCTCTTGTTCCCGAGATTGGAGGGTGGACAGGGGCCGACTCTCGATCTGCAACAGCTGGTTGATGATCGAGTTCCAGTCAGACCCTGTGCTTATCCCTGAAAAGCCTATAGTCATTTCGGTCTTGCCCCTTTGTACAGGTAAGCAATCTCTCTAATTAAACCTGGTCATCCAATAACACGCCTTGAAGCATCCCTTCGCTGGCCTTCTGAACCTGAGAAATAACATGCAAGATCTGGTCCGAAGGTATTTGCCTAACCACCTCTCCGGTATCGGAGTCGATGACTCGCAGTACCTGTTGACCGGTGGCATCGTCAACACTGAATTCCAAATTCCGATTAACTAGTTGATTGAGACTCTCAACCTTGCTCGCCAGCTCAGCGGTATCGATCGCGGGCTGTTGCCCTTGCGCTTGCCTCTGAATAGTTTGCAGCTCAACGGAACCGGTGGACTTAACGTCGACACTAGCTTTGCCATCAGCACTAGGAACTTCCCTTTTATAGGCGTATTGATTGGCCAAATCTGCGATTACGTTTGGCATGGTCATACCCTTATCTATGTTCCAAGTTTAGCATCCGGGGGCGGCGAACGCCCCCGGAAACTACCTTACTGCAGCAAGCTCAAGGCTAACTGAGGAATCGAGTTGGCCTGGGCCAGAGCGGCTACACCGGCCTGCTGTATAACCTGGGCGCTGGTGAATTTTGCAGTCTCACGGGCGAAGTCAGCATCCATGATCCGACCGGCGGCGGCGTATTGAGCTTCTTCCATACTGGCGGCAACCCGACCAGCCTGTTCCAGACGACTCTGCAGCGCACCAACGTTGGCAAGTGCTGTTGAAACCGCGTTGAGGTCGGCGTCAGCCGTTGCGGTATTGGAGATCGCAGCAGTACGGGCTGCCAGTGCGGCAACTGAAATATCGATGGTTTCAGATGTGTTCGCACCAACCACGATGGTGCCGCCACCACCGAATACGGCAGTGCCATTAAAGGTCGCACGACCCAGTGATGCGGTGATTTCTGCGGTAAGCGCATCAAACTCAACAGACATCAGAGCCTGCTGTGCTGCGGTGTAGAGGCCACTGCCGTGTTGTACGGAGAGCTCACGTTGACGCTGCATCATGTCACTGACTGACTGCAGGGTTGCATCGGCAACCGACAGGAAGGATGTGCCGTCCGCGATGTTACGCTGGGCTACGGTCAGTCCGCGAGCCTGTGCAGTCTGCAACTGGGCGATCGCCAGACCGGCGGCGTCGTCTTTCGCCATGTTGATGCGAAGACCGGATGATAGGCGTTGAACTGAAGACTGAAGATCGGATTGTGTACGATTCAGGTTTTTCTGTGCGGCAAGGGAGAATACGTTAGTGTTGACTGTGATTGCCATGACTAATTCCTCTATCTATACCGATGATGGCATCTATGGTTAAGCGCTCGATCACCGGCGATTTGCATTTAGCGGATATACCATTCAATTGTTGGTATTTACCGCCTCCGCTAATTGTAACGGCCCGGCTGCGGAGAACTTTAACCCGACCTGACTTCACTGAGACAGTGGACAACAAAAAACATAGAAGCATAACTAACTGTTTTTATTGATTTAATAACCAGCTTAGCGTGATTCGGCGCAAGGAACAAACATCCTGTGCTTTAATTTCCTGCCTGACAGGCCGGCAAAAGCTGCCGGCCTGCTGGCAATAAAACACCGTCTAGCGACTGACCATCGATCAGTCGCATTGGGTTGAATGGCAATCAACCGGCCATAAGATCCGCTTCTACGATGTTTTTGGCAAAATCCTGATAGGCGCTGCCGACCTGCTTGGCCATGGTGTCAGGATAGGCATGAAACTCACCGGACTCGATGGCAGCGATAATGCACTGGGGTACCAGCTCTGCTGGTTCCGCCAGATCTCCCAATCCGGCGCTGGCCGCCATATCGGTGGCAATCGGTCCGGGATGGACACTGACCACCTGAGTACCCTGATCCTTCAGCATATCCCGCAATCCCTGGGTAATGGAGTAGGCCGCCGCCTTGGAAGCTGAATAGGTGGCGAAATCGGCGAAATTCTTGATCGACGCCACTGAATTGAGCTGCACCAGCGCCCCACCACCGTTTGCTTTGAGGATAGGCGCAAACGCCTGGGCCATACGCATCAGCCCGTAGACATTCACCTCCATCTCATCCTGCATCGCCACCACCGCATTACTCGCCATGGGATTGGCGATGTTCAGCATGCCGGCATTGTTGATCACGATCTCCACATCCGTGGCGACTTTCGCAGCCGCGATGATGCTGTCCGGATCGTGCAGATCGATCCGCAGGGGCACCAGCCGATCCCCGTAAGTGCGGACCATCGATTCCAGAGTCTCAGGTTTGCGCACTGCTGCGTAAATTTTACTGGCGCCGGCCTTGAAAAAGCCCTCAACAATACTCTTGCCGATACCCCGATTGGCACCGGTGACCAACACCACACGATCGTTTACTGATTTCATGAATAGATACCTCAAATTTGCACGGTCATTGTGTACCGGTCGGTACATATTGAAAAAGTATACCGCTCGGTACATAATGTCAAGTAACCATTTTTTTATATCCAAGAGCATGCGATGAGTGTTGGCCGGAAAAGATCATTCGATAAGTCAGCGGCGCTGGACAAGGCGATGCGTCTGTTCTGGAAGAACGGTTATTCCGGCACCTCAGTCAGCGACCTGACCGAGCTGTTGGGGATCAACAAGCCCAGCCTCTATGCCGCCTTCGGTAACAAGGAGCAACTCTTCACCAGCGCCCTGCAACACTACCGATCCAGTTATGGCGAACCGGTACTGGACAAATTGGACAATCCCCAATCGCTACCCCTCAGAGATCGCATCCAGGCCTATATGACAGGTGTCATCGATCTGGTGTCCGACCAGCACTCCCCCAAGGGGTGCCTGTTTGTCAAAAGCAGCTGTGAATCGGGTAGCTCCTGGATGCCGGATGGTGTTACTGAATCCCTGCAGGACCAGGGCCTGCAGGCCAGGCAGAAAATGACAGCACTGTTCGAGGATGAACAGCAACAGGGCCGGCTCTCGAGGGAAGTCAAAGCGAATGAAGTTGCCGACTACCTGATGTCAGTGCTCTACGGGATATCGGTTATGGCGAGGCAGGGCAGAGCCAGGAAAGATCTCATCGCAATCGTCGAGATGGCCCTGAAGACTCTGCCGGTTGGTGAGTCGTAGATGGTTTACAGATAGTTGAACAGAGACAGACTCTGCACCATGTTGAAGGATTGCTGCGCCGCCTGAAGCGCCAGCATATCCTGCTCGAAGCGACTCACCGCTTCGGCCAGATCGATATCCTCGATCTCCGAGAGGGAGCTCTGCATGGTGAAGATGAAATCCTCATTGACCCGCCCCTGATCCTCGATGGAGTTGAGCCTCGCCCCACCCCGGGCGCGTACGGCGCCGATCTGTTCATGGGCCGCATGGATGTCATCGATCAACACAGCGTTTGGCGCATCCGCCTCCAGACCGGCGATCACACCATGTACCGTCTCGAACAGGTTGCGTTGGGCACCGGTACTGGTAGTCAGATTCATGAACACATCGTATCCGTTCTCCCGATCCTGAATCTGCCGGGTGGCGGAGACCTGGATGGTTCTCACACCCATGTCCCCGGAATAGGCAAACACCCCGTCAGCCGGGTTGCTGAAGGGGATCGAGTCCGCATTGTAACCGGCAAAGATATACTCGCCGTCACTGTCCTGGGTATTCGCCAGTCCCATCAGTTCGTCGTTGAGTTGCCTCAGCTCCTGAGCGATGGCGATTCTCTGTTCGGCGGAGTAAGTGTCACTCTGCCCCTGCAGGGTCAACTCAAGCACCCTGGGCATGATATCGTCCACCGCCGCAAGGGTGGCCTCCTGCAGATCCAGTCGGGCCCGGGCCCGGTCCGCATTGGCCTGATACTGTTCCACCTGGGTGATCGCGGTTTTCAGATTCAGCGCCTGGGCGGCCCCTGGCGGATCATCCCGCGGGGTCAATATGCGCTTGCCGGTGGAGATCTGCATCTGGGCGCGACTCAGTGCTGACTGGCGCTCCAGCATGCTGTCGATGCCCCGGCTGAATAGCGTGGAAGTTGAGACGCGTTCCATAGATTATCTCCGAACTGCACCCAGCAGTGTGTCGAACAGGGTGCTGGCCACTGAAATCACCTGGGCCGATGCCTGATAGGCCTGCTGATACTGAATCAACCGACCGGCCTCTTCATCCAGATTGACCCCTGAGACCTCGGCCATGGCCTCTTTGGTGCGGGTCAGCAGACTCTCCTGGGCAGAGAGGTTCAGCTCCGCGTGACGGGTTCTGGAACCCACATCCGAGACCATCGAGACATAGCTCTCGTCGATGGTTGAGGTGCCACCCAGCAGTACACTCTGGCTCTGTACACTGACCAGTCCCAGGGCATTGCGATTGTCACCGGTACCGCTGGTGTTGTTGCCGATGATAAAAGTATCACCGTCGTCCGGTACACCGGAGATGGTGAAGCTGATATCGCCATAGAGAGGAAAGGTGGTGCCGGGTACCTGGGTACCGGCAACCGTTGCGGTATTCAGATCGTCGTAGGTGATGAAGTCGTCAAACGGATCCACACCGGGTACTGAACCGGGATAGTAGACCTCGAAACCACTGGTCGGACCACCCTGGTCATCATAGACAAGCTGAATGGTGCCACCGGCCAGGGGCAGCCCGGTCATACTGGTATTGGCCGGTTGGGTGATGGTTGCATTACCCGTATTCAGGGGATTGCCGTTGGCATCCACTGCCGGCCCGACTCTGAGGGGCGAGGCAGCTGCGAGACGCTCAACATCATCGAACAGCAGACTGAAGTTGTGTGCCGCATTGCGGGTCGGCTGAATGATGAAGGTATCACCTGCCGCCGCACCGACCGCATTGATGTCGATATCGACCCCGTCCACGGTATTCAGTCCGGCAGCAAGCACCTGGGTCACCCCGCTGTTCAGGTTGCGCAGGGTGAAGTCCGCGCCATCGTAGGTCAACTCGTAGGCGTCACCGGTGAGACTGCCCACATCGTTGATGGTGGCGGTAATCGAACTGCCGTTACCCGGTCTTGGAAAGACCTCGACCGTTCCCATACCGAACATGGCGGTACCGGTCAGTCCCTGCAGGTCGAGACCCAATTGGTTCTGACTGTTGATCTCTTCGGCGATACCCAGCGCAACCAAACCTACCCGGTTCTGGGTCGGATCGAGTATTTCGTCACGGAATCTGAGCATACCGCCGATCTCGCCCCCACTCATCTGGTCGGTTACCACCTGGGTACCGAAGGCAAAGTCAAAAGTGATCTCCAGATGACTGGGGTCCATGGTCGAGGGCTGGGTGCCCAGGGTCGATGCATCGGTGTCCATCACCAGAGGCTGACCCTTGCCGATGAATACATTGTAGGCGCCGTCGGTCTGTTCCAGGACCTGAATATCGACCAGCTCCGCCAGTTCATTGACCAGCTGGTCCCGCTTGTCCAGCAGATCGTTGGGGGTACTGCCATAGGCGATTTTGATATCGGCGTTGATCTCGGCAATTCCCTCGGCAATGCGGTTGATCTGACCGATGTTGTATCCGATCTGGTTGTTGATCTGGTTGCGCATGCTTTCGAACTGCTGATCGAAATATTGGAACCGGTCGGCCAGTGAGGCCGCTTCGGTGAGCACCAGCTGACGCGCCGGAATTGAGGCTGGATCGTCCGCCATACCCTGTAGTGCATTGAAAAAATTCTGAATCACCGGCTGCAAACCGGCATCGGCATTGGCCACCAGATCATCCAGCTGCTTGGCTCCTTCGAAATAGGCCTGCAGCTCGGAGGCCACCGAGGAGCTGGCGCGCATCTGGCCGGCGATGAAATCGTCGTATTGACGACGAACTTCGGAAGCATCGACACCACTGCCGATAAAACCGACCGCACTCTGGCTCGGCAAACGGGTGGCAAAATCGATCCGCTGACGGCTATAGCCATCGGTATTCACATTGGCAATGTTATGGCCGGTGGTATCCAGAGCCAGCCGAGTGGCGACCAACCCGGAGACACCTATGGACTGTAAACTCACGTTACTAGCCTCCTATTCCGCTATATCGGCTGACTGACTGAACTCTTGACCTGGTCCAGTGCCGCCTGCATTTCCGGTCCCTCCATCACCCGCAGTATCTTCTCCGCGTAGTTGGGATCGGTGGCATAGCCCGCATCCTGCAGCGCCTGGAAATAGGCAGCCGTATCCTGGGTGCTGTCGAGGGCTTCGCTGTATCTTGGATTCTGTTTGAGGAAGGCCACATAGTCCTGGAAACTCGAATCGAAGGAGTCATAGCTGCGGAAATATTCGCGGCGGCGCACCGCCACATCATCCTGATACTCCAGGGTCTCGTTACCTATCCGCTCACCAGCCCAGCGTTGGTCCGCTTTGATGCCGAAAAGATTATGACTGTTGTTGCCATTGGCAGCGGAGATCATATGGCTGCCCCAGCCTGTCTCCAAAGCCGCCTGTGCCAAAAGCGCTTCTGTGGGCAGCCCCAACTCTGTGGCAGCCGCTTCAGCCGAGGCCCAGAGGGTTGAGACAAAGCTTTCGGGAGATTCGATATTCGGTGCTGCCTGTTGTGTTGGTTCCGCCGTATCAGCTGGTGGCTTATTGGTCACATGCCGACGGGCCAGAGTGGCCGGGTTGTTCCAGTAGCTCTCCAGACCGGAGAGCTCTCGCGTCGCAACCTGGGTCTCGCCACCCAATTGACGACGCAGCATGGGGGTCATACCAAGACCCTGTTTCTCCGCCAAATGGACAGCCAGTTGCTGATCATACATATCCTGGGCAAAACGGCTCTGCTTGCTGTCGAAGACTCCACCGCCGAAGCTGGCCTGACGCATCTGCTTGACCATCATCTGGATAAAGACGGACTCGAACTGCCGAGCCGCCTTTTCTGCGGTTGCCCCCTGATCCGCCCGGGCCTGATGTTTCAGTTCAGCCAGCCCGGAGAAGTCGTGATAGAGGGAGGGGGAAACGTTGTTCATCAGATCACCAGCAACTCTGCACGCAGGGCGCCAGCCTCTTTCAACGCTTCAAGAATAGCCACCAGATCACTGGGAGCGGCACCTACCTGATTGACGGCACGCACTACCTCATCAAGTGAAGCACCGGGATTGAAGAGAAACATATGGTTCTGCCCCTCTTCGGTCACAGTGATCTGGCTTTGGGGAACCACTTCGGTGTTACCACCGCGGGAGAAAGGCGCCGGCTGGGAAACCGCCGGATCCTCGCTGATGCTGACCACCAGGTTGCCGTGGGATACGGCAGCGGGATAGACCCGTACCTGGTTGTTGATCACCACGGTACCGGTTCTGGAGTTGACGATCACCTTGGCTGAGGCGACACCGGGTTTGACTTCAAGCTCTTCGAGCATGGAGATGAAGGTGACCTTCTGGCCTGGATCGAGCGGCGCATTGACCCGAATGGAGGTGGAATCCACCGCCTTCGCCGTACCCGGACCAATGGTCAGGTTGATCGACTCTGCGACCCGCATGGCGGTGGTAAAGTCACCATCATTCAGATTCAGGGTCAGCATCGGCGCCTTGTTGAAACTGTTGGGGACTTCCCGCTCCACCGTCGCACCGTTCGGAATCCGTCCGGCACTGGGAATATTGACGGTCAGCTTGGAGCCGTCCTGACCTTCCGCACTCAGACCACCCACCACCAGGTTACCCTGGGCCAGGGCATAGTTGTTACCGTCGGCACCTTTCAATGGAGTCATCAACAGGGTACCGCCACGCAGGCTTTTGGCATTCCCCAGTGAGGAGACGGTGATATCGAGTTTCTGGCCGACCTTACTGAATGGGGGCAGATCACCATGCACGATCACCGCAGCCACATTCTTCGGTTTGATGTTGACCCCTTCAGGGATCTGCACCCCCAACTGGGAGAGCAGGTTCTTCAAGCTGTTGATGGTATAGGGTGAATCGGTATCCTTATCGCCGGTGCCGTTCAGCCCCACCACCAGACCGTAACCGATCAGCTGGTTGTTACGCACACCCTGGATCGATGCCAGATCTTTGATGCGCTCCGCCAACAAGGGTTGTGCGCTCATCATCACAATGGCAAGAACCAGGAGAATTCGTTTCACAAGAGCTTTCATCTCAGATACCTCAGAAGGGAGAGAGCACACTGTTGAAGAACCGGGAGAGCCAACCCATGGAGTTGGCATCCGCTAACGCACCTTCACCTTTATAGGTAATGGTCGGATCGGCGATACGGGTCGAGGCAACGGTATTGGTAGGCGAGATGTCACTGGGTCGGACGATGCCGGAGAGCCGTACATACTCGGTACCCTGGTTGATGCCGATACGCTTTTCACCACGCACGTATAGATTACGGTTGGGCAGTACTTCAATTACCGAGACAGTGATACTGCCGCTCAGGGCATTGCTTTGGGAGGCACTGCCGTCACCACTGAAATCATTCTCGGAGGCCAGATCGAATCCCAGATTGACATCTTTGTTGTTGGCGATGGGTACAAAACCGGGCACATTGAACTCCATCGCCTGACCGAACAGCGTCGGACTGGTCAGG
This sequence comes from Candidatus Thiodiazotropha endoloripes, assembly GCF_001708965.1. NCBI lineage: Bacteria > Pseudomonadati > Pseudomonadota > Gammaproteobacteria > Chromatiales > Sedimenticolaceae > Candidatus Thiodiazotropha > Candidatus Thiodiazotropha endoloripes. Next base: position 529,576 of record NZ_LVJW01000003.1, on the reverse strand, counting down.
CTGTTGTTTGAACTTTTGGATGTTGAGGTAGAGGCGGATTTATTCGCCTGGGTACTTTCAACCAGTCGCACGGTCAGCAGATCGCCAACCCGACGGGCGCGTTGATCTTCAAACCAGGCATTCTCGTAACCCGCCTGATAGATCGATCCGTTGCCGGTGGGCGCCGGTGGCGGCAATACCGGACGGATCGGCGCATAGGCAGCATCACGCACCGGGTTACTGTTCTGGCAACCGACCATCACCAACATCATTAAAGCCAGCCAGGTTGTTTTGTGTAGTCTGCCCATCAGCCCGTTATCCCGTTAAAGTTGCTGATTGACGTAGGAGAGCATCTCGTCAGTGGTGGAGATTGCTTTCGAGTTCATCTCGTAGGCGCGCTGTGTCTCGATCATATTCACCAGCTCTTCAACCACGTTCACATTCGAGCTCTCCAACGCCCCCTGAATCAAAGTACCGGTACTGTCATTGCCGGGGATCGCCGTATTCACCCCACCACTGGCATTGGTCTCACGGAACAGGTTGTCACCGATCGGCTCCAGACCCTGGGGATTGACGAAGTAGGCCAGTTCAACCTGACCGATCTGAGTCGGCGTACTGGTGCCGGATACCAAGGCGGAGACCACACCGTCGGAACCGACGGTCAGACTGGTGGCGTTGCTGGGTACGGTCATCGCCGGCTGCAGCTCATAGCCGTTGGGGGTGACGATATTGCCATCGGCGGTAAGACTGAAGGTACCGTCACGGCTATAGACGATATTGCCGTCCGGATGCAGCACCTGAAAATAGCCTTTACCCTGAATCGCCACATCGAGGGAGTTGCCGGTCTGTACGATATTACCCTGGCTGTGCTCTTTCTGAGTCGCAACCACCCGCACACCGGTACCAACCATCAGACCCGATGGCAACTCGGTATTCTCCGAGGATTGGGCACCTACCTGGCGCAGATTCTGGTAGATCAGATCGTTGAACACGGCCCGGTCACGCTTGAAGCCGGTGGTATTCACATTGGAGAGATTGTTGGAGATCACAGACATGTTGGTCTGCTGAGCATCCAATCCGGTTTTAGCGATCCACAGTGCCGGGTACATAGTCTCTTCCTCGTTGCGTTACTGTTTAATCGATATTGTGCAAATTGCCTGCCAACATCAGCTCATGTTCATCAGGCTGGCCGATGCCTTGTCCATCTCTTCGGCGTTTTTCATCATCTTCACCTGCAGCTCGAATTTGCGCGAAAGCTCAATCATGTTCACCAGGGCGTCAGCCACATTAACATTGCTGCTCTCGATGCTGCCTGAAACCAGCTGGGTTGCGGCATCCGCGTCCGCTTCACCCCCCTCTTTCATACGCAGCAGACCATCCTCGCCTTTGCTGAGCGCATCCCGTGGCGGATTGACCATCTTGATCCGGTCAACGACGGCCAGCGCTTCCGGGGTGGCACCCTCAGGGAGAACCGTGATGGTGCCGTCCGGTGCGATCTCGAGACGCTCCATGGGCGGCAAGGCAAGCGGTCCACCATTGCCGATCACCGGCAAACCTTCGCCGTTCGTCACCAGGCCGTTGGCATCCACTTTGAGATCACCACGCCGAGTATAGGCCTCCGAGCCATCCGGGGCCTGTACAGCAAAATAGCCCTCACCGTTGATCGCCACATCCAGGGGATTGCCGGTGGATTGCAGGCTGCCCTTGTCGAAATTGATATCCGGGCGCTCGTCCAGGGCGTAGACCCGGGTTGGATAACCTGGCCCAAACACAGGCATACTGCGGAACTGGTTGAGATCCTCCATGAATCCCGGGGTGTTCACATTGGCCAGATTATTGGAGTTGCTCGCCTGGGCCATCAGCGTCTCTTTGGCACCGCTCATAGCGACATAAAGCATACGATCCATGGGTTGGCTCCTGTCTAGAAATCTTCACTCGATCATCTTTGACAAGAACTCTGCAATTTACGGACCAGCCTGAGGAAACAGAGACATATGAGGTATCTAAAGCGGTTTAAAACAAGCCAGGCAAGCATTCGACTCAAGTCAGTGACAAGTAAACCTGGAACCGACGTCAGGTGAGATTCTAAAGGAGCTGCGAATTAGCGATAATGTAGGCAACTTAAATAATCGAAAAAAAGCAGATGGCCAAAAACACAAAAAAACAGACCCCCTCCCAAGAGACGGTAACCGAAGCCATGCAGATCGCCCGCGCCAATCAGCGTCCAGGTCAGACCAAGGAGCAGACCAAACTGATTGCCATGGGTATCCAGAAAGGCATAGATCAATATAAGAAGCAGCACAAAGCCAAAATCAGGGAGATGGACAAACGCAAAAAGAAGGAGCAGCGCAGTAAACAGGACGATCTTGAAACATCCCAGCAAACCAACGATAGCGACACTCTGCAACAAGCGCCCAATAGACTGCCATGGGTATTGCTGACGCTCTCCTGGCTGCTGTTTGCCGCCTACCTGGTGATTTCCCAGTTCTACACAGCTTGAACCGGATGGATCAGCGCCATCATCCGTCAAGAGAATCCGCGTAGGCGAACAGGGCCGGCACACCACCGGTATGCCAGAAAAGCACCTTATCGGTTTTATTGAACTCACCACCGCGGATCATATCGATCAAGCCACCCATGGCACGGCCTGTGTAGACAGGATCCAGTAGAATGGCTTCGTTTTCAGCGGTCAGTGAAATCGCCTCTCTTTCCAGTTCACCGATTACCCCATAACCATCACCGACGTAATCCCCGTTGAGGATCAGCTCTTCAGCCGTGAAACGACGGTCACTGTTGATCGACAGGCTGGTTCTGTTGGCCAGCTCAACAATGAAATCACCAAATGGGATCGTGTTGCTTTCACCTTTATCGATATTGATGCCAATCAAACGGTAAGCTTTATGCAGCAGGACCTTACCCAGCATCATACCGGCATGGGTGCCACCGGAACTGGAGGCAAAAACGATGTGGGTGATTGCCGAAGTATCCAACTGCATCTCCAGCTCCGCCATGGCGTGGACAAAACCATAGGCGCCAATTTCATTCGAACCACCATAGGGAATTACATAAGGTTGGCTGCCCTCTCTCTTCAGATTTTCTACAATCTCAGGAATATCCTCGCCTTTGCGATGAACACCTCGCCAGTGCACCTGGGAGCCAAACAGCTTATCCAGCATAAGATTGCCGTTTGCCGTGTCGGGGGGTTCGCCACCAAGTACCAGATGACACGACTTATGCAGTAGAGCGGCTGCGGCAGCCGTTTGCCGACAGTGGTTTGACTGTGCAGCGCCAGCCGTTACCACGGTATCGCAATCCTTGGTTATCGCATCGTAAAACAGATACTCAAGTTTTCGGGTTTTATTGCCACCGAGCGCCAATCCGCTCAGGTCATCCCGTTTCATGAATATTTCCGGGCCATTCAGAAGTGAACTGAGACGACTGAGCTTGGTGATTGGTGTGGGAAAAAGCCCAAGGTTTACTTTGGAGGGGGATGTAATACTCATACTGAGAATATTGCCAGCAATACAGTTTAAAATTATTGTTCAATGATGCCGAATTCCCGGGAGATAAATTACAATAAATCCGAAGGGTTCATCATTTAATATTAGCCTGACTCCACCATCGCGTTGACCACATCGTTCCAGGCCAGCGCAAGATTGGTCCGATTGTAGCCTCCCCCACCCAAGGCGATAAAGCGCCCCTGACAAAACTCATTCGCAATTCGACTTAAACTGGCTGCCGCATGGGCGTGAGCGGCTGGGGTAAAGGCCATGTGTGTGATGGGATCCCCTTCAACACTATCCGCGCCTGCCTGAAGAATGATCAGTTCAGGTTTGGCCTGTCGAACAAACTCCTCAACCATCGGCCAGACCTTGTGGAACATCTCATCATCCGCCAATGGAGGGAGTGGCAGGTTGAGCTTACGCCCTTTCCCTGCCCCTTTACCTCTCTCCTCAACAGCACCGGTACCTGGATAGAGATAGCGACCATCCTCATGAATATCGGCAAAGATCAGATCCGGATCGGATTCAAATGCGTAGAAGACGCCATCGCCATGGTGGGCATCGATATCCACATAAGCAATACGACTGATTCCCTGGCTCAGTCGCAGATTCTCGATCATCACACCTGCATCATTGAAGACACAGAAGCCGGCAGCGGAATTACGCTTGGCATGATGCAGCCCGGCGATCGGTACAAATACCTTGGGATGATCCCCGGAAAGCATCTGATTCATACCTGCCAATACCGATCCGACCACCGTAGTAGCGGCCTCATATACCCCTTCAAAAGCAGGGGTATCACCCTGATCGAGATAGCCCCCTCCTGAGGCAGATTGTCGTTTCACGAGACTGACGTAACTCTCTGTATGGAAGGCAAGTAGTGGTTTGTCATCACACTGTTGCGGCGTTGCTATGGTTACCTGCTTATCCAGGCCTCGCTTGACTGTCTCCTGCCAGAACGCCTCGATCCGGTCAGGCCCGAAGGGATGCCCATCGCCAAACCCATACCGACCGAGTGACTCGCCATAATAGATGGTTACCGGGTTTTTGCTCATGGATCACTATCCTCGACCTCTACGTAAACCTAATTTAGCGCATTCTGTGGATTACGTTTGCTCCAGTTTCATCACGCTTGTAGTGGCTGGTTTTAAAAGTGATCGAATACGATACAAAGATAACTGACTTAAATGTAATTTTCTGTATGCCGGCTTCCACACACCTGAATATGCATAATCTGGAAATCGTATCGTTAGCAATGGAATAACCCAAAGTTCGACAATTCTGTGTGACTGATCGATTTTTGATCGTGAGAATGAAATACACAGATCGTAAATTGAGCTATATCGACTGTCAGATCACAGTGGCGCTGGTGGACAGAAACGCAATCAAAGTGGGAGACTCTGATGACGCCAGTTTTTAACCACCTCAATCTATCATTGTTGACACCCTGGCGATCAAACAGAATATACAACCTCAGCACGGCTTCAGATGCCGATCAAACCACAATCGGACTTTGGCTCTTCTACCTGATTGTTCGCCGTAATGAGACGTTGATTGGGAGATTTTGTCTATGTCGCCATGCTGGCAGAATAAATCATGTTTAATAACAGTTATTCTGTAGCCGATTTACTGTCATACTTTGCTACAGATCAACAAGCCATTCCGGGTTAGCTTGATAGGAGACATGATGTCCGGACAGCCTGAACACAAGCAGAATCAAGATCAGCTTCAAGATTACTTGAGTCATCACCGGAATTCAGCTGGATCATCATCCACGGCAGATCCCCGTATCACAGAGCCCGGTCAACCGGCTCGTCGACTTCTGAGGGGTATTCGCGACACTCTTTTAAACCACCTCGACACTGATTCGCAACACACCCCACTCGGCGGTGTAGGTGTTTTTCACTGCAGACAGGCACAGGCTCTACGCAATGTCCCCATTCACCAGCCCCTCATCGTGTTGGTGGTAAGCGGGCGCAAGATCATTGCCTTGGGTGAACGACGGATTGAGGTCCTACCTGGCGAGCTGTTGCTGCTCCCCGGTGGCGCTAGCGTAGAAGTCGGCAACCACCCCGATCATCAGGGAAGACCCTATCTCGGCCTTGCCATGGCATTTTCCCAGGAGTGCATTGCACAATTCAGGCGCAGTTATGGCTCGGAAATTCCAGCTGATACCCAACCATTATGGAATGTATCAGCACCCATGGACCTGGTAGCCGCCATGGCCCAATGGGTTGAATGGTGTATCCGCCACCCGGTTGATCCTACCCTGGCCAGACACCGTCAGGTCGAGATCCTGATGCTACTGGCACGCACCGGTGTTGCCGGCAATCTCCTACTCGACCGTGAGGCCAGTTGGCACGCACGGGTTGCCCAACTTATTACGCTTGATCCTGCACGGGATTGGAGTGCCGGAGAGGTCTGTCGCCGGCTTGGCATCGGCGAATCAACACTGCGCCGACGTCTCAGCGAAGAAGGGATTGGCTTCCGAGAGGTGCTGGAAGAGAGCCGTATGGTGGCCGCCCTCGCCCTCCTCCAGGAGACCTTCTGGCCAGTGGGTCAGATTGCCGAAGCTGTAGGCTATAGCTCCCACTCCCGTTTCAGTGAACGATTCAAACGTCGCTTCGGCCTCTCTCCCATAGAGCTGAAAAAGACCCGTGTGAGCGATGAAGAGCAGAAATCGAGCGCTTGAGGCGAATCTGCCCGCACAAGATCCCTATCCTGATAGTGTCAGTTAATTTTTTGACGTTACTGGCAGTCGCGTAAGCCGGAAAAAGGCCCACGCATCAATGGATATCAATGTCTGCGATATCCAGTAGCTGTCCGACTGACTGATAATAACTGTTATTTTACGCTTGCAGGAGACCTCCATGCCTTCATACAAACTGCTTATAGCAGCCATGACCTTAACATTATCTCCATTGGCACAGGGTTTTGAGCTCACCAGCACCGACATCGAAGCCGGTAAACCAATGCCCAAAGCTCAGGAATATCAAGGTTTCGGCTGTAATGGTGGAAACACCTCGCCTCAACTAACCTGGCACAACGCACCGAAAGGCACGAAAAGCTTTGCCGTTACGGCCTATGACCCGGACGCCCCTACCGGTAGTGGCTGGTGGCACTGGATCGCCTACAATATACCACTAAAAGTAAAGGAGCTGCCGTCGGGCACAGGCAATCCCAGATCTGAGTACGGTGTGCCCGGCATGGTCCAGCACCGCACCGATTATGGTTCAGCGGGGTTTGGCGGCGCCTGCCCACCAAAGGGTGACAAGGCTCACCGTTACCAATTCAGAGTATTTGCTTTGGATGTGAAACAACTGGAAATTTCACCTGAAAGTTCGGCCGCATTGGTAGGTTACATGCTCAATAGCCACAAACTTGGGGTTGCTGAATTGGAAGCGCTCTACCAGCGTTAAACCTCGTTAGGCATCCTTTCATGAATGTAAATTTGGGTCTACATGCCCATTTACTGAAAGTGATTGGAGTGGCTGCTGTAATAGAGTGCGCGGACAATCAACATCCAAAACTCGATCACAGCCATCATGCACAAAAAAACAGCCGGTAGCCTTTATTCGTAACGGTAACCAACGTGGACATTTCATTGCGGCGCCAGTAACTTTCAGTCTAACCCACACAGATCTTAAAGCCCCTCTCCCTTTACGGGAGAGGGGTTGGGGAGAGGGTGTACGCGAAGCGTTTCATGTGAGTGAAAGACAGCAGCTTTGATCCCCTGCTGCACGAGTTTTTTTATGACTCAACGCCCAATCTGAAAGAGAAGCTAAAGACAATTCATCAGTTAACTACATAAGCTTCGAAGTTAACGGGACAGCTGTGTGGACATAGATACCAATACAGCCCTTTACCTTATGACAGATTAAAGAGTTAAGCTAAGCTGGTCGCCCGATAGACACTACTTCGGAACAATTTCGTAGTTACCGTTTGTGTGTATATAAATGAGGCTCTCTTCACCCGCCATGATTGAGACTTGATGTGTCGAAGCTCCCTTGGAGCCGAAATAACTACCTGGAAGCAGGTGTTTTAGCTCAGTTTCACTAACCCGATATTGAGCAACACCCTTAATCACAACGGCGCGAAATAGTGATCCACTGCTTTTTATACTGCCTTCAAATCCAACTGGTAATTTAACATAAGTACCATTGGCCTGACCCGCTTTCAGGCTACCCCAAAGATAGGCAACCTTAGGTCCGTCAGAGGAGAGCGCACCCCCTTTGGGATCAACCCAAACGATGTTCGACGCATCCATGTTAATCGGTCTCTCACCACTATCAAATGCCTTATCAACCGGCAGGACAAGATAGAGGCCTTTATCTATTTCAACCAGTGCAATATTGGTACTACCCTTGGCTGAGGTAATGTGTACCTCACCTTTCGGTTGAGTCCAGAAGGATCCGGCCGGCATCCACATATTCGCAGCATCCGGGTCATCGTTATGGATATTGCCACTTATGACCACAGCTCTGTAGGTGACATTGTGAATATGAGGTGGCGATGAGAAGCCATCCACAAACTTAGCAAGAAAACCAGTTGGCACACTCCCTTTTCGATTCCCCCACAGGGTGCCCGCTTGAGGACTTTTGTCTCCACGCAAGGGATTTAACTGTTCCCAGTTGATTTCAGAGGCCAAAACAACCTGTTTGACAGGTTCCGCTAGGAGCTGTGTGTTAAAGCAGATTGTGGACACTGCACATATAACTGCAGGTAATGGAAAAGTCCGCATATTTCTTAATCTCTCCATACTTTACCTCTGTATAGTAGTCATTTATCTCTGAATCAACAAATCCTACTAGGGCCTGCTAAGGCTAATCCAATAGGCCCTGAAATAATCTATTATTTATACACTCCCTTGATAGATATCTTCTGATAGAAAAATACAAATTGCGATCAACATGAATGACACGAATCCAGAAAATGGCAGCATGAAAGTCATAGACAGGGTGGAGCGAATTTTCTACGACGGCTATTGGATCAAGCGCTACCATGCACCGGTAGATAACCTGTCTGACAAAAAACTGCTGATTCAATCCCTCACCCGCCGTTTATTCAACCATATGGAACATGGAATCAATATCCCGGGTCGCCTGCTTGACAAGGTTCGAGCCGATTACGAGGCTGAAACCGACAGTGGTAAAAAACGGGTCAGGGGTGCAATGTTGGCAGGAGCGTTATTCAATCGCGCTGCTGATATCTTCAACGAGCTGGTTGAACTGGAAGCCTGCGGTGTCCACATTAAAACCGACAATGAGTTGATGGGTACCTGTGGAGAGTGCCTGCAGGAGGCTCTGGAGCTGGGCAAGCTGGCCCGCCACCGGAATGGCGATGCCGGGATCGACGAGTTATGGGGTGAACCTTTCAAAGCCTTCGTCATGTCGATCGAGGATTTTTACCAATCCCGCTATGTAAAGATAGCACTCACCATGCAGAATATCGATCAGGTCGCCGAACACATGGTCGGCTGTCTGCGCAACAACCAGGGACACCAGCAGATAGAGTCGATGATCAGACACTATGCCTGTATGGCGCGACGAAAGTGCGAAATTCTCAGAACCGATCCCGACATCTTTGATGCCTGGGTGGAATTCGTCGTAGCAGGAGAAGCCATAACCAGTTACACAGCCGAACAAGCGGAATCCAAAACCGAGAACGGCATCTTGGATGAATTCGATACCCGTTACATGCTTGAACAGGGTGTTGAACTGATCGCCGACATCACCCGTGCGCGAACCTCAATGCCGAGCAGTACTCAGCAATACCTCTCTTTATGTGAACAGTTCAAGAGCCGAAAAGCTCAAAAATGTGACTAACTGATAAAATATTTATTCCGCTTAGCCATCGTTATATGGATTGGGACAATAACCAAGGTTTCTATATAGGCACAGACAGTCGGCAGGTAAGAGATATTTATCAGGCCTGGTTATGGTATTCAGTAACACTCTTGATTGAGAACCAATTGATACCAATCATTAACGATAAAACCAGAAGACCGAGCCATTCAAAACTACTTATCATCCCAACATCAAGATTAAGAACAACCTGGGCGATGAACATTGCTACAACTATATACTTGGTAATTTGTATTAAGTTCGTATCAGTCTTTGTCCAAGCTTGTGATAATAAATAGATTGTTGCCAACCCATAACTCAACGCCACTGTAGCGGCAATAAATGATAATGGGGGTAACTGCTCAACTTGCAACAACATTAATCCATAAAAAACGAATATTCCCGATACTACAAAGCTTAATACAGTCCAAAGAATAATGATCGGCTTACTCATATTTCACCACATTTTGAGAAATCGCTTCTTGGTTTTTATTTAACGGGCGAAGTTGATTGTTAGACAGCTAATCGTATTCTGATAATCTTAACTTAGAGCAGGCATCACGAGCTGACTCTCGTGAGTCAGCAGGACTACCATCTAACTCCTGCATATTCCCAAGGCTTGATCGGTGACCTATAACTGGAAATAGGCTTTAACCCATGTAGCTCATAGGTGGTTTAATAATCTTAAATGATACTTAACTCTGGTACTAGTTTAACTTAGTCTGGTTGCTTATTCTTCCCAGCCATACTCTGCAAAAAAAATCCAGCTTCAGACGAAGCTGGATTTCCTAAACCAGGTTCTGGAGTTTTGTTTAAGCTTGCTTACGCCGACGGGATCTGTATCCCAATCCAGCCAAGCCGACACCAAACAGTGCAAGGGTCGATGGCTCAGGCACATTCGTCACTTCAACCGCATCGAGGAAATTGCCTGCAGTGCCTGCCGTCGGGGTGACTGAGGTAAAGGTCAATGTGATTTCGTCACCGGTACCCAAAAAGCTATCGGCAAAATGATTCCACTGACCCGTAACATGATCGTCCACGAGCTGATCCAGAATAGTACCGCCGCTATCTTGCAAAGTTACTCGAAAGGCTTCCGAGCTATTCCGTCTTGCACGATAGGCAAAGCTGATGTCATACACTTCAGACAATACGGAGTCGAATGACTGATAAATAGTCCATGCGGTTCCATCGTAAGCGTGGGCATTCAATTCCCCATGCTGGCTGCCTTCGTAAGAATCAACACCCAGAAAGCCCGAGGCCCAGACTTCGATATTGTCGCCCTGCCAACCCCCTGTGGGATCCGAACCATAGGTCCATCCACTGGTAATGCCAGGTGACTCAAAACCACCGTTCACAATTAAATTACTGTGCGCAAAGCCACTTACGGTCAGCAGGCAAACTGCAGTAAGTATTTGAAATCTATTCATTCGAACATTACCTAAATATCGATTGCTCAATTCCAGTTATACACGCAAATATGCTGCCATTATTTATAACTCACTGTATTTACAGGCAACACCACATAATAATAGGAAATAATTTACTAAATTGGATCAATTTTTGACGATACATCATTTTAGTGTAAAAAAATCCGACAATTAACGAATGTCATCAATCATCCCTATTCACAACACCTTAGCGCTCAGATCCAGTGAGTTCAGATATGTCAATCAGTGTTAACAGAGAATCACCTTTCCTAACCAATTGCTTGAGCCGGAAACCATCCAGTCAGTCAGTCTTTCGGGATCTGTGCAACGGGGACGCTCTTCCAATCTGGCGTCTGCTCCTAAAACGTTTTCGATATTCACCCATGGTCATGCCGATACTACGTTTGAACAGACGCCTGAACGAGCTGATGTCCGTGTAACCGACACTGTTGGCGACGCTTTCGTGTGACTTGCCTGTACTCTCAAGCAGCCACTTTGCCCGGTCGATCCTTAGGCTTTGCAAACAGGCATTCGGCCCCTGACCCGTTGCGCTTTTAAATCGCCGGATCAGTGTCCGATCACTGACATTCAAGTATGCGGCGAGTTCAGGAACCTGTTGCGGATCACTCAGATTCTTCTGCATCAGTTCATGAGCCCTGGTAACCACCGGGTCATCATATTTACGCACGCTGCTGACGCGAAAAGCTGCCTGCGAGTGTCGACTGCTGTCGAGCAACAGGTAACGGGCCGTCAAATGGGCAACCCGGTGATTGCTGAAACGTCGAATCACTTCCAGCATCAAGTCCTGATAGGAGGTGGAAGCACCGGCACTGAGAATGGAATCCGCGGCCACCAGCAACTCACTACTCTCCAGCCGGACATCCGGATATCGGGCCGCAAACAGACCTTCCACGGGCCAGCCAGTGGTGGCTTGCTTGTCCTTTAGTAAACCGGCTTCAGCAACGAAAAAACTGCCGGTGCAACTGCTGGTGATCAGGCTCTTCCCGGCAGCGCGCTTGGTCAGCCAGTTGACCAGCGGCCGGTTGTTTTCAAGGATGCTGACCAGGCGGGTTTCATCGATGACTGACATTCCGGGTATGTAGACCACATCCACAGGGCGTATTCCCTTTAAGCTGCAATCCACCGCCTGCAGCATGCCATTGCCGGTTTTTACCGGCAGGCCTGACACGGAAACCACTTTCCACTCATAACGGGGCAGTTGCTGTTTGCCCATCGCCTCACTGATTCTGTTGGCCGCGTAGAGCATATCGATGGAACCGGCGATGGCTGAGGCCATGCACTCTTCTATCACTACGATGGCGACGGAAACGGTCGTTTTCATGTTGGCGAATATGGCATTAAAAATGTCATTTATGACTCTTACTGACAACCTAGTCCAAGACTATATTTTTTTCAACACCGGTAATCTGCCCTGAGGAGAACGAAGATGCCCCTATCGACCGCACAAGCCATATCCGCACCAGACAAACGCAAAAACGGGCCCAAACACACACCGATTCAGTTCGCGTTCTCCGCCCTGACAGGGGTCTCTCCCTATCTGGCCGGACGATTGGCCACCTTCTTCTGGTATCGCACCCAGCATCGTCCCGTAACAGTTGATGAGCAACGGGTATTGGAACGGGCTACTACTGAAGTCAGAAAATTTGCTAACAAGTCAGTCTGCATCTATCGATGGGGCAAGGGTGCACCTGTGCTGCTTACGCATGGGTGGAACGGCAATGCCGGACAGATGACCTTGCTGGTGGAGGCGCTGGTGGCTCGGGGCTTCCAGGTCACCGCATTTGATGCGCCAGGACATGGTCACTCTTCTGGTAATAGCACGGACATCCTTGAAATCAGCGACTTAATCACTCAACTGCTGCAAGAGTCCGGCGAAGATACGGCCGTAGTCGCCCACTCCTTTGGCGGCATGTGCGCCATGCACGCAATCGCAAATGGTGCGCGTGCGAACTCTGTAGTCTGTATTTCACCACCTAGGGATGTCACCACCCTATTGCAGCAGTTTATCAAAATCCTGAGAATGGACAGTGCCGTAGTCAATCAGCTGAAACACCGACTTGAGATGCGATTTGGTGAAGCGATGTGGTCCAGGCTTTCCATGCAGGAGTGGGTCAGTGCTGCCGATATTCCTGGCTTGATCATTCATGACTCGCGGGATCGATACATCCCTGTCTCCAACGGCAGAGCGGTACACACCGCCTGGAAGAACAGTGAACTCCAGATAACCAGAGGGCTCGGCCACATGCGCATTCTGCAGAGTACCGAGGTTATCACCTGCATCGAGCGCTTCCTGACCAAATCCAGTCAGTGAATCAAGGCGTGGAGATAGCCAGGGTGTTGGGGGGGGGGGTAAAAGGTGATCGGGCGTAGGGTGCGGTATGCCGCACCCTACGAACCTTGATAGTCAATCAGAAGTTATCACTATCTGATATTGATAACGGTCTGTGTTACTGCATCCGCTGTGGTGATCACCTGGGCATTCGCCTGGAAGTTGCGTTGTGCCGTGATCAGATTAACCAGTTGCTTGGCCAGATCCACATTGGAGTTCTCCAAGGCACCGGACTGGATCAATCCATAACTGCTGGTTCCGGCCTCACCGATCTGTACATCCCCCGAGGCGAAGGATTCCGCCCAACTGGTATCACCGATCTGGCGCAGCCCCTGATTATTCGAGAAACGGGCCAGGGCGATTTTACCCAAGGGCTCGGATTGACCGTTGGTGAAACGGGCGAATACCACACCGGAATCGTCCACATCCACACCACTCAATCGTCCAGAGGTAAATCCATCCTGAGAGAGCTCGTTTACGGCAAATCCAGAACCAAATTGGGAGGTGGAGCTGTAGTTAAAGGTCAGACCGCTGATGTCAGCCGCACCACCACCCGGGTTGAAATCGTCGATCAACACATTACCCAGAGCATCCACATCACCGGTACTGACGGCCAGTGAGCCGGTATCGCTGAACTGGACATCGGCAAACGCATTACCACCCACAGTGACATTGCTACCATCCACGAAGGTGAAGGCGTTCCACTGATTGTCCGCCACTTTGACATAGAACATGGTTGCGGTATGCGCTGTTCCCAGTGAGTCATAGATGGTGGTTGCAGTTGAGTGGTTGTAACTCAAAGGATCGGGTGGAAAGGTAAAGGTCGGCGCTGTTGGATCCAGGGTTACGGCAGGCGGTTGCTCGGAAGCACTCAGATTCAGGGTTGCCTCGATGCTGGATGTGGTTTGCGGTGTACCCGAAACCACCGGCAGGTTGAGGTCGACGGTTGAACCGGTGTTGAACAGACTGCCAGTTGTGCCGATACGTGGAAAAATCTGTAACCTGGCGCCGGTCTGATCAACCACGTTACCGTCACGATCCACGGAGAATGCCCCTGCCCTGGTATAGGCGCGATCACCAGCCGAGTCTTCCATTACGAAGAAGCCCTCACCATTGATTGCCATATCGAGATTGTTGGAGGTGAACTCGGTACTGCCCTGAGAGAACTGCTGGGCAACCCGGGTCACCCTTACACCACGACCTGGCACCGAACTGCTCACATCGCTGATCGAGTTGGCATAGATATCCGCAAACTCGGCGCGGGACTGTTTAAAACCAACGGTACTGGCGTTTGCGATATTGTGTCCGGTAACTTCCAGGTCGGTGGAAGCTGCATCCAGACCACTCAGTGCGATACGAAATGCCATCTTTTTTCTCCTGTCTATTCACTGAATGGACACCGCCCATCCAATCTAAAAACCTTTATTTATTGAATCTGTACCACGTCATTCATGGAGACCTGACCCAGGCCATCCAGATTGAGCTGGATACCACCTGAACCACCCAGATTGACGCTCTCCACCTGAGCCGATACCAGCACCGTGGGCGCCATCTCCGCGTCATCGACGCTGGCGGTAGCACTGATCTGATAATAACCGTCACCCGCATAGTGGCCGGCATCGTCATAGCCGTCCCAACTGAAGGAGAGGTTACCCGCCTCATGGGTGCCAAGCGGCAGCTCACGCACCAGTTCGCCGGCACTGTTGGTAACCCGAAGGGTGATGTTGCTGGCCGAGGCCGGCAGTACCAGACTCCCCTGGACGGTCTCACCTTCGTTCAACACACCCACATTGCTTTCAACCAGCACATCCCGACCCACCAGACTGGCCGCCTGCAGAGCCTGGTTGGAGGTCAAGGCGCCACGTAGATCATTAAACGAGTCATTCAGATCCCCAATCCCGGATACGGTGGCAAATTGAGAGACCTGGGTGGCCATCTCGGAGTTCTCCATCGGCTTGAAAGGGTCCTGATGGGTCAGCTCGGTGACCAATAGATTCATGAAGTCCTCCAGACCGAGCTGTCCCTGTTCGGACTGATTGGTCTCTGGCTCTCTGACCAGGCCAATGTCTTCATATTGGTTGTATGCGGAAACGATGCCGGTTGTCATAACGGTCTCCTTATTGACCCATGCGTAGGGTGGCAAGCAACAACTGCTTGGCGGAGTTCGCCACTTCCACGTTGCTTTGATAGGAACGGGAGGCTGAGAGCATGTTAGCCATCTCTTCAACCATATTGACGTTGGAACGGAAGATATAACCCTCTTCATTGGCCAGCGGATGATCCGGTGCATGCTCCTGAATCAGCGGTGCATCGCTCTCCACCACACCGGCCATGCGAACCCCATGGGCAACCGCATCCGGATTGAACTGATCGAGCATGGTTTGAAACACCGGCTGTCTGGCACGATAGGTCTCACCGAGGCTGCTGCTGACCGCATCTGCGTTGGCCATGTTGCTGGCCACCAGATTCATACGCAGCGTCTGAGCGCTCATGCCGGTTGCTGCGGTATCAAAGATCTTAAAGATGGACATGACTATTCACCCTTCAGCGCTTTGCGAAGACCACTGATCTTGCTGTTGACGAAATTGAGACTGGTCTGATATTCGATGGCATTGGTACCGAAGGCCGCATGCTCACGCTCACTATCCACCGTGTTGCCATCCAGTGAAGGCTGACTGGGCACCCGATAGAGCAGCTGTGCCGGTGGCACGGTTCCTGATTCCGCCTGGATATGACCGCTGTTGGTGGTTGCCATGCGCATGCCATCGCCCATCTGCTGTTGCAACATCGCTTTGAAATCGATATCCCTCGCCTTGTAATTCGGAGTGTCGGCATTGGCCAGATTGGCGGAAAGAATCTCCGCTCTCTGGGAGCGCAGAACCAGGGCCCGCTCATGTATGCCGAAGAGGTTGTCGAAGTCCATCAGATGCTCCACTGGATGAAATTACTCACAGAGCAAGTAGCAGGGAGCATGCCAATCACTTTAAACGGCTGAAAAAGCAGGTGATTGCTGTATTGAATGAGTGTGCGTGCAGCCTACCGACCTGTGCAACGGCAAGCGACTGCCGCAGAACGGCAAGCTTTGCCGTTGGCTTGATGATCCGGACAGGATGAAAACGCCTGGCTTGAGATTGACAGGAAGGGGCCTGCCAAAGACGACGATAGCCTTAGGCCTGTTGAGACTACCCTTTCAGTCGGTAGGAGATGCCCCCATGCCCCACTTTCATCTCGAAACGATTGGTCAGTTGATTGATCGATTC
Source organism: Candidatus Thiodiazotropha endoloripes (assembly GCF_001708965.1). Lineage (NCBI taxonomy): Bacteria > Pseudomonadati > Pseudomonadota > Gammaproteobacteria > Chromatiales > Sedimenticolaceae > Candidatus Thiodiazotropha > Candidatus Thiodiazotropha endoloripes. The sequence goes on along the minus strand of NZ_LVJW01000003.1, from coordinate 513,214 downwards.
GGTGGAACCGAGAAACAGATAACCACCGGGATTGAGGATATCCGCCATCCGCTCAACGATGTCTTTTTTCAGATCGTTTGAGAAATAGATCAGTACGTTACGGCAGAAGATCACATCAAAGCGACCCATGGTGTGGAAGCTGTCGGCCAGATTCATCGGCTTGAAACTGACCCGCCGCTTGATCTCCGGCTTCACTTCCAGGCAATCCCCTTTCGGATTGAAAAAGCGCTGCCGCTGTTCCTGGGTCAATCCCCGTTCAACCGCAAGACCGCAATAGACACCCGCCCGGGCTTCATCGAGGATCTTGCTGGAGATGTCGGTGGCTTGAATCTGAACCTGTCGGCCCCGCCCCTTTGCAGCCTGGTACTCATCGGCAATCATGCTGATGTTGTAGGGTTCCTGGCCACTGGAACAGGCGGCGGACCAGATTCGGATGGAGCCGCCCATCTGCTGATTAAGATCCGGCAGGATGGTCTCCTTGAGCAGGATATAGTGTCCGATATCGCGAAACCAGAAGGTCTCATTGGTGGTCATGGCATCGATGACCTTTACCTTCAGGCGTGAGTGTATGGGGGATTTGATCTGCTTCAGCAGTTCACCAAGGGAGGCAATACCAGCCTCTTTCATGACACTGCTCAAACGACTCGAGACCAGGTACTCCTTGCCGTTTCCCAGCAGAATACCGCAGGCCTGCTGGAGAAAATCCTTAAATGCATCATAGTCAGCAGACGAAATGGCCGCGTTTCGATTGTACATGATAGAAATTTTTATTTTACGCCTAGATATTTAATTTTTAAGAAATTTCTTTCATTCGTTTGGTTACGGTACCAACCAGCTCATCGGGCATGAACTTGGCAAGAAACTGATTCGCTCCTACCTTCTTCACCATACTCTCATTAAACACACCACTCAGTGAAGAGTGAAGGATTACATACAGATCGGAAAGCTTGGGATTATCACGAATGGCGCTCACCAGGGAGTACCCATCCATTTTCGGCATTTCGATATCCGAGATGACCATGGCCAGCCAATCACTCACCTTACCCTCTTCCGACCAGGCCTCAAGGTGCGTCAGGGCGTCTCTGCCATCCTTCGCCAGAATGGTTTCAAGTCCGATCTCTTCAAGCACCTTTTTGATCTGATTGCGGGCCACCATGGAGTCATCCACCACCAGTACCTTGTAGGCCTCAAGATCAGCCCCTTCGGTATCGATCGGTATGGTGATCTCTTCATCGATACCCAGCACCTCACTCAGCACCTTCTCAACATCGATGATCTCAACCAGGGTCCCCTCAATCTCGGTAACCGCTGTCATATAGCTGTTGCGGCCCACCCCCTGCGGTGGCGGCAGTATATCTTCCCAATGGGTGTTGACGATACGCTCCACACTGCCCACCAGAAATGCCAGCAGACGACGATTGTATTCCGTGATGATGATGAAATAGTCGGTGGCATTACCCATTTTGGGTCCGCCAATGGCATGACACAGGTCCATCACCGGGATGTTATTCCCCCTCAGCGAGGCCACACCACGGATATTCTCATGGGCACTCGGCAATGCCGTCAGAGGAGGACACTGCACAACCTCCTTCACTTTGAACACATTAATGCCAAAAACCTGACGCCCCGCAAGACGAAACAGCAAGAGCTCAAGACGATTTTGTCCGGCCAGTTTTGTCCTTTGGTCAACACTGTCTAACATTGACGCCATGGTTTGCCACCTTAAATATGCAGATTTTGCTGAAATACAGTAATAAGTATGGCGGCGTGTCAGCGTTGACCTTTAGGCCCACTTCAACAGCCGACTTTTTCGGCACATTGTTTGCATTATTACAATGGAACAGCTTGGAGAATCCGAATGATCAACCCTTTCACGCTTGGCTGTACGCTGCTACTGGGACTGCTGCTATCCGGCAGTTTATCGGGCCAGCCACTGAACAGCGAACACCACGCCCACCAGGCGATTGCCGAGGCTGCTAAAAATTACCTGGAGACGACGCTGGTCCAGGATACGGCGGGGGCGACAGTGAAAGTCACCCCATTGGACCACCGCCTCAAACTGGCCCGTTGTGAAGCGCCGCTGGAGGCATACAGTCCACCGGGCGGGGTCAAACTCGGCCGTACAACCGTAGGAGTACGCTGTCAGACACCCAGCCCCTGGTCGATCTACATCTCTGCCAATGTCTCGATCGAGGCACCGGTGGTGGTTGCGGTTCGCGACCTGCCCCGGGGACAGGCGATCACCAACGAGGATCTGAAGATCAAAGTCTCAGATACCAGTCATCTGCTGAGAGGCTATTTCGAGACCACCGAAGAAGTTGCAGGTCAGACTTCGAAGCGCACCATTCGCCGCGGCCAGGTGGTCACACCATCCATGCTGGTGGTGAGAAAAACGGTCAAACGCGGCGACCCGGTTACCATTGTGGCCGGTGCCGGAGGCATCCAGGTACGGATGCAGGGCAAGGCCATGAAGCAGGGTAACCCGGGGGATCTGATAACGGTCATGAACACCAAATCGAAAAAAAAGGTAGAGGCAAGAGTGGTATCAAAAGGTTTGGTGATGGTCGACTGAGGTATACAATCCACATATCAAGATGTAAAAAAACTGAAATCATGATTGGAATAATCACTGCCCATGGCAGAATAGTCCAGATCCAGGTAACTGAGGTATCGCGATGCCCATTCAAATCAACAGTCTTTCAAGCCGTAGTCTGAAAGGTACGGGAAAAAGTGGCAAAGCAAAAGGCAGCGGCAAGGCGCAAGGTGGCAAAGGGGCTACTGCTACTTCTACCACAGGAGGAGGCGACAGCCTCAATATCACTGGAGACGCGGGCAAACTTCAGGAGCTCGAAGGACGCATTGCCAATATGCCGATTGTCGATGCGCAGAAAGTTGAAGCCGTGCAGCAGGCACTGGCCAATGGCAGCTTTACCATCGACCCCCAGACCTGTGCCGACAAAATGTTGGCCATGGAACTTTCACTGCACTAAGGCCTACTCACACTGATCATGATCAATCCACAACAGCAGATGAGCTTCGTCAGAATCGTACAGACAGAAACGGAACTTACTCAGCAGCTGCTCAACCTGCTGCGCCAGGAGTTTGAACTGCTGAAATCCCCGCCTTCAAAAAAGCTGGAAGAGCTGCTGGCACAAAAGCAACAGCAGCTGCAGCAGATTGAACAGAGCGCCATACAGCACAACCAACTGCTCGCTTCCCTGGGTTTTACCCCGGACCGTAAAGGAACAGAGGCGTTCATTCAGCAATCTCCGGACAATGCGCAGCTGCAGGAGCAGTGGAATAAGTTCACATCCCTGCTTGAGGCGTGCCAGAAGCAGAATGAGATCAACGGCGGAGCCGTACAGCTCAACCAGCATCAGGTTGCCCACGCCCTGGATGTTCTGAGAGGATTTGCAAACAGCGACAAGACCTATGGCCCAGGAGGAGAATCCAGGCCGACCAGCAGCTCCAAATCCCTGGGAAAGGCCTAAAATATTGCACTCGCCTGGTGCGGCGTATAAAGTACACTCTATTAGTAAGTTTTTATGGATGTCACCAGGGAATGATAGGACGGTCTGCCCGCTCGTGGCCGTTTCACATCAAGTGATTGAACAGTGATGATGACAAAACACAATCTCTACCGCCTGCTCACTCTTTTCGCCCTTCTGCTGATCATATCCGATGCCTTTGCCATTGAGCTGAGGCACAGGTTCACTCTCACCGGCTCCGGTGGTGAAACCGGGAGCGGTTATTTCACCTGGGATGATACGGTAGTCGCTGATGGTAATCCGCTGCCCCTGGGGAACCTGGTTTCCGGCTCTGTGACCATCACCGGCGGCGCCACCCCAGGTGGTTCACAAACCTTCCTGCTGGCAGACTGGACCAATGTAATCTTCATCAACACACCCAATTTCGCCGGTGATTTGAACATTGCCGGCAACAACGGTGTCGCCACACTGACAACCCTGGTCCCCTACACCGCACTGGCCTCCGATGGTGGCGCCTGGACGACGACCCTGACCTTCACCCCGGGAACAACCATCATGGCCAGCCCGATCGCCGTGCCACTGTTGGATCTGCCGACACTGATCTTTATTGTGCTGGTGATCGCCATAGCCGGGCTCTGGCAGATCAATCGTTCGCGCACGGTAAACTGATACGACTCAGCAGGTTTCCTCGCCTTTCAGTCCAGTGGAATACCCAGCGTTTCGAGTTGCCACAGATCTTCAGCTCGATCGAGGTCCCAGAGCAATGGCAATTCACGCCAACGCCACCCCAGCTGTCGCATCGAATCCCGGGTGGTTTCAGCCACGTCGGACTCACCCCAGTAATGGCCTTTGAACAGAGGTGGGGGTGTCGATTTCAACCCCAACAGCACATATCCCCCATCCTGAGCTGGAGCCAAAACCCCATCATGTGACTCCAACCAGGTAAAGGCCTGCTGCAGGTGGGCCGGAGTCAATGCCGGACAATCGACCCCCATCAGGACGATCTGCTGATAGCTGTGCAAAGCGCTCTGGGCGGCATGCATCATGCGTTCACCCAGATCCTCACCCTGCTGGAGGAAGAGACTCAGGCCAGGGGTGTTGACCCACTGTTGAATATGAGGATGGTTGGTGGAGGGGGTAAGCCATAGCTGGATTGAGTAATCCGTCTCAGCCGTCAACCAGGCAAGTTGTCGATCCAGCAGTCGACGATAGAGATTGGCTGCCCGCTCGGCACCCAGTGCCGGTATCAAACGGGTTTTCACCTTACCCGTTTCAGGAAGCTTGGAGAAGATGAGCACGGCTCTCGATGGCTTTGTCATCGGCGATCAGTGCCTGTGATTACGGTAATAATCCGCCAACCGTTGTGGCGTGACACCCAGCCAATAGGCAAGACGCAACCCCCACATCAAGAGGATTGTCGGTAGGATTCCAGCAGACTCCCAGCGACGGCTCGAGGTTGTCAGCTGTTGATACAGACAGCGGGGTGGCGCATGCCGTTTCAAGCGTTTGCTGATCTCCACATCCTCCATCAACGGTTGCTGTGGGAATCCACCAATCTTTTGGAAGAGTGCCCGATGGACAAAGATCCCCTGATCACCGGTTGCGATCCCGGTGATCCTCGATCGCCAGTTCATCATCCGTTCAACCACGCGAAGAAGGAGATGGCTGCCACTGAGGCGGATATCGAATCGTCCCCACAGTGACTCATCGACCGGCGGTACGAGCATCGGCTGCTCTGAACCCGGAGTGAGCCGTGTGTCGGCATGAAGAAACCAGAGCAGCTCCCCCGCCGCAACCGATGCGCCGTGATTCATCTGCTGTGCGCGACCAGGTTCTGTCACCAGCAGGTGGTCGACCCAGGCTTGCAGGGATTGATCCGGCGCAGGCTCACTTCCCCCATCGACCAGAATCAGTTCATGTCCCTGTTGACGCAGATACTGCAGCGCCTGCAGCAGATCGATCAGCATCTCTCCCTCATTCAGGCAGGGAATCACTATGCTCAGTTGCGCTGACACGGCTGCTCTATTCTCCTTCAATCCTCAACTCAGCCTGATTCTGTCAATCCTCCAATGCACCTCCACAACTGCTTCCCTGCCCGGCAGTACAACCATAGCAATGCTCTGCCACCTGGATATCAAAGCCATTGAGATCCAAATCAAACAGATCGCGCAAGTGGGGTTTGAACGATGTGTCAGTCTTCAGATGGATCTTCAGCATCTGATTGAAGTCGCAGTCGTAGAGATAACCCTGCCAATCGACACTCAACAGGGTTCGGCACATCACGCTCTGCAGGTTGTCGGCCTGGTAGGCACCTCGCAGCAGTGTCATATATTCACCGAACTGTCCTTTCGATTGCAGCAGGCTGCCGAATCGCTGGATCGGCATATTGGTGATGGTGAAGAGTTGATTGAAATGGACTCCAAAGCGTTGTTCCAGCTCCCGTTGGTAATCCGCCTGCAGTGGTCCTTGCGGGGGAGGCAGAGAAGGTCCCTGGGGATTGTAGACCAGGTTCAGGGTCAGCTTGCTGTCACTCAGGCCATAGCCCAGGCTATTGAGTTTTTTTAGCGACTTGATACTTTGGGTATAACTCCCTTTGCCCCGCTGTTGATCCACATTCTCTTCCAGGTAACAGGGCAGAGAGGCTACCACTTCAACCTGGTGATCTGCGAGAAATTCGGGTAGATCCAAATACCCCTCCTCCTGCATGATCACCAGATTACTCCGGTCGATTACATGCAGATCCATTGCCCGCGCCTGCTCTACCAGATAACGGAAGTGGGGATTCATCTCCGGAGCACCGCCGGTCAGGTCGAGATGTTTCAGTCCCTGATTGCGTAGAAACCTGAGTACGTCATCCACCGTCTCACGACTCATCATCTCGGTACGCTTGGGCCCCGCATTGACATGACAATGCAAACAGGAGAGGTTGCAGAGAAAGCCCAGATTGACCTGCAGGGTCTCCAGCCTCTCCCGCTGAATATTCGGAAAGGTCGTAGGATTGAGTAGATGGACTGTATCTAACATGTTAAATCACCGCTTTCTTATTACTTTATCCAATAGACCGCTGGAACGACCATCAGTGCTATCAGTTTTATACGTATTGTTTTCCGGTTTGGATTCAATTTTAACGGAAATTTATCAGAATCCACCCTCAATCTTGGTATGGATAACCTCTGCACGAGAGGTGACGATCAACCTGGTAAAATTTCAGTCACCAACAATCAGAAGGATATTTCGGTCTATGGTTTTCCAGTTTAAAAAACTGGCAAAACAGCGTACCATTTTGCATCCCGATATCAACAGCGTCTGCCCTCGTAGCTCAGCAGGATAGAGCAATCGCCTCCTAAGCGATAGGTCACAGGTTCGACTCCTGTCGAGGGCGCCATATCACCAAAGTGCACACGGCTGTCACACTGGCATCACAACGAGTCAATCGAATGAGACATACCCAGCTATTTCAGATTTTACTTATCTGTGCCTGCTGGATGATCAGTGTCATCGGTCAATCCAGCCATGCCGCCACCATCCAGGGGCAGGTCACTGGCGTCGAAAGCGGCGAACTGATTCAGATTAAAACTTCAGATGGTCGATATCGACAGGTAAAACTGGCCGGTATTCAGATTCCCAGGCACTCCAGAATCTGGACGGCCAATGCCAAACGGCATTTGGCCATGCGCCTGGCGGGAGGCATCGTCACAGTGGATTACCAAAAGCTTACAGCAAAGGGTGTTATACTCGGATTAGTAAGGCATGGTGGTGCGGATGTCGCATTGCAGATGCTGAAAGCCGGTCTGGCACGTGTATCCATTGAAGACCCACTCAACCCACAAACGCTCCGGGTTTACCAGACCTATGAAGCCCGGGCCAGGAACAGAGGAATGGGACTCTGGCACTAGTGCCGTCTGTCATTAACCCGGCGACTCGGTATGTATAGGGGAAATCAGCTTCAGAGAGGAGACCTGTCCATGGGGAAAAAATCTAAAAAGGCAAATGACGGTCTTGATGACAAGGTAAAAGAGAAGAAGTCCAAGAAGACTAAAAAAGCCAAACGCAGCGAACCGCAGCTGGAGAGCAGACCCAACCCAATCGATCCAAGCTTAAGATATCAGATGATCGAAACAGCGGCCTACTATATCGCTGAAAAGCACGGCTTCGATCCGCGTAAATCGGTTGAGGACTGGGCTCAGGCAGAACAGGAGATCGATGCCAGACTGGATGAAGAGAAACAGAATCGTTGAATTTGCCGATGGGTTAAGAGTTGTCAACGTTCTTCTTGGACTTACCCTTCTTCTTGGATGAAGACTTGGACTCTTTTTTTCGTAGTCTTTTCAAATTCTCACAAAGTGCTGTCTCCAGCGCTTTGTAGACTTTCAACTGAGCGGCCTGATAACGGGTTTCCGGCTCTCCGACCAATTCAAGACGGGCACCAAAATAGGCCAGATCCGCCTCCAGGGAGATCGGATTAAGATTAACCCTCAGTTTGTTGCTATCTTGCTCTTGCAATCTCTCAGTCCCTGCTCATTGACCCACTTGAAGCACTAATACTCTCATCGTTATTCGGCAATCTGAGCACCCTACACCATTATCTTTATTAATATAGATCATTGGATCACGCTATTGTCATCAGGTTTATTTATAACATTAAGTGCCTGTAAAATCCGAAATCCTTTTCATTGGAACCAGCTTAACACAGCCATTTTGTTATCCTGTAAAGCCTGTAAAAGTTGTTCTCAATTTTGACACAAGCTTGATGAATTTTTCACAAAATCTGTTATCAAACAAATAGATTCAGTTAACAGAGGTTAATATAGACAATCATAGATGGGGTTTATCGAGCGCTGGCAATCGAATCCAATGGAGATCACTGAAGGCAGTTCTTCAATACCTGATCTTATTATATGAATGGCCAAGCCCCTGTTACCTCAATCACAAAAAATTCTAAATCCAGCCATCTCAGAGCAGTTTGGGCAGGTGGTAACACGCCCCGCCTGTGCTAACATTTACTGATAGCTGCCCAAAAATAAGTTATCCGCAACCAAACGGTTTCAATCACACAATGACCAAAACTCTGGATGTCCTTAGATCCACCTCTGCCTTTTCCGGAGGCAATGCCTCTTTTGTCGAAGAACTCTACGAATCCTACCTGAAAGACCCGGAGAGCATTCCGCCCGACTGGCGGCATAAGTTCGATGAGTTACCTCAACAGGAGAAGCTCGACACCGCCCATGAACCGATCAGACAGCGCTTTCTCCATCTGGTCAAAGAGAAACGTTCAGCCACCGCTACGCCACAGGAGAACCTCTCCCCGGCCGCTGCCGAACAGCAGGCTTCAGTACTGCGTTACATCAACGGCTATCGTATGCGTGGCCACCAGAATGCAGATCTTGATCCTCTGAAACTGCGGGATATGGTTTCTGTCGACGATCTTGATCTGGCCTATCACAAGCTGGACAACATCGATCAAAACACGATCTACAATACCGGTTCTCTGTTCGCTCCCGAACGTATGGCGCTGAAGGATATCATCGAGCTGGTGAAGAAAAGCTACTGCGGCAGTATCGGCACAGAGTATGGCCATATCACCGATACCAAACAGAAACGCTGGATCCAGGAGCGCATCGAACAGCGCCATCTGTTTCAGCAGTTCAGTGTCAAAGAGAAGCGTTGGCTGCTGACCCTGCTGACAGCAGCGGAAGGCATCGAAAAGTACCTCCACACCCGCTATGTCGGTCAGAAGCGATTCTCACTGGAAGGTGGCGAAACTCTGATACCGCTGCTTGACGATCTGATACAACATGCCGGCAAGAATGACATCAATGAAGCAGTCATCGGTATGGCCCACCGGGGAAGAATCAATGTTCTGACCAACATTCTCGGCAAACCACCGCAAGAGATCTTTGATGAGTTCGAAGGCAGGGTCAGTGTGGATCCCCAACGTCTGTCCGGCGATGTGAAATACCATATGGGCTTCTCCACCGACATCGATACGCCCGGGGGCATTGTGCATACCGTACTGGGATTCAATCCATCCCACCTGGAGATCATCAATCCTGTTATCGAAGGGTCGGTGCGTGCCCGACAACGTCGTCGGGGTGATCACGATGGATCAAGGGTATTGCCGATTCTGATTCACGGCGACTCAGCCTTTGCCGGTCAAGGGGTGGTGATGGAGACACTCAATCTCTCCCAGACCCGTGGTTATTCAACGGGTGGCACGGTGCATATCATCACCAACAACCAGATCGGTTTCACCACCAGCAACCCCCTCGACACACGTTCGACCCTCTACTGCACAGATGTAGCCAAAATGGTCCAGGCGCCGATCTTCCATGTCAACGGGGATGATCCTGAGGCAGTCATCTACGTCACCCGGCTGGCACTCGATTTTCGCATGCGCTTCCGAAAGGATGTGGTGATCGATATGATTTGCTACCGTCGGCTGGGTCACAATGAGGCGGATGAACCCTCGGTCACCCAACCTGAGATGTACAGCAAGATCCGTAACCATCCAACCATCAGAACCCTGTATGCGGACAAGCTTGTGCAAGAGTCGGCAATCACCCCGCAGGAGGCCCGTGATCTGGTCGACAACTACCGTGAATCGCTTGAAGCCGGTATCGTTGAAGCCCGTCCTGTTACCTGCGCATTGCGCCACCCCTACGCGGTACGCTGGAACAGCTTTCGTGGCATCGAGTGGGAGCACCCTTGCGACACGGCCATCTCCATCGATGAATTCAACCAGTTGGCTGAGTCATTACTGCATGTTCCAGGCGGATTCGAACTCCATCCCAGAGTGGAGAAAATCTGGACCGAGCGACGCCGGATGGCCAGTGGAGACCAACTGATCGATTGGGGTTTCGCTGAGAACATGGCCTACGCTTCGTTACTGGCGAAAGGTGTACCGATACGTCTGTCCGGTCAGGATTCAGGTCGAGGCACTTTTTTCCATCGTCATGCAGTATTGCACAACCAAACCAATGGTGAAGCGCTGATACCACTGCAGCATCTGAGTCAGGATCAAGCGGATTTCCTGGTCATCGATTCTCTGCTGTCGGAAGAGGCGGTACTTGGCTACGAGTATGGTTACGCAACCGCCGATCCCAACTCTCTAACCATCTGGGAAGCTCAGTTCGGAGACTTTGCCAACGGAGCTCAGGTGGTGATCGATCAGTTCATCACTTCAGGCGCTGAAAAATGGGGACTATTGTGCGGTCTGGTGATGCTGCTGCCACATGGTTTTGAGGGCCAGGGCGCGGAACACTCCTCAGCCAGGCCGGAACGTTTTCTGCGACTCTGCGCCAACCATAACATTCAGGTCTGCTGCCCAACCAATGCCTCGCAGATCTTTCATCTGTTACGCCGGCAGATTGTTCGCCCGTATCGTCACCCACTGGTGGTACTGACACCCAAGAGTCTGTTACGCCATCGTCTGGCGACCTCATCCAAACAGTCACTACTCGAAGGTAAGTTCGAGAATGTAATCGACGAGATCGATGAGATCGACCCGAAGAAAGTGAAACGGGTTGTCCTCTGCACCGGCAAGGTCTATTACGAACTGCTCGAGACCCGGCGTTCGAGAGGCTTGGAGGACGTTGCGATTATCCGTATCGAACAGCTCTATCCATTCCCTCAAAAGGAGTTCGACAAAGTCATCAAACAGTATAAAAATTCCAAGATGATTATCTGGTGTCAGGAAGAGCCGCAAAATCAGGGTGCCTGGGATCAGATCAAGCACCGCTTCTACCCGTTAACCAGTAAGAATAGACAACTACACTACGTGGGGCGCTCCACAGCTGCAGCACCAGCAGTCGGCTATCGCTCCGTTCACATTGCCCAGCAAGAGACCTTGATCGACGAGGCACTCACCGGACGCATTAACCCTAGAATGAACTATAGGAATCAGGCATATCAACAATGAGCATTGAACTACGTGTTCCACAACTTCCCGAGTCTGTCTCCGACGCCACCATATTGAGCTGGCACAAACAGCCTGGCGAATCGGTTACCCAGGATGAAACACTGGTAGACCTCGAAACCGACAAGGTGGTACTCGAGGTACCGGCACCTCAGGACGGGGTATTGAAAGAGATCCGATTCAAAGTGGGTGAGACTGTCCAGGCTGAGGACGTATTGGCTTTGATGGAAGCAGGCAAAGCCGCCGCCACTACCGCAGCGGCCTCATCCGCACCCGTGGAGAGTGAAGCGGCCGCCGCTGATGAGGCGCCGGTATTGTCACCCGCCGTCAGGCGTTTGGTAAATGAGAGCGGCATCGACCCCACGACCATCAAAGGCAGTGGTAAAAACGGCCGAATCGTAAAAGCCGATGTGGAAGCAGCGATTGCTGCCCAACCGACACAAACCGCCGCCCAGCCTGCAGCCACTGCTGCGGCTGCCACCGCGCAGGCAATCCCTGAGGGTCGCGTCGAAGAGCGGGTGCCGATGACCCGTTTGCGCAAGCGGGTGGCTGAACGCCTGGTGGAAGCTCAGCACACGGCTGCCATACTCACCACATTCAACGAAGTGAATCTGCAGGCGGTCTCCAATCTGCGGGTTACCTATCGGGAGAGTTTTGAGAAGAAGCACGATGTACGTCTCGGCTTCATGTCATTTTTCGTCAAGGCTGCGGTTGAAGCCCTGAAGCAATTTCCCATCATCAATGCCACCATGGATGGGGATGACATTCTCTATCATGGCTATTTCGATATCGGCATTGCGGTTTCCTCACCGCGGGGGCTGGTTGTACCGATCCTGCGTGATGCAGACCAACTCAGCTTTGCCGCCATCGAACAGCGCATCAGGGAGTATGGCGAGAAAGCCAAGCAAGGTACCTTGAGCTACGATGACCTCACCGGAGGGACCTTCTCCATCACCAATGGCGGTGTATTCGGATCGATGCTTTCGACCCCGATTCTCAATCCGCCCCAGAGCGCCATACTCGGCATGCATTCGATTCAGCAGAGACCGATGGTTGAGAAAGGTGAGATTGTCATCCGGCCAATGATGTATCTGGCACTCTCCTATGATCATCGAATCATTGATGGGCGTGACGCGGTACAGTTTCTGGTAACCATAAAACAACTGCTTGAAGATCCGAGCCGCCTGTTGTTGGAGATTTGAACCAAGAGCAAGCCCTTTCGTAACAGTTATACAAATCGACACCAGGGCCTGTTATCAGGCCCCGGTACATTGATTTACAATCGACCCGAAGGTGAAGCAAACGAGCAATTCATTTGCATCCTGCTGCTTGATTCCGGCATTCGCCGGTTTGATAAAATGAGCAAATATCAGAGATCATTTATTCCAGACACACCTTACAACAACAGCCGGTTCATGAAATACTCACAGAATCCCTAACACGAATTACCGCAGTGTTGATGATTTTCCCCTGATCCACTGATTTCATCCAACACTGCCCTAGAAACAAAACTACAATATTTCTTACTGATATTCGGGTAAGACAGGATAGACCATGACACAAATTCGCCAGGATGATTTCATCCAAAACGTTGCAGACGCCATTCAGTTCATCTCTTACTACCACCCTGTCGATTTTCTCAAGGCCCTGGGTGAGGCCTGGGAAAAGGAGCAGAGCCCGGCGGCCAAAGACGCCATGGCCCAGATACTGGTCAACTCCCGGATGTGTGCCGAAGGCCGTCGTCCGGTCTGTCAGGACACCGGTATGGTGGTGGTGTTTCTGAAAATCGGCATGGATGTCACCTGGGACAGCAGCATGAGTGTTAATGAGATGGTCAACGAAGGGGTACGCCATGGCTATGCCCACCCTGACAATGTACTCAGATTCTCGATGGTCAACGATCCTCTCGGGGCACGCAAGAACACCGGTGACAACACGCCTGCCATTGTCCACACTGAATTGGTGCGGGGCGACAAAGTGGAGATTAAGATCGCCGCCAAAGGGGGTGGTTCTGAAAACAAATCCCGCTTTAAAGTGTTAAACCCTTCCGGCTCCCTGGTGGACTGGGTAATTGAGGAACTGCCGAAAATGGGTGCTGGATGGTGCCCCCCAGGCATGCTCGGCATCGGCGTCGGTGGCAGTGCCGAAAAGGCCATGCTGCTGGCTAAAGAGGCCTTGATGGAGCCCATCGATATTCATGAACTGGTTGCCCGAGGGCCACAGAACCGTAAGGATGAACTGCGCCTGGAGCTATTCGAGAAAGTGAACGCCCTGGGTATCGGGGCTCAGGGACTTGGCGGACTGACAACCGTTCTGGATGTAAAGATCAGTGATTTTCCAACCCATGCCGCATCGCTGCCGGTGGCGATGATTCCCAATTGCGCCGCAACCCGGCATGTGGAGTTTACCCTCGACGGCAGCGGTCCGGCCCAACTCACCCCACCCCTGGCCAGTGACTGGCCGGCAGTTACCTGGGAGGCCTCACCCGAAGCACGACGGGTCAATCTGGATCAGGTCACCAGAGAGGAGATCGCCAGTTGGAAGCCGGGGGAATTGATCCTGTTGAACGGCAAGCTGCTGACCGGACGGGATGCTGCCCACAAAAGGATTGCCGACTTGATTGAAAAGGGCGAGGCGCTGCCGAACAATGTGGACTTCACCAATCGTTTTATCTACTACGTAGGGCCGGTTGATCCGGTGCGCGATGAGGTGGTCGGACCGGCAGGTCCAACCACAGCAACCCGCATGGACAAATTCAGTGAAACCATGCTTGGCCAGGCGGGACTGCTTGGCATGGTCGGCAAAGCCGAGCGTGGCCCCACGGCATTGGAAGCGATCAAAAAACATAAAGCGGTCTATTTGATGGCAGTCGGCGGTGCCGCCTATTTGGTCTCCAAAGCAATCCGCAGTTCAAAAGTGCTTGCCTTCGAGGACCTGGGCATGGAGGCGATCCGGGAGTTTGAAGTGGTGGATTTCCCGGTAACCGTTGCGGTCGACAGCCAGGGGATCTCAGTTCACCAGACAGGTCCTGCCGAATGGCGGGGCAAGATCGGGAAAATACCAGTCGTTACGGAGTAGTCCATCATGAACTCATATCGAGCGTTCCGGATAAATTTTAGAAACTCAGAGCACTCTGCCGGTATCGAAGAACTATTACTGGATTCGCCGGAAAAAGGCGAGGTGTTGATCAGAGTACGCTACTCCAGCATCAACTATAAGGATGCCCTGGCAGGCACCGGCAAAGGCAAGATCCTCAGACACTTCCCGCTGACCGGCGGAATCGATGCCGCCGGTGAAGTGGCAGAGAGTAATGACCGGCGATTCAAAGAGGGGGATCAGGTTGTCGTCACCGGTTACGAAATGTCTGCCACTGCAGATGGTGGTTATGCCGAGTATCTCAGAGTACCGGCAGATTGGGTGATCCCTCTACCGGAAGGCCTCACCCTGGAACAATCGATGGCTCTAGGTACTGCAGGTTTTACCGCCGCACTGGCGCTACATCGCATGGAGATCAATGGCCAGCAACCCGATATGGGGCCGATACTGGTGACCGGCGCAACCGGCGGGGTTGGCTGTATCGCGGTTAACATCTTTGACGGTGAGGGCTTTGAAGTTCACGCAGTCACCGGCAAGCAGGAGCAGCAGAGTTATCTCGAGCACCTGGGTGCCCAGGAGGTACTGGGTCGTGACAAGATCCCCCCCGCCCACCATGCTCTCGAACGGGCACACTGGGGTGGCGCCGTGGACAATGTGGGTGGCGCTATGCTTTCCAGCATCGCCTGCAAGATCAAACCCTGGGGTAATATCGCCTCGATCGGCCTGGCCGGCGGCCATCAGCTGAATACCACGGTGATGCCCTTCATCCTCAGGGGTGTGAGTCTGCTGGGCATCGATTCCGCAGGCTGTCCATACCCGCTCCGCACTGAGATATGGCAACGCCTGGCGACCGACCTGAAACCCAGACACCTGGATGATATCGTGCAACAGAAAATCAACCTGGAGCAGTTACCCGATACCTTCGAACAAATGCTCTCCGGCGAAATTTTCGGGCGCACACTGGTTGAGGTTTAAGCGCTTTCTTTGTCCGTGAATGAATGCAAGAAGCGGGTAATCTGTTGTTCATTGCGCTTTTACCCCGCATCCACCAGGCTGACGATGATTGAGTCGATCAAGGTCTTAATGCATAGTCCGGATCGATTGCACTGAACCAAGGCGTGTTCATTCACGGACTAAAATCTAAAACTGATACCCCTTAGGCACCACCACAATACCTTTCTCGGATATGGAAAAACGCGCCGCATCCTGAGCCTTGTCGAAGCCGATGCGCTCACCCGGTGGAATGACAACCCCCTTGTCGACAATGCAGTTATCCAATTCCGCTCCATCACCAACCTCTACCCCTTCAAACAGGATCGAGTTGTGAATCACCGCTTCGTCTCCGATGCGTACATTGGGAAACAGAATCGAGTGCTGCACACTCCCACCGACAATCAATACCCCGTTGGCAACGATTGAATTGATGAAAATCCCTTCACTGCCGGATATTCCGGGTACTGTACGCGCTGGAGGGTATTGAGAATGGTGGGTTCGAATCGGCCATTCAGGCTGATAGAGATCCAGCGCAGGCTGAGGATCGAGCAGTTGCATATTCGCCTCATAGTAACTGTCCAGATTACCTACATCGCGCCAATAGCGATCACGACTGACACGCCCCGCCTTGCCACCGAAGCGATAGGCATATACCTCATTCTCGGCGAACAGTTTCGGCAGTATATCAAAGCCAAAATCGTGCCCTGAATCCGACAACAGATGATCCTCCTCAAGGATCGAAATCAGTCGATCCAGGGAGAACACATAGATGCCCATAGAGACCAGTGCATTCTCGCCTCCCGGCTGACAGGGTTCTGGGTTTTTCGGTTTCTCTTCAAAAGAGGTTACCCGACCCTGCTGATCCACACCCATCACACCGAACTGGCCCGCTTCACTGAGGGGCACTTCCATACTCGCCAGGGTCACACCGGAACTGTGCTCTTCATGAAACGCCAACAACGGCGCGTAGTCCATGCGGTAGATATGGTCGCCGGAGAGGATCAGCACCCGCTCAGCACCACTTCGCTTCAGCATATAGAGATTCTGATAGACCGCATCCGCGGTTCCGTCATACCAACTGCCTCCGGTTCTCATCTGCGGCGGAACCGCTGTGATGTATTCACCCAGCTCGGGATTGAACAGCGACCACCCATCTCTGAGATGTTTCTGCAGTGAGTGGGATTTGTATTGGGTCAACACAAGTACCTGCCTGAGGCCTGAATGGAGACAGTTCACCAGGGTGAAATCGATAATCCGATATTGACCGCCGAACGGGACCGCCGGTTTGGTTCTCTCCAGGGTCAGTGGCTTCAGACGGGAACCATGGCCTCCCGCAAGAATGACTGTCAATGTTTTATCAAGCATCAGATCGCTCCGTGTTGTTTTTTCGCTATCGTTTAACACTAAAGCAAAAACCAGTCCCACTCTATAATACAAACCACTAATCCGCTCCCAAGACCTTGTCGACCGGACAATCAAAGTGATGGCTTTCTGCCGGATGAGTGATCAGAACCCCCCTGACGCGATCCTAAAGCAAGTGTTTTCGACATCGGATAAACCGAGCGCAGACAAAATGTTAATTATAAATCAGATGGTTAGAGATAACCGGAATGGGTCACTGCAGTCAAAAGCAGCAAGCTGGTGCACAACCGGACTGATATAGGTTGGTTGTGCGCACTATTTTGAATCAGATGAGTCAATACAATCAGTATACTGCACCTGGATGGCGCAGCATCTTTCGAGACCTAACGGAGCTTGATACAGCAGCTTGGGCAAACAGCCCCCCTCCAGATAACCCAAGAGTTATCTGTTGACGGCATGCTCAGCCAGCCTGAAATTTCGGATCATTCCCTTTAATGATGACGGTAACCCGAATCCAGCCAGCACTGAGGCAGAGGCTCACCGGATGGAAACTGCATCTGTGCTTTAATAAACTTCTCTGCATCCTGCATCTCTTCACCGGCATGAAAACGTCCGACGATTTCACTGTGGTTGGGATTGAACAGGTCAGTCAGGCTAAGCACTTCAACCAATCTTTCACTGTTTTTCTGCATTAGAAACATTGACTACCTCCTCTCTCAGGGACGAGAAATACGCGCCCTCTACCTTAATTATGGTGGAGTCGATTCGATTTTCAATGTATCTAACCCACGATTCGATCCTGGAATTTATCATCCATAAATGAGCTCCAAACACCACAAACCAGCTCAATCTACCCGTTTCGAAAACCACGATTAGGGCTGGGCAATACCAATACGCCTATTTGCGTTTATTCGCACTCATTTGCGGGCTTTTCAATCTCAGGAATCAAAGCTCCCGGGTGGACATGAATTTCACCTCAGGCCAGCGCTCTGTGGCCAGATCCAGATTGACCCGGGTGGGCGCCAGATAGACCAGTTGCTCATCCCCATCCAACGCCAGGTTGTCGTGGTTCTTCTGCTTGAACTGATCGAGCATCTTCTCATCGTCACACTCGATCCATCGGGTTGTGGCCACATTGACCGGCTCGACGATCGCTTCGACCTTGTACTCATGCTTGAGTCGCTCTACCGCCACATCGAACTGCAGTACGCCTACTGCACCAAGGATCAGATCGTTGTTTTTCAACGGACGGAAAACCTGGGTCGCCCCCTCCTCGCAGAGTTGCAATACCCCTTTCAGCAGGGCCTTCTGTTTGAGCGGATCCTTCAATACCACCCGGCGAAAGAGCTCAGGTGCAAAGTATGGAATACCTTCGTATTTCAGCTCTTCGCCTTCGGTGAAGGTATCGCCGATCTGGATGGTCCCATGGTTGTGCAGGCCGATGATATCGCCCGGCCAGGCCTCCTCCACATGGCGTCGCTCATCGGCCTGGAAGGTGATCGCATTGCTGATCTGCACACTCTTGCCGAGCCGCACATGACGCATCTTCATACCTTTGCGGTAAGTGCCTGAACAGACCCGCAGAAAAGCGACCCTGTCACGGTGCTGAGGATCCATATTGGCCTGGATCTTAAATACAAAACCGCTGAATTTTTTCTCAGCCGGTTCGACCAGGCGCTGCTGGGTATTGCGGGACAAGGGACCCGGCGCATACTCGACAAAGGCCTCAAGCAGCTCTCTGACCCCGAAGTTGTTGATCGCCGAACCGAAAAACACCGGTGTCAGCTCACCTTTGGCATAGGCTTCCAGATCGAGCTCATGGCTTGCCCCACGGACCAGTTCGATCTCTTCACGCAGCTCTTCAGCCTGATTGCCGATCAGTTCATCCAGCTTAGGGCTGTCGATTCCCTGGATCACCTCACCAACCTGAATCTTACCCCCATGGGTGGCACTGAACAGGTGAGTCGTATCCGTACGCAGGTCATAGACTCCCTTCAGGCGCTTGCCCATCCCAATCGGCCAGGAGACCGGGGCACATTTGATCTTCAATACCTCTTCGATCTCGTCGAGAATCTCCAGAGGATCGCGTCCTTCACGGTCAAGTTTGTTGACAAAGGTCAGAATCGGCGTGTCACGCAGTCGACAGACCTCCATCAATTTGATGGTGCGTGCTTCCACGCCCTTCGCCACGTCGATCACCATCAGAGCGGAATCCACCGCAGTCAGGGTACGATAGGTGTCCTCTGAGAAATCCTCATGGCCTGGGGTATCGAGCAGATTGACAATCTCCTCACCGAAGGGAAACTGCATCACCGATGAGGTGACCGAGATTCCACGCTCTTTCTCCATCTCCATCCAGTCGGAGGTGGCATGACGGGCGGCCTTGCGACCTTTTACCGTACCGGCCATCTGAATGGCACCACCGAAAAGCAGCAGTTTTTCAGTTAGCGTGGTCTTACCAGCATCCGGGTGGGAAATGATAGCAAACGTACGTCTCTTGTTGATTTCATTGGATAAATTGCTATCAGCCATAGCGGTAAATTCCTAACTTTGCAGCTAATTTTCTAGCCGATCGGAGATCCCCTCCACAAGAAGGGGCGAAAAACGGTCCATTCTACCGAATAATCGATGCGCGATAAATTACTGCTTTAGAATGCTCTCGGCATCTGAGGAATTGTGTTTGAGCAGAACTTCTCTGAGACCCCTCTCCGCTCTCGATGTGGCATTTACCAGTTCCTGATAGCGCTCTTTTCCGAATTGATCAAACTCCTTTTTAGAATCGTCATTTGTTTTTTTGGCGATTGTGAAGACTTCATTCGCACCGATGTTTGCAGAAGCTCCCTTGATTGCATGAGACTCATCGTGATAACGATTATAATCGTTATCGTCAATTGCTTGCTGTATATGTTTCAGTGAAGTATCAAGGTCACTTAGATAGCTGTGGATGAATCCTTCAAACACACCCTCTTTTGACCCAAGGCGCTTTAACTTATCAAGCACCTGACGATTCAAAACATCGTCGTCAGTTTCATCGATATGGCGACTTTCACTGCTGCCAGTCGAGATAAAGAGCTTGTCAGCAAACTTGTCGGCTTCCGCTCCGGTATATTGGTAAATGACCTTCAGCAGTTCACCTTCATCAACAGGCTTTTTCATATACGCTGCTGCACCGGCATGCTCACACTCTTTACGGGCATTTGTAGTCACGTTGGCAGTAAGCACGATAAAGGGGATCTTATTGAATAAACCGTTAATCGCGTTGTATTCTCTGATCACGTCCAACCCGCCGACATTCGGCATCTGCATGTCCACGATTGCCAGATCAAAGTCGTGGTGCTCGAACAAATCGAGTGCTTCATCCCCATCTTCAGCGGATACCACACTCATGTGATGAGCTTTCAGCATCTCCTCCAGTATCATTCTGTTGACACGGGAATCTTCGGCTATCAGCACATTGAGTTTTTTGAAGTGCTCCTTTTTAGCTTCACTTATCTTTACGATGCCTGACGGAAATTCAACTTTTTTGTTGACTGCGTGAAGCGCATTGAAGAGCTGCCTTGGTGTAGAGAGATCCGTTACGATCGAGGTGACCACATCTTCATAGTTTGACCTTTGCTCTTGAAGATCGATCAGGACGATATCCACATCCTGCGACACGCCAAACCTTACATATTTCAGAAAATCCCCAAGTTCACCTTCGACTGACAAGCCATCCACAAGAAGAATTGGTAATCCACTGCCCTCACACTCATTCTGAACCAGCAGTGGACAGATGTTGTGCAAGTCCGATGTGGACAATACATTCATACCCCAACGTGATGTGAAATATTCGATCCGCTTTGTCAGAGATTCGTTTTCTGTATAGATCAAACATTTTATGTCGGAGAACTCCTGGTTGACCGGAGTATCCACGACAGGCAGTGGAATATCAAAATAGAAGCGGCTACCTTTACCAAAATCACTTTGCACATGAATCTGCCCACTCATCAGCTCAACCAGCTCTTTGGAAATCGTCGTACCAAGACCGGAGCCACCATACTGGCGGGTGATGGAATCATCGACCTGATTGAAACGGTCAAACACATAAGGCAATGCTTTACTGGGTATGCCGATACCTGTATCGATGATCTCAAACCTCAGGATAGCTTCCTTTTGATCCACGGACAGCGCGTTGACTTTTATCTCGACATAGCCATGCTTTGTAAACTTGATCGCATTGCCACAGAGATTGATCAATATCTGTTTCAGGCGGTTTGCATCTCCAATCAGATTGACAGGCACGTCGGTTGAGATAAACACATGAAAACCGAGCCCCTTGTCCTTGGCCACTGGCATTAACGTATCACTGACGGTATGAATCGCTTCATAGACATCAAAGGGCGCTTTATTTATATGAAGTATGCCCGACTCGATTCTGGAGAAATTGAGGATATCGTCAATCAGCTGTAACAGGTGATTCGCGGATTGATTGATCGTCATGACCGACGCACTGGCACTTTTCGGGAGTTTCTCTTTGTGCAGTAAATTGGAAATCCCGATGATACCTGACAGCGGGGTCCTCATCTCATGACTCATGTTCGCAAGGAAGCGCCCCTTAGCCTCATCAGCCTGTTCCGCTTTTGCCTTTGCATCCGACAACTGCATTAGCAGACGGGAAACGAAACCTGAAATGATGATATTTGTAACAATCATCCCATAGCCAATAATGGGATGCTGTAACCAGAAATCACTCATGTTGATCAGTATGAACAGCCCCAAAACAGAGAAAAGCATTCCCAGGTAGAGATACTTCATACCGTATCGGGCGCCATAGCCAACGGTTATCCAGAGTATGACAGTGAATAACGGTGCGCCGGCCTCCCCAGCCCGGTACATGGCCAAACAGGTTGCACCATGATCACCCAGCATGGTGATCGATTTTCTCATTTTCGACTCTTCTTTATAGAAAATGAATGAGAATACGACACCTATCGAGAACAGCAGGTAGACGGCTGCCAGATAGAAAGCCGTATTGAACAACCCAGGCTCAGCATAGATAAATTTGTGGATCAGAAAGTAGACAACCACACAGAACGTAAAGAGCACTCGAATTAACGCCTGCTCATACTCAAGAAGCGCTTCCTCCGATAATCCTTTGCAGATGAAATCAGGTTTAGGCAGTGAAAATACCTGCTTTCTTGTTATGCCAGCCATATATTAATACTCATAATCCACTTGGTTGCTTGACGAATGAGAATTCCTGAAGTCATTACTTGATCGTCCCTTTAAAAATATCCACTCATAAGCTAACGCACGTCAAATTATCTGAACACCCGCATTGATAACCTCCCACACTGGTTTACGATTAAGTAACAACCGGGGATGAATCACATTCAAATATCACTATTTACAAAGTTAAGTGTCGTGAAATCCTTGTGTTATTGTAAGTTGCCCACAAGAGTATGGCAGTTATTTCAGTGGATTCACAAGTTAGGAGATTATCATCATGCTTGCACCTACTCAGACAATCGAAATAATTGAACACGGCTATAAAACGCTGAACATCAACTATCAGGAAGATATTAAGGCTCAATTTTTTGCTATGGATCCAGGCGAAATTCCTTGTTTTTCTCAACAACTTCTTAGAGATATCGACTCCTTTCAAAAAAGATTAACCAACCAATTCAGTATGAATAAGCTCGCTCATCAGCCAGTAGATTACTTGATCTTTACATCGGATGTAGCCGAGGTATTCAATCTGGGTGGTGATCTTGCTTTTTTTGTTGACTGCATCAAAAACAACGACCGGGAGACCTTGTCGAAATACGCCCGCCTGAGTATCGATGTACTTTACAGTAACTACAACAATTTGGGCATGAATGATATCACCACAATCTCTCTGGTGAATGGCACCGCACTGGGTGCCGGCTTCGAGGCAGCGCTCTCCAGTGATTACATCATTGCCGTGGAAGGGAGTGAGTTTAAATTCCCGGAAGTTGTGTTCAATATGTTCCCCGGTATGGGAGCCTATTCATTCCTCTCCCGCCGCATCGCTCCTGCAGCTGTAGAAAAGATGATCGTGAATGCGGAAGGCTATACCGCAGAGCAGCTTTATGAGATGGGCATCGTCGATATGATTGCAGAAAAGGATCGGCTTGATGAAGCCTTACGTCAGTTCATTCGGCGTCTCAAAAAATCGAATATCACCCGCAAAGCCGTTATGAATATGCGCAATCGGGTCATGCCGCTGCAAAAGCAGGAGCTTAACGATATTGCCGATCACTGGGTGGATTCTGCTTTCTCTCTCTCTAATCGGGACATCAATGCCATGTCGAGACTGGTCAGAGCTCAGTCCAGGATGATGGCCAGTCAACAACCCTCCGTAAAAGAGAGTCTGTCTGCCTGAGCCCAGGTAACCCAGCAATCGCCGGTATCTGCACAATTAGGATTTGTAACGGTTAGATCCCGGTCAGTTGTTGCGATTCGTGTTAAAGCACGTTTCGAAAACAACTGAAGGATTAAATATAACATTGTTCACTTAAAATACCGGCCACTCATTTTTTCAGAGCCTGAACAGCAGCACTCCTGACTTCCCTCACCTCTTTTTGCTTTATCCAGCTTACCCATCTCAACACCACGCTTTTCCGAGTAATCAACTAAAGTATTGCATATTCATGTCAGTGAACTATAAATTGAACATCGTTTGTTACATAGACATGTTTCACCATTATTCAAGGAATAAACCGCCTGAATTGAAACTGAATATCGAAATTGTTCAACCGTTTTCATACCCATTTCCAAATAGTAGATATAATTTAATTGGGTAAATAGATTAAAAAGGTGCTATGGACCTCTCAATCGGCAGAATATCGATGCTCGGCAGCCAATCCCAGCTAGCGGGAAGGGTAACGGCTGAGAGTCGAGAACAGCCCCATATCATGGGGTCTGGAGAGGCTGCGGCCCCTGCGGAAAGTAAACAGAACGAAAGTCAAAGACCGGTCAGGGAGACCAACCAGAGCAGTGAACTCACCCAGGAAGAGCAGGCACAGGTCAGAGAGCTGCAACAGCGCGACCGACAGGTGAGAGCCCATGAAGCAGCACACCGCTCTGCGGCAGCCGGCATGGTCTCCGGCGGCAGCTACACCTATCAGACCGGCCCGGATGGTCGAAGATATGCGGTAGGTGGCGAGGTATCGATCAGCGCCTCCTACTCCGGCTCTCCCCAAGAGCGACTACGCCAGGCTGAGACCCTGCGTCGTGCTGCCCTGGCGCCGGCAGATCCCTCCCCTCAGGACAGGATGGTAGCCGCCCAGGCTGCGGCCATGGCATCCCAGGCGCGAGCTGATATCAGTGCCGCTCGGCGGGAGGAGATGGCACAACAGAATCAATCCAATGGTGCGGCAGAGGCGGGTGATGCGGGTCGTGAGTTTGAGGCTCCGTTCAACAGCCGGGCAATTGCTGCATTCAACGGTGTCTCAGGAAGCGCCACGCTCCACAGTACGCCCTCCACCATCGACGAAATCATTTAGTGGGCCACGCAGTAAATAAGGTAACGATCAACCGGACCCACGAGCGTTGAGTCTTTCGAGGGAGAGCAGCAGTGCATCCTCCCGGTTTTTGTTGTGATCAGGGTAGTAGGCCTTGCGCATACCCACTTCGACAAAGCCGATCTTTTCATAAAGTTGCAAAGCGCGCCGATTACTCACCCGAACCTCAAGAAATACGGTCTCGGCTCCGTGCTGCCCCGCCACTTTGATCAGTCGCCGCATCAGCTTCTCACCCAGACCTCGCCTGCGCCACTCCGGTGAGATACAGATATTCAGAATATGCGCCTCATCAATCACCACCGACATCACTCCATAGCCGATCACCTGATCGTCCATGGTAAGTACCCAACATGAGTAACCCACCCTAAGGCAGTCATGGAAGATCCCTTCGGTCCAGGGAAAGGGGTAGACTTCAATCTCCAGGGCGAAGACCTGGGCCAGATCCTCCTCCCGCATTGGCCGTATACCCAGCAGAGGATCGGTGACCAGAGCGCTCATGGTCAGGATTGACCTTGGGCCTTGTTGACAGGAGCGAGCACCGAGAGGGCCAGTTGCAGGTCCTGCCAGGCCTTACTTTTCTGTTCTGGTGAGCGCAGCAGATAGGCTGGATGATAGGTGACCACCAGAGGGATATTGGTCTCTCCAAAGGCATGCACCCGCCCCCTCAGCTTACCCACCGCAATATCCGTTTTGAGAAGATTCTGGGCAGAGATCCGACCGACCGAGAGAATCAGTTTCGGTTGAATCAGCGCAATCTGTCGCAACAGGTAGTCCTGACAGGCCAGTGCCTCTTCTGCAGCGGGATCCCGGTTGTCAGGTGGCCGGCATTTGACGATATTGGCAATAAACACCGCCTCCCGTTTGAACCCCATAGCCAGCAGCATGGCATTCAGCAGTTGTCCCGCACGGCCGACGAAGGGCTCTCCCTGACGATCCTCATCCGCACCGGGTGCCTCACCGATTACCAGCATATCGGCCTGCTGATTACCGACGCCAAACACGGTCTGGCTGCAACCGGCGCGTAAGCCACATTGCCGACACGTTTTCACCTGCTCCCGGAGCGTCAGCCAGTCGGACAGATCCACTGCTGTTGGTGCACGATCAGACGACCCAATCGGATCACTTGCCACAGCAGGTTGCTCCGCCAGGCCGACTTCTGCTTCAGCTTCCACAACAGGTTGTTGTATCGCTTCATGGGAATCGGTCTGACGCAGTCGCCACTGGGTTACCCCCATCATCCGCAGATAGTTTTGGCGCCTCAGCTCATCCATTGTCTCTGGCTCAGGCTATACATCACCGGTTTGCGGGTGAGCCTTGGTGATCGGCGTCATAATCTTGTTGACCGCATTGATATAGGCCTTGGCCGAGGCGATCACAATATCGGTATCCGCACCCTGACCATTGGCGATGCGTCCATCCATCTCCAGCCGAACCGTCACTTCCCCCTGGGCATCCGTACCGCTGGTGATGTTGTTCACCGAATAGAGTTGCAGTTCGGTGCCACTGCTGACGATACTTTCTATCGCCTTAAAGGTGGCGTCCACCGGCCCACCGCCAACGGCTGTACCCGGCTCCTCCGCCCCATCAAGACTCAGCGTGACATCCGCTTTGGGGGTTTCTCCGGTTTCGGAGCAGACCTTCAAAGAGACCAGTTTGATCCGCTCGTTGAAGGATTCGGTCTTGGTGTCGGTCATCAGTGCCTGCAGATCCTCGTCGAAGATCTCATGCTTCTTATCGGCCAGATCCTTAAAGCGGGAGAAGGCCGCATTGACCTCCTCCTCCGATTCGAAGCTGATCCCCAGACTCTCCAGTCGGGTGCGAAAAGCGTTTCGTCCCGAATGCTTGCCCAGCACCATGCGGTTCTGGCTCCAACCCACATCTTCGGCGAGCATGATTTCGTAGGTCTCGCGGGATTTCAGCACCCCATCCTGATGAATGCCTGATTCATGGGCGAAGGCATTGGCACCAACGATGGCCTTGTTCGGCTGAACCGGAAAGCCGGTGATATTCGAGACCAGTTTGGAGCAGCTGAGGATCTGGGTGGTATCCAGCCGGGTTTCACAGGAAAAGACATCCTGACGGGTCTTCACCGCCATCACGATTTCTTCCAGTGAGGCATTGCCGGCCCGTTCGCCGAGACCATTGATGGTACATTCAACCTGGCGTGCGCCATTGCTGACAGCAGAGAGGGAGTTGGCCACCGCCAGTCCAAGGTCATTGTGGCAGTGCACGGAGAAGACCGCCTTATCGGAATTGGGTATCCGCTCCCGCATTTGCCGGATCATTTCACCAAACTGATGGGGCATGGCATAGCCCACCGTATCCGGCACATTCAGGGTACTGGCCCCCGCATCGATCACCGCCTCGAAGATACGACAGAGAAATTCGATCTCGGAACGTCCCGCATCCTCGGCTGAGAACTCCACATTATCGGTATATTTACGGGCCCGTTTGACCGCATGCACCGCCTGCTCAACCACCTGATCCGGATTCATCCGCAGTTTATGCTGCATGTGGATCGGCGAGGTTGCGATGAAGGTGTGGATACGTGAGGAGTTGGCATGCTTGAGGGCTTCGCCTGCCCGGTCTATATCCTTGTCCAGGGCACGGGCCAGGCCACAGATGGTGGAATCCTTAACCACATTGGCCACCGCTGAAACTGCCTCGAAATCACCCGGACTGGCAATCGGGAAGCCGGCTTCGATGACATCCACCTGCAACTTTTCCAAAGCCTTGCCGATACGCACCTTCTCATCCTTGGTCATGGATGCACCGGGACTCTGCTCACCATCCCGTAAAGTGGTATCGAAAATGATCAGTTGATCGGCTTGACTCATGCTTCTCTCCGGCAAGCCAGGTGGACCCACAGCCAGGCAGATCTCAACCCCGGAAGCTTGCTCACAAAATAGTTACCAGAGGGCCTGTTAGCACCAGTCCGGCTGGCCCTCGCAAATCTAGAAAAATCTGTTTTAAGAATAGTATGTTATCCGATCCCGGTCATACCAGGAACAGAGAATGCAATCGGGCGGCGGAGCGCTGCTCGCTATTGACCCGGCGAATATAACCCAGCACCAGGCCATTGCACAGCAGAATCACTCTCCATTCTGCCCGGCTCCACTATCCTGATCGGTGGCAACCCGATCCTCCCGGTGTTTGCGCAACTGGGTAAGGGTCAGTACCGGTCCGGAGATGGCGTAAACCAGAAACAGGGCGAACAAAACGGTGGGAGGATGGGTTTGGATAATCGCCAGTACCACCATCACCACAACCAGCACAATGAATGGCACCTTGCCGCTGAAGTCGATCTCCTTGAAGCTGTGATAACGGAAATTACTGACCATCAGCAATCCCACCAGGGTAGTGAGCACCGCTGCGACCCAATCCAGGCTTTGACCGGAGATCTCATAGTCGACGCCGAGCCATACCCCACCGGCCACGATTGCAGCAGCTGACGGGCTGGGCAGCCCCTGAAAATACTTTTTATCGGCGATGCCGATCTGGGTATTGAATCTGGCCAGACGCAGGGCACTGCTGGCGGTATAGATGAAAGCCGCCAACCAACCCAGTTTACCCAGATCACTGAGCGCCCAGATATAGATGACCAGAGCGGGCGCCAGACCGAATGAGACCATATCCGACAGACTGTCATACTCGGCACCGAAAGCGGATTGGGTTTTGGTCAGGCGGGCCACCCGACCATCCAGACCATCCATCAGCATGGCGACAAAGATCGCCACCGAAGCCACTTCGAACTTGCCATTGACGGCGGCCAGAATCGCATAGAAACCGGCAAACAGTGCGGCCGTGGTAAACAGATTAGGCAGCAGATAGATGCCTCTGCTGCGTTTCTTGGGCTTAGCCTCTTCAGTCTCCATTACATCGATCGCCTTTACGTTATTTTTGGCAGAATCAGGGCTCTCTCAACACCTGCAATATGGTGCAGTTACCGCGCACCAAAGCCGCTTTTCAGAGTACCGTAACTATTAAACTGGCGAACAGGTTAACAGTCGAGCGACTAAGTATATTACTTTCAGCGGGAGTATGCCTCTCTTTGTATAATCAATATGTTAGGGACTTGAAGCCGGCCAACACACCTGGATCCCGGCATTCGCCATGATGAGGCAGCATGGGTTGATCAGCAGCGACCCAGACAAACCAAATACTCGATTCCAGCAAACCGCTGCAGTGTCTGCTGCTGTTTAAGTTACCCGATAGGATTTATCCCTGACAACAGTAGCGAAAAGAGCACTACAATGCTCCTGAGGCTTTGACATCCAGATAGGCATTCACCAGATTAATCGGCAACTGCTGAGGGCGACTGTCGATCACCAGGCCACCCCGGTACTGCAGTCGCTCATGGCTCTCCCTGCGCTCACCAAGATAGTCGACCACCGCCTGAAAACGCAGCGCTCCCGCCCGATCCGTGACCGGTCTGTCCAGCACCTGATCCAGACTTGCCTCATGCAGATCAGCAATCACCACCAAGTGCCGTTTCGCCAGAATCGAAACCGCCTTCTGCAATTCGCTCTGATCTTCGGTACGACTGTTGGTGAGTATCACCAGAAGCGCTCTGCGGTTTTGCAGAGACATCAGCTGGCGGGCTGCAGAGAGATAGTCCGCAGCCTCAAGGGTAGGCTCTATATCGTAGCAGCGGTCGAGAATCCGCCGTACCAGATCGCCGCCCTTGATCGGCGGTTGCCAGCGGTGGATGCCGCCAAAACTGAGGAAACCAACCCCATCACCCTGACGCTCAGCCACATAGCTCAACAGCAGCATTGCATTCAGTACATGATCGAGGTGGGCTCCCTGCTCATCCCGGTGACGCATATGGCGTCCGCAATCGAGTAGAAACACCAGCTGTTGATCCCGTTCATCCTGATACTCTTTGGAGATCAGGCGGCGATAACGGGAACTGGCTTTCCAATCGATCTGGCGTAACGCATCCCCCACCCGATACTCTCTGAGCTGATGGAAATCACTGCCCTCTCCCCGTCGCTGACGCCTTCTGACCCCCATCTGGCTGAGATGGTTGTCTGTCGCCAACAGCGCGAAATGGGCAATCTCTCGAAAATTGGGATAGACCCTGACCTTGGTCTGGTGATCGAGAAACCGTTTCAGCCGCCACAACCTGAAGCTTGAATGGATCACCAGATCAACACCGGTAAACTGTTTATCGCCGCGACTTCTTGGCAGGACCTGATAATTAATGGTCAATTGACGCTGAGCCGGTATTTCAAGGGTGAGCGGCTGATCCCTGACATCACAATCTGCCGGGTGGTGATCGTGAACAGTAACCATCAGGTTGTGTGGGAAACGACTCTCCAGTTTCAGTTGAACCCCGGTCCAGACACCGACCGGAATCGTCGTATGCAGCAGACGCTCCACCTTCGGGCATGGAATTTGTCGCAGCCACCACAGATCAACCGCAGCCAGAAACAGCAGTAAAACCATACCCCCCACCCAGACATAGGCCCAATGGGGATACCAGATGGCTAACAACGCCGGTAGAACCAGCAGCAGCAACGCCAAGATCAAGCGGCGTTTGGGTGTCACTTTCTCGGTGCCGGCAGGTTATCCAGAAGATCCTTCAACACATCTTCCGGCCGGTAGCCTTCGATTTCCAGATCGGTCGTCAGGCGAACCCGATGACGCAATACCGGCAGCGCCGCACTCTTGATATCGTCGGGTGTGACAAAATCCCGATCATCGAGAAAGGCCTCCGCCCTGGCAGCCCGCAGCAGGGAGATCGTACCCCGTGGCCCTGGCCCCGCTTCAATACCGTTCCAATCTCTCGCCGCCCTGATCAGCCGCACCGCATAGTTGATGATCTCATCATCCACCTTCAGGCAGGCCACATGGTTCTGTATCTGCGGTATCTCTTGTGCATTCATCAATGGCCGGATTGTCGAGGTATCGAGCTGGTCTCCCACCCGGCCGTCGGTGATCTGTTTGACCATCTGCTGCTCATCGTCCTCTTCCGGGTAATCGATGAACACCTTCAGCAGAAAGCGATCCAACTGGGCCTGTGGCAGGGGGTAGGTCCCCTCCTGCTCGATCGGATTCTGGGTGGCAAGCACAAGAAACGGCGCGGTTAACGGGAAAGTTCTGCCTTCGATGGTCACCTGCTGCTCCTGCATCGCTTCAAGCAGGGCCGATTGGGTTTTAGCGGGCGAGCGGTTGATCTCATCCGCCAACAACAGGTTACAGAACACCGGCCCCTTGCGTACCCGGAAATTCTCACTCTTCATATCGAACATGATATGACCCGAAATATCACTGGGCATCAGGTCAGGCGTAAATTGAATCCGACTGAACTCACCCTGTATTGCCGCCGAGAGGCTTCTCACCAACAGGGTCTTGCCCAGCCCCGGAACCCCCTCCACCAATACATGTCCGGCAGCGAAAAGGGCCAATACCACTTCATGGATAACCTGTTGCTGTCCAATCACCGCACGGGCTATCTCACTCTCCAACTGTCTGGCCCGGTCCAGTCTGTCCTGAGGGGGGGAGGTTTTATCATGCATGTCTATTTCACTTTTCTGTCTGGGTGTAAGGCAGCGAGCAATCGCTGCAGATTGATACTGTTTTTGATCATTTGCATGGTGTCCGGTTGATCAGGATAGAGGGCCTTGAAAATAGCCGTTGCACTCAAACCGGTCCGTTTCGCCAGCCAATTACATCGCGCCTCTTGATCGAGCTGCAACAGGACT
This sequence comes from Candidatus Thiodiazotropha endoloripes, assembly GCF_001708965.1. Classification (NCBI taxonomy): domain Bacteria; kingdom Pseudomonadati; phylum Pseudomonadota; class Gammaproteobacteria; order Chromatiales; family Sedimenticolaceae; genus Candidatus Thiodiazotropha; species Candidatus Thiodiazotropha endoloripes. The sequence continues at coordinate 482,124 of NZ_LVJW01000003.1, read as the reverse complement.
GGATGGGCGCTCAGCCAGCGCTTTTCAACCTGATGCCGAGCCCCTTCCAGCAGTCCGGCCTTGAGATCGTTACGCCAGGCAAATTCAGCACTCGCCTGCAGATGCTCCAACAGATCCCGGCGGTCTGATGTTGTGCTAGCCAAGATCGTTCCACTGCGCCGGCTCATCCACCACACCGTGAGCAATCCCAGAAGCACCAGTGTCACCACCAGCTGAGGCGCCCAGCGCCAGATCAAACTGGTCAGTGAGGGCATCTGCGCACTGTGCAGTAGCCACACAGGATCACCATCCGTTGCCAGATGGGCAAGCAGACGGGCATGCTCAAATTCACCGATCCGGTTATTGCTGAATATATCGCTATCGCTGATCAGAGTGATAAACCCGCCCCCCCAGGGAAACACCAGATAACGGGGATCCTTAACCAGCGGTCTGACGGCTTCGGAGCTTTCGTCGAGTACAAACCGATAGGGCATATCAACATCGACCTCCAATCCTTCAACCTGGGCAGTTAGGTCGAGCGCAAGCGTCTCATTCCCCTCCTCCCTCTCATCCGCATCGACCAGGGTGACACCCAGTTTTGCCAGCAAACCATGCTTGCCCGCCACCGGCAACTGGTCACCGGGCGCTGCCAGCAGATGGCCACCCCGCTCAATCCATGCAAGGAGATCGTTCACGGCACGCTCACTCAATGGAGGCCCCAAATCACGCACCAACAGTAACCCTGGATCTTCAGGTGGCTGGATCAGATACTCTCTACCCGTTCGGCTCTCAACCGACAGACCAAGACGGCTCAGAAACATCTCGGCAGCCAACATGGGATTGCGCCTGGCTTCGAGACTCATGGTACTCCTCACCACCTTTTCGCGACGCTCAAAATTTTTCTCAAACCAGAGCCAGCCAAGGGTGCCTAGCATAACCAACAGTGCAATCAGCAGCAGGGCACTCTTCATACTATCCCGCATCGCGGCCACCAAAATGGTCAATCCATGCACGGCAAAGATCAATCAATTGACTCTTCTGCGGCTGATGATGCGCATAGGCAAGCTGCTGCCAGACAGCGGTCAACTCACTCAGGTAGTCGAACAGATCAGGGATCTGCAGTGTACGACTCCTGTCGAGACACTGCCTCTCTGTATCACCCGCTTTGATTGGCAACGCATAGTGATGCACCAAGCGGGAAAGAGTGGCTCTGTAGAGCAGTGCAACAGCCTCTCTTGGTTGCTCCTGTTGAATCATTTCAAGTGCTTTGACTGAAGGATTCTCAGGCATGCTTTCAGGCCGCAGATCCAGACCGGCCACAATGGTCGGCGCTACCCGCCTGTGACTCTGCTCAATAACCGTACGGCCAAATGCCGATCTGTTTTTTAGATACCAGTGAAGCAGATAGGCGAGCAGAACAATCACCATAATCCAGAGCAGCAACTCGCCCAAAAAAGCGGTCGACTCGGCAATCGATTCCAGCCAGCTTAAAAATGTGGAATCGGATTCATCCGACTGGCTCTCCTCCTCACCCACATATTCCCAATAGTTAACCGTTTTCTCTTCGCCGAAGGCCTCATCGGACAACACCTCCTGAATCAGACTTTCGGCATCCTGATGACTCATCTCCACGGACTGTGCCGTTTCAGGCAGGGAGAAAGCGAAGAATAGAAGAGCGAGACAGGCGAGCAGTGAATTGCGCGTTGTTGCAGGTCGAGTTTCGTGTCGTTGCGCCATCCTGCGCAATCCCAGCTCCAGATCCCAGGCCTCCAGTTGACTGCGTCGCGTCAGGTAAAGTGCAAATCCTGCCGCCACATAGAATGGCGCGATCAGTGACATTGCTGCGAGGGCAGTAAGATGGTGCAACCACTCACTGACAGGATCGGGATCAAACAGATAGCTTTGCCAATCGGTCCACAACAGATCTTCCGGTATCAGGGCCAGGATCAATCCCAACAATCCAAACTGCAGAATCACTTCGAAATGGAGGCCGACAATGGTCAGCCAGGAAGCGGCCCCACTGTTTTTGGCGAGTACATTGATCCGCTTCTTTCGTCTTTCACCCCGCAAACCCTCCAGCACCACCACCGGCATGAAAAAGGAGCGGGCCGGCGTAAATCGGCGCCAGCTCAGCATGGCGATCAACTGGGGCAGTACGATTTTTCTCCAATCACTGAATACACCCCTCAAGCTGATCGTCTCCGAAAACACCCGGCGACTCATCCAGTAGAGCAGAGGCGGTTCATAGACCGGTTTCAGCCACCATAGAATCAATCCCGCCAGCCACAACGGCAGCGGCAGGACAACCAACAGCAACATCACCGGCAATGCACTGCAGAGCCAGATCAGCCAAAGATTGATGAACCACTGTCTGGCCATGGTGAAACCCAGGTCGATACCTTCCCAACTCTCCCGCAGACGCAGTTTGATGGCGATTCTATCCAGATCCATCGTTACGCCCCATAAAGACCAGATAGAGAATAACCACTGCCCAAAGTATCGCTGCAACAGCGTATTTTGTAGCCACGGCCACAGAACTGGATGACCAGAAGGCCTCGATAAAGGCGGCAAACAGCAGCATCAAAGCCGCCCCCATCACCAATGGCAGTGCCTCAAGCGCCCGCATTTTCAGCGCCTGAAGCCGCGTCTGTTGGCGCGGTGCCAACAGCGCGTGACCCAACATCAGACCGGCTGCGCCGCAGATCACAATCGCGGTCAACTCAAAGGAGCCGTGACCGGAAACAAAGGGCCAGAAGGTATCGTGATAACCCAACCGACTTAAATGGCCAGCCACCCCGCCAATCACCAGACCGTTAAACAGCAGAAAAAACAGCGAGCCGATGCCAAACAGAATCCCCGAGGCAAAGGTACGAAAGCCGATACCGATATTGTTCATGATATAGAAACCGAACATCAAGAAATCCGTATCCGAGCTGCGCTCAACAGATCGACCCGGTCGATCATTAGCCGGATCATAGTTTTGCTCCATCTCTGCCACGGTGGCCTCGTTCATCACGCTATAGATCAGGTCATCATTGAGAAAACAGGCAGTTCCCATGATCAAACCAGGCAAAAGGAAGGCCAGCAGGGAGATCAGAAAATAGGCTTTCTGACGCCTTAGCGCCCGGGGGAACCCGGTAAAGACAAATTGCAGGATCCGCCATCCCCATTCCCCCTTGAAGCGGTAGAGTAGCGGATGCCCACGCAACACCATAACGTGCAGCTGATCCACCAGGGCCGGGCTGAAACCTCGACTGCGGGCCAGTGCATAGTGACTGCAAAGCTTGCGATAGAGGAGTGGAAACTGAAGATGCTGCTGTTTGCTCAACTGTCGATGTTGGCGCTTGCGCTGCAGATCTTCGATCAGGGATTCGATCTCATCCCACAAGGGCTGGTTTTCGAGTTCGAACTGCTGCTGTTTCATCAGCGTCCCTTGAGAATCCAGTTGGCATAGCCATACAGGGCCTGCTCAGCCGCAACACCCTGCAAACCTGTCTGCGCGGAAAGCAACTCTGCCAACTCTTGCCGGCGCTCTTCAGAGAGAGTCTCTCGTCGCTCGGCAAAATTCAGTATCACCAGTTGCTCCTCCTCAGAGAGATCCATCGGCGGTTTGAGGGCTGTGGAAGTTGCCGGATCCATGCGCTCAATGTTCTGATCACGATAGACCACCAGCGTTCCGGCTGCCAGATCCCCTAAACGCTGGAAACTGCGATTGCTGAGCATGGTTACCAGCCCGACGCCATACAGAAACGGCAGAAAATCCACACTGCGCAGCAGATTGCGAATCACCGAGGCAGCCGGAGTGACTGGAGTGCCATTCTCCTGAATCACCAGAACACCCATCACCCGTTTACCAGGGGTGGCACCGTTATGCATCTCAAATACCACCGGGTAGAACCACTCAATCAGAAACAAACCGATAAGCATCACCCCTAAACCCAGCCCACCCAGGTAACCCAGCAGCATCGCAAGAGAGAGGTAGAGTAAGGTTCTGATGAGCGCATCGATCGCCCAGGCACAAGCGCGCACCACCGGTCCGGCAACTCGTAGATGAAGTGTTACCCCTTCAGGTATCTCATATTGCCTGAGGGTATCAAGAGGGGAATCAGGAATCCTTTCCTTCATACCTGTGCCACATTTCAGTCGTAGTAGATATCCGTGTAAGCCGAATAGATTGCACCTATCTGTACTGGGAAAAGGATCAGCAGTCCCAACCCGAAGAGTACGCCAGCAAGCACTATTGATACTGGAGACAAGAGCATAAACAGACCGTTCAAAAGAAACAACAGTAGCGCAAGGATACTGTAGAAAGTGAGTGGTAACAGATTTTTAAGACACCCCATGAAGCTCATTTTCATGGCCTGCCAGGCACTCAGATCATCCAGCGCAACCAGTGCCGGCGCAAACAGGTAGGCCATCAGCAGCAGCACGAAGGCAATCATCCCGACTGCGAAACTGGCGATCATCGGTGTCGTGACAGCCATCGCCGATGCGGCATCCATCTCTCCCACCTGGGGAAACACACTCTCCAGGGAGCCGAATACGGTAACCATCATGGTGATGACAATCGCACCGGAGATGATCATATAGAACAGACCAACCATGATCGTCTGCCCCGCATTGTGACTGAAACCGGCAAACAGATGGCTGGGCGAAAACGACTCACCCTCCTCCTGTTCCCGACATCCGATCATGAAACCGGCCACCAATGTGGGCGCCAGCAGGGTCACGGCAATGGCACCGACGACGGGCACCATGGCAACCAGCACATTGACCACACCCCACAGAACCAGCGCAATCATCCAGGCAAAGGGAGACTCTCTGAAAAACGCCCAACCCTCTGCCACCCAACTGAACCCACGCCCGGCGGAAACCGATCTTGGACCGACCATGCCACCTTCACCAGGCTCTTCCAGGTCCGCTTCCGGCGGGGTGTAGGGATCATCCTGACCAACCTCTTCACTAGCAGGTTCTGGTACCTCGCCTCGGGCCTGGGCAGCGAGAAACTTTGCCGCAACAATGCCGCAATCCTGGCAGATCCCCAGCTGCATATTGCCAGAATCGCATTTAGGACAGCGCTCCCGATGAATCTGTGACTGATCCAGCACCTCGGTTGTCTCATCATCACCACCGTAGATACCGAGAGAGAGCTCCGAGGGTTCGGCGGTCTGCAAATCGGGATCGGGATCTAGGGTTATTACCATACCCAGTTTTTCAAGTGATTCCTGGAACTTGAGTGCCTTCTCCAGATCAAGGTCCTTCTTAAGGGCGATTGGCCGGCCTCCGTTGATCAGTCGCTGCGCCTTTTCCTGACCCAGTTTGAATTTTTCACTGAAGAGCATGACCAGGCGGGACTCATCTGCATAGGGCTGCAATTTACCGCTATAGATGACTTGATAAACTTCTGACATTCCTAAGATTCTCCAATCTGCCCGGATGGGTGTCTATAATTGTTAGCAGAACAGGTCTCAAGTGAAACCCCGTTCTCTACACCCGAAAAAAACCCGGCATACCTCCGGGTTATTATTCTATTACGGCAAGTAATTGATGTCCTTGAATTTATTTCAACATATGCGCGATTGCACAATTTTTTAGGATTCTGTTTCCTGTCCGGCAGCAGCCTCATACAGACTGCCATTTATAACTTATTGTTTTATAAGGATTCTTCTAGAATAGTCTCAAGCAACTCGACAATACTCTCAGACACCTCACCACGATCCCCCATCAGCCTGGGAACAAGGTAAGAGGCATAGACTTTTTCAGGCTCGCTCTTCTTTACGTAAACAGCGATGGTGAATGGGCAGATGGCGATATTCTCTGCAGCTGCCTGAGCCATCTTATGTGAGATCAAAGCACTGCAAAACTCAACCGATTCGGCTTTGGTGAATATCTCTGAGTAGCCAAGATCAGCTGCCGTGCGGTTCAGCATATCGCTGACATGCAAGGTGCCACTGACCAGCAGCCCCTGATCGACGATCGCCATTTTTATGTTTTCTACCAGATCCTCGAACGACTCTTCCGAGGTGAAAACACGTACCGGATCATTCTCCGCCACTTCCGAGGCCAAGCTCAGATTGGTACCGAACAACATCAGGCCAATCAATAATAGCAACTTCATCTCCACCTCCAACTCTAGGGTCTCACAAGCTCTCGGCCTCAGTCAGCCTGAGCACTCATTAGCAACCGATATTCGCACCAGCTCAAGTGGCTGGCACCCCCATACACACTGGTGGGGCAGACAACCCGCTGATTGAGTACAATACACAATCAGTATACTCAGCGAACCTGATCTGCACACTCGTGCGATGCCTCAAAGCCAGCACGATAGCATATTGAATCAGCCATCGGCTTAATAGAGATTATATCCGGATATTTTTCAGTGGTATTGGTTTCACGCTGCCCTCTGCCACAGGAACCCATATGGACCTGGCCGCGTAAACAACAAGGCTGGCAACACAGAGTTTTTATAGAAACGGCTTGGAACAACCAATCATGTCAGTTATCAGAAAAGCCTTACAAGAATCGAAAACATGGCTCTACGGCTCCTTCCTCAATGACCGTCGTGATATCAAGATGCAGCAGGCAATCATCAGCCTCAGTTTTGACGATGTTCCCAGCAGTGCAGTGGAAAATGGAATACCCATCCTGGACCGGCATTCGGTCAAGGCAACCTTCTATATTTCATCCGGCCTGGCTACTGGGGATGAACAGGCCAACGCTGAGAAAGGGGAAAGATATCTTGGCCGTGAGGATCTCGCGCAACTCGACAAGGCCGGACACGATATCGGCTGCCACACCTACAGCCATTACCGGCTGACTCAGGGCAGCGCAGAGGAATTGGCCGAAGATGCCCAGCGAAATGTCAGGACACTCAGCTCATGGCTTGGCGGGAAACCGATCGAGCACTTCTCCTACCCTTTCGGATTGGTGGATTTCAAGAGCAAGAGGCGGTTATCCCAACACTACAAAACCCTGCGCAGCTCAAGACCCGGCATCAATCAAAAAGGTACCGATCTGTACCTGCTGAGAGGGACCAGCATCTATAACCCCAGCTTCGATCAGACAGCAATCCAGCGGGTTATCGACAAGACGGTGAAATCCGGCGGATGGCTGGTGTTCTACACCCATGGTGTGGATGACAACCCAGGTGACTATGACTGCACACCGCAACAGTTGGAGTGGGTGCTCGAACAGGCCGTTGCGAGCGGAGCCCGCATACTGCCTGTTGCCGATGCTTATGATGTTATCAACGGCAACAGGCCGTAGTCATCATGAGTTATAAATCACGTTGGTCATCAACGATCGCCACAATCTCTGCCAAGTAACCCTCGGTACTGCAACTGCCGTCGACACCGACACTCTGCCCGGCTTGAATGGTGCCACCCTGGGTAATTTCACTGACGGTATCAGTAATCACGACCGTGATAATTGCAACATCCTCTGCAAGGGTGACCTGCAGGTCCGTGGTCGCCAGGCCGCATACTGTGTCAGTCGTTGGTGCGAGCACAAAACCAACACTACCTGCCGACACGACACTACCAGTGATCTGACCGCTCTCCTCAGAGCCTTCATCATCGGACTCCGTATCAATGATGACCAGCGCTGCATTAATCGTATCCTCTGTTGCGGATGAATCCACGACACCATCAACCTGAATCCGGCGTGATGCCAGGATATCAAGTGAGGTTAGCAGGTCACCAGATTTGGAGAGCACCCGGGTACCGTTAACCCCGGACTCACCAATCTGATGCACAACTTCCAGCAAGGTACCGACCGCAATGCCGTCACCAGCAGAAACGGTCATAGCAAATCCTGAAGTATCGGATTCCCGGTTAACACTACCCTCCAACTGAAGGAACTCACCCAATTCAACAACCAGTGCATCCACTTCCATGAGCGGATGATATCGCTCACCCACAACCCCTTCATGATCAACCAATACGGTATCGTCTGTCACATCATCTTCCAGCTCATCACAATCACCAGGAGCAGACTGTTGCCCTGGGGGTAGATCCAGCTCCCACAGACGACATTCACCTGGAGGCGGCAAGTGTCCACGCGGAATATCCACAGAGGCAGAGGAAGCCACATGGTGGTCCGGTTTCCCGATTACCGTGATCTGCTGACCCACCATGGTTTCCACCAGGAGCTCCGAAAGCGGTCTGGATGTTCCGGTATAGTTGAGGTTATCGAAAAAGGCACTGTCATCTCCCAGACGCACCTCAACACATTCCATGTTACTGGACTCCTGCACTGGTAGAGCATCACAGAGCAACAGCGCATTCTCTTCCGGCATGACCTCTCCGATTTCACCACTCAATCGTACTAGTTTGCTCTCAAAACCCTCTTCAAGCACATCGACGAAGACAACCGGCCGGAAGTTATATCCACGGTTGTTCTCCACAATGTGGATCGAATTCCCAGCATCCAGGTCAACCTGCACAGTGATCACATTACCTTCATCAACTGTAAAGCAACCACGCACCAGCAGATCGAGTTTGCCGTTCCCCGGCAGATTGGGATGGTGAGTTTCGTTGTCCGTGAGATCATCCGGAGTATCATCGACAAGCACCAGCTCAAGATCGCTGAGTGTTAAACGAATCTTGCAGTAAGTACCTACTGGCACATCGTCCCGGAAGGTGAAAGGAATGGATTCACTCCTCAATCTCAGCAGATCGACTGTCTGTGGCGCATCGGAATAGAGCACCACCGAGTCCTCACCCTCGGGCCCAAGCAACTCAACTTGTTCAATGGTCGCATTGATGGATAGGAAAATGTCAGGGTCTGCCGGTTTGTCCGTCAGTAGAATGCCCACAGTACCGGTGCTTTCGGATGTGGCGGTGCTTGTATCTTCTGATGTCGAGCTGCTGTCACTGCTGCCACCGCCACCGCAGGAGATCAGTGTAAGTGTCAGTAGTGCTGTCAGCACCATCGGGGTTAGAAGAGTTGAGATCTGTTTCATCAAGCTCACCTTTTTAGTGCAGTAATTGGGATTAATTTACCACTAACTCAAGATTTATCTGTGATCGTGGTGGGTTATTTACAATTTTATAAATAATCGATTATTTCCCAATCATCCTCTTTAAGGAATTTTTATCGTATAGCGATACTTGTCCCATATTCCCTGAACAACACACCGACACAATCAGCGGCAGAAATTTTTGAGTCAATGTGAAGAAAGCTTACCCAGCTAGCTTCTGTTGAAGAAAATTGATAACGACCTGCCAGGCAGCTCTATCTGCGGCCTCATCATAGCGTGGGCTGGTTGGATTGGTGAAACCGTGAGCCGCATCATAACTGACAGATTCGGTCTGTTTGCCTGCCTCATTCATCGCCTGCTCAAAGTCATGTTGTTTATCAGGCCAGTTACGCTCCTGTTCTGCGTAGATCGCCAAAACCGGCCCCTGAAGATTTGCCAGCTTAGAGGGATCCGTCTCCATCCGACAATAGGCGATTGCAGTGGCATCTACCAGTTCCGGTTTCAGTAGACTGGCGTGTATCGCCTGCTTGCCACCGAAGGAGCAGCCATAGACGGCGATTTTACGGCCATCACGAGCGAGATACTCAATGGCGGAAATCAACTTATGATCGGTTGCTTGCTGATCAATCTCCCGCATCCACAGTGCGGCCTGTTCAGCATCGTCCGTCACGCGCCCATCATACAGATCGACAACCAGTGCCTGATAGCCGGCATCTGCAAACTGATCCGCCCATTGACGATTATGGGGCTTCACTCCCCACCATTCATGCAGGATCAGGATTCCGCTCCTGCTCTCATCGCTGCCGGTTAGATAAGCCTGGAATCGCTCACCCTGTGCAGTCGTTAACTCAATCTCTTTTCCCATGTCACTCACTCATTATTCAGGTTTTCAATATTCACCATCCGATGCGACCCCAGCCAAAGTGGCGGATTAACTGATGGCAGTTCATGACAGAAGATTGTGTCGGATCCTGTACTTGTGTTTCAATCCCGGAATTGTCTCAGGATTGTCTTGAAATTCGACTAAATACCAAAAAACGACAATAGTTACTTGTATTAACCAGACTGCTAACCGGAACTGGCTATCCCAGCCGATTTTTTGCGTGTTATCAAGGACTATGGTGTTTTCCGAAAAACAAATTGCAATTCCCATATAGCCCTAAACCCTGTCATTGCTAGAGAAAAAGACAAGATGTACAGGTCGCTGCAGAGCATTGTGCCGAGGCTATTTTGCCTATTCCAGTTAGTAGATGGATAAGTTTGGTCAAAATGCTGCGCCACTATTGAGAATTGGCCTCACTATTTGTGGTATTCACAGCTGTACACCGACTGTTATTCTAATATACTCATAGACTCTACTCCTCTCCCTCTGTCAGCCGATTTAATGCTTATTACAGAATTAGTCAGCAAGGATATTGTTTCCCATTGCAATCCCTGAACGGCTCTCATTGAGAGCACCTTATTGTTAAATAATACCTATTATTCAACAACTAAGCCCCCTTCTTTTAGTTTATTTAATATAGTACCATTAGCCTCAAGCCAGCCGTAAATCACTATCAATCAGCAACATTTCAGGAGATGAGGGCACACGCCTGCAGGATACTCGTATAAATGTTATTCAACTCATTTGAATTTATTTTTTTATTTCTACCAATAACTTTCTTCATATTTTTTTTTATTGGCAAAAGAAACCATCATAGAGTAGCAATATCCTGGCTTATTCTCTGCTCCCTGTTCTTCTACGGCTGGTGGGATCCCGCCTACCTTGGACTGATCCTCTTCTCCATGCTTTTCAACTACTCCTTTGGAATCATGTTGAGCAGCGACAGTAACGGTATTTATAAAAAAACACTTTTAATCATAGGCGTCGCAGTCAACTTATCCTTACTTGGGTATTTCAAATATACAAATTTCCTTGTCGACCAAATCAATATCGTCGCCGGAACTGAATTTAATATTGAAAGAATCGTTCTACCACTGGCCATCTCTTTTTTCACTTTTCAGCAAATCGCCTATCTGGTTGATGCATATCGAAAAGAGACCAATGAATACAATTTTTTAAAATACTGTTTGTTCGTAACTTTTTTTCCACAGTTGATCGCCGGACCGATTGTCCATCACAAGGAGATGCTCCCCCAGTTCGATCAGGATTCGATCTATAAAATCAACAACCACTATCTGGCACTTGGCCTAACTATATTTTCTATCGGTCTTTTCAAAAAAGTAGTGCTTGCAGACAATGTAGCCGTCTACGCCAATCTGATCTTCAGTGCTGCGGAAAACGGGGAGCCAGTCTCATTCTTTGAAGCCTGGGTCGGTGCTCTATCCTACACATTTCAGCTCTACTTCGATTTTTCCGGGTACTCGGATATGGCTATCGGACTGGCCTATATGTTTGGTATCAAGCTACCGATCAACTTCAACTCACCCTATAAAGCGACCTCGATAATCGATTTTTGGCGACGATGGCATATCACCTTGTCAAGATTTCTCAGAGACTATCTCTACTTCACTCTCGGTGGGAACAAGATGGGGCTTGTGAGACGCTACGCCAATCTGTTCATCACCATGCTGTTGGGCGGCATTTGGCACGGAGCTGGCTGGACATTTGTTTTCTGGGGAATGCTGCATGGCTTCTATCTGATGGTAAACCACGCATGGCGTAAATTCAGATCTTCTGTCCTGAAGTGGGGTAACCACTACTCCAGAACCGAAACCCTAGTAGCCGGTATTATCACATTCCTGGCCGTCGTCGTAGGCTGGGTCTATTTTCGTGCAATCAATCTTGAAGGCGCCAACAGCATGCTCTATACGATGGTTGGGGGCAATGGCATCTCACTGTTGAAATCGCTTGAGAATTACCCTGATCTGGTTTCTACACTTGGCGCCAGTGGCTACTTCACATTCGATGGAATCTTTCCCCACTACTTTGCAGAACTGGAAGGCAGCCTCCTTTGGATAACTGTGTTGGCCATGATCAGCTTTCTAGCGCCAAACTCCATAGAAATCATCAGAAAGGTGGAAGAGACACTCGAGCATAAAATCCCGGCTTACTATGTTTACACCTTCTCTCTATATGTTTCTGTCCTGTTTATTCTGGGTATCTCCAGTCTGATGAGAGTTTCAGAATTTTTATATTTCAACTTTTAAAATGTACAAAAAATTTATCAGCACCTTTTTTATATTTGCTTTCCTGATATTTTGCGTTCAGTTGATCGTCAATTACTATTTCGATCCTTATGGATTCAATGGCAGGTTAAAGCATATTGACAGCAAAGCCGTCAAAATTTTCAAGCCATATGATGTCATCGAGAAAGAGCCATCTACAGTAATCATCGGTAACTCACGAAACTACTACTCATTTTCCCCATCACATACGGGAAAAAACAGTACCTACAACTTATCATTCCCTGGCATAGGCATAGCCCAGATACGCTCTCTTTATGAACATATCTTAAAAGCTGAAATTGACATTGATGAACTGATCATCACCCTGGATTCATTCTGTGACCCCCTGACTATCAGATCAATAAGTAACAGCCTTGATGATCGCGTATTGATCTCTGAGGACAACCCCCAGATCAGAACTTTAGTCAATAAAGTACTCTTCTATTTAAGCCTAGACGCCAGCTACACTTCATACAGAAACATCCGTAAACCAAAAGACAACTTCATGTCCAGTGATGGACGCGCTGTTAAATTCAATGAGTACAACTATCTGAAGAAAGGCCCAGGTAATGCTTTAATTGAGCGAGAATCAAGAAATATATTCAGGAGAGTCAACAGGACGAACAGCATCAAGGCTGCGAGTTATTCCGATTATAAAAAACAGTGCAAAACTGTAAATTTGGATTATATTATTAACTCGACAATTGAGAACAACATCAAAGTCAGTTTCTTCTTGAATCCGGTAAATGCCAGATACTGGGAAATATATGCACACTTTGACGGACTCCCCAGTTATGTACACTATCCTAAAAAACTGATCCAGGAAAAGCTGAATACTATAGCTGAAGAGCACCAGCACCAGTTCGAGGGGTTTGATTTTCTCAGGCTGAATGCTTTCACCTTGGAGCCTTTGAGTTATTCTGATATTGAGGAACGGACCTATTGGTACGAATCATCACACTATAACCTGGCATTTGGTAATATTGTCCTTTCTAATATTTTTGATAAAAACTTTGAAAGAACCCAATTGGTTGCCAACTTAAAAGATACCGATTTGGATCAGGATTATTTAAAACAGAAGTCATTACTCGAGGAGTGGAGGAATACCAATCCGGAACTGAATAATGAAATACGAAACTCAATCGAAAACAGTACTAACTAGTAGTCATTTCATAATTACATCCTAATCTACAGGCATTATAAATATATCAGGTCAATCCGTTTGGATTACCATAGAACCACCAATTGGAATGACACTTTGTTAAATGGAAAATTAACATATTCTCAAATGGTAATCATCGGATCTGGTTATTGTTCTGCATTGTATGGAGCACTTGAGAGTTCAACGGCCGCAGGCCTCGCCTTGAATAATACGGTTAATCTTTTCAATCATTTATAAGATACTCCAGCCTTACTGATCAATACCCTCATAGTATTTACCAGTAATTACTCGGAGCTTACCCAACCGGTCGGCATCTAAAAGACTCTCAAGGAGATAGAAGCGTTTAAACAAGGCACAACATGGCCTATTGGATCAGTGTTAACAGGCCCTATATAACTCGGATCAATATGAGTCTGTCATCAAAACAATCACCTGGTGGTGCCGTTCAACTTTGATAAGTTCGTCTGGCGCGACTCAGACACCGCACGAAATACCGTCTCTATGTTAGGAATCCAGTAATCCCAACTGTGATCACCTGGGGCAGGAAAGTATCGGTCCTCCGGCAGAATGGCTCCGAGTAGCTCAACATCAGGGTAGAGTCTATCCCCTTCTCCGCACATGAGCCATACTCGTTGAAGCTTTGACTCATCTCCGATCCAGTCTTGCGCCATTTGCCAAATTAAACGATCGTAGTTGTCACTTACCATAACCTCATTACGTTCACCAGAATCCCATGACCTGAGACCACCTGATTGTCGTATTGAATCCGTCACATCTCCACCACCCATATAGGGTGAGATCAGCACCAATCCATCCAACGTGCCCGGATGTTGCCATTCATACATCAGCGTACCCATGCCACCCATGGATCCACCTGCCAGCCATATCTCAGAATAACCCTGCTGTCGAGCAGGAGCGACAATTTCATCATGTAGGTGCTTGGTAGCCAGGCCTTTACGATAGTATTTGATGGTCAGGTCGGCCATCAATATATCGGGTTCAGGCCAACCACGATGTATCGCTTCGGGTACTCCGCGTTTTCGCATGTCCTCGGCATCACTGAAAATACCGGGCAGAACAATGATCAGAATTTCACGCTTTTGCTGACTGCCGGCAACCAATTCCTGCCCCATACGGTCAGGCACTGGGCCGAAAATGCTGCAGGCCGACAACAGGATAGATATCAGAAACAATACTAAATATCGATACATTCTGTAAGGTATCTCAAATTGAAACTAGTGACAGAAAAACAAGTATAGTAAGAATTTATTTCCTTTTCATGCGAATCTGCAAACATCACATAGCCTAAGCACTGCCTCCATCCCCAATGAACAGCCCTACCTAGTAGTCACCACATATATACCACCGCTCTAATTGAATACCACTCCGCCAGGTTACAGTAGAATAAGCTGCAATAGGCACCGATCATCTTGTCTAGCTGGAGACTCATCTAACTAAGTTTTAAAACCCTATTACTCATAGGCGTATGAATCAATTAACTCTGTTGGAATGTGCATCAAATTCAGTTTATTGGAAATGTTTTAACTCCACTGAGTCATCCAATACACCATAGTGATAGGCACCTTCGAGAACACCACTCACATAGTACCCATTAAGTCCTTTAAAATTACCCTTCGAGTGATAAATCTCGATGGCGTCATTCTGCTGCTTGGCCTGAGTTACCTGCTTGACCAACTGTTCATCCGCATTACGTACCATGACACCTCTAAATCCATCTGTTAACGGAAATATGTCATTCCCGCTATCACCGCAAAAGACAACCTCCCTGCCCGCCTTGTAAACTTTGGCGACATACTCCAGTGAGGTCTGTTTCGTAGCGCTTGCCGGGAGTACGTCCAACAGGCCATTACCATTGTTGGAATCGAAACTGTAGATCAGTACCTCGTCAAATTTGCCACTGATCAACTTCTCCACTTCGCTCAGAATGGATTCATGATTTTGGTGATCTACGTAATAGCTCTGCTTGAATTCGTTCTGGTGTTGACTCTCCTGTTCACGTAAACCTTTGATCTTTTCCAGTGCACCACGAATTGCAGCATTATCCCAGCGTGGACTCATGGCATGTACATGTTCTATCCAACCAAGGTCCATCGACCAGTTATCGTTTTCATAGTGTCGAATGGTGGTACCTACATCTCCACATAGGATATCGGGGAAGCGTACACCGTATTCGCGTATGGCCATTTCTGTCAGGTCAAGATTACGCCCGGTTACATAGACGACCAGCACACCCTGCTTGAGAGTCCACTCGTTAAACAACTCAATAGCATTTTCATCTACTGGCCATGACCCATTGGGAAGCAGGGTGCGATCGAGGTCAGTGGCGAGTATTTTCATAATTCCTCTTGGATCAGAGTTTTGTGTAGTCATAGAGCTGAAACCCACCATCTGCAGAGCTGTGACTTATGGTGAACTCATGTGTATTGAGGCTAGCCTTTAATGTGGTCGTATCGTTGTCGTTTGTCCAGATCATTTCCAATTCATCTGAAGGGGTATCTCCTATTATCAGGCTACCGTCAAAAGCAGTCGCCGTATTTCGATGACGCATCATTTCCAATTGATCCAGCACCACAGCACTTTGTAGTCCAGTTGCTACCATTTCGCTGGTTAATGTGGTGCGATTGATCTCTTTGTGACCAGCCGGTCCACCCCGATCAGCTGCAGCATAGTCGTTCTTTCCGGCAAAAAGATCCAGGTACCAGACTTGAGGAATACCAGGCATGAAGAGCTGAATGGCGCGTGCCAACCTGAGTTTTTGCTCATCTTCGCCCAAAGCACTGAAATAGGTGGCATTTACCTGATAATAGGCGATCTTTTTACCGTCAGGACCAAACAGATTTTTAACCCGGCCACCACGTTCCAGCACCCGTTCAATAATGGCTTCAATGTCGGCTTTTTCAAGAAGCCCAGCCCGATAGCCGGAATCTGTTTCGAATCCGTCCAGATCAAGCACAGGAATTCCGTCGTGACAGCCGAGCATATTGATTGTTCTGATACCCTGAGTCTGAATCTCATCGATCCATCGCAGAAGATAGGCGTTACGTCCCTGATCCAGAGCGTCAAGCAACAGGCCGGGTAGAAAAAAATCATAAATTGGGTATCCAGCTTCAGCAACCGCAGAGTGTAGATGCTTGCCATACTGTGCATGTATCTCAGGTAACAGCGTCAATTGTTCCGCTTGGGCAATGGTATTGAGACGATCGAGGTATTCCCAAGTACCCGGCACATTGAAAAAGTTGGTCAGTCCAGGTTTTTTATGTAAATAAGCGAAAGCATCAAGGCGAATCAATTTGCCTCCGAAATCAGCCAGACGTTTTAATGTCTCTTCATAAAACTCCCAGACCACTTCCGATTTGGCATTCAGATCCATCTGGCCCAGATAACGACGTTTTGACTCGACAATGCTGACCACCTGTTCCAGGTAGTCCTGGTATGGACCTAAGTCGATATCGTGAAAATCTTTTCCGGCAGAAATCCTTGCATTGAATTTAGCAAGAATCGTTTGTATCCCTTCTGGTGGCAGCATACGAAAGTGATTGATATCATCAGCTTCCAGTGTGCGGTAGTGTATCTGTTGATAAAATGTATTCCAGTACGGACGCTCTGAACCATCTGGAAAGCGAACCATAAGAATCGGAAGCTCAGGTTTACGCATAAAAAGTTTATTGAGATGAGCTTCATTCGGAAGGATGCATCCATCCTCACCCATCTCACCTTCACCTTCCCAGAACCTGTTC
Source organism: Candidatus Thiodiazotropha endoloripes (assembly GCF_001708965.1). Lineage (NCBI taxonomy): Bacteria > Pseudomonadati > Pseudomonadota > Gammaproteobacteria > Chromatiales > Sedimenticolaceae > Candidatus Thiodiazotropha > Candidatus Thiodiazotropha endoloripes. Next base: position 465,077 of record NZ_LVJW01000003.1, on the reverse strand, counting down.
CAGTCTATAAAAAAGTCCCGATAGTCAGAGTGAAAACCTTTTTCAAGAATGTCAAGAAACTGAGGAGAACGTACTGAGAGATGATTCAGCACCAGATCAAACTTAAGAACAATATTCATCTCTTTCAGTGTCTGAAGATCCTGTTCCGATACCAGCTCGTCATTGAGTTCATAGCGATTGATGGAAAAGCCCCGATCCAGATCACTTTGGAAAAATGTGGGTAATATATAAAAGAGGGAAAAGACATCGCGCAACTCAGGATTCTGCAGCAGTGTTATGGTATCACTCAGCTTAAATCCAATACTGTCAGGGTAAGCATTGAACATGACCCCATTGGGCAAAGATTTTTCTAACATATCAGCCCTTCTTTTTCTTATTGGTTAGTTAAGAACCCACCATTTTCCAGCGTTATTATAATACATCACCGCGAGTACCACTCAATGGGTTACACACTGAGAGCTAGTGTTCTGCATTTGGCCTGTGTAAATCATGTAGAGCAAAGCAATGAAAGTCGAAGTAAAACCTTTTGAAGGCGATCAGGCTGCGTGAGTCAGGACTTGTTATTTCAGGTATATGACACATCAGAAAAGGTTCACGTCATCATAAATCACTGGCAAGTAGGCGAAACTGAGTACTTGAACTAACTAAAATGTATATTGTAAACACTGGTAGATAAATCGCATTCATTCAGCCAGTTCACTGGAAAAAGTAAACATAAGATATCAAAACAGCTCAAAACAACGGAAGGAACTGTACTGTTTGGCTGAATTTTTTTACGCTCCTGATCAGCTTTACAATGTGAGAGACCAGCCTCAGCTCGATATCACATAATAAACCATATAATTATAAACTTATAATTCTTCCAGTTTAATAAGATTTGCAATAGACTTGATTAATATCAGTATAGTAGATATGGATATATACTGTTTTAATGAAACGTCTTTTCAACGCTATTTCAGTGAGATTGAAATTACCGGAATTCCACTAGAACTTCTTTAGTTACCGTTTTGTTGTGACAGGTCATTGTCATAATACGAATATAAGGACATTATTGAGCAGTAAAATTCCTTAAATTTCTCCTATGGATGGGATTCGACATTGCGAGCAGGTAACGACTATGCGCACTTCGAATTCTCTCTGCACACGCTACTGTACTATTCTGCTACTGCTTTTATCCTCAAACCTATGGTCATCTGACTATCAGGTTCTGGTGGTTATGAGTTATGAGCAGGACAACCCTTGGTGTAAGGAAATTAAAGAGGGTATTGATCGTGTGATGGCTGAATCTGCAGAGCTTACCTATTTCTACATGGATACAAAAGTAGATATACAAGGTGGTGAAGAGAAAGCCAAACAAGCTCTTGCACTCTATGAAACGTTAAATCCGGATGGGATTATCACTGTAGATGATAATGCTCAGTCCATGTTCGTTGTGCCTTTTTTAAAAGACAAGGTGTCCACCCCGATCTTTTTTTGTGGAGTAAACAACGATGCCTCAGCCTACGGCTATCCGAATCAACATATTTCGGGCACATTGGAGCGTGGACATATACGTGAATCTATCGCCTTTCTAAAACAACTTCTTCCCGAAGTTGAAAATATCTGTTTTGTTGTTCGATCTAGTCCATCAGGCCGAGCCATTAAGGCCCAGGTAGAAAGTGAACAGTCAACATACATCGTGCCAATCGAATATTTTGAATTGCTTACCAATACAAGTGAGATTGATGATTTCACCAGCTCCAAAGGAAATCATTGCAATGCAATTTATGTTGATAGCCTCGAAGGAATCATTGACATCAATGGTAAGCCCATGGTCAATCGGCAAGTGATTGACTATTTAAGAGCCAGATTTAACGGACCTGTAATAGGTGGTAACAGTTATCATGTGGAGGATGGTGCCGTCAGTGCGGTTGCCAAAACTGGTCAGGAGCAGGGTGAAATTGCTGCCGGTATGCTTCTCAAGGTTTTAAACGGTACACCTTTGAAGAATTTACCGGTAACTCGTAACTATAAAGGTCGACGCTATATCAATGTAAACAGTATGAAAGAGCTTGGCATTCAACCAAGACCCATTGTGCTCAGGGGGGTGACTCTGGTTACCACGCCAAAATAGTATTAAGTTCCTATAATTAATGATTGTTGATCAACATGCATAAGCGATACGGCAGATTAAAGATTATATCCAAAATATGGATATTCATTGTTTTGTTTATCCTCATCATGTCGATTTCTCTTGTTGTACTTCAAAGAACACTTCATACAACCTATGAACTGGTAAAAGAGGTTGCGGATACCCATCTCAATGATTTAACAGATAACGCTACGAAAACCAGACAGTTGGCTGTAATCTCATCAGATATCAACAGGCTTACACGTACATATTCAACCAGTAATAACACACTTGCTGAAGAAGGCAAGCAAATTTCTATCTACCTTTCTCATATAACCGATGATATAGACAATCAAACACTTATCACACAGCTGAAGAGTTATTCGAATGCATTTGAACTTTTTTTAAACTATTCGAGAAACATAAACAACCTGAAAAGTGAGTTGGATAATCTTTTCAGTTCTGCTCAAAGCGAAATCACACTACTTGAGAATTTGATCAGTACAGGGATGATCGATTCTGCATTGAATGGTGCTGATCACGACTATTACGATCAACTGCTAAGTCTGGTTACAGGTTATCGTGAAAGTATTTTGATAATTGATAAGATGACAACTGAACTGTTAACCCCAGCTAATTCTGAGAATGTTGGAAATAATGATCTATATGATGAACTGTATTCACTTTATCTGCGGGTACAGACAATAACCGCATCCATGCCTGAAGTCTCAGTTCATGGTCGCAATCTATCGTTATATATTCAACAGTATAAGGAGCATATCAAGGCATTGATAACTGAATTGATTGCATTAAATAAATCATTACACCAGCTGGCTCTTAGCGAATCATCCATACATCTACTGATTGCTCAGACCGAAGAGGAAGCTTCATTAGCTGCCGAACAGATCAGGCATGAAATTGATGTTCTGTTTATAGATGTTTTAACACGAATGGGCATTTTTATGTTGATCATGGTAATCATGATTATCACTATCATGTATTATATGTTACGAAGACATATTGAAAAGCCTTTGAATACACTTACAGGCATAGTATCAGAAATAGGCGTGGATCACCTGGACAAGGCTATCATTCTTGGTCGTGATGACGAATGGAAAACCATTGAAAACGCCTTGAATGAAATGAGCAAAAAACTTGCAAAGTCCTATTCAGAGCTCGAAGTCAGTCGTACCAGTTACCATGCATTAGTAAATAATGTTCCAGGAATTGTGTACAGATGCCGAAATGATACGAATTGGACAATGGAATATCTCAGTGATGAGTTCAGCGGTTTAACGGGTTATGATATCAGCGAGGTCCTTGGCAACAGGGAGATCAGCTATTCGGACATCATCCATCCACTGGACAGAGATAAGGTCGAGCAAAAAGTCAATAAAGCAGTCGAACAGAGAGTACCCTTTACACTTGAATATAGAATTATAAAGAAAGATGGAGAAGTCCGCTGGGTTTACGAACAAGGTCGTGCAATCGATTTTCTGAGTACTACCGATCTGAAGTTCAATGGAATAATTCTTGATGTCACCCAGCAGAAGCAGTTGATGGACGCTCTAGCGGAGAGTGAAACAAGATACAGATTGCTGTTGGAACACACCACAGAAGGGATTTTCGGCTTCGATGAAAATGGTGTAACTACATTTATCAATCAGGCCGCTTCTGAGATGCTTGGCTATAGACCTGATGAGATCGTCGGCTCCAACAACCACCATCTAATTCACCACTCAATGATGGATGGAACAGCAATTCCGGAGGAGGAGTGCTGCATGATGCGCCCTATCAAGGATGGTTGTGAATATCATGTAGAAGATGAAGTATTGTGGAACAAGGGAGGTACTCCGTTTCCAGTAGAGTATTGGTCCGCTCCTGTATGGGGAGATGGAAAAGTTATAGGTTCGGTGGTCTCCTTTCACGACATTTCAGAGAGAAAACGGTCTGAAAAGAACATGCAGCATCTTGCCTATCATGACCTGATGACAGGCCTGCCGAACCGAGTCATGTTTAACATGGAATTGAAACAGGTACTGGCTCAATTTCGCCGCCGTGACGAGTTGTTTGCTGTACACCTTTTGGATCTAGACCATTTCAAGGAGGTAAATGACCGACTCGGTCATCCAATGGGTGATAAATTGCTTAAACAAGTATCTTTACGCTTACTGCAAGCCATTCGGGAAACGGACATGCTATCCCGATTGGGTGGTGATGAATTTGCGCTTATCCAAAGAAACCTCGAATCTGTCTCAGATGCATCTTATCTTGCATCTAAGATACTAGATGTTGTCAATGAGGAGTTTATCATCGATGACAATACCATCTATATCGATACCAGTATCGGAATATTCATACCGGAGACAAAATCGATCAAACAGGAAGATGTTCTGAGTAAGGCAGACTTGGCACTGTATAAAGCTAAAGAGGCCGGCAGAGGTATGTTCACCTTTTTTGGAGATGAGATGTCACTGCAGATGCATAATGAGTTAAGCCTTTCCCATGATCTTATTGTGGCACTCAAGCAGAATGAGTTCTTCCTTCAGTATCAACCTCAGTTTGACGCAGTTAGTAAAGAAATTTCCGGTGTCGAGGCGCTTGTAAGATGGAATCACCCTAAGCGCGGCGTCCTGATGCCTGTTGATTTTATACATATTGCAGAAAAACGGGGGATGATAAAACAGATATCCGATTGGGTTTTGTATGAAGCCTGTAAGCAAGCAAAACTATGGTCAGACAGACAGTATCATTTTGGGCGGATTGCCATAAACCTCTGTGCAAAGCAGGTCAATGATACAATGTTTCAACAAAGTATCGAAAATGTGCTCACCATATCCGGTTTACCAGCAGATCTACTTGAACTCGAGTTTACGGAGACTGTCTTCATGGAAGCAACAGACGATACAAAACAGAGTATTCGCCAACTATCGAAACTTGGTGTTCATTTTGCGATTGATGACTTTGGTACAGGTTTTTCCTCTTTGAGCTATCTGCATAGATTCAAGGTTGACAAATTAAAAATAGATAAAGAGTTTATCCATGATGTCAATCAACATCGACATGACGCAGAGATTGCCAAGGCAGCTATAGCACTTGGAAAATCTCTGGAGTTGACCGTAGTGGCTGAGGGAGTTGAAACTCAGGAACAGGTGGATTTTCTGCTACAGCATGATTGTGATCTACTGCAAGGTTTTCTCTATGGACAGCCAGTATCTGCTGAAGAGTTTGAGACTAGATACCTGGGTAAGTTAGTAGGCGCTTGATCCTGGCTTGCGTCTTTAGCTAACTATCACTTTGCAAAATAATCATGCTCTTCAATAAATAGTAGTTGCTAAGCATACCTAGCCAACTAAGGATGAGCGTAAATTCGAAAGAAACTTGATGTATTTTTTATCATCGTTTACATCTTCGAAAAGATCCGTTCTCAATTTTTCAATTCTTTGTGTCGTAATCGATTTTTCAGGTTGTGCCATTTCAGCTTTCATTTTATCAACCATAGTGAGCAGCAGTTTATGGTTATCATGATGATCGATGAAATCAGGATAATTATGACGCGCCATGAAATGCTCTTCAAAATCAAAGTGCTTTTCAATTGCGTGTGAAAGTTGAGTGAAAGCACGCGCTAAATCATTGCCATTTTGTTGTTCGCTAAGCTTGATCAGTTCCTGAAAAGCAGCACCCAACTGAACATGTTGTCGATTCACTTCAGTAATATGGCTCTCGATGTGCTGCGTCAAACTCTTATAGATCTCCTGCATGAACCTTCGTGGATCATAAGGCTTAAGTATGATTGCATTCACACTGGAGATACTTGAGATTTTTAATATCGAGCTGTTGCTGTTTGAGGCTAGAATGACTTTTGGGACATTGCACCACTTTGCCTGATTGTTCATCATTTCCAAAAGCTGTACGGCTGTGATCTGAATTTCACCCTGTTGCGGTAGATCCGCATCCATGACGACCAGATCCGGAACATCGTCGGTCAGAATGGCATTCCAGGCCTTCAGACCACATTCGGATGTTCTTACACGAAACTTTTCCGGGGCCAGCATCAACTGAAGCAGTTGAGAGTCAATTCCCGGGGGTTCGATCAAGAGGATGGAAAAGTGCATGTAAAACCCAGATATCTAATTATTGTACTAGGGCCAGTTAACACTAATTCAATAGGCCCTAGAGGACAGATGATTCTATTATTTAGCAATTTTAATCCCAAACCGCCTTGACATAAAGCAAGGAATCCCGCCTGCTCTCCCCAGCTTATATTCAATCAACTTCATCAACCATATTCGTGGAGTCTGTAGAATTGTTTGGCTGTCTAACCAGAACTGATTGAAGTCGATGGTTCGAACCCCCCCAGTAATAGCTATTAAATCCAAACTCATCTGAACTATTGGATCTTGTGCCGCTTTGGGAAACAGATAAATCCGATATACCATGGGTGTGGCTGTAGACTAAAATTCCGAAACACACCTACGCAAAACATTCACAGGCCTGGAAAAATAGACTGATCGTTAGTCGATGAAACTATAACAATGGCTTTTTTGCTCGATGTGCCTGTACGCCACTCAGTGGCCCAAGCATTAAAATATGTCAACCTCACGATAAATAAACCATTAAGCCGCACTCTGCATCATGCATCAAAAATATGTAGACTGTCACGACGGTGATAAACAGGAAATGTGTCAGCTCGACTGTTCACCCACTACCCACTGTTTACGACCACAAGTTGACAACTCAACGATGGTAGTGCCTAGCCGAGCAGGATGGTTGCAACCACCAAAGCAATACCTCCAAGTACAGCACCATTGATCAAGCCGCTCCAGATGCGGTTGCTCAAACCCTGCTGCTCAACCGTGCTCATCCTGCAGTAACCCGCGGGCTTCCTATAACCCCAGATCAGCCCGATTACAACGGCAACAGCTGTTATCATCATTACCTCATTCATCGAATCCTCGCTTTTCAAATCATTCTCAATAGAGTCCCATTGTCACCACAGTAACACCCGTGGCCCAGGGCCTGTTAACACTAATCCAATAGGACCCAGGTAAACGGAGACAAGCGTGGTATCGATGATCACTCCTTTCACCCGGATCCAGATGACTTTGACGCCCGGCCGTGATGGTTCCATTCGGTGAAGAGTATCAATACCGAGCTTACCAACAACTGCACCAGCTCAGCGAAATAAACCGCATTTCTCGCACCAATTTAGTGCGATCAGTCTGATGAAATTCGATATGCATCAGATTTTAATATAGATAATCAATAACATAGCTAGTTTTCGATTGACTGGTACAGCTGTTGCAATATTACTATCAACTGATATTGATATCCGGGAATCTGTCATGAATGTCGTCAATCTGAATAGCGCAAGAAGTGGTTCGGCGTCACCCTGCGTACACCTTAACCTGAATGTCCGTGGACTGGATACATCGGCCACGCTGGCGATCAATGAAGAGAGCTCTGCCCTGCAGCAGGCTGGTAAAACGATCTATCGACTGGGACTCGGTCAATCACCGTTCCCGGTACCTGACAGTGTCGTCGCTGCGTTGCAGAGGAACGCACATCAGAAAGATTACCTGCCGGTACGTGGCCTGCAGGCATTGCGCTCGGCCGTGGCGGATTTCCACTCCCGGGTCAACGGCATCGAACGGTCTGCTGATGATGTACTGATCGGACCCGGCTCGAAGGAGCTGATGTTCATATTACAGCTGGTGTTCTATGGCGATCTGGTGATACCAGCCCCGAGTTGGGTCTCCTATTCGCCGCAGGCCTCTATCATCGGGCGCCAGATCCGGCGCGTCAATACGCTGGCCGAGAATGGCTGGCGCATCCAAGCCGAAGAACTCGAAGCAATATGTCTCGAGGACCCGGGCCGACCGCGCCTGCTGATTCTGAATTACCCGAACAACCCCGTCGGTATCACCTACAGCGATGCAGAGTTGAAGGCGATCGCAATGGTCACGGAACGCTACGGCATGCTCGTGCTATCGGATGAGATATACAGCGAACTGCACTACGAAGGCGAACACCATTCCATCGCACGTCACTACCCGCAAGGCACCATCATCAGCAGTGGCTTGAGCAAATGGGCTGGCGCCGGTGGCTGGCGCCTCGGCACCTTCCTGTTTCCGCGAGGTCTTCGCTGGCTGCTCGACGCGATGGCCGTGGTCGCAAGCGAAACCTTCACCACGGTGAGTGCACCCATCCAGTATGCAGCGATTCGTGCGTTCGAAGGCGGTTCGGATATCACCGATTACCTGAGTCGCTCACGCCGCATACTCAAAGGCTTGGGGCAGTCTCTGACCGGCCGACTGCGCCATATGGGCTGCGAGTTGGCAGACCCTGAAGGTGGTTTCTACCTGTTCCCAGACTTCAGCTTGCATCGTGAACGCTTTGCTGCTTGCGGGATCAAGACTTCCCGTGACCTGTGCAAGCAACTGCTCGACGATGCGGGCGTAGCCTGTCTGCCCGGTACCGACTTCGGCCGGCCGGCCACAGAATTCACCGTGCGCATGGCCTATGTCGACTTCGATGGCGAACGTGCCCTCATTGCGGCGGATCCTGAAACAGAGATCGATGAGGCGTTTCTGTACGAATATTGCCCGAACCTGATCAATGCGATGGACCGGATCGAGGTGTGGCTGGACAGATTGTAGTGAACGTAGAGTAAAACAGGAATCCTTCAGAACGCTGCCGTGTGTGCTGACGCAGCATATTCATTTTGCCTCTCTGGATTCCAATGGCAAAGGTAGTAGTTTGTATGTAAGAAAAATCCATCTTCACCGCAAACTTACGATCCTGTTGGTAAGATGTACAACTAAAGGTATCTTCAACAACCATCCGCTATATCGACAATTCAGGCTGGGGTTATACAGAGTCAGCAGCCTTCACTTTTGCAACCCGAACACTACGATAAATACCACTCTAATTTTGAGTAATCCTATCAATGCTGCGCACTCCTCGCAGTAAAGCAACACCAAGAACTGATTTTCAACCTCAACAGGCTGTGCGATCCTTCAGAAGATATCGATCTCCTTCAATGCTTGCATCAGCTTCATCCCCCCAACGCCAGACGGAGCCAGCTTCGATAGTTGCATGCCGTCGATCATCTGTATTGAGTTCACCCCTAAGGGGAATTACACGTCAGCTACGCTGTCAATAATTCAGCACCTACCATCAATTACCAGCTTCGCGTGGATTCTTTTCAAACCACCTTAGCTGCCAGAAGCAAATGAATAAACAGATCATTTTTATCCCCGGCCTGTTTGCTCTCGGTATCCTCACAGGCATCTTCATGATCCTGTCGCAACAGGACGATGAGTCCATCACGTCAACGATGGCGGCCACACCCACACAGACATCCGAACCTGCGATTATGGCTGTTGCCAACAGAGCACCCGATGCCATGCAGCCCAACGAGCTTGAATCGCTACAAGACCGTGTCGATCAATTAACCTCTCGGGTCGAGCAACTGGAGCAGTCCTTGCAAGAAATGAGCGTATCGGAGCCCTCAGATGCGCTTGGTAGCGATGAAACGACATCAAGCAGCGCGGAAATACCGTCCAGCGACAATGCACGTGCCCTTACCAACAACCTGCTGAATGCCGGTGTCGACCCAATAATGGCGGAGGAAGTCGTTCGCCGCAGAAGCGAACTTGATCTGAAAAGGCTGGAACTGCGTGATACCGCGATCCGCAGTGGCTACATAGACACGGAACGCTACAGGGATGAGCTGAACGAACTGCTGGCACAGGATATCTCGATACGTGATGAATTTGGTGACTACGTCTACGACCGCTTTCTTTACAACAACGGCCAGCCGAACCGGATTCGCATCGACTCGGTGATGGTGAGCTCCACCGCCGAACAGGCCGGCTTCAAACCGGGCGACATGATCATGGACTACGACGAGCAAAGATTGTTCGATTATACCGAATTACAACGGGCGACCACCCAGGGTACTCGCGATGAGTATGTCAGTGTCAACGTCGAACGTGACGGACAGGAGATGATGCTGTGGATACCGCGCGGACCGATGGGTGTGCGATTGACAAACACACGTATCGATCCGGATCTCTGATAATTTGATGTAAAAGCCCTGCGCTTCCGCGCAGGGCTCTTCAGAACAGATCGAGGTTCTCTAAAGTTGAGTCCTGTCTGTCTTAGTCATCATCGTCCAGATTGAACTGTCATACCGCATCACCCAGTCCGTCAAGAGTTGTGTCCAGGTTGGTGCTCTCCGGATGTTGCACAGCTACGACGAACTCCGTTGGTTTGGCCGGATTGAAGATCATACCGGTCGCCTCAGAGCCATTGACGCGAATGCTCATGAAGTGGTCGATTGACTCAGCAACGCCGTCGTTGTTTTTGTCGCGAGCAAACCAGATATCACCGCCGGTAGTAGAGCTGTTTGGGGCATCTTCGATGATGTAGATATTACCGAGTGCATCCTGTGCCAGGTTATCCGGCGAGTTCAGCATGCCAGCGGTCGGGGCAAAACCATCGTTCTTAGGCGTTACATCACCATTCACAAACTCGCGCACCATGGCAGTTTTCTTGCCAGTCATCTCTACCGACTAGATGATATTCTCGGAAGTAGCCGTAAAATAGATTACTTCATTGCCGTTACGCAGTTTACCTACTTCCATATCCTCCGGGCGGCCATAAGGGGTGCCGTTGGCATCGTCTGCAGCAACGCGACCGCCACGGGTGTCAACGTTTGTGCGCGGATCATTGGTCGGGCCGTTACGGAACGGATCAGTGATGCCATCCAGTGGATTGCCATGCTTATCAGTAAGCGGGATCCAGGTCGCAGCACCGGTGCGAACAACACCCGGTGCCTGTTCATTGTAGAGATCTGCTGCTACGCCACCGGAAGGTATAAAATTGTCTACAGACAGTACGAAAGTCTGGCCCTTGGTGTAGTTACCCTTCTTGTGCATGACGAATTTGTAAATGGAGCCAGAGCGCCATTCGTCAATGTAGTAGATGGTCTTTTTGCTCTGCAGGCTGAAGTTGATGCCTTCGTGTGCAACATTGGCGATACTATCCAGTTCCCGGTACTCAGCATCACGCACACCCAGGGCGACGTTTTAGAAGTCGCAGAATAGGGCCAAGTATATGGTTGCGGTTTTCTCGTTCATATTTTTTTGTATGTATTTTGAAGTCAGACCATGTCACATCTTCCCCGCAAGGCACCCTGATCATCCATACCTGCCCGTGGTTATAATCAGGCCTGTCGTGCCAGCTGACCGTGTGGTTATGCTAGGCGATTCGCAACTGCGCCAGCGAGGCCCGTGCATCGCCACCGCTGATATCGGGCGTGATGCACAACTCGATCATGATGGCAGCCTGCAGACTGACGCTGTAGTCCTCCAGCTCCTGGGTGTTGCCGGCCGGGTAGAAGTTATACTGCTGGCGGACTATCTCGCGGTCATCCTCCGTGCCGGCAGGCAACCAACGCAGAACGAACTCCTGCGTTCGCTGCTGAAGCGTTTCCTCAAACAGCAACTGAATACGCGTGATCTTCTGTGGACTGTCAAACAACAGGCGGATGGTCTGCGTACCGGGCATGCTGGCACGCCAGCCTGTATCATCTTCCGCTGTCAGCGCGGCTTCGATCGGGTAGGCAGCGTCCTCAGAGGTCATTTCAACCCTGGCGAGCTGTTCAAGATCCAGCCAGTCGGTGACATCTGCGGACTGCTGCGATGGCATGGTCTCACCGATAACAAGCTTGCGCATGTATGCCCTCCAGGTAACAGGTTTCTTTATTTAACCAACTTAACACAACTGCATAAGAAATGTGTGCCGCTGGCAGTTAGGTCGGGCAATATTGTTTCATCGCCGCAACGTCCTGGTAGATGAGCACACGAAAAAGCCGGGGACATGCCCCGGCTTTCTTGACTGGTTATGACTGAGCTCAGGCCCGGTCTCCAGCTGATATTACTCGCAATCCGCCTCAAGCACGGCAGCGTATTCTTCGGTATTGATTGTACCGCTCCTGTCGGTGTCGACTTCTGCGAATACCTTTTCAACGCCGACGGCCTTGGCAGCTGCGTACTCGGTTTTATCAAGTATAGGAAGAGTAACCACCCATTTCACCCACATCCAACAGTTTTGGAGTACTGTTGACTCTCTGCAACCGTGCCATGCACCCCGAATCCGGCTGACGGGGAGCCAGCAACGCTGAAAACTTGACCTCGACTCCCCCACAATCGGCTCCATTTCCGACATCCGGCTCTACGAATCCCTGCCGTGGTAGCCTGAGCGAAGCATACTGATTGGCACTGTTGGTTTTCGGCATCGTCAGTCGAACAGCCCTGACTGCAGTCCGACCGGCGGCGCCCGACTTTCAGGTAGCGCCCAGGGCTCACTGGCTTCTGCCTTGTGCTCCAAGTGATCGAGGATCTGCTTGATCACTACCGGGTCTTCAATACAGGCAATCACCTTCATGGTGCCGCCGCAGACACTGCAGGTCTCGATGTCGATGTTGAATACACGTTTGAGGCGTTGTGCCCAAGTCATCGCCGTTCGGCGGGTGATGGGTTAGTGTCAAGAATCTTTCGCACTTTTTAATCAGGCGGTCGCTTACGCAGTCAGTTGATTCTCCAAATTCATTTTATGTATTGCTTGCATGGTCAGGTAACATCGAGTACCCCATTTTGTTCCTGCGATGTGTCTCAGTTGAGCTGCACATAGCATCAATGCTGATTGACCATCGGCAAATGGCTCGACGAGTGCAGCAAGTAGCCGGCAGCAGTTGATCCTCCACCGGTAATCACTACCGATTTTCAGTGGGGTGCTTCTCCAGCTCCCCTTTTTTGTTAGTTACAGGCTACTTTGTCGGACTAGCACACGTAGGCATTAACCGCGAAGCCTGATCCGCATGGGCATATCCCCCCCAGGGGTCAGGAACATCTGGCCTGTGACCTGGGGTTCATAGCCTGAAGTCAGCTCGAAATCAGCGGCGCGCACTAGAGCCGCCAGCATAATGGTGGCTTCGATCATGGAGAAGGCGGCACCGATACAGATACGTGGGCCGGCACCGAAGGGCAGGAAGTGGTAGCGCCCAGGTTTGTCCGGTGCATCCGCGGCGAAGCGGGCCGGGTCGAAGCGGTCGGGATCGCGCCAGAAGCTCTGGTGACGATGAATGGCGTAAAAGGGGACGATGATGATGGTGCCCGCAGATATCGGGACACCGCCGAGTTCCACGTCCCGGAGGGTATCCCGCACGGTTACGGGTGCTGTCGGAAACAGCCGCAGGGTCTCATTCAACACCTGCTTCACTACCACAAGCTCACTAAGATGTTCCCGGCCGATGGGTGCGTCGCCTGCCACGCGCTCGACCTCCGCCCGCATACGATGTGCCCACCGTGGACTGCGAGCGATCAGGTAAAGCGCCCAGGTCAGTGCCAGGGCGGTGGTATCGGAACCGGCCACTAAGAAGGCGATTATATTATCCACCAACTGCTCTTCGGTCATCACCAGGCCGGTCTCCGGGTGCTTGCTTTGGAGTAGACGTCCGAGCAGGTCTTCACCCTTCAGGTCAGCTTCACGGCGTGCATGGACAAGTGTCCGTACTGCCTCGCGCAAGCGCTTTTCATGTGTGCGCATGGCGCTTCCACCCGGCCTCGGCAAGCCATGTGGCAAACGCAGCATGCAATAGAGGATCCACCAGTTGATCTGGCGATAGTATTCCGCGTGGCCGGCTTCCATGACCGCTCTTACCTTGTCGCTGGACCCTCCGAGCATGGTGCGTGAGATCACCGCTAGGGTGGCCTGCATCATGTCCTGGTTGACCGGACGCACTCCTGTAGTGGGCTTCTTGCGCCAGAGGGCGATTAGGTCCTCGGCCACCCCGGACATGATGTCTGTGTACGACAGTAACTCCTCATGCCGGAACAGGGGAGCCATCAACCTGCGCTGCCAGCGCCAGTCTCCGCCGTGTGACTGGATCATGGCGTTGCCGAACAGGGGGGCCTGTATGTCCAAAGAAAGCTGTCCGCGGGGGAACTCGTCGTCTTTGCCCTGCAGAACGGTTTTCAGCGCCTCGGCCCCGGTGACGAAGGCCATGCGCGGTGGTCCCGGAGCGATAACAACGTCTTCCCGGTAGGCTGCTGCCGGGATGATCTTCAAATTGTTCGATAACAATTGAATCAGGTTTGAAGGAAAGCGCAGGGGTTTGGGCGCGGGTTCGACACGCGGGACCAAAATCTCCGGGTTCTCCGTGTTGGAATCGTTCATTGGATCTAGGTCCGCTCCTTGAGCCGGCTTAGGGGGCGGCGTTCGCTACAAACCCGATCATAGAGCCGTTCATAGTCCTCCCACTCGGTACCCAGCAGGCGGTCCAGCACACGGGTACCCAGACCGTAATTGCCGGTGTAGCGGGAGTGGTGCAAGGAATGGTAGATAGTGGTGGCCATCAGCTTGCCCACATGGCGGTTGTAGTTGGCGGGGCGGAACTCAAAATTGGCGTGGCTGAAGGAGTTGATGACCAGGTAGCCGATGAACCAGGCGGCCAGCCCAAAGAAATTGACGCTGATAAACTGGTCGGCGATGACTAGGGGCAGGAGAATGCCCAGGTCGAAGATCAGTTTCTCCAGGAAGGAAAATGAAACCGCCGTCAGGGGCGAGTTGATCTGACTGCGGTGGTGTTCCCGGTGAATCCACAGCAGCGAAGGCAGATGAAAAGCGCGGTGTGAGAAGTAGTGCCAGATCTCTGCCCAGATGAATGTACACACCAGGGTAATCAGGAATGAGCCCCAACTGTCGTTGTCGAAAAACCCGAATCCCAGCATGGCCACCAGCAGCAAGGCATGCAAAGGGGTGAGTACGGAATTCTTGAACTCCCGTTGCAACTGGCCTTTCTTGAGTGGCACATCATAGATCCGCGTGCTGCACAACGGTGAATCGCGTTTCTCGGCCAGGTGCCAGAATAGGGCCATGGCGTGACCAAGCAGGGCGACAATAACCAATACTGCTATCTCAGTGGTTGTGAACATTGAGATTTCCGATGCTTAGAGTCGTTTCGCCAAGGTTTTGGAATACTGTTCCAAGTCCATGACCATGGGTAGGGAAGGGCCGTTCTCGTAATGATAGAACATCTCACCAGCGGGTACGAAACCGATGCGTTTGTACAGTGCAAGCAGACCGGGAATGCAGTCGATATAGCATTCCCTGATGTCTCTGCCGGTGTTCATGACATAGGCTGTCACCGCCCGGATCAACTCCATGTAGATCACACTGCCGCGTCGTGACTTCTCGACCGCGAGCTTGGTACAGATCAGGGTGTGCTTCGGGTGGTGTGGCGATTCGGCCATGCCGTAAAGGGCTTCAAGGGTGCCCAGGTCGCCGTCGGCGGCAAAGTTGGCCCTCAAGGTACCGACCACCTGGTCTTCAAGCATGGCGATGAAGGTGTAGCCGAACGAGTCCAGATTGTCGCGGATCAGCTTTCGCTCGTGGTCCGCGTAGGGGGAGGAGCGGCCCAGTTCCTCGCAATAGATCTGGTAGCGAATGCCCATGGCCTGCTCCAGCATGTCGTCATTGCGGCACAGGATCACCTCGGGCCTGGCTTTTCCTTCGGTCTCCGCCTCCACTTCAACGGCTAGGTTGGCGTCCCGATCGAGCCGGAATTGTGCCGTTTGGGCAAGCGTACGTAACAGGTGCAGGGCAAGCGGCGGATTCTTCCGCTCGATGTCCCACAAAGTGGCGTCATTGAGAAACAGTGCCTGGGTAGGTTGCAGGACGGTAGCCGTGCCAGTGGCCCGGCAGCCCCTGATGAAACCGATCTCACCCACCGGCGAGCCAGGACCCAGGATGATTGGCTCTGATCTTCCCTCGGGCAATACTTCCACCTGGCCGCTGACGATCAGGTACATGTTCGAGTAATGGATACCCTTGCGACGCAATTCGTCACCCACAGAGAAGTCGACCAATTTGAAGTTGGCCAGGTCCAACCACGCCATGGGTGTTTCCATGTCAAACTGGCTTTCTCCGGTGTTTTTCTGCGGGCCCAAGTGTTGTCCTCCGCGTTACCTCCGTTCAACCCGTGTTAGCAAGTGTAGACCAGTTGCAATTGGTAAATTCCTTGTCGATCATTGGGAAACACCCCACCCATGTGTTTCACTACAAGAACAAACCGGTCGGACATATGCTCACGAGTGCATGGAAACGGGCCAGGGTTCGTGTTGGATTACCCCAGGTTCGTGTCCACGATTTGAAGCATACTTTTAGTCGTCGGTAAAGAGTGGTAGGGGATCACGCAAAACTCAAGCAAACGAAAAAAGGGTTAGCGCCTACTACAACGCTAACCCTTTTGAAATCTGGTGGGCCATGAAGGATTCGAACCTTCGACCAATGGATTAAGAGTCCACTGCTCTACCAGCTGAGCTAATGGCCCGTTCTGTAGATGGGGTGGACGATGGGTTGCTCAGGCCGCTTTTCGCAAGTCCATGATTCCTATTGAATTCAGCAACTTACTCGTCTACCCTGTACTACCTAGCAGTACTACTTCAGGGGCGGTGATCATGTCAGATATGAAATATATGGTCAAGAGGGGCCATACATTCTATTACAAGCGCAAATACCCTGTATTTATGCAGGAGGTCTACGGGACATTCTTCACGAAATCTCTCAAAACCCGTGACATCAACGAAGCCCGCAGGCTCAGAGACATGATGCACACTGAGTTCCACAGGGAAGTAGAAGAAGCTCAAGACGAAGGGCGGGACGTTCCTTTAGTGATCCGCATGGCTAAACAGCTCCACAAGCTGAAAGGAAGCGCTGAGGATACACCAGAAGGTAATGCTGAGGCTGGTCTGCTGGATGCCCTTGAGAGATACGTCAACAAGCATGAGCAGACAGAAGCAGAGAACATCAAGCAGGCCCTTATGATCGCTAAGGCAAAGAAGGACTCCCCTTCCCTTAGATCATTATTAGCTGAGTATGAAACTTGGTGTGCTGATGGATTAACTAATGGTGCCGTACGGGACCGGATGAAGATGGTTGACATCTGGGCAGATGAGTTAGGCCGGGATGTGCCTATACATAGCTGCCTGAGTGAGGATGAGGCATGGAGTTTCGTTGATAGGCATATCATCAATAGTGGAGTGGTACATAAGACCAAGCAAAGAAGATTGAATACTCTCAACCTATTCTTTGACTGGGTACAGTCCAAGCGTATTGTCAATCGAAACCCCTTCGGTAACATCAAACTAGAAGCAATCAGAGGACGTAGAGCAGAGGTTAAGCCGGAAGATACCGACCGTAAGGCTTGGTCAGACACACAGCTTCAGACGGTCCTCGCTGAGTTCTCAAGGATATCTAAAGAAGAAAAGCAGCAGGTATCCCGTGAGAATGCCAGCAGATGCCACTCAATAACCCTGATAGCCATTCACACAGGCATGAGGCGCGATGAGATTTGTTCATTACAGGTAGAGGATTGTACTGATGGTGCCTTCAAGGTCCGCGAAGGTAAGACTGCATCTGCCGTGAGAGAAGTACCGATCCACAGCGCCATTAAACCACTTATCGGATCATTGATTGATTCCAGGGATACAGGCCCACTGATCAAGGGCCTTGTGCCCGGAGGACCCGATATGCGCCCCAGCTGGAACATCGGCAAGGTATTCGGCAGAGTGAAGAAGTCTCTTGGGTTCGGAAAAGATTACGTTTTCCACGGCCTACGTCATACCTTCATAACAAAGATGGAACAGGCAGACGTTAGCGGGATACTGATTGAACGTATTGTCGGCCACAAGTCACATGCTCTGGCATTCAATACCTACAGTAAAGGTCAGACGATTGAGGCAATGCGGGAGGCTGTCGAGAAGATAACCTATGATCTGAAAGGTACTGACAAGCTCTAATGAGATACATCTGGCTAACAATATTTATAGTTTGTCCTGGAATACTGCTTCAGCTGGGGCAACCTATGGCTGCTGTATTGCTGGCGGGGGTGTTTGCCATCATTGAGTTTACCTTGAGACCAGGACTAGAAAGAAAGAACAAAAACGGTAGGGGTCCTTAAACACGCAAGCTGTTTCAGTAGAGAATTCCTGGCTCCATCTAGGGGCCTGAAAGTTTTACCGGAAATTTTCGTGAAGGTATAAATTGATAAGTACGGGACGGCTTCCCCCCCCCCCATAGGGGGTGGCCTCCCTATCCTCTTCTTGATTCCTTTCCGATCCCTCAAAGAACCCTGATCGATACCACCCTGGGAGGTGGATAGTTACTTTTGTGTCCCTTTTCTTGTCACTAATTCCGCTAAGTAATTGATTTAAAACCTAAGGTCAATGGATTGTGTATCCATTGGTACTACCTGTGGGGTGATTGTCACGTTATCGGTTGGATTACTATAGAGTAACTATTACTTTCTGCATCAGTTGTTTATGTTGACTTGTACTACTTATTGCACTACTTTTCCTGCACCTTTGAACAAAACAGGACGCAACACAGATGAGTAACACCCAGATCAACACCGTAGACTCTGCCTATAGTACCGCCCTCCTCTGCCTGGATTACTACCAGGACCTTAAAGACACCGCAGATACCCTCACACAGTCTGCCCTTCAGTCTGCTGTAGATCGTATAGGCCCTGACTGGCACCTAGACCCCAGTAGCTGGGAAAGCGTAGACACAGAGCTGGTACGTGGCCTTAGAGAAGCCTTGCAGGATCACTTGAGGACACCGCCAGAGTCCATCCTGATTGAGACCCTGGGGGAAACCCTGGCAAAGGATGAGTATAGAGATCAGTGGGAAGGGCTGACTGTAGAAGAGCTGGAAGAGGTCTGGCAGGGTCTTGCAGATCACCTGTTGTTAGGACACGCATAACCCGTTATTTAGGTACTCGCCGCCAGCCGTAAGTCATTGATTTTTGGTTGGCAGCGACCCCCTACTAAGTCATTGATTCTATTGTATTAGTTTGAATCCCCCCCTTATAGAAAGATAAGCCGTTTTCAGCCTTGCAGATTATCCATGAATTTGCCCGTGGGCATCGGTGGGTATAGAACCACCAGAAGACTGGCTGATACCTCCCTGAACTCTCTCTGATCCCTCACTGACTCCCTATGATCTTTGGGGGGGGGGGTCTGGAGGGCCTCAAATCACCCGATTTTAGCCGTAAGTTTGAAACCCGCACTTACAGGGATAAAACCCTCGCGTGTATGTCTGTCGAGATCGGTTTATTGGCCAAGAGCACTACCACACCGAACACCACCAACCTAACCAGGAGCTTTATTTAATGTGAACACCAATAACTCAACAACCAGCAGTACCCCAAAAGAACGCCAATCAGGTCTCGTCGGTCTCCCAAAGAACACCGATGGGCCTACCTACCGAATGACTGTCCGGTTCCTCCCGGAGTCTGAAGAAAAACTAAAGACCCTCAGGGCCTCTCACGAAGCACAGACCGGAGAGCGCCTATCACTGAGTGCTTTAGTCAATAGCGCAATTCTAGGGCGCGTCGTTAAACGCGAGAAACCTAGAGAAACTCACAGGTGGGGTGGGAAGTAATTCCCACTCTAATCATCAACACAGGAATAAACATAATATGTCAGCAAGAAGTACCAGTAGATCCATCACTCCAGAAGAGCTTGAATCTCTACAACAAGACTTAGACAAAGCACTTGGCAAAGATGGCTCAGAAAGTGTGTGGCCTGCACAGCCTGGGCCAATACACAGCAGTTCGGTTTTAGTCATGCCCGACGGCTCCACTGTAGAAACCGTCCTAGGCACTCGAATTCCAACCGACTCCTCACAGAGAAGTGAGACACTCAACAAGGCTACATCCCGGCCCGCTCAAGGGAGCGTCAAGGCTTACGAATCATATGACCAGATGCTGAGTGATATGAAAGACCCCCGGTACGGTTCGAACGCTGCCTTCACCCATGAGGTAGAAGCTAAGGCTGCTATCTCTAACTTCTAAACAACCTGAACTAAGGAACAAACAAAGCAATGGCAACTACATATACAACCGATGAAAACGGGCATACTGTCGGGGCAACGAACCTCGACATGAAGCTGGAATCAGCAGGCATCAGGAACCTGCCATATCGAAACAAAGTCTACTTTCGTCAATTACAGACCCAGGTCCTTCAGAACACTGGCCGTACACCATCTCTTGACGAAATCCTGGAAGATATCCTCAACGGCACCCATCCGCTCCCCCCTTGGGCTGATACCAGCCGTTACGCTGTTTAAGCAGAGGATAACTAATGCTGTTTACTAACAACCAGCTCCCAGAAGACAAGACCGAAGATAAGGCCGGTCCAACAATTATCCAAACAACGGTCGATCCTGAGCGGTTGGTACGTGCATACATCGAGCGACTGCCTGCGCCTGTCATTGAGTACATTAAGGCGCTACAAGCCCAGGTCCTAAAGTCCTCCGGTCGAACTCCTTCCCGTGATTGGGTTGTTGCTCGCATCATAGAAGGTGTGCTCCCTCTGCCAGACTGGGCAGACACACCGAAACACACCGACTAAACAAGGTCTCCCAGGTCCCGGCAGGGACCCTTCCACTAATACTTACGATATTCGTGATTGTTTCTACCCCTGCCGGGGCCTCTTTACACACCATGAGAATTACACTAATTATCCTCACTGAGATAGTGAAAGAGATTGAATTCCTAGCAGAGTTCTTAACATCTCGTGAAGGCAAACCAGTAACCACTGATGATGTCATAGACACCCTGATCACAGGTAACTGCAAGCTTTCTGAAGGACCCCCACTGTACAGCCACAGAAGGCAGTCTACAGGCACCAGAGAGGCAACAAAACGCCGTCTTGAGGTCACCCTATTCCCTGACACATATCAGCGCATAACGGCACTACAGGAGAGCCTTAGAGAGACCGCAGAGCGTGTTAATCCCTATGCAGATGTTGATTACTCAATAGGTAATCTGATCTATGGATTGATCATGGGTAATTACTCGTTACCTGAAGAGATACCAGTAGACCCTGAGGGCATCTCACAGGATCGTGAAGACGCCTTACAGAGTGCTGAAGATCTAACCCCCAACCCTGAGCAGTGGGGCCAGCCTGGAAGGTTACCTTTCGGCTGACACCTATAAAGACCAACACACCAACGAACTCACAACCACCCTACCCAGAAAACAAAACTGACAGCACACACTCATAGGAGAAACAAAGTCATGAGCAATTATTTAGTCAAGTACGAAGATATGGTTCTATCACGCCCAGCCCTCATCCGAGCCGTTATCAGCCCCAACATCCCAGAACTTGCAAAAGCACCTGACAATCATGTTCTAGGCGTGGCCTTACGACAAACAAACAGAGAAGCAATGGTTGGACTTGTTGATGCTTATATAGTCGATCATGATTTCGAGGCTTTAGACCCTACTGAACCAAATAATTTAGAAGAGCTTGACAATCTTCTAGATGATGAATTTATGGCCCTGCTAATAAATAAGATCGAAGCAGATGAGCAGGCAGAACGCGAAGCCCTTGAGAATATGCTAGACCGGGCACTGGTTGAGGGATTTAGGCGGGGGGTAGCTGCCGCCAGTGCCTCAGGCAAGCTAGACGTAGATATCGACGCCGCTGTATCTCAATCCTCATTCATTCATCGATCAATCAACAGCAGTCTCCAGCAAAAACTCTTGAGTATCAAGGCTACCTCAATGGCACTATAGTTCTACCTGGATATGGCTATCGCCACTGAATGACATAATCAAAGGTAGATAGGTCTATAGGTATCTTAAGGTTGTCTGTAGATTCTTATCTCTAATCTTTTATGTCAATTACTCAGCGTAGCTGATACCAGATTAAACAGTAAGGTAACCAGTAGACCTCTTGTAGTTTACCTGTAGCTCTGCCTACTGGACTCTTACTGGTTACCTTCCAGATTAGTCTAGTTACATTGATTTTGAATAATCAATGATCACATATCTACAGTCCCCTTCCAGTCAATCTTTAAGTCTCTCTATCTAGATATCTCTTTCTTAAGAGCAGCGCCCGGAAACCCGCGTGGTTACAGGGTTTCGGCTCGAATTTGGGGAGTTAATGCCCCCATGATCACCCCTAAATCACCCTAATACTCACTCTGTGAGGACACGGCCAGAACACTCTGGCAAGGAATAACTATGCCCTGTAGTACCCCGAAAATAACCGTTATTGATTCCCTGATGGGACGTGGCAAGTCAACGGCAGCAATCTCTTATATCAATGACAATCCCGACAAGAACTTTGTAGTGGTCCTCCCGACCCGCTCAGAGTGCCTGAGATATGCCGACGCACTCGACAGGACCGCAGTGGTTCCCCACACAGAAGACCAGGCAGGAAAGGAAACCTTACTGTCAGTCTTCAATGAGGCGGTTTCTCAAGGTAAGTCTGTTATCACCACGCACGCCCTGCTGAAACGGTGGGATGATACATCCATAAGAGAACTGCGGGGCAAGGACTACATATTGATCCTGGACGAAGTCCTAGACGTGGTAGAACCTTTCCGAATCACTTCTCACGACTATCACACCCTTGTAGCTGGCGGTGTTGTCAGTGAAGAGGTGGACGAAATCAGCGGTCTAAAGCGCGTTGTCCTCTTAAATAACGACTATACCGGTAAACATGAGCCCTTTATCCAGCAGGTATCCAGAGGGAACATGGTACGAGTCCAGGACGCTGTCTGTGTGTGGCTGACTGGTCCACAGCGTCTCCTTACCTTTGATGAAGTGTTTATCCTGACATACAACTTCCAGGGGTCCGTTATGGCTGCGTGGTTGAAGCTAAACAAGCTCAACTATGAGATGAGGTCTGTAGAGGATGGAATGTTTATTGACTACAAACCTGAGTATGGGCAGTCCTTCAGGCACCTGTTAGATATCGTGCAGGACATCTCCTTGAACTCTATCGGCAGCCGTCGCAATGCGCTATCTGTCAGTGACCTAAGCAAGGCGAAGCCAGAGCGCATGAAGAAACTGAGAAACTGCATGAGAAAGTTCTTTACTCGTAACGACGCAACAGACCCACACCTGAACATGTGGACGTGCCCCCAGGAGTTCAAACCGAAACTTCAGTATTCACCGTTTGGGTATATCGGCGGGAGAGTCTCCAAGAATCAACTAAGAAAGATGACTACAGAGGAGCGTGTTAACCGTGACACACATGTTGCTGTGAACATGAAAGCTACGAATCTCTACCGACATAAGAAATATCTGGCCTATGCGTATAACGCTTTCCCAAACCCAGCCCTCACCAAGCTGTTCTCTGAGTGTGGAGTGTCATTTAACCAGGAGCAATACGCCCTTAACGAACTCGTGCAGTGGCTCTGGCGGTCTCGTGTCAGGCAAGGGAAGCACATCACTGTCTACATCCCTGCCAAACGCATGAGAAACCTGCTGATTGACTGGCTGAATACTGAATCACCGGCAGGCCTTGCAGAGATCAACCAGGCTGCTTAAGGACCTACCTAAGTCCCTCACGGTCACGATCTCTAGACAAGCCTTATGGCGTCCTATTGCGCCCGTGAGGGGCCTATCAGACACCCTCACACAACGAACCCTAGATACCGAAAGAACAGAATATTGAAACCAAAACACGTAACCTATGAAGATGCTGTACACCTTCTGCTTCAAATGCTGGAGAACAGCAGAGAGTTCACCTACATCACTGACACGCTTACTCAGATAACTAGACTCAAGATTCCAGACTGGCAGGGAGACGGGTTTAATGAAGCTGTAACAATGCTGATCGTAGACCTTATGCCCTTTCTATATCAGTCGCTTCCTTTTGATCCCAAGGGGATGTCTACTGGAGCCTACTATGCTCTGTGGGAAGGTCTTGCAGAGCACCTGCTGATGACCGTTTATTAATAGTTCCATAGTTAGGTCTAACCTATATTTTTGGAAAGCCTGATAACACTGTATATTTTAAGCTATATTTTTGATAAAGTGTTAGCAAGGAAATATTTTAACGCTATTTTGATTCTGTCTTGGGCATAGTGCACTGCCCATAATTTTTAAGTTTACTGTAGAGTACTTGACTAAGATATCACGTAAACACTCTAATTCTTAGCTATCACTAGGACACCTTAGATCGTTCAACCGATTAAACTGTTTTTGGAAAGTTGTATATAGGAGATTACAACATGATTAGAAAAGATTTAGTCATATTTACCCTGGCCCCCTTACTCTTTGCTACAAACGTACATGCTGAAGTTGACCCAGAAAAATTAGGTGAGTATTTCAGTTTTGGTTTATCAGTATTACATTTTAAAGACCCACATATTGAAAGTGCCGAAGTAAGAAATGGAGTTGTAAGAGTCACCGACAAAATAGACAACAGAGTCACTCCATGGCTACAAGCACAGTATATTTTTGATGGCACCATTTCTAATTGGAATTACGTAAAACCCGGCATTTTCTTAGGGGTTGGGTTTGGTCCTGAAGGTAACTCTTTAGATACTTTTGGTGTAGGCGGCATGCTCTCAATGAAAAGAACCAAGTGGTCTGACAAGGAAGATACACGCTCATTGAATATCGGTTTAGGTTTGTATACCACAAAAGTTAAACGCCTACCAAAAGACGCTCAAGAAGGAATGGCTTTGCCTGAAGGAGTAGAGTCTGTCCCTTTTATCAAAGAAAACGAGACAGGATTGATGTTAAATATTTCTTTTTCTATCTGAGTACAAAAAATGTTAATGGCACTCATAGGTAACTATGAGTGCCGATTTCTTACTTAGAAATACAAGATAGTTTTTACAATTATACATAAAATAACAGAGTATTTCTCAAATGGACAAAGGTATTATCGACAAAATAAAAGAGTTTTTTTATCATCGGAGTAGTTTTAACTGCTGTCCTCTATTCAGCTACAACTTCATGGATGAATAGTCAAAAATTATCTACTTTAACCGACGACGTAAAAGGTGTAAAAAAATCGCTAATAGCAATGCTTTTAGACGAAAATCCAAACAAAACTGAATTAGCTAAAGGCCTTTTGGCAAGTTCCGCATTAATCAACGGCTTACATAAGTTCAATTCAGAAAAGTATACAGAGGCATTTGAAGTATGGAAATCAGATGCTATATCAGGTAACGAAGATTCAACTTTTGCAATACATGCCGCACGAAAAGTACTTACAAAAAGGATTGAACGCAGCCAAAAGACCACCGACAAGGTGAAGCTACAAGAAATACTCACACAAGCACCAGACATCTCAATTACTAATGGAAAGTATGAATTAGTTGAAGACAATAAAACACTGTAATGAAAAAAACTCACCACAGGACAGCTAAAGAATGGTTAACAAGAGAATATTTATTTACCCATAAAGAACACCAACATAACCAGAAGGACATCAGATATCTGAAAGCCGCCCCTCTGATTAATCATATTTTCGGCCTCACAAAGTCTCAGAATACGATTTTATCAGTGTAACCAGGAGGGCTTAGAAAGTCATGAGGAGGGGCATTGCGTGGGGACAACAGGCACCCAGTTATTTATTAGCTTACCCATTATGGAATGATGTTCTGAAATAAATATTTAAGAAAAAATCAGCCCCAAATCACTCAAGTGATCAAGAATGGAATCAAGAAATAATAAGGATAAACGGTATACTTTTAAAGTTCCTCGTCGTCCTTTGGCAATAGCAATATACCACTACCCAGCTGTTTAGTATCTTGAAGTTTTTTGTTATTTGACGTGAGGGTTTGTATAGCCTCTTCGATGTCCGCGTTCATTTTCTCTAGCTCTTCGTCACTTAAATCCTCCTCAGGCAAGGCTGGTATTTTAACATCATACGTATATCCTTGATCTATATTTTCAGCGAGCCTTAGTGTTTTTCTACGCGCCTCAGTTATAAGCTCATTTTTGCGGCCTTCATCATTAATTTTATAGTGTTTCTCCACTATAGCCGGAATTTCTTCATTGATCCTCACAGTTACTTGTTTATTAATCCACTCTGTCAATTTATCCAGCGTATCTTCTGGCGCTCCACTATCGATAAGATGCTGCTTTTGCTGTTTCAATAGAATCACCCCTCCATAGATACCCGCCACACTTGCGAGAATTTCTAACAGCAGTTTACCCATTTCTATGGCCATAGGCAGCACAAGTGTCGGGTCGGTGGTCGATAGAGAACCTATCTTTAGCGACTCTCGTCTACCGGTTGAAACCTCGGAAAATATTAACAAATTCTCATTCAAGGCTTCTAAGTGATCCGAAAACCCAGAGAGATTATTATCCATTAATTCCCTAGGAATTCTTACAATAAGTTTAAATTCATTGGCAGCCTCAACATCAATTATATTCAAACCACTAATACCTTGTAGAATAAAGGTTAGTTTCTCTATCTTATCTAAAAATGCATTGTGCAGTTCAGTCAAATTTTCCAACGCAACAGAGGGCGTTATATCATTACCAACAAATACCTGTTCAATCTTATCTCTCAACACGTTTCCTATGAAACCATCTACACCCAGCTCCTTAGTAGCCTCTATATCTATAATATTGAATGAATTTACAGCGGAATTAGAAAGAGACTCATTTATCTTTGCTCTCATCTTTCCAAGTTCACTCTGAGATTGGGGTTGGGCAGGTGTATTAATAGAATTTTGAAGGTGAGACAACATATCTTTGAAATATTTCTTAATCAGCCCGTTTTCTACGTCATCTACAATTATTTTTGTTATTGAATACAACTTTTCAATATTCATCATCACTTCCCGTTTTTTATTATTTATAGTTAAATTTGAAAACTAACTAATAATAGATAATCAGATTAGATTATAAGCCACGTAAGCTTGACCAAGCATTCCAGATAGAAAGCACATTAAGCTAGCTAATGCCATAGCCCATAATATTATCTCGATAATAACAGGGCTCCCAATGTCTTTGTTAGATCTACTTTTTATTGCTCTACGCCACCTTTCACCAAACGCATAATCTCTAGCTATAATTGTCGTTAAAGCTATGACCGCAATCACAATAGCTAAAAAAAGACCGACCCAGGAAAACTTCAATACTGGAGCTAGGTCTTGTGAGAGCTTTGGCGCAGACCCGCTAGTAAATATCGTTATCGATAAAGTCAGCGTTCCACCTGAAATCACAAAAATCGAGTTAGCTAGCGAGGTTGCGCGCCGCCTTAAATCCTCTTGATGTGCATTAAAAAGTTCAATATCTGTTGCCATGGAATTACACGTAATTATTTAGCCTAAGTATCCAGGGTAACCCATGCAGGATCATGATCACTCCCGTTGCCCCCATGCTTAGTCCGTCGATCTATAAACGACTGCCCGACACCTTCGGCCAGCTTCGGACTCAACCATATCTGATCAAATAATCTATGCTCTGGAGGTTGGCCGCTCTTCTTGAATCTATGGGTCCATGCAGTTTTCTGAGGACCCGGACCAGTCTTCTCCTCCTTAGCCGGGCGGGTCTCTATAGGATTCTCCAAGGCATTCACAAGGTCATTCCCCTCGATTGTCTTCAATGCAGACAGCGGGGCATCATCTGGTCCGTCATTCATGTCCCCTACGATCATGTAACGGCTGTTGGTCCGCATACGATCAGCGACTATCTTTTGTATGGATTCGGCCTGCTGGCGTCTACGGGTATCGTTCTTGACCTTCCCGTTATCCTCGTCGTCTCCGAAGTGACTCTTTAGATGGGTGTTATAAAGAGTGAATAGGGTCTTTGACCTGTCTTGGCTCTGAATCTCCACCTCTAGAAGGTCTCGCCCGAATACTCTTGTACCTGAGGCTTCTGGGTGTACAGCCGTTTGAAAGGAGGTGACAGCCCCGATAGGCAGTTTGGACAGGACCCCTACGTCAATCAGCCGGGGATCGTTGCCTTCTATTAGGACCCGATAGGGGTAGAGGTTGCCTAGGTGTTTCCTGTTGAATTCCTTCAGGATGTCTATATTCTCAACTTCCTGCACAGCCAGCACGTCCACATCCATTGACATAATCCGGTCCGCTATGGCTTTGGTATCCTTGTCTTTTTTGGCTTTGACCAGCCTCCCCTTGAAGGTCCTGACCCTATAGTTATCATTATCAGTGAACTGATAGCGCACAGACACTGCGGCATCTTTCTTTGCTAGTGTTGAAATGGATGCGGAGAAGTTAAAGCGGGAGAAGAGGTTGTTTAGATTGAAGGTTCCGACTGTCACTTTCATGCCATTGATTCCCTGTGGATTTTCTCTCTCAGCCAATGATAGGACATAATCCGGAATTGGAACAGACCAAGCCAACAAAGACACTCTACAGGCACTTTGAGGTTCTGGAAGATATCTCGCAGAGACTAGGGACTACTATGCTCTGCGGGCTGATCTGACAGATCGCCTAGTAATGGCTGTTGGCGATTGGTCTCAGGCTGAGGCTCATCTGTTCTGATAGCTTGACCCTCTACACCTAGGTTTTTATTAAGCGACTTGACTGCCTTATCAAACTTCGCAATGAACACACGATGAAGGTCTATGATGTAATCCGCTTTGTCTACTTCAAACAATAAATACTCATCATGAATTACTCCGCACTCTTCAATCCTGATTGCGTTTCTAAGGCGGTATGAGAACTCATCTATCAATTGATAAGCTCTGAGAACATTGTCGACTTCTTCTTCCGTAAGTGATCCTAGTCTATCCCGAAGGCTCAAATATGTAGCGTCAAAGGTTTTAGTTGGAATAACCACAATATTCCCTGTGGGCTGACTGAGCCCCTCAACCCGGCAGTTGTATATTTTTATATTGGAGGTTAGTTCTGATTTTATAGCCACCCTGAGGGTGTTGGTCTCATGCCTAATGTGTTCAGCCTGCATCTGCAAGTCATGCTCTTTTTGATCTGCCTGTAGCTGCAACTGGTTTTTGTTATTTTTGTGCAGCGTATACATGATGCCCGGAAAACCTAATATTGCCCCTATAAGTGTCTGGTAATCTTTAAGAATGTCAGGAAGAGCCACAATGGCACCAGCAATGGGGGCGGTGATCACGTCAATGGTCATGACAAAAGTCCCTCTCTCGGTTTCCTTAAGGCATCTGAAGGGGCACGGCAGCGGCCAGCGAGAACTGTACTACTTTTTGTGCTACCGGAATGTACTACCTGGGGTCTTTGTCGGTAGCACAGAATCCCTCTAACTTGTTGTTTTTATTATTAAATAGTTAGAGGAAAAATGAATGGGGTGGACGATGGGTCTCGAACCCACGACCGCCGGAATCACAATCCGGAGCTCTACCAACTGAGCTACGTCCACCATTAACTGTTTGCCTGGCTGCATCGTGTCAGCCACTCCTGCAGACTTGGCACGCCCGGCAGGATTCGAACCTGCTACCCTCGGCTTAGCTTACCAACTACGCCTTTCGACGCCCCCAATCGGGGTTTGTGGTCTGGACTATCTCTTCACCGTCTCAGGCGTCGCACGTATAGTCTCTACGGATCCCCTATCGGGTTTCCTCGGGATTGCCATCAGCACTACCTGTTAAGGTTTCCCCGATACAGTGCGATCCACTTTATGGGTTCTTTTTTCCCCATAAAGGCTCCTATTTGGCACATTGATGTGCGCACTTAAAGGCCGATGCTCTATCCAGATGAGCTACGGGCGCAGAAAAATTGGTCGGGGTAGAGAGATTCGAACTCCCGACATCCTGCTCCCAAAGCAGGCGCGCTACCAGACTGCGCTATACCCCGATATATCGCCTCAGGTGACTATTTGTTCAACCAGGAAAGGCGAAGGGAGGGAATCATACTGTCGTTAACCGCACAGGTCAATGCCAAACGGGCTGCATTTCACCGTTTTGCATCTCATCTGTTTGCCATGATGCGCTGACAGTTTGTCCAGCTTTCGGTATCATGCTGCTCTTTTTTAGACCGATGGAATTTCCATGAGTGCAGAGATTTTGGATGGCAAGGCGATTGCTGCTGAATTAAGGGCAAAAATCAAGGCTGGCGTTGAGCGCCGTGTCGCTGCCGGTCAGCGTCGCCCCGGCCTGGCCGTGGTGCTGGTGGGTGAGAATCCGGCTTCGCAAGTCTATGTACGGAATAAGCGAAAATCCTGCGAAGAGGTCGGATTTCATTCCCAATCCTTTGATTTACCAGGAGATACGTCCCAGGACGATCTATTGGAAGTGATTGACCGTCTTAATCAGGACGAAACCATCGACGGCATTCTGGTGCAGCTTCCGCTGCCGCAGCAGATCGACGAGGAGTCGGTCATCGAACGCATCCTGCCGACCAAGGATGTGGATGGCTTCCACCCCTATAATGTTGGGCGCCTAACCCTGCGGATGCCGATCCTGCGCCCCTGCACCCCGCGTGGCATCATGACCATGCTGGAGCACACCGGCCAGAAACTGGAAGGACTCGATGCGGTCATCATCGGTCAGTCGAATATCGTCGGGCGTCCGATGGCACTCGAACTGTTGGCCGCGCGCTGCACCATCACAGTCTGTCACAGCCGCACCAAGGATCTGGCTGAGAAAGCGCGCAATGCGGATATTCTGGTGGCTGCGGTGGGTCGCCCGGAGTTCGTACCCGGTGATTGGGTAAAAGAGGGGGCGATTGTGATCGACGTGGGCATCAATCGAACCGATGAGGGTAAACTGGTCGGTGATGTGGCCTTCGAAGCCGCCAAGGAGCGCGCCTCATGGATCACCCCGGTACCTGGCGGTGTCGGCCCGATGACCATTGCCACGTTGCTCGAGAATACCCTGCAGGCCACCGAACTGCACAGCTCTGTATAGTCGGAGTGGCTATCTGAACCTATGGTGGGGCATGGCCCCAACCTACCAGCACATTTGAGCCGTGAAGTCACCGTAGGGTGGGGCCATGCCCCACCGATTACTCTCCCCCTGTAACAAGATTGGTTTTTGCAGGAGATGAACCACTCCAATCCGCAGGATAGATTCCAGCTCTGACAAATTTGTGGAAGCTCGACCAGGGCCAATCAACCACTTGCTCAACCAACCCATGTTTGACAGGATTGTAGTGGATATAATCCACATGATTGCTGTAATCATGCTCATCCCAGATCAGATGCTCCCAGTAGCGTCTTTGCCAAATAGTCCTTTCCCCTTTTTAAAAGGGAGCCTGAGGTATTTTCATCATACAGTGAAAAACCTCTGAACTGTTTTGTGAAGATTCCTTTTATATGATTCCAGCGTCGGTGATACGCACTATCATTTTCAGGTAGCCTCCAAATTGTAGGGAGGTGGTCTGGCAACAGACAAAGTGCTTCAATTCTGAAATAGTTTCTCTCACGAACATCTAAGATCGCTCGATGAAGTACACGCCGCGCCAGTTCACTATTAAAAAGTGGTTTACGATTGTAGGTAACAACTGTGAAGAAGTAGGTGCCGCCTGAAAGAGAGGCTCTACGATAGTTTGACATGTTGCCGTTCCTTGGCTGAGTTTGATTAATTTTGAG
The DNA here is from genome assembly GCF_001708965.1 of Candidatus Thiodiazotropha endoloripes. Lineage (NCBI taxonomy): Bacteria > Pseudomonadati > Pseudomonadota > Gammaproteobacteria > Chromatiales > Sedimenticolaceae > Candidatus Thiodiazotropha > Candidatus Thiodiazotropha endoloripes. Next base: position 433,593 of record NZ_LVJW01000003.1, on the reverse strand, counting down.
TGGTTTTTTTAGTGGGGCATGGCCCCACCCTACCCACTATATGCGTTCATTTGCGGGCTACAATTCTTAAAAAGCCTGCGGCTTGCCGCACCAACTATCCTCACCCCCGGCGCCAGGTTGTCCCTTCAGCTCCATCCTCGAGGATTATCCCAGCATCCTGCAACTCGTCCCGAATCCGATCCGCTTCCCCCCACTCCTTGGCAGCTCTGGCATCGATACGGGCCTGGATCATGGCATCGATCTTATCGTCGGAAAGACCGTCATCAGTGGATGCCCCACCCTTCAGATAGCTCTCCGGATCGCTTTGTAACAGACCCAGCATGCCGCCCAACTCTCTGAGCAGCGTACCAAGAGAGGCCGCCTCCTCAACATTCGTCTCCTTAATGCGATTGATCTCCCGCACCAGATCGAACAGTACGGCCAGTGCTTCCGGGGTGTTGAAATCATCGTCCATGGCCTCATGGAAGCGGGTTTTATAACTTTCCCCGTCTGCAGACTGTCCCTCAGGCAGGCCTCTCAATGCCGTATAGAAACGGGTCAGCGCCCCGCGAGCATTGTCCAGGTGCTCGGTATCGTAGTTGAGCGGTGACCGGTAGTGGCTGGTGAGTATGAAATAGCGCACCTCTTCCGCCTGGTAGCGATCAAGAATCTCTCTGACGGTAAAGAAGTTACCCAGGGATTTCGACATCTTTTCGTCATTGATGCGTACGAAACCGTTGTGCATCCAGTATTTGACGAAGGGATGCCCGGTTGCCCCTTCGGACTGGGCAATCTCATTCTCATGATGGGGAAAGGTCAGATCCGCACCCCCCCCATGGATATCGAAGCTGTTGCCCAGGGCATTGGTGGACATGGCGGAACATTCGATATGCCAGCCGGGTCGCCCTCTGCCCCAGGGGGAATCCCAGGCGGGTTCCTCGGGCTTAGCCGATTTCCAGAGGGCGAAATCCAGCGGATCCCGCTTGGCGTCCCCGGGTTCCACCCGGGCCCCGGCCTGCAGATCCTCGATCGATTTTCCGGAGAGCTTTCCGTAGCTGGGAAAGCTGCGTACATCGTAGTAAACATCCCCATTGTCCGCTGCGTAGGCATGCCCCTTTTCGATCAGCCGGCTGATCATCGCCAGGATCTGATCCATATGTTGGGTTGCCTTAGGTTCATCGGTGGGTCTCAATACCCCTAACGCATCCGCATCCTGGTGCATCGCCTGAATGAACTCTTCGGTCAGCTCGGTAAAGGGGATGCCTCTTTCATTGGCCCGGTTGATGATCTTGTCATCCACATCGGTGATATTGCGGATATAACTGACGTCATAGCCATTGGCCTGCAGATAACGGTAGACCACATCGAACACCACCATCACACGGGCATGCCCCAGATGACAGAGGTCGTATACTGTCATGCCACAGACGTACATGCTGACTTTTCCCGCCTGCAGCGGCTGAAAGGTCTCTTTCCGGTTGGTGAGGTCGTTATAGATTGTCAGCATTGCTCCAAGCCTATCCTACTGAGATTAAACCTGGGCATCTTAACCAAAAGGTGGTTGGCTTCATAGCCAATTGATTGGACGACGGTTCTGAAACCCTGTTTTTTAATTATTCTGGCAACTCGGGTCTGATAATCCCAGCTCAGAAATCAGAAACCCGACCGCCACGAAGGTGTACGGCCGGGCTGCTTAGCCACCAATCTTTCCTGATTCGCCCGGATTCAAGTGGTACAGCCGGGTGAAATGTGGTGTTCAGACTTTGAACTGATTGACCATCTTGTCCAGTTTCTGGGAGATCTGCGCCACTTCCTCACTCTCTTTGAGGGTCCTGCAGGTTCCTTCCGCTGTCTGATGGGAGACCTCGTTGATCGCAATGATGTTCTTGTTGATCTCACTGGCCACGCTGGTCTGCTCCTGAGCCGCAGTCGAGATCTGAGCGTTCATCTCACTGATCATCTCCACCGCACCAGAGATCTGTTGCAGCGCTTCACCGGCACGACTCGAGTCAGCAACACTCTGATCAGCCTCCTGCTTACTGGTGCCCATGACCTTCACTGCCTGCTCTGAGGAAGAGATCAATTGTTCAATAATTTCCTGGATCTCATGAGTCGCTTCCTGGGTCCGCTGAGCAAGATTCCGTACCTCGTCAGCAACGACCGCGAAACCGCGTCCCTGTTCACCGGCCCGAGCGGCTTCAATCGCTGCATTCAGGGCCAGCAGATTGGTCTGCTCCGCAATCGCGGTGATCGATTCTGAGACTTGACCGATATTCTGGGTTCCTTCAGCCAGACGCTTGACCACATCGGAGGCATCATCAATCCGTTTCGCCAGACTGACGATCGAATTGGAGACCTGACTGACCACTTCACCGCCGGCATTGGCATTGGTCTTTGCCTCGACTGCGGCCTGTTCCGCACCAGCGGCGTTTTCCGCCACGCGTTCTGCTGCCACCGTCAATTCACCAATCGCCACCGTCAACTGGCCGGTCTCCTTCTCCTGCTCATCCACGCCGTCCCGGGTTACCTTGGTTACCTGAGCAAGACGCTCGGCGGAGCTTGCCAGGCCATCCATTGTGTTAGCCAGGTCATTGATTGTAGGCTGAAACTGATCCAGCATACTGTTTACCGCCTGACCAACCTCGCGGAACTCATCGTTGGCACCCGCCGGCACTCTTGGGCGCAGATCGGAATTTGCCCCGACCTGATCCATTGTCTTCTTCAGGCCGTACAGCGGCTTGATCACTACCTTTCTGACGATCATGGCGATCACAAACAGCCCTGCCAAAAGCACCAGAAAGTTGATTCCGGCACTGATCAACAGCTCATGATCGATCGCTCTGTCCCTTGAACCCATGGAGAAGGTCAGCCGTCCGGCGCCCAACACAGTACCTTCAGGGACCTGATGACAGGTCAGACAGTTGGTGCCATTGCGGTCGGCAACTGCGGGGAAAGGTTCAATGATGGTCAGAATCCGCTCACCCTTGACCTCTTTGACCTCGATGATCTGTTCACCGGCCAATGCCCGACGATCGAGATCATCCATCGGTTTTTCATGATCAAAGCCGGCACCGAAGGTCTTATTGATTGCCTCCGCACGCAGCATGCGTACTTCTAATACGCCATCCCGCTTTGATATCTTTTCCCGAAGCATCTCCCGATTACCCATGGTTCCTGTGAACATCATGGCGTTCATGCTATCGAGATATCCATGCAGCACATCAAATATCTGGTGTTCCGATAACCTTAAGAGCCTGTCCTTTTGCTGCTGTGCTGAATAAATTGTTACGACTGACATGATAAGGATGAAAATCAGCGCCATCGGCGCGACAATCTTCCATTGGACAGAGATATATTTACCCATCGCTCAACTCGGTATTCTTGGAATGATTGATACAGCTATTGACTATTTCGGCAATCAGCTGCATCTCTTGAATATTTATCGGTGATATTTATATTTAAGCCATTCAGATGGCAACTGAAAGATGCCCAGTTATAAATAAGAACAGACCAATCCAGTTGCCAATTATTGACCTCATAAAGCACGAGAAAGGCTAAAGAATCTCTAATTTCTCCCGACAAATAGATTGTACTTAACAAGACAGGAGTTCTGGTTGACCAAGGTGTTGGCCAGCCTCTTGGGCATATTCCAGAAGGAATCAGCCTGACTATTTAATAGATTCGGAGTTATCCAATGGGAAAATTCGCTTCCGCTCTCATGCTAGCCGCCTTAATATCAGCACCATCCGCTCAGGCCAATGAAGCCTTGGCCATGCAGTCTGGATGTCTTGGCTGCCATAAAACCGATGTCAAACTGGTTGGCCCGGCATTCAAGGACATTGCAGCCAAATATGCCGGCGATGCAGCCGAAGTCGATCGCCTGACCAGTAAGGTAAAATCGGGTAGCAAGCCGGGTGAACCATTGGTTTGGGGTGGTGCCATGATGCCACCCAGCCCAGCAAGCGAAGAGAATATTAAAGGTGTTATCGAGTGGATCATGACATTAAAATAGGAAGGAGGGGTAGTTCGATTGGATATCATTTTCCCTGGAGACAGGTTTGCCCATTGGATCAGGGCAACATAACCTAATGCTATGGTTGGCTAAATTGAAATAGTCAGGCGGAGTGTGCAGCACTTCGCCCAGACAATAAATAAGCATAATTATTCAGGAGCACTCTATGTTCAGGCCTAACACACTGATTTTATTAACAACCCTTTCAACCGCATTACTGGCGGGTTGTAGTGCCGGGCCGGCACCGGTCAGTTATAAATCTGAAATCAAACCGATCATCGACAAATACTGCACAGAGTGCCATTTGGCTGGTGGCACAGGCGCTGAAGCCAGTGGCTTCATCACTCAGGACTACGATGCAGTCATGAAAGGCACAAAATTCGGTCCTGTGGTGGTTGCCGGAGATCCTTTGTCGAGCTCTTTCTATCGCTTGGTGGCTGGCAAAGTGGATCCATCCATCCGCATGCCACACGGCAAAGAGGCCCTGTCTGAGGCCGAAATCACTAAAATCGAACACTGGATCACCCAGGGTGCGAAAAACAACTGAGTTAGCAATCAGATACTGAAACAGACAAGCCGAGAAATCCGTACTCCATGGTCACTCATGGATTACGGATTTTTTATTGTTGTCAATAAGTTAGAAACTATTGACTCGAATCAGGCCGGCCCGAGGCATTGGACTGGGCATTTCGCTGTGGATGTCGAATTTACCAAGCGGCCTATAATCCCCCGCCGACCACTTTGAGATGATGGTTTTTAACCGCTATCATGCTCCCTGATCAATCAAACGGAAGCTGACGAACAGTCCAGCCTGAGACGACTGTCGAAATCTGAACCTATGCCACGAGGATGATATGAAAAAAATCCATAAATCCCTGTTACTCTCTTTTAGCCTGCTTTTCGCGTTCTCAGCAGACCTTCTGGCCGAACCGGTGAAAGTGCTGATGAAGACCTCGGTGGGCGACATCACACTCTCGCTCGACCAGGAGAAAGCACCCAAAACGGTGGAGAACTTTCTGCAATATGTGCGGGATGGCTTCTATGACGGGACCATTTATCATCGCGTCATCAAGGACTTCATGATTCAGGGAGGTGGTTTTACAGCCGACATGAACAAAAAAGCGACCCGCGAACCGGTTGAAAACGAGGCAAAAAACGGGCTCAAAAACAAAAAAGGCACGATTGCCATGGCTCGTACATCGGCGCCCCACTCTGCCACCGCCCAGTTTTTCATCAACCATAAGGACAACAGCTTCCTGGACTATCCCAGTCGTGACGGTTGGGGGTATGCGGTGTTCGGTGAGGTCACCCAGGGTATGGATGTGGTTAACGCCATTGCAGAACAGCCTACCGGGGTCAGCAACGGTATGCGTGATGTACCCCGCAGCACAATCACCATCGACAAGGTCAGCATTGTCGAATAGATCGATGTGCCTCTGATCCAGAGCCTGAGAACACGCCTTAACAATAAAACTGATAGGAAAACTGATGATTACAATGACAACCAATCTAGGCCCCATCCAGATCGAGCTCGATGAGGAGAAAGCCCCGAAAACCTGTGAGAACTTCAAACAATATGTAGAGGATGGCTTCTTCGACGGCACCATCTTTCATCGGGTAATCGATAACTTCATGATTCAGGGTGGCGGCTTTCTGCCGGGCATGATCCAGAAGGATACCAGAGATCCAATTGAGAACGAGGCTAAAAACGGCCTGTCGAATGAAGTGGGTACCATTGCCATGGCCAGAACCATGGAACCTCATTCGGCTACCGCGCAGTTCTTTATCAACGTGGCAAACAACAAGTTTCTCGACTATCCGGGACAGGATGGCTGGGGATATTGTGTATTCGGTAAAGTTATAGCCGGTATGGATCTGATCAATCAGATCAAAGGGGTGGATACAACCACCCAGTCCGGACATCAGGATGTACCGGTGGATGACATCGTCATCGAGAAGGCTGAAGTCACCGAGTGACCCAACAGCTTTTTATTTCGGACCTGCACCTGTCTGCCGAAGGGGCAGACAGGTTGCAGCTGTTTCTGAACTTTCTGAGATTCCGGGCAACCACAGCCCACACACTCTATATTCTTGGTGATCTGTTCGATGCCTGGCTGGGTGATGATGACAAGCAATCGATTGCCGTGGAGGTCAGGCAGGCACTGCGACAGCTCAATGAGAGCGGCACTGAGCTGAAGGTAATGCACGGCAATCGGGATTTTCTGATTGGACAGGATTTCTGCAAAGCCAGCGGCGCGCAACTGATCACCGACCCCTGTTTGATCGATCTGTATGGTACACCCACACTGCTGATGCATGGTGATCTGTTATGTACCGATGACCGTGAGTATCAGGCATTTCGCAAACAGATCCGCTCGGCCGATTTCGCCAGCCATTTTCTCTCACTGACCCTCGATCAGCGTATTGCCGTTGCCCAGGAGTACCGGGCAAAAAGCGGCGAGGCGAATGCTCAAAAATCCGACGATATCATGGATGTAAATCAGCAAGCCGTTGAGTACACCCTGCAACAGCATCAGGCGCAAAGGCTGATTCATGGCCATACCCACAGACCGGCTGACCATCATTTCACCCTCGACAATCACACAGTCACCCGTCATGTACTGGGTGAATGGCATGGAGATCATGCCGAGATCCTGTGCGCGACAGAGGATGGTGTCACTCGCGAAACCATCACTCTCCGAGATCTATTAATCTCCACAGAAGGAGTTGATTAACCGCATTCCACTCATTGAGGCATGGGCCTCCGAGTAAACGCCTCCGGCAGGGTAAACAGATCCGCATCAACCGTTTCCGATTCGCTATAGTCGGTCAGAGCCTGCTGATTTCCATTGATATCCCACAAGCGTAACGGCAATCCTTTCCCCAGGAGTGCATCCGGGGCATAGACCTGAATTGCATCGGCGCAGACATCCCGATAGGCCATGGGTACCCCAGAAAGGCTGATTTTATGCTGTTCGGCCAGCAACCCCAGATATTCACCCTGAGCTGCCACACTCATCGCCATCATCTCCGGTAACACCATCGCCTCCTGACAAGGCTGGCCATTGACCAGTAGCGCCCAGTGTTGCGCTTTACGACCCGCGACCAACGGCGCCTCACCCGCATCCTTTGCCAGGACCTTGATTTCGGGCAACCGGGTATCGGATTGGTCGACCGGTTTGGGCTTGATCACCAGAACAGTACGCTCTTCACTATCGACACTGTAGATCACCTGTTGAGCGCGATCGAACAGGATGAAATCGGCGCTGTCACTCCCCTGGTCAATACGCACCATTTGCTTTGTCACCAGCATGCGGCTGAGATAGGGAGCCTGACCCGCTTCCGAGACCTCATACTGCAGCCGTTGGACCTGCAGGCTCTGCGCCAGCAGCGTACTGCTTTGCAGCAGACAGGCCAGAATTAATAGCGGCATTCTCATACCCTTTTGCATAGTGCCTCCAGACGTTCCAGCTCGGACTGACTGAATCCCGCCTCACGCCGAGCCTGATGATGCAGGGGACAACGGATCTCACCGTTGAGAAAACTCTCCAACAGATCGAAATAGGTCTCTTCGGGTGACAAACCACGCTGTTCGCAGAGATAGTTGAACCAGCGACTGCCAAACTGTACATGCCCCACCTCCTCACGCAGGATCACTTCCAGTGCAGCCACCGTCTCATGATCGTCGATCTCCCGGAAACGCTCCATGATACCCGGTGTCACATCAAGCCCTCGGGCTTCCAGCATGCGCGGCACCAATGCCATACGCACCAGTGGATCATGGGCTGTTCGTTGTGCCATCTCCCATAGACCGTTGTGTGCCGGATAATCCCCATAGGCCACCCCGGCCGCGCTCAAGCGTGCTTGTAGCAGCTGGAAATGTTCAACCTCCTCCACCGCCACCTGGATCCAGTCCGTGTAAAAATCAGCGGGCATACCGTCAAACCGCTGCACCGCATCCCAGGCCAGATTGACCGCATTGAATTCGATGTGGGCAATTGCATGAATCAACGCCAGACGCCCCGCTTCACTGCCCATCCGGCGCCGGGGCAATTTACTCGGATGTACCAGAACCGGCCGTTGTGGATGCCCTGCCCGAGTAATCTTCGCCGCATCGGACCAACCCGTGAGAGTGAGTTCACCCCTGGACCAGGCTTCAGCGATCGCTCCGCTCATCGCCATTTTCTCATCCACCGCATCACACAGCAGACAGGCTCTGGCAGCCTGATAGAGGGATTTCTCAGAGTTCATATTTCAAACCAACCACCAGATCCATCACATTGGTGCCGGTGGGACCGGTAGTGATCAGGTCGCCACTCGCCTCCAGCAGTGTACCCGCATCCGCCGCGGTGAGGGATTGTCCGGCATTGAACCCCAAACCATCGACCCGCTTCAGGGTAGCGCCATCCACCAGTGCACCCGCATCATCTGTTGGTCCGTCGGTACCATCTGTACCGGCCGAGAGCAGCAGACAACCATCCACCCCTGCCAACACTTCCGCAGCGGCCAGTGCCAGATGCTGGTTACGGCCACCTCTTCCCGGTTGCGAAGGCAGATTGACCCGGGTCTCGCCACCCCAGATGGTAATGCCCGGAGGGCCTTTGATCACCTGATCTGCCAATTTACGCCCGGTATCTTCCGCCTCCCCATCAAGAAACTCAGCACGCAGACTGACGGCAAAACCCATGGCTTCAGCCTCCTCGGCCGCAGCAGATTTGGCCGCATCGAGATTGGCCACGATCTGCAGCGGTGGAACCTCATCCTGGGGAACCCTGACAACCCGCTGTTGAGCCCCGGCCATCAGCTTTTCACTCAGCCAGTGTGGCAACGTCAGCGTCTCAAGTCGTTGTTGAAGTTGGGGTTCCGGGGTGAGCAGACCGGAACCGATCGCAGCGGGGATATCACCGGGCACATCTGAGATCGCCAACAGGGTGGTCTTCCTGCCATGCAGCCAGTTCAACAGCCCACCCCCTTTGATTCGGGAGAGGCCCTTGCGTACCCAGTTCATGGAGACGATATCCAGACCACTACCCAGCAGCCACTCATTGGTCCTTACCAGAAACGCCAGATCCACCCCCTCGATCGGTACCTCGACCAGACTGGATGCGCCTCCAGAGATCAATACCAGCAGCGGGGTTGATGTAGGCTCATTGAGCAACTCCAGCAAGGCATCCCCGGCTTCAAAACTGGCTGCGTCCGGTACCGGATGGGCCGATTCCAGTGTGCGCCAGCCCTGTTGCCGGCAATAGCGATGATCGATGTGACCATATTTCGAGACCACCAATCCCTGCTGAATGGCATCGCCCAACTGTTCCCGGGCTCCCATCGCCATCGACTGGGCAGCCTTACCGATGGCAACCATTCTCACCGGTGTTGTGAGTGGATACTGCTGCAGCCAGTCGGCAACGGCCCCCCGTCCTTCCACCCGGCTCAATCCCTTCTGATAGATTCTCAACAGTGCCTCTCGGGCTTCCGTTGGCGTTGTGTGTTGCAACATTCAAGCTACCCTGTTTCAAACGGACCAGGCATTACCACTGTTCCTGACTGCAATTTCATAAATTTGCATAGCAATGTATCAGGATTTATTCCATGAAACACGGCTACTGAGTTACACTGTAGGATCTATTCAGTATCACGCCGGGAGTATCGCTTTGGGAAGCATACAGCTACGCCGAAACTTCAGCCGTAACATCCTGATCAGGATGATTCTACTGTTCGCAGTGATCGCGGCACTGATGGTTTGGAAATTCGAGTTCATCAATGATGTCTATTTCCGCGACCAGCTCACCAGTACAGGTCTGATCATCAATGGCACCATTGTCGGCCTGTTCACCATCGGCATCCTGCGCATGATCACGATCTTTCTCCACTATGCCTCGGAAGAGAATGCGCTGCTGCTGTTTTTGCGCAATCTGCGTGAGGGCGAGAGCGATCCACTGAAACGGATTCACAAAAGAGCCATCATCGCCAACCGTTTCCGTACCATGCAGGGATTGCACAAAGCGAACTGCCCGATCAATCACGGCTCCCTCGCCTCGACCTTGGTAGCCAGTGAAAGCACCCGTAACAGTCTGCCAAAATTCATCAACAACATCCTCATCCTGACCGGCGTTTTCGGCACCATCGTCTCTCTCTCGATTGCTTTGATCGGCGCCTCGGACCTGCTCGAAACCTCGATCAACGTAGGCGGCATGGGGATGGTGGTGCATGGTATGTCCACCGCCCTCTCGACCACCATTACCGCAATTGTATGCTTCATATTTTTCGGCTATTTCCACCTCAAGCTGAGTGATGTACAGACCAATCTGATCAGTGGCATTGAACAGGTCACGGTGAACGAGCTGATCCCCAGATTTCAAGTTCAGACCGACAGCGCCCTGTATGAGTTCACCGGCCTGGTCCGCTCACTGCAGAAGCTGGTGAGTCAGATGAGCAACTCCCAGGAGGCGTTCGAGAATATCGAGAAACGTCTGCTCGACTCCCTGGAAAACGTGGAGGAGAAAAACGAAGCGCTGCACAATGATCTGTCAGAGATCAAACATGTTCTGAAGCTAGGCTTCCGCCTGCACGAGGATGATTGATTCGTATGGACGATAGTTTCATCGATCTACGGCTCAACAGCCAGGGCACCCAGGGGGATGACAGCTTCTGGCCCTCGTTCACCGACATCATGACCGTGATCGTGATGATCTTCATGCTTGCGATGGTGATTCTGTTACTGCGTAATATGGAGTTGCTCTCCCAACTCCGCGCCACCATGGAGGCGGAGCAGCAGGCGATGGAACTGGTCAGAAGTACGGGTGAAGAGAATGAGACCCTGGAGGAACGGCTGATCGCACGGGAGCATGAACTGACCATGTTGCGCATGCAGATGATGCAACTACAGGAACGATCCGAAGAGCAGGAGGCGGCGATCTCAAGTCAGCGATTCCAGATCAGCCAGCTGAATCGGGAGCGGGATGAGCTCAACAGCCGGGTCAACACCCTCACCAGCGAACGTACCCTGCTCAACACCCAGATCACCCGACTTAGCCAGGAGGGTGAAAGACTGCGCAATCAGATCAGCGAAGCGAATCAGAATATCCAGACCCTAACCACCGATCTGGACCAGGCTAACATTCGTCAGACCGAAACCCTGCAGGATCTGGAGCAGTTGCGCATCACCCTGTCGAGCAAGGACGAAGAGCTGCTGAAAGTCCTGGCCCTCAATCAGGAGCGGGACGAACAGCTGAGCGACCTGAAAGAGGACTATTCCGATCTTAAGATCCAGTACAACAAACTGCTGCGTCCGGCGCGCACCGCGAAGGGTAAAACCCTGGTTGAAGTGCGCTACACCAAAAAGGGCAAGCAGACCCGAATCGAGTATAAGGGACCGCAGGACAGCCGTTTCAAGTCCATTTCACGCAGTAAGCTGGAACAGAATCTCGCCGTCCTGAAAAAACAGCACAATAACCTCTATGTGAAGGTCATCATCCCCAAAAACAGTGGTCTCTCCTACAACGAAGCCTGGAGCTTCACCAACCATATGCATCGGAAATATGACTACTATTATCAGGAAGAGGCGAAAAAAGAGCGCATCGTGGAGTAACCTCACCGGCGTGGGTTAAGCCGGTTTCAGGGAATTTACCGAAGACCTGACAGTCCAACAGTTGGGAATTGCAGCGGAAGTCTCGGGAAACATGAACAGACAAAGCAGACATATCCTTCTCATTGTTGTCAGCAGCCTGATCATAAGCAGTTGCGCATCAAAGATCCCACTTGCCATTCGCACCCCTGTTGACGGCGACATCCGTGTTGATGAGGTGCAGCAGGACGCAGAGCCATTCATCGGCAGCCGCGTACGCTGGGGAGGTGAGATCATCTCGGTGGAAAATCTGGCGGATGAGACCCATATCGAGATTCTGTCCCACCGCTTGAGCAAGTCTGGTAAACCGCTCGACAGCAAAAAGAGCCGGGGACGTTTCATCGCCCGCATAGAAGGCTTTCTGGAGCCTGAGGATTTTCCCAAAGAGCGCCTGATCACAGTGGAGGGACGACTTCAAGAGGTCGTCGAGAAACCCGTCGGTGAATACCCCTACAGCTACCCCCAGGTAAAGGTGCGGAGCTACCATCTGTGGCCCAAACAGATCGACCCGGCCTATCAACACCGATACTACTACGATCCTTTCTACGATCCCTTTTACTACCCATATTGGCGAAGACACCCAATCTATTGGTAGCCTGAATCATGCTTGAATCCATGAGAGAGAACTTCCTGCTCGTCGGCTTGATCAGCCTGCTGCTCAACCTCTTCGGCTGCAGCAGCAATCCGGTGATTACTCCAGCAGACCGCAGCCTCTCCCCAAAGCAGACAGCTACAGCTTCAACACTTCCAAATCAGCCCATGCAATGGGGTGGCGTGGTGATTGGCATAACCAATCTTGCTCAGTCGAGCGAAGTGGAGATCCTCGCCTATCCACTGGATGAAGAGGGGCGACCGATGAGGGAATCGGCCTCCATCGGACGCTTTATTGCCAGTCAACCAGGCTATCTGGAAGCCGCTGACTACGCTTCAGGACGAATGGTTACCGCCACAGGCCGGATATCAACGATTCGTAAAGATCTGGTCGGTGAAGCAGAGTATGAGTTCCCGGTGATGCTTTGTGAGCAGCTCGCCCTCTGGCCGAAGCAACGGGAGTCCCGGAGCAAACCCCGCATCCGTTTCGGCTTCGGCGCCAGCAGTGGCGGCAGCAGCTACGGCAGTATTGGTATCGGATTTGGTCTGTAAGCGATGTCAGCCCGCGAATGGTTGTTAGATATTTGTCTTGGATGACGGGTTTTTCAAGCCGCAAATGGACGCCAATAGCTGACTTAACGCTTCTTATGCGCCACATCATTGCGCAGATAGACGGGCAGCGCCCTTTCCGCTGGCACCGCCAGACCAGACTCGAAATCAACTGCCGCCAGGGTAGCCACATCCCGGGCACTGCAGTAGAGGTCCGCTTTGTAACCGAGCAGTGACTCTCCAAGCCGCTCACCCAGTTGGGGAGCATAGACACTCCAGCCTGAACCCACCCCATACCACTCCTCGTCCAGAGGCAGATGAACCTGTTGCGCATTGGCCACCTGCTCATCCAGAACCAGCCGTACAATATCGTTACTGTCGACCCGATAACCAGCCCAGTAGAGCTCCCCCATTCTGGCATCAAAGGCTGTCAGCAGGTTCGGTTCGCCCTTTTCCCGATAGGCCCGCTGGGCCAGCGCTGCCAGGGTGGAGACCGGAACCACCGGCAGGTCGGCTGCGAAAGCCGCCCCCTGGATCACCCCGGTAGCAATCCGCACACCGGTGAATGAGCCTGGTCCCCGTCCGAACGCCATCGCATCGAGCTGATTGGCGGACAAGCCAGCCTCGCCCAGCAACCCATCCATCATGCTGAGGATCAGCTCACTGTGGCCTCTCGGTTTGATCTCATAACGAAGCTCGATCTGATCATCGATAAGCAGAGCGGCAGAACAGGCCTCTGTTGCGGTTTCTATGGCAAGTAGTTTCATAAAGCAGGAAAAGCTGAAATTGCAGTGAGCTGCTTACAATAATCCAATTGGCTCACGCTTAACAGGCCAACCCAGGAGATTAATAACTTTCTGAAGAGAGATCCCTGTTCGCTCTGCGTCTCGCAATTCTCTGCTGCAGCCCCATTAGCAGATCCCACAGCACCGGAATGATAAACAGGGTCAAAGCCGTGGCGGCGGCGAGCCCGGTAACGAAGGTCGATGCCATGGTGCCCCAGACCAGTGAGTAGCTGGGAAAGCCCACTGCCATTGGCAGCAGTCCAAGAGTGGTGGTCAGGGTAGTAAGCAGAATCGGTCGCAGGCGAATATGAACCCCTTCGGTGATCGCCTCGCGTCGTGTCATACCACTGCGATATCTTTTGTTGATAAAGTCGATCAGCACCAGCGCATCGTTGACCACCACACCCGCCACACCGATTACCGCAATAAAACTGTTGACGGTAAACAGGGACTGGGTGATCAGCTTGCCGAACACCACGCCGATCAAGGCAAAGACCACCGCAGAGAGTATGATCAGTGGTTGCAGGTAGGACTGAAACTGGGTCGCCAGAATCACATACATCACCAGTACGGCGATGATGAATGCATAGGCAAGCGATTGGAAGGAGCGCTGGGTATCCTCATGTTCACCGCCAAAGGTTACCGTAGCACCGGGATAGTCCTCGCGAATCGTCTCATAGTAGCGTCTCACCGCCTCCACAACCGCCGGGGTTGAAGTGGGCGCACCCTCACGGATATCGGCCTTCAGACTGATCGCTCTCTGCCCCTGGTAGCGCTTGATCTCACCACTCTCATTATAGGCTTTGACCTCTACCAGATCGCTTAAGTAGACCGGCCGCCCGGCATCCTCGATCACCGGTATATAGAGGGCATTTTCCGGCTCTCTCAAGGCACCGGGATCGATTCGCAGTTTGATATCCACCTCTTCATCGATGTGCCGATATTTGCCGAGATATCGACCATCCAGGACACTCGCTGCCAGTTGCGCGACCTGGCTGTTGTCGAGACCATACTCAGCCACCAATTGTTGATCCACCTGTAGACGAAATACCCGCTTGGGTACGCCTCTGTCATCCTTCAGGTCGAGCAGGTTTGGTCCGATCTCTTCAGAAGCCTGCATGAATTTCAGCAACTCAGCGGACAGCGCCGATACCGCCTCGACATTCGCACCGACCACCCGCACGTTGATATCCTTGCCGCTGGGAGGTCCATCATTCTGCGGGTGCACATGCAGATGATAACCATCCTTTTCATAGATCGGTTTAAGCTTGTCCCGCATCCTTTGCAGATGGGCCAGAGGATCATCGAAGGTCTGCTGCTTGGCGCTCGGCATGGTGACAATCACCGAACCGTGATTGTTGCCGTAGATCGGTTCGTAATCCTCGTTGAAGTACATACCGGCCAGCCCGGATGCGGCACTGGCCATCCCCGGGCCATCCTCCATCACGGTCTGAGCGATCTGTTTTACCCGGCTATCGATCTCATCCAGGGAGACATTGCTCGGACCGACCACATCCACATAGTAGATTTTGTAGTCATCGGGGAAAAACTGAATCCGTATCAGCGGTACCTTGCCACTGGCGGATAGACCGATGATCGCCACCGAAACCACAAACAGTACTGAGACAATGAACACTGACAGCAGCCGGTTGTGCATGGTCAGATTGAGCAGCCAGTCGGTAAAGCGACGGGCGACCCGCATCATGGCGTTGTCCCGCTCCAATAACTTGACCGCATTCTGACTGCGCGGACCGAAGTCGAGATAGTGAATCGGCAGGATCAGCAGACACTCGATCAGTGAAGCGACGATAGCAAAAGTGACCGCTTTCGGCACCAAGGCGAAAAACTGTCCGGTTGAACCGGTCATGATCAGCATCGGCAGGAATGCGGCCACCGTGGTCATGGTGGCGGAGATGACCGGCAATGCCACCTCTGACGTACCATTGATGATCGCATCCCGCAGGGGATTACCCTCCTGCACATGGCGGTAGATGTTCTCAGTCACCACAATCGCATCATCCACCACGATACCGGTCACCAGCACAAACGAGAACAGGGTAATCTCATTCAAACTGTTACCGGTGAGATACATGATGAGCATGGTGATCATGAAAGCGAAGGGGATGCCGATGGTGACCAACCCGGCATTCCGAACCCCCATAAAGTACCAGATGATCAGTGACACCAGACTGATACCCACCAGCATGTTCATCCCCAGGGTACTCAATCCATCCTTGATATAGACGGTCGAATCCTGGGTCAGAACCAGCTCCACCCCTTGCGCTTTCAGGGTTGGACGGAACTCCTCAACGACCGCGACCACCTGATCGCGGATCTTCATGGCATTACCCTTTTCGGACTTGATGATCTTCAATCCCAATGAGGGTTTGCCGTTTACCGAGGCGATGACAATCGGATCCCGGTAGTCCATGCCGATACGGCTGGCCAGATCGGATACCTTGACCAGACTGCCATCCGCATCCCGCCGCACCACGGTGGACTGGACCTGTTCCAGATTGTTGAAGCGTTCATCCATCTTGACCAGGAACTCACCACTGTCGTTGGTATACTTGCCGGCCGGGATGGTGTGATTGGCGCCAATCAATGCCTGTGCCACCTGATCGAAACTGACACCGAGTTCGCGCAGTTTCTGCGCATCCAGATAGATGTGAAACTCCTGGGTCTGTTTACCGGAAAACTCCACCTGCTGCACTTCCGGGACTTTGAGGATTCGGGTCTTGATCTCCTCCCCCATCAAAGCCAGCGCCCGATTGTTATGATCACCGAGCAGGTTGACCGCAATCACCGGTAACCAGTCCTGAACTTTTGCATTCAGCAGTTGCGGAGGATCGACGCCTTGCGGCAACTCACTGATTACATTCAGGACTTCAAACCGAACTTCGTTGAAGAGCGCGTCATAATCGGAGTCGTCGATGAATTTGACACGGATATTCGAGCGACCGCTGAACGAGGTGGAGTTGATCCACTCCACATCATCGACTTGCTCCAGCGCATCTTCGATCTTACGGGTTACCAGGCTCTCCACCTCTACCGGAGAGGCCCCTGGGTAGACTGTGGAGATGATCACTTCACCAAAACCGAAATTGGGGTAGCGCTCAGCAGGCAGTGCGAAGAGAGTGATAAACCCCACCACGATCAACACCACAAACATCAGGTTGTAGAAAACCCGCTGTTTGAGTGAGAAAGCGACAAGATCACGCATGGTTTGGTTTACTCAGAGATCATTTGAAACTGATCCCCCGGCTTGATCTGCGGCGAAGTCACCCTTACCCAATCCCCGTCGGTGCCATTCACCCGCCCGAGATAGACCACAGAAATTTCGCTGCCGTCGGGACGCCGCATCCAATACTGTTCATAGCGCTGTTGTAGCGCCTGTTTAGGCACCACTACGGCACCGGAGCGGGTTGGGATATTCAAACTCAGCTCCACCCGCATTCCTCCCCGGTGAGCCGGCAGACCCTCATTCAATTGCAGTTCAAAATAGATCTTGCGTGAGCGTTCATCAAAGGCGGGAGAGAGGCGTATCAATTGAGCCGGGAGAACCAGCTGATGATCCGGCAAACTCACTGACAGTCCTTGCTGCTGCTGTTCCTGCAGTGCACGGAACTCGGTGACACTGAGTGCAAACGGTACAACCAGGCGGCTGTAGTCACCGACCTCAACCACCGGCTCTCCCCCATTCACCCATTGTCCAGGTTCAACATAACGTTTGACAATCTGCCATCCCTCGGGCGCGGTAACACAGAGCCTCTGTTCTCGTTCCTGCAGAATCTTCTCTGCAATCGACAACGATTTGAGTTGATTTCGGGTCTTGTCCAGGTTTCGCTGTGCGCTATCGAGCTGGCTTTCGGAAGAGCTGTTTTTTTTCACCAGTTTGCTGTATCTGACCACCTCCTTGCGGTAGTAGGCCATATCCACCTGGAGCGCCTGCTGTTCAGCCTGATTGGTTCTCAGCTCAAGCTTCAGATAGGTATCATCAAGACAGGCAAATGGGCTATCTGCATCCACCCTGTCCCCCACATCGCCATTGACGCTCTCCACCCGACCGGACTCTTCCGCGGAAAGTGTCACTCTTGAATGAGCACGGGTAAAACCGGATTGGATTTCGTTTTGTACGGCAACCCGGGCTTCGACCAGAGCATTCGCCACTACCGGGCTGGAAACCGATAGCAGACCCAGAAGACATATAAGGATAGACAGCAATCTCATGACGACACGGTTCTCTTTAACCTTAAAGGGTAGTCAATCCAAAAAAAACATAAAGCTGCTGATGAATCCATTCTTATTCCTTATTGTTTCAGTGGTTTTAGCCGAGTACAAGCACCATCTGGCTGGTTACAATAGTTTACACATCCAGACCAGCTGTTTGCATAAACTGTGACTATTCAACTCAGTCAATTTGCGCAGCATCTGAGACATCCATGGGAAGACCGATTGGGAACAAAGGGATGGATGTGCTGTGTAATGGTATACATCTAGGATCGATACAGAGTTCAAAGCCTCTTGACACTGCATACAAACCTATCGTAGGTCGGTTTTCAGTCACCTGTGCATCGGTCGATGCCAGTGTGTATTCGACTCTATTCTGACCAGCTGTCTGTCTCTATAATTATGGATAGGTTGAGGAATGATCGGCATAGGAGAGGCAATTCACATTCAGATCCATGATGACAAACCATAATACAGCGTTTGTTCATTGCACTGACACATTTTTGTGATACCACCCCTCCAAGGATTTTGGAACACTGTTCACCGGAAGAAACTTGTGGATCAGCGATAATTTTTGGAGGCAACCATGTGGATTTTTTATAAACATCTTCCTAAGAATGTAACCCTGAAAGAGATCCAGAGCGTCACCCTGAAGGGCGCCCGCAACAATTGGTCACCGCTATCCATCTTCAATAAACCACGTATCAAACGTACAAAAATCATCCGTATCCGGGATCTACAGAAGGACAGTGTTGAATATCATGCCATCGTCCAGGTAAATCCAACGTCGGCAACCGAGACCATTATAGAAAACCTGGATGGCCGCACCGTCAACGGCCTCTATCTGAGACCTCACCGCTACCAAAGAAGATTTGCCAATCGCGACAGGCGAAACATGCAGAACGAAGTGGCTCAGTCTGGTGAGCGGCGAAAATCGGACAGACGCCGCGATAATCTGATCACCAGAGTCATGGCAATCGACTGAAAAACGGAATGGATACGATCAGGCTCAGCTCAATCTGCTGCGAAGGAGCGCAAAAGGACGCTTAATTTTAACCTCACCAGGTATTAGAGAAGCCACTCCCAAGCCGAAGATCAAATACATCTGATGATTTACGGCCACGATTTCATCACCCGGCGACCAAACAGTACACAGATTGCCGCCGGGCAGATCGCTACTCAAAGTGATGACAAAATATCGGCCAACACCTCACCATCAACCGGATGGAGTGAATGACTGAGGGTTGTGTGCCGGCTCTTCACCCGCCCTTTCAGTACCGGGACATTGTTCATATCCTGGCTATAGGCCGGAACAACTTCATCCCCCATACCCACAGGTCCAGGCCGGATCACTGACACATAGTCGATCTCCGGGTGTGGTTGACGGTTAAGCCAAAACAGCAGAGTGCCGGGATGCTCAGGGGTCAGGTCGAGCAGTACCCCCCAAGAGTCTCTCACCACATCGTAGATGTCTCCGACAAAGAATGATTTCACCATACTGATCGGAAAAACATCATCCGTCTCATCCAACGCCTGCACGGCACGTCCAGTACCCAAATGGGGTGAGGCGATGGTGACCAGCGCCTTGGCCGGAATCTCTCCCATCACCAGGGTCATACGCGCAACCACGCCACCGGCCGAGTGACCGACCAAAACCAGCGACTCATCGGGGTGCTTTTGGGCAACCGCATTGAGCATGCCGTTGAGGATCCTTGATTGGCTTGCAATGGGCGCAATCGAAGGCAGTTCCACGGTATAGAACTTATTCTCCGCCTCGGCACCCGGCAGAGGCAGCAAACCTCGAGGCGTCAGGACACCGGCCGCCTGCCAGCCACCCTGGTGCAGCAGATTGGTGACGCCACTGCGCTCCCAGGAAGCGGCACTGCCGAGATAACCATGCACCAGCACCGCCACATCGGCCTTTGCCGACAACGCCGTCAGACTCAACACTAAAGCAGCAAACCATTTCATGATCTAACCCTCCGTTTATTTACCCGGAAACTGACTAACAGGGCCCCTGCATCAGGCCCTAGAATGTGCTACGCCATACTCTGGTAGTAGAGGTTTTGCGGATGTTTGGCCTCAGTAAAAAAGTAGTAGCGCTCGATCACCAAGCCGGCATATTGAATCAGAAATGCCGCGATCGGCAATCTTGAGGATTCAAGCAGATAGGCAAGCAGTATCAGCAGTACCGGCAAGATGAATACCATCAGCAGAAAACCGTAGCGCAGCATCTGTAGCAGCGCATCGCTTTTGCCGTGAAAGAACTCCCTGGTGTTGAAGGCCCCACCCATGAAACCTTGAGCCTTTTGATGCAACTTGGCATGGTGCACACCAATCGCTGACTGCATGCTGATCTTGCAGCGAAAATCGCTGTTGCGATAGAGAGAGGCACCACGGCTGATGGCTCCCAGGAGGGTCGCCACAACCGCCCAGGTGCCATAGAAAACCACCAGACTGGATGAGAGATAGGCCGACAGAGCAGCCGCCAGCATGAAACCTGAAGCGATACCGAGAAACAGAAAATTGGCCACAGTCAGTGGTGAGTGCCAGGCTTTGATGAAACGCAGGCTGGCATAGATCATCGCCGTACAGAGAAACAGCAGAAAGGTGGCCACGGTCCCCAATGCCCCAACGATCAATGTGGCATCCACCGGCAGAGCCTGGGAGATCACAAACAGAGGCTGTGTCCACCCAAAATAGTGGAACAGACCGTAAAGGGCGGTAAACAACATCGCCGCCGGCAGGGCGATCACCTCACGTGACAACCAGGAGGTACGCCACTGG
This sequence comes from Candidatus Thiodiazotropha endoloripes, assembly GCF_001708965.1. Classification (NCBI taxonomy): domain Bacteria; kingdom Pseudomonadati; phylum Pseudomonadota; class Gammaproteobacteria; order Chromatiales; family Sedimenticolaceae; genus Candidatus Thiodiazotropha; species Candidatus Thiodiazotropha endoloripes. Next base: position 413,036 of record NZ_LVJW01000003.1, on the reverse strand, counting down.
GTGGCGGCACGCCAGGCCCGTTCCGGACGCCCCAAATGAAACACCGACGCCACCAGCCCAGCGATCAGTAACAGCAACGCAATCAAACTGCCTTGGGCGTAAAACGCATCGGTCTGCGCCGGCAACAGTTTGGCCAGAGCATAAAGCTGACCGGTAAACAGGGCCAGGAACAGCCCCTGCCCAACACCAATCAGCGTGGTCAGAAATATGACTGAAAAGGCTGGATGCATGATAAATTCTCCAAAAACTTAAATAGTCTGAAGCCACTCGACACAAGACGACAGCACGGCACTGCGGTCGTCGACGTTTGTCCTAGGTCGCTTCAGCAACATAATCCGATCGCCCGCTGATGCGGATCACCAGGCCACATCGTCCAGAGTCTCACCACCCTCTGGCAGACTGGGCAACAGCTCTTTCTTCAATGGGTTGTCAGCCCGAACCAGCTCATCTTCGTGGATCTGAATACGGGTCTTGCGACGTGGCAGATAGTGGTTGGCCGGTTTGGTCCCCCACTCGGGCTGCAAGGCATAGCCACCCTGTTCACGAATCGCAACGGAGACTTCAGAATCCGAATCGTGCACATCACCGAACAGCCGTGCACTTGTCGGACAGGCCAGTACACAGGCCGGCTTGCGCTCCGACTCGGGCAGACTCATATCGGTAATACGATCGATACACAAAGTGCACTTTTTCATCACCCGCTGCTTTTCATCGATCTCCCGTGCGCCGTAGGGGCAGGCCCAGGAGCAGTACTTGCAACCGATACACTTGTCATAATCGACCAGTACCACGCCATTATCTTCACGTTTATAGGAAGCGCCGGTAGGACAGACCGGTACGCAGGGCGGATCCTCACAATGCAGACAGGACTTGGGAAAGTGGTAGGTCTCGGTATGTGGAAAGACACCGGCCTCATAGGTCTGCACCCGATTGAAGAAGGTACCGGTAGGATCCTCCCCATAAGGGCGCAGGTCGGTCAGCGGACCGGCCCAACCGGAGGTGTTCCACTCTTTGCAACTGGTCACACAGGCGTGACAGCCGACACAGACGTTTAGATCGATGACAAGTGCAAGTTGTGTCATATTAAAACCATTTTTAAATCATTCAGTTAAGTTTGTGCTTGCGCCGAAACATACCGGCGAAGTAGGCCTGCCATTTGCCCCGCTGAGGATCCTGGCCCGGCACTTTATTCTGCGCTTTGAATTGTGGCGAAGTGACCTTAGGCTCATCCTCGCCAGCCGGGTAGACCTTCACTCGCACATCGAACCAGGCGGCCTGGCCGGTGACCGGGTCGGAGTTCGACATAGTCTCCCCGGCTTCACAGGGCGGCAGTTCCTCGGAGATCAGATGGTTGAGCAGAAAACCCTTTTGCGACTCATTCGCGTTGGCGCTCAAGCCCCAGGCACCGGCCGCCTTGCCGATGGCATTCCAGGTCCACACCGTGGTGGGCTCCACCGCTTCCGAGAGACGCGCCATACAGCGCACTTTATTGGTGGGTGATTCGATCCAGATCCAATCTCCATCACCAAAACCGTTGGCCTCCGCCAGCTTGGGATTGACGAACAGGTAGTTATGGGTGTGAATCTGGCGCAACCAGGCGTTTTGCGAATCCCAGGAGTGGTACATGGCCATTGGGCGCTGAGTTAACGCACTGATCTGATACTGTCTCGAGTCGATCAGTTTATGTTCCAGTGGCGCGGTATAGAAAGGCAGAGGATCGAAATGGCTGATGATCCTTTTGCGTAACCGCTCCGGTGGTTGCTTACCTGACGACTTGCCCTGCGCCGCAAGACGGAATCGCTGCAGCACTTCGGAATAGAGATGCAGGGTGATCGGCTCCACATAGCGGGTCATGCCATGTGCCCTGGCCCACTCCAGATAGCCCTGATTCCAGTTACGCATGTACTGGTAGGATTTCGGCAGTTCATGATGGTAGACGCAACCATTCTTCTGGTACATCTCCCACTGGCGGGGATTGGGCTCGCCTTTGAGAAACTTCTCACCACCCTTGCCCCGCCAGCCGGCGAGAAAACCGATCCCGGATCCGGGGGAACTCTCATAGTTGGTGATAAAGTCTGGGTAGTCCCGAAACTTGCGGCTGCCATCCTGTTTGACGAACGCCGGCAGACCGAGTCGGCTGCCCAGCTCGATCAACACCTCCTGAAAAGGCTTACACTCTCCTTTTGGACGCACCACCGGGATACGTACCGAGTCCACCGGCCCGTCGAATTCTGATATCGGCCGGTCGAGCATCGACATCGCATCATGACGCTCCAGATAGGTGGTGTCAGGCAGCACCAGATCGGCGAAGGCCACAGTCTCCGACTGAAACGCGTCGGCAACGATGATGAACGGGATCTTATACTCTCCATTCTCATCCTTATCCTTCAGCATATCCCGGACATTTTCCGTGTTCATGGAGGAGTTCCAGGCCATATTCGCCATGAACAGCAGCAAGGTATCGATGGGATAGGGGTCACCCCGCCAGGCGTTGGTGATCACATTGTGCATCAGTCCATGTACCGACAGGGGGTACTCCCAGGAGAATGCCTTGTCGATGCGTACTGCCTCTCCCTGCTCATCGACGAACAGGTCATCCGGTTTCGAAGGCCAGCCCAGGGGCATACCGTCCAGTGGGGTATTAGGCTTCACCCCCTCTGGCGAATTGGGGGGCTTGGGACATGGGGGTATGGGCCTTGGAAAAGGCGCTTTATGACGAAAACCACCCGGCCGGTCGACTGTCCCCAGAATCGTCATCAGAATACCCAGGGAGCGAATCGCCTGAAAACCATTGGAGTGTGCCGCCAGTCCACGCATCGCATGAAACGAAACGGGATTACCAGTCACACTCTCATGATCATTGCCCCAGCTGTCGGTCCACTGAATCGGAAGCTCGATCTTCTGATCCCGGGCAACCACCCCCATCTCATGGGCCAGCCGTTTGATGGTCTCCGCCGGAATCCCGGTAATATCTTCCGCCCATTCGACGGTGTACTCCTCGACACGCTCTTTCAGCAACTGAAAAGCCGGCTTTACCTTTGTGCCATCCTCCAGTTTGAAGCTGCCGAGCAGACGAGGGTCGGTGCCAGGTGTATGGGTTGATATCTCCCGATCCAGTTCCCGATCCCACCAGAGTTTGTTCTCCGGATCGAAGCAGCCCTCTTCCACATGGGTTTCGAAGCGGCGAAACAGGCCATGGTCGTCCAGCTCGGGATCATCCACCACCAACTCGGCCGAGTTGGTGTATTTAATCAAAAACTCCCGATCGTAGAGCCCCTGCTGTATCAATTCACGGATGATGGCCAACAGCAGGGCACCATCGGTACCCGGCTTGATCGGCACCCATTCATCAGCAATCGCTGAATAGCCGGTACGGATCGGATTGATGGAGATGAACCGACCACCACGTCGTTTGAAGTCCGCCAGGGCGATCTTCATCGGATTGGAGTGGTGATCCTCCGCCGTTCCGATCATGATGAACAGCTTTGAGCGCTCCAGATCCGGTCCACCAAACTCCCAGAAGGAGCCGCCGATGGTATAGATCAAGCCAGCCGCCATATTTACTGAGCAAAAGCCACCATGAGCCGCATAGTTTGGGGTACCGAACTGTTTTGCGAACAGGCCGGTCAAAGCTTGCATCTGATCACGTCCGGTGAACAGGGCAAACCGCTTGGGATCTTCTGCACGTATCCTTCCCAGGCGCTCTTCAACCAGATCGAATGCCTTTTCCCAGGAGATCTCCTCAAAATCGGAATCGCCACGCTCGGAACCCGGTTTTCGCAGCAGAGGTTTGGTCAGTCTGGCCGGGGAGTACTGCTTCATGATGCCGGAGGAGCCCTTGGCGCAAATTGCCCCCTTATTCAAAGGGTGATTAGGATTCCCCTCGATATGCCGCACTTCCCCATCACGCAGGGTAACCCGTATGCCGCAACGGCAAGCGCACATGTAACAGGTCGTCTCTTTGATTTCGACACGGCCAAGTTCGCTGTCTGACTGTTTTGTAGGGTCCTGCATGGTGGAATGGCCTGCTCAAGGTAGAAAAAGTAAGTATTTTCTTATATTAGCTTTTTATTATTTAGCATGCCAGACGATATTCATCACAATCCTTTGGGGAGGCCCTATTTCATTTAATGGGGGGCGTGGTTACAGAGAGCCAATCGGGCGAAATCACTACGACTTTTTAGTGTGAATTTTTAACATCTGAGTCACCCGTCGATGCATATAATGTCCACCGACGAATAGCGGACCATTGACTCAGGTTTCATGGTCACAGAGAGTCCGCTGAGAATAGTCACAGATCAACAGTACAATTTGCAGAAAATGACTTGAGGCATAATAGAGGCCATCAACACAGATTTCAGAAGAAATTACTGAATCAGTTCTCTGTTTACCGGCTAACAGAGTACAATCCGGATCGTTATCAGACATTAAGCCAATGCCATCTAACGATATTCACTTCAGAGACCTCTGATTCAGAACTTTCTATCATCCCGGTAGATATCGGGTCTCTGGATTATCACCGCATGGACCCCGGTATTTGTACAGATGGCCGATTTTTCAGCGATTCACGTAAGACGTTTTTTTGAGCGAATAGATTGAATACAGGTAACAGTGGATTAATAACCGGAAGTCGGTTTATATGTAACATCACAACAGGATCTGTCAGGGCCTAGTGTTTGGGGTAGAGCAGTTTGATGTTTAATTTGAGTAGAAATCACTATTTGTTGCTGCTGGTCATGTGGTCCGGCCTGATCCTGGCGTGGCTGTTTGGTCATGAAATAATAAAAGCGATCTATGACGGTAACGCGTTTGTTTTCAATCGGCTGATCCAAGGACAGTCACACATCACATTCGAGGAGTATTACGCACTTTACGATACGTTCATCAGGTTGGCGTTGACCCTGGCGATTCTGTTGACACTGGGATCACCGATTCTGAACTGGATATTCAAGGTGGAAAACCGGATCAAGCCCTTCCGTTTAACCGATCTCTACCTTTTTATCTATATCTCTCTACTCTGCCTGATCACTTTCTATCTGGGCATGCAGGGATATATCGACAACAACAACTGGCGGATTGGCGACTGGCTGATCAATTATCAGGCAGGATTTGTAAGAAGGGGTCTGCTTGGCGAAGCCTATCTATGGCTCTGGAAAACCACAGCAACGGAGCCGGCTATCTATGTACTGCTGACACAAATCGTCTGTTACTTCTCCTTTTTCCTGTTTCTGGGGCTGTTGCTGCGAAGACAAGAGAGCCTGTTGCCTTTTATACTGCTCATCGTCTCACCATTTATCTTTGCCTTTCATCTGCACGATCTGCAAGGGGGATTCAGGAAAGAGATACTCTACCTGGCACTGTTCCCACTCTTTACCTGGATATCGATAACGGTCAGTCAAAGCGCCATCAGAAGCACCACCGTTCTGATCATGCTTGTCTATCCGGTTTTGATACTGAGTCATGAGATGCTGGCCGTTTTCCTGCCCTACTTTCTGTCGGTCTATATTGCCAAGACGGATCGATCGCTAAAACCCGATCTGCTGATTGGGGTTTTGCTGGTGATCTCGATTGCGGCTTTCTATGCCGCCATTACCCACGCTGGCAACAACCAGCATGTCGAGATCATTTGCGACTCACTCAATCCACACGCCGTACATCATTGCAAGACCGAAGGCGCCATATCCGCGCTGGCACGCTCAACGGAGTATGGTCTGAACGCAGTACGTGACGGCATACAAAACCAGGGATATTTTTATAAGTATGGGACCTGTCTACTACTCGCTTTACTGGCCTTTGTTCCGATCTTCAACAGATTCCAGTTTATCAAGCACAACTGGCTCGCTTCCCTGTTCATCATGAGCAGTATTCTAGGCACCATCCCGCTGTTCATCGTTGCCATCGACTGGGGTCGATTCCTCCACATTCACCTGGTGTCCCTACTGGTCTTACTGTTGATCAATCCAGCCACTGATGAGAATCCCAGAGGTCTTATTGCGAGAGCCGGTGGTTATATTGATGGTGTGATATCAAAAGGCAATATCAGCAGTCTGATACTCTATTTAGGCATCATATCCCTGCTGATTCTGTATGCCCTTTCCTGGCATATACCACATACCGGTATGGATGAGATCTGGCTTCACCACCTGCCGCTATAAAAAGCCAAGACGATCAGAATCAGCAGCCACAGCTGGACCCCCTGAGTGATTCAGAATCGACATCATGGAGACAAGAGACTCCAGGGTCTGTTAAAGCGATAATTTCTTGAACACCATTTCCGGTATGGATTTAATGATCAGCATGATATAGCGCCAGAACCAGGGTACATAGGCAACACTCTTCTGACCATCGATCGCCTTATTGATATCCTGCGCAACCCTTTCCGATGACGCCCATAGCGCTCCTTTGGGAAAGTCCGCCGTCATCGGCGTATCCACAAAGCCAGGTTTGACTGTCACAACATTGACCCCCGATTTAGAGAGCCTGTTACGTAATCCCTGTAGAAAAATTGTCACCGCACCCTTAGCAGCACCATACACATAGTTGCTTTGTCGCCCGCGATCCCCGGCAACCGAAGAGATCACCACGATGGATCCACGCTGCTTCTCTTCAAAGTAGTTTGCCAGGTTAGTCAACAGTGAGATTGTCGTCAGGGCATTGACCTCGAACTCTTGTTTCGTCAGACCGGGGGAGCGCTGACAGGCTGCTTGATCCGGGAGTGTGCCATGGGCAATCACCACAAGGTCCAGCCCATCCAGTGCCTCCACAGCCGTGTCGAGGACCGACTGATGTCGCTCATACTCAAGCACATCCATGCTTTGCATGGCGACCGACGAGGCTCCCCTGAGCTGTAAGTCATCAGCCAGAATCTTCAGCTTGTTCTCACTGCGTGCGACAAGACAGATCGCATCACCCGCTTCAGCAAACAACTTTGCCAGGTCCTGAGCGATCGCGGAGGTCGCTCCAATGATCAATGTTTTTCTCATGATTCTGCCGTTACCCTTCGCCAAAAACTCGATGAAATCCGGGGATCGATATAATCCTCCATCTTCCGCCAGTTGGTAAAATGAAGCTGAAAATCCGCACTCGACATGCGCGCATCCTTGGATGGGTTGACCCGACCACCAACTGAACGGGTCACTTCATCAAGCTGATTCAGCAGATCCAGTGTCTTCTGTCCATAGTTCGGAAAATCGAGTGCCAGGGTTGCGCCGGGTATGGGAAATGAGAGTAAACCCGGGGATGGCTTGTCGCCAAACAGTTTCAATACGGTAAGAAACGAACCGAGGCCGGTGCTACTGATTCTCTCCAGGATCTCACGCATGGCATCCTCCATATGTTCAACCGGCAAGGCGCACTGGTATTGAAAAAAACCTTTCGATCCATAGATTCTGTTCCATTGATAGATTGCATCCAGCGGATAGAAAAAGGGTTTGTAGTGAACCTGGCCTTTGGTCTGCACCTTTCTCTGCTTGTTGTAATAGACCGTATTGAACATTTTCAAGGTCATTGAGTTGATCAGTGTGAATGGCGGCTCAACAGGTACGGTGAGATTGAACTTCGGTTGCCTGATACTACTGTTCTGCACAGTGTCAGAGTAGTTACCCCGGATAAACAGACCCCGACCCAGTTGATCCCCTTGTGCCAGGCAGTCTATCCAGGCGACGGTATGTTCATAATCCTGGTCGGATGCTTTTGCGATCTCGAAGAACTCTGCAAGATTCGAGTAGCGAATCACCTCCTGATCGATCAACGCACTTTTAACCGGTCGCAGCCGGATCTCAGCCCAGGTTATGACACCGGTCAAACCCAATCCACCAATGGTCGCCTGATACCACTCGGTGTTTTCATCAGCAGAACAGATACGCCTGGAACCATCTGATCGCAGTAACTCGAAGCGGTTGACATGCTGACCGAAGGTACCGGCCTTATGATGATTCTTACCGTGTACATCATTAGCGATTGCGCCACCCACCGTGACAAACTGGGTGCCGGGGGTTACCGATAAAAACCATCCTTTTGGCACCGTAAAGTGGAGGATCTCCTGAAGGGTGACTCCCGCTTCGCAACGCAGTACACCATGTTCTGCATCGAATTCGATAAAGTGATTCAAGCCACGACAATCGATCACAATGCCGCCGTCATTCAGGCAAACGTCACCGTAACTCCTACCGTTACCGTAAGGTAAAAAGCTCTTGCCGTCGCTCCCTTCCAGCGGTAGTGAATCGGTCTGCCAATTCATCTTTCGGGCTTCATGATTGACGACAGGATAACCTGCCCAGGATTGATAACTTCTGTTTGTCATATTAGGACCTGTTAGATCGCCAGCCAGAGTAAAATTGCACCAATACCGACTACCCATTGGCTGTGCCTGTCCCGGATGACAAACACAACGGGATCCTCATCCACTTTCCCACGACGAGCCAACAACCAGATCCGGGTAACCAGATAGAGCAGTAGCGGGCAGAGCAGCCAGATCACTTCCGGATGGGTGTAAAGCCCAGTTACGTGTTCACTGTTTATATACAAGGCCAATACGAGTACCGCCAGATAAGCACTGGCACTGCCGAAATGGGAGAGCGTCTCAAGATCCGTGGTCATGTAACCACGACCAAGGGTTTTGGTTTCCGCCTGGTGCTGCATGGTCAGCAGTTCAGTAAAGCGTTTTACCAGAGCAAGACTGAGAAACAGAAACATGGAAAATGCCAGTAACCAGAATGACGGCATTACCGATACCGCTGCCGCACCAGCGATGATACGGGTGGTATAGAGGCTCGCCAGCGTCAACACATCGATCGGTGCAAAGCGTTTCAGATAAAAGGAATAGGCGACGGTGATCAGATAATATAATCCAAGCACGATCAAAAACTCCAGCGGCAGAAAAAGCGCAATTGAGAAGGCAGTGATCAGCAGTACGGGAATCAGCAGAATGCCATGAATGAGTGAGACCGTGCCTGCTGCAAACGGCCGGTTTCGCTTGGTTGGGTGCTTCCTGTCATCCGCAAGATCGAGCAGGTCATTCAGCAGATAGACGCTGGAGGCACAAAAACCAAAGGCGAAAAATCCCAAAACCGCCTGTTTGAGCAGGCTAATGTCACCGAATTTGTGCGCCATCAACAAGGGGACAAATATCAGAAAATTCTTTAGCCACTGATGCAGACGAAGCGCTTTGATGTAGTTTTTCAGTCGGTTGTCACTATTGCTTTCAAAGATCCCATCGACCTTATGCCGACTCGACGCCTGATCTTTCACACCCCGTTCAGGATTCACCAGAATCGCTGACTCGGCTCCGGCCCACACCTTCATATCGACCATGCCGTTGCCCGCATAGGCGAAACCGCTGTTGCCGAACAGTTCGGTCAGATGTTGCAGCTTACGATCACCCGACAGATTGACCTCGGCATTGCTCGACAGAACATCCTGAAAAATCCCCAGATGGGAGGCGATTGCATCGGCATATCTCCGATTCGAGGCCGTGGCGAGCACCAGTCGTCGGCCATTCCCATGTTCACCCTTGAGAAATTCAAGAAACTCCTGCTGATAAGGCAGAATTGTGACATCAATATCGACTCTGGAAGCAATCTCCTCTTTCAGTACCGCCTTGCCTTTCATAAGCCAAATCGGAAACATGAAAAGAAACAGAAAGTTCTGCTTTATCAGGGCGAACGCTGATTCGGCAAGAAGATCAGTCTGAATCAGCGTTCCATCCAGATCTACGACAAGTGGTTTAGTCATTGAATCACTCATACTAGGCCAATCCCAGCGTCTCTAATTTTGCACATCAGGTGCCTGAAAGTTTTTGTCTTTATCGATCAACTCCAATGAGCCGATGATAATACCGCCAATCAGCACAGCAAACCAAAGTGTGGCCAGTCGGCAGATCAGGGTGGCGGCGATCGCAGCCGAGGTATCTGCACCGATGAGTGTCAGTAACAGCACCATCACCGCTTCAGTACCTCCCAATCCCCCCGGTATGAAGGAGATGGCGCCGGCAAGCACACTGACAGAGTAGATACCTACCGCCATTTCGATCGAGGTCTCAATTTCAAGGGACTGCAGAATCACATAGAAAGCAACTCCCTCGGCAGCCCAGGCCACAAGTCCCAGACCGAGCCCCGCATAGAGCGGTCCTGAGCGCAGCAGTGTGGATGCGGAAACCAGCAGATCGAGAACTTTCAACCCGAAGCTGCGCAGCCGCTCGGAGTTCAATTTATGCAGATAGCGACTGATCAGTGCATGAAATGACCTGACATGGATAAACGGTAGCATGGCAAGAATGAAAACCGTTATGACAATCACCAGCCATTGATACTCAGGGAAAGTGATGGCTGCCACCAGCGCCAGCAGGACCATGGCGACAAGGTCAGTAAAGCGCTCTGTGAAAAATGCCGCCAGACTGGCAGTATAGGAAACGCCATGACGTTTCAGATAGAGAGAGCGAACTGCCTCGCCCGCCTTACCCGGGGTTGTGGTGAAGGCGAATCCACCAAGGTAGTAGGCAAAACTGCGCAGCACTGGAATCCGGCTTTGCAGACGATTCAGATAGATTTCCCAGCGAATGAACCTCAGAGAGTAGTTGACCAGGGAAAGACCCAAAACAATCGACCAATCCATCAGGCTGAGTTTGCCGAGCGATTCGGTTACCGCCTGAAAATCGCTGGCAACCACGGAAACCCCATAGATGGCTATGGCGGCAAGAATCGACCAAAGCAGCGGTCGCATCAAGCGTTGTTGCAGTTCGTTGCTTTGGTTCGTTGACATTTTGTAGGTTCTTTTATTGGCCGATTCAGGTGGAAATCCATTCGAGCAGGTGGGCAGCCTAGCCCTTCGGCTTGTTAGACATCAGCTCCCGGAGCAGCCTGAATCTGAACCGACAACCGAACAACATGCTGACAGCGAATCACTACCCAACCCTTTATTAATCCGGCACTATACAGCGGCTTCAAGCCAACAGCAAACTGATTGTAACTTAAAAAATTTCTGTTAAATAAGTCACTTACAGTTCATGCAAATCCTCTCTGTCTATTCCATTTCCGACGCGGTTGGGGCCGCTCAATAGCGGAATCGCTCTACCACTTCATAACCAAACTCCGGCTTCCAGCCCCAGGAGTAGTTGCGCAGATCGTAGAGCGCCGCCCGTTCAGCTTCTCCTGCGGAGACAGGGCTGAAGCCACAACCGTAGCTGGTTCTGGGTTGGCCTCTCAGAGTGGTGTAACCCGTTTTGACGATAACCAGATAGGCATGGGGGAGATCACTACCGGCTTGAGCGTGTACATCCTGACCTTTTTTTCGATACCCCTGATCGAGCAGCCGTTTTTTTGCCTTCTCCATGGCCGACAAGGCGCTGTCGGAAAACGATGCCTGCCACTCAATCGCAAGGGAGTCCCCTTGGCGTTTGGCAACCACACAGCTGCCACCTGCCCAGACAGACGTCAGCATCGACCACAACAACAGCATCAGAATTGACCTGAAGACCACAGCGGACGAGAAAAATCGGCGATGTTCATCCACCTTCTTTGAATGTTTCGAGTTCTTCCCAACGCGCATAAGCCTGCTCCAGGTCATGTTCCACCTCTGTCATCTGCTGCTGCAGTTCAACCACCTGCTCCCCTTTGCCAGTCTGATAGAGATCAGGATCACTGAGCTGCTCCTGCAAGCCGCTGAGAGATTGCTCCAGCTGTTCAATCTGTTGCGGCAATTGATCCAGTTCACGCTGATCTTTATAACTCAACTTTGCTGTTCTGTTTTTCGGCTTCTGCCGTTGAGACTTGATCTTTTCCTGAGCGGCATTGTCTCTACTGATTTTAGTCTGCTTCTGTTTTTGCTCCCAATCACTGTAACCGCCAACAGACTCGGTAACTCTGCCATCCCCTTCGAAAATCAGACAGCTGGTCACAGAGTGGTCGAGAAATTCCCGGTCATGGCTGACCAGCAGCAGCGTACCCTGATAACTCACCAACAGCTCTTCAAGCAGCTCCAAGGTTTCGATATCCAGATCGTTGGTTGGTTCATCAAGCACCAGAACATTGGCCGGCTTGGTGAACAGTTTGGCCAGCAGCAGGCGATTTCGTTCTCCACCGGAGAGGGCATCCACCGGTGCTCTTGCACGTTCAGGGGTGAACAGAAAATCCTGTAGATAGGAGATGATATGCTTGCTTTTGCCCTCGATCTCCACTTTATCGCTGCCGCCACCCACATTCTCCTGAACCGACAGGGATTCGTTTAGCTGACTGCGTAGCTGATCGAAATAGGCAACCTGAATCTGTGTGCCGAGTTTCACCTGCCCCTGTGCCGGTTGCAGCTGGCCAAGCAACAGATTCAGTAGTGTCGTCTTACCCGATCCGTTAGGACCGATAATGCCGACCCGGTCACCGCGCATGATGGTGGTAGAGAGACCACGGATGATCGGCTTTTCTTCCCAGGAGTAGCTGACATCATCGACTTCAACCACCAGTTTCCCCGATCTTTCAGCGCTCTGCAGCTGCATCTTCACCTGCCCCATGCTGCTGCGACGTTTACTTCGCTGATCCCGCATCGATTTGAGCTGTCTGACTCGTCCCTCATTGCGGGTGCGCCTTGCCTTGATGCCCTGGCGTATCCAGATCTCCTCCTGGGCCAGCTTTTTATCGAAACGGGCATTGGCCAGCGCCTCGGCATTCAGCATCTCCTCCTTACGACGCAGAAAGTTATCGTAGTCGCCGGGCCAGTCCGTCAATTCACCCCGGTCGAGCTCCAGGATCCGGCTCGCCAGGCGACGCAGAAAGGCCCGGTCATGGGTAACGAACAACACCGCACCGGAGAATCCCAGCAGCAGGTTTTCCATCCAGCTGATGGCCTCGATATCGAGATGGTTGGTCGGTTCGTCAAGTAACAGCAGATCGGGCTCGGCCACCAGCGCCTGGGCCAACAGAACCCGCCGTTTCATGCCACCCGAGAGTTCACCGAACTGTGCATCCGCATCCAGGCCGGTACGGGAGATCGTGGTTTCGACCCGCTGTTCAAGTTGCCAACCGCCGCTCGCTTCAAGATCGTGCTGGGCTTTTGCCAGGCTGTCGAGCAGCGACTGATCACCCTCCCCCAGACGATGACTGATACGATGATAGGTCTTCAACTTTTCCGCCAGATCACCAATACCGTCCGCCACCAGATCATAGACCGTGCCTTCGATATCCTGCGGCACCTCCTGGATCAGTCGTGCGACACTGACCCCATTACTGACCACCCGTTCCCCATCATCTGCCAGTTGGGTACCCATGATCACTTTCATCAGGGTCGATTTGCCCATACCGTTTCGCCCCAGCAACGCAATGCGCTCACCCTTCTCGATGCTCAGCTCGATACCATCCAGCAAAGGAGCGTCACCAAAGCTCAGATGGAGATTGCGCAGGGTAATTAAAGGCATCGAATATCCTATTGTGAATGCTAGGGCCTGTTAACAGGCCCGAATGATCTATATCAAGAAAAGTAATTGAGCCGAGTTTTGCTCTGCACCATAATAGGTCACGCTCTGTGCATCAAGCATGCTCAAAGGTGACAGAAAGCCTAAGTGAAAGCAGGTAAGTGCTTTAGCTTAGCGATTGATTGATGAATTGGCACGCCATTTATCTGCTGCAGCAATGCTGCTGAGACGCGGCCGACTCATCTGTCAGCATAGATTATCTAAGACGGCTACCCGGTTGGCCATTCATCTGGAGAGAGAACACCATGAAAACCAAGATTCTGCTTAAAGAAGCAGAAATGCCGACCCATTGGTATAACGTTGTGGCCGACATGCCCAATCCGCCGGCAGCAATCCTTGCTCCTGATGGAAATCCGGTGACGCCGGATGCACTGAGCGCAATATTTCCCGAGGCCATCATCGAACAGGAAGTCAGTGCACAGCGCTGGATACCAATACCGGAAGAGGTACGGGAAGTACTCACGCTTTGGCGGCCATCACCGCTCTATCGTGCCGAACGATTGGAACAGGCGCTGAACACTCCGGCGAAGATCTATTTCAAAAACGAAGCGGTCAGCCCAGCCGGCTCGCACAAACCGAACACTGCGGTCGCTCAAGCCTATTACAACAAACAACAGGGCATCAAACGTCTGACCACCGAAACCGGTGCCGGACAGTGGGGCTGTTCGATTGCTCTGGCGGGGCAGATGTTCGGCCTCGATGTCAGGGTCTATATGGTGAAGGTCAGCTACGATCAAAAACCCTATCGTCGCTCCATGATGCAGACCTGGGGCGCCGAGGTCTTCCCCAGCCCGACCGATATGACCCAGTCGGGAAGGCATATTCTGGAAAAGCACCCGGACTCTGACGGCTCCCTGGGGATAGCCATCTCAGAAGCGGTTGAAGAGGCGGCAGGCCGTTCCGATACCAACTATGCACTGGGATCCGTACTCAATCATGTCATCCTGCATCAGACTATCATTGGTGAAGAGGCGAAAAAGCAGTTCGAAATGATCGGTGAATACCCTGACATGATCTTTGCCCCCTGTGGTGGTGGCTCCAACTTCGCCGGTGTGGCATTTCCGTTTTTTGCCGATAAGGCGAGCGGCAAAGAGGTGGAGCTGGTTGCGGTGGAACCAACCTCCTGCCCGACGCTGACAAAGGGTATCTATGCCTATGATTTCGGTGATACCGAAGGCCTCACCCCTTTAACCAAGATGTACACCCTTGGTCACGACTTCATGCCACCGGGTATCCACGCCGGAGGCTTGCGATACCATGGCGAATCGGCACTGGTCAGCCAGCTCTACAATGAGGGCCTGTTGAGTGCGGTGGCGATTCCCCAGCTGGAGACTTTCGAAGCGGGTGTGTTGTTTGCCAAAACCCAGGGCATTATTCCGGCACCCGAATCTTGTCACGGGGTGGCGGCGACGATTCGGGAAGCCAAGCGCTGCGCTGAGACCGGGGAACCGAAAACCCTGTTGTTCAATCTCTCCGGTCATGGCCACTTCGACATGAGCTCATATGATCGATATTTCAAAGGTGAGCTGGAGGATTATGACTATCCGGATGAGGCGATCCAGGAGTCCCTCGCCAACCTGCCGAAAGTCGGATAAGAGCTATCAGCCAAAATGACAGTTTTGAGTCCAAATCGAGCTGGTCTATGAGAGCAATCGCCAATCACCGCAAAGTGCTTAAGCAAAACGGCTTCTGTTTGCGGTGATTGGCGGTTAATAAGGACTACTCCTCAGTGCCGTTAAATCGCCTGTTTCGATTCCCAGGCCATCAGCAGGCGACTGACCGTGACAGCCGCCTCCTCCTTCACCACTTCATAGCCACTCTCCTGGACTGTTTCAATCAGTTGATGAAGGCCGATGATCAAAGGCTGCAGGCGTTCACGCTCTCCCTGTTTATCTAACAATCTTTGAACATCGGAGATACGCTGGTTGACCACTTCAACCATCAGATTGATATTCTCTTTCCAGCGATGATAGCGGTCTTCATCATGGATGGGCATATTACGCACCAGCAGGGAGACAGATTCCGTATTGATCAGGGTACGATGACCGAAATCGATGATCCGCCCCTTCTCATACATACTCTCCATCATCTCCTGATCCAGCACTCCGACCTCGCCTGCATGGGAAAAATAGTGGCCACTGGGAATCATCCGTACGATCACCCGCAAACCAAAACGTTCCAGTGTCACCAGCATCTGTTCGCCCAGTGAACGTATATCATCACACTCCAGTGTGCGGCCGATAAACTCGGCTATCTCTGCCAATTCAGTGGAAAGCGCCAGAGACTCCTCCATCTCTTCCCGAACCAAAACAGAACGTTGTTTCGCATTTTCCAGATCGTGTCGATTGTTCAACGCAATCCTGATCTTGAGTATTAACTCTTCCGCATCGTAGGGTTTGGCGACATAGTCATCCGCACCGGCCCGATAGCCGGCTAATCGTTCACTCAACCTTGATAGGGCAGAGACGAATATCACTGGGATATCCGATGTGGCAGGATTGGCTTTGATGATGCGGCAGACGGTCAGACCATCCATCATCGGCATATCCACATCCAGCAGAATAAGGTCCGGTGTTGCAACCGCCAGCTGATCCAGACAGGCCTGACCCGTGGAGGCCAGAGAGACCTGATAATTGAACTTTAAGATCAGTTGCAGACTGTCCAGATTGGACTGCTGATCATCCACGACCAGAATATGTTGCGTCGCAGTAACCTGTTGTTGATGACTCATGACCACAGCCTCCATGGGTCATCCAAAACAACAGTGGATTCCGTGACGGCCAGTACGGATGCCTGAACCACCCTGTGGATGCAATGCTTCAAACTCACTTTCCCAGTTAAGCGCATGTTTTTTTATCCCTGAATTCACTCCGGCTTTTGCTATGGAAAATTGCAGCTATACAGCTTTAACCATACACCTCAGCCCAAACCGGTTCCACAGTCAGATAAAAATTCACTGCCATTGAAAGCCGGTTCTGGTATGGTTGACTGTGTAGCTGTGTTTTATGTTGCTCTAAAATAAACAAGTTTACAGGGCCGGGAATTAAATTCCCAATTCGGAATGGCTCATAGCTTGCAAGCTTGACCAGCCGGGGGAACTAAAACCTTATGCTTGAAGACTGTATTAGGTACTGACAATAAACTGGTTACCAGTCCTACTGGTAGCATCTGGCGAATAATGGGTACCTGATAGCTGACAACTACGTATTATGATACGCATAGAGTTGATCATATTTACAGTTGCCTAATGGCCGTTAATTTTATGTGGTAAAGAAATTATGGTTAAGATCGTTTCCTTCAAGGAAGCCAGGGATGGGGTTGCGGATTGCCTGAAATGCTCTCTGCGTGAGTCGGTTCTGTTTGCCGACCTCAAAGAGGAGGATTTCGAAAAACTGCACGACCCGATTGATCAATATACCCTTCCGGTTGGATCCACACTCTATCATTCCGGCGACAAAGGCGATCGCATGTATACCGTTCGCACCGGCATACTCAAGCTTGTTCAGTACCTGCCGGACGGCAGTCAACGGATCGTCCGCCTGATCCGCAGCACCGATATTACCGGCCTGGAGTGCATCCTGGGTGAACCCTATCAACACGATGCGGTTGTCCTGCAGGAGACTGAAGTCTGCGCCCTGCCGGTACGGGTGGTGGACAACCTCAGTAAAGAAAACCCGGCACTCCACTTGGAGCTGCTCAACCGTTGGCAACGGGCACTCAAGGAGGCGGATGCCTGGCTGACCGAGCTCTCCACCGGATCGGCGAAACAGCGGGTCGCACGACTCCTGTTGAGGCTGGTGAAAGACACCCATGAGAGCCAGTGCAGTCTGTTCGCCAGAGAGGACATGGGAGCCATGCTGGGAATCACCACCGAGACGGCCAGTCGCACCATTGCGGAATTCAAGCGTCAGAGCCTGCTGATCGAAACGGCACCGAATCAATTCCTGCTGGATACCCCAAATCTCCATCGAATCGCTGAGGATTGATCATTTTCAATGCTTTAGACCGGTCCTGTCAGTACATTTCCAGGACAATAAACTGTTCTGCCATCAAATCCCGATGGTTCATGGAGATGCCACTTGCACCAGGTCGTCAAGGAAATCGAGGTTCCGGTATTTTCCCTCCAGATCGATCCTGATGAGTGTCGATTTGATACAATTGAAGAGATTGTCGACTACTTTGAATCAGAAATTTCGGCCCATCAGGCCGCTGAGTTCATTGCTACCTTCGATCACAGGAAGCACACATCAGAGCTCCCGGAAGGGCAGCTGGCAGAGGGTATCGTGGCGGCCTACAATCTGGTGTTCTGTTTCGGCTTCACCCTGCAGACTCCGGAGCAACTTGCCTGCAGACCCCGTTCGATCGGCATCTGTCAGATGAATGATCAGATCATCGTCTCATTTCTTGAGGCACCTATGCCGGTAGCCAATGCCCTGATGGAGAAGTGGGCCAAATCGCTGCTGATTGACAATGATTCCACCACCCCCCACTTCAAGAGCGCCTCAGCGGAATAGATTGCGCAACTGAAAACCAACCCGATAAAGATGATGAAAATTGCCGTAACCAGTCAGAACTTCCTTACCATCACACCCCATGCGGGAAAGTGCCGCCGTTTTCTGATACTGGGCAGAAACGAACAGGGAGAACTGGTTGAACTCGACAGGCTGGACCTGCCGAAAGAGATGTCCATGCATGAATTCAAGGGCTTGCAACACCCGCTTTTTGACTCCGATGTCCTGTTGACTGCCAGCGCGGGACAGGGATTTATCAGACGTCTGCAACAGGAGCGGGTGGAGGTAATCTGTACCAGCGAGACAGATCCCTATCGTGCCGCCGACGCCTTTCTGGAGGGCGAGCCTCTACCGGCGGTGGAAGCCGATGCCCACCACCAGAAGAGTGCTCCGATCATGCCGAAATTTGGTTAGGGTCTATTAGGCCCTAACGACGTTTTACATCTCCATCTCCAGGTCATCGATCACCTGATCGATTCCTGCCTGAGCGCAAGCCTCGTCGGTCTCACCGGATGGGGCACCACTCACCCCGACTCCTCCGAGCAGTTGGCCACCAGCCTGAATCGGCAACCCTCCGGCGGACATCACCAGCCCGTCCAGACGCCCGATCGGCGTGTCTGCCCGGCTCTTCAAAGCCGAGGTGGCGGCATTGAAATTGACGGCTGTAAAGGCTTTCTGACGACTGATCGGCACGGTGATTTGCGCCGCGATGGTATCGCGCATGGTGACCTGCACAGTACCGTCCCGATCGACCACAGTGACTCCGATCTGGATACCCTGTTTTCTACAGGCCTCGATGGTGCTCAAGGCGATCTGATTGGCAGTCTCCATGGAAAGACGCTTCAGGGTCACCGTTGGCGCAACTTCATCTTCGGCCTGCACGCCGGGGATTACGCATAGGCTGGTCAGCAGCGCCAGGGTTGTCAGGGATCTCTTCATCATCTCCTCCTCAATGGGTGGTTTTATTCTCATTCCAACTCTTGTGTGGTGCTTCATACTAATTGACGATTATAGCGTCGTACGGGCTTACGCACCTCGCATTGGCAATGCCCGTTAACGATAATGATTCTCTACATATTCATCCACCAGTTGGATGAACTGTTCGGCGATCTGTTCCCCTTTCAGGGTGACCGTTTTTTCTCCATCCACATACACCGGTGCGGAGGGTGACTCCCCGGTGCCCGGCAGACTGATGCCGATATTGGCCTGCTTGCTCTCCCCCGGTCCGTTGACAACACATCCCATCACCGCGACCGACATCTCAGCGACCCCCGGATGTCTCTCCTGCCAGCCCGGCATCCGTTCACGCAGGTGGGCCTGGACCTGTTGTGCCAACTGCTGAAAAAAGGTACTGGTGGTTCGACCGCAGCCGGGACAGGCAACCACCATCGGGGTGAAGGCGCGAATACCCATCGATTGCAGCAACTCCTGTGCGACGATCACTTCCTGGGTCCTGGCCCCACCGGGCTCCGGCGTCAGAGAGATGCGAATGGTGTCACCGATCCCCTCCTGCAGCAGTACCGCCAGGGCGGCACTGGAGGCGACGATACCCTTAGAGCCCATGCCCGCCTCGGTCAGTCCGAGATGCAGCGCATAGTCACAACGGTTGGCCAGTTCCCGATAGACCGCGATCAGATCCTGAACCCCGCTCATTTTGCAGGAGAGCACAATCTGTGACGCAGAGAGTCCCAGTTCGATCGCCCGCTGGGCACTCTCCAGGGCCGAGGTAACCATGATCTCCCGGGTCATCTGATCCGCATCCAGCGGATTCTCCGCATGGGCGTTCTGATCCATCATGCGGGCTACCAGCCCCTTATCCAGGCTGCCCCAGTTGACGCCGATTCTAACCGGCTTCTGATACTCACAGGCGAGCTCAATCATGCGTGCATACTGGGAATCACGCTTCTCTCCACTGCCTACGTTACCCGGATTGATTCGATATTTGGCCAAGGCCTGGGCGCAATCGGGATGGTCGCTGAGCAGACGATGCCCATTGAAGTGAAAATCCCCCACCAGCGGCACATCCAGCCCCTGCTGATCCAGCCGCTCGCGGATTCGGGATACCGCCTTTGCCGCCACCTCATTGTTGACAGTGATCCTGACCAGCTCTGAACCGGCACGGGCCAGCGCCGCCACTTGCTCACTGGTGGATTCCACATCCGCCGTGTCCGTGTTGGTCATCGACTGCACCACCACCGGGGCGCTGCTGCCGATCACCACACCACCTACCTCTACACTTCGGGTTTGATGTCTTTTGATTGCCATGGTTGGGCCTGTAGACCTGTAAGACCTGTTAACTGCAAACCAACGGCGCTCATTGCCGCTGGATCAATTGGCGAAATGCTACTTCAGTTTACCGATACCTAACATCTTGAGAATGTACTTTTCGTAGATCGGTTCCGAAGTTCCCTTTTTCATCTTACGAATGAAGTATTTTTCAAAGGCGATCTTGGCCATATGGACCCATTTGCCCTTCTTGAACCAGGCCACATTGCGTGGTGGTATCTGGGGCAGCGCTACGAACGCCGCACCCGTGTCCCCCATATCCGCCAGACAGATCGCATTCCAGGTTGCCAGGGTTGTGCCCTCCTTACCCGCCAGATCATCCGCAATATTGTGCACAATCGCAGTCACCATGGATTCGATCATATAGCCGGTTTTCGGTGCACCGGTCGGTACCGCGGTCGCTTCCACCGGCGGGATGGCGATACAGACCCCTGCTGCATAGATATTGGGGTATTTGGGATTGCGCTGATGATCATCGACAAACACGAAACCTCGTGGATTACACAAGCCTTCCACTTCGGCTACCGCATCCACCCCCTTGAATGCCGGCAGCATCATTGAGTATTTAAACTCAAGTTCATGATCCTTTATCTTGTGACCGGAATCATCGAACTGCTCCACATACATCTTGCCATATTCAACCTTGGTCACTTTTGCATTGGTGATCCAATTGATATGGTGACTGCGGAAATCACTCTCCAGAAAACCTTTCGAATCGCCTACGCCACCAAGCCCCAGATGGCCAATGTAGGGTTCGGAGGTAACAAAGGTGATCGGTACCTTGTCACGGACTCTGCGCTTACGCAGGTCAGAATCCATGATAAAGGCAAACTCATAGGCCGGTCCGAAACAGCTGGCAAAAGGCATAGCGCCAATAACCACATGCCCAGGCTCGTCGAGCAGATCGAGATAGGCCTGATAGGCCTTTTCAGCATGGTCGACGGTACAGATCGATTCGGTAAAACCATCCGGACCGGAGCCTTCCACCTCTTCAAAAGCCAGTCTGGGTCCGGTGGCGATCACCAGATAATCGAAATCCACGCTATCCCCGTTATCCAGGGTGATGCGATTGGTATCCGGATCGATCTTATCTACCCGCTGGGCAATGAAGTTGATGCCTTTACGCTCGAGATGAGGGCGGATATCAAAGGTGATATGGGAGCGATCCCGCCAGCCGACCGCGAGCCATGGATTGGATGGTACGAACTGGAAATACTCCCGTTCATTGATCATCGTGACTTCATGTTCACGACCAAGCTCCATGCGAAGTTCGTAAGCACATGGCATCCCGCCAGTCCCGGCACCTATAACCACGATATGCGCCATATCGTAAAACCTCCACCCTCCTGATTCTTCTATCTGTTTCGCGATGTTGCCAGGAGAGGCTACAACACCGTTCATAATCAAGCTTACCAGTCTATATCCAAGCTACTGAAATTCAAAGCTAATGAAGTAATTCAATATGCTCTAATCTATGTGGATAGTCTCATCTGATGCGGGCTGGCCATGGACCTGAACAGACAAATCCAGTCAACCCGGGGAAGTTACCGCACACAGGCTCGCTAGACGCTTAACCAGTCACTGACACAATGCTGCTCAGCCAGACTGAACCGGGCTTCCAACTCGGGCAGATGAAGGGAGACCATCGATTTGACCAGCTCAGGGTCGTTGTTCTTCTCGCTGATATGGGAGGCCACCAGATGGCTGTAACGCTCCACCGGCACCCGCTTCAGCAACTGCAGTGCCTGCTGATTGCTCAAATGGCCATGACTGCCGCCTACCCTGGCCTGTAACGACGGTGGATAGGGGCCTTCCGCCAGCATCTGAAGGTCATGATTGAACTCCAGCACCAGACTGTCGCACCCTTGCAGCCGTTCAATGATATGGGGGGTAATATGGCCCACATCGGTGAGTACCCCGAGGCTATGTTTGCCGGTCGTCAGGACAAACTGACAGGGTTCTCTTGAATCATGGGGCACCGGGTAGGGATGGATGGCAATATCCTCGATCATCCAGGGGCCGGTGTGGCAGTCGATCAAATCGAGTCGAGGCAGCTCTCCGTAGCTGGCGCTGTGATAGGTGCCCGGAGTCATCCATACCGGCAGCGCGTAGCGCCGCGCCATCGCCCCCACACCTCGAATATGGTCCGCATGTTCATGGGTAATCAGGATCCCGGTCAGGCTGGCCGGATCCACATCCAGTTGTTTCAACCGATGCTCAATCTCCCGAGCCGCAAAACCGCAATCGAGAAGTATTCTTGCATTGGCTGATTCAATAAGTAGTGCATTACCACGGCTGCCACTGCCAAGGTAAGCGAATCGCAATGGCATAGGGTTCAGCGTATCTGTTCGTGAATCAGGCCTAAAATGGTTTCAACAGCCACCTGATCGGCTGCTTCACCCTGTTCGTTTCTCACCACCACACGGGTAGTCTCCCCTTCCGCAAGCAGTTTCACCTGGTATTGAACCTCGGTATCGATCTTGCTCTCTTCGTCATCCCAGAAAGCCAACATGGAGAAGAAGCCCTTCTCTTCCTTCTCTTCATTGAACAAGTTGCTGTAGCGAACGAAATAGGTACCACTGGAGCGGTCCCGGTCTTCCACGGCAAAGCCTACCCGATCCAGTGCAACGCCTGTCAAACGCCAGGCCCGTGCAAAGGCCTCATCAATCCATAACTCTGGCTGATCGCCACCCTCTACCAGGCGGGCCCGATCCTGTCTGGCATCCGGCGCGGAAATGGCCTGTTGCGCTTTTTCGTTGGCGACGCCCAGATGGACCATCAGACTGCGCAGCATCGAGGCCTCGATATCCGGATCGTTCGGCCTGGGAGCCCAGTATGTGGTATCAGCATCACCACTGATATCCTCTTTCAGTTTCTCCTCCATGCCACGATGGGTCAGATAGAGCTCCGTGGTGCCCGGCTCCAGACCGTGGTCAAGACGCACACGAAACTGGTCTCTCGTCCCTGAGGTATAGACACTATCCAGCGCCTGACGGAAGAATTCAGTGATGTATCCCTGTTTGATATCAGCCCGACTCTCCAGCCAGTCGGTCCTCATCACGCCCACTGCCGGATTCTGTTCCACCAGCAGCAAGCCGTTTTTACGCCAGAACTCGATCACTTTTGGCCATACCTTTGTGGGTGTTGCCGCTATCACCAGCCAGCGTTTGTCACCATCCCGCTCAACCTGGATGTCTTCAAATGACGGCAGCACCTCTTCGGCCACGATGGTGCCGAAGCTGCGTTTTTCCCTCTGGTTGGCGTAATCCTCGTAGGATGCACTGCCCGCGCCAGGAATGGTCATCGCATCCTGAATCGCATTGCTTGAAAGATCCGGCGGGATCTCCAGATCGTCCACAGTCTCTTTCTGGCTGCGGTATTCACGTTCAGAATCGGAGAAATACCCCCCATCGGAACCACAGCCGGAGATAAACAGAAACAACAGGATAAGAGACAGAGAAGTTGGGTTTAAACGCATATTATGAAGTTTTATCAGATTGTACTCTGTTGCCTATGACAAGGATTTGAACATCTAGTTTACCAAGCCTTGCCTGAGACGGAGATTTTGTGGCGCCTACAAGCCACATCGGCTGCGATCACAAAACCCCGGCCTGACGCATCGCCTCACGAACCTGAGGCTCGGAGGAGGCAGTCATCCAGGTCAACGGCAGCCTGATACCTTTGTCCGCCAATCCAAGTTCGGACATCGCCCACTTGACGGGTATCGGGCTCGATTCCACAAACAACGCGCTGTGCAGGCCAGCCAGCTGCTGATCGAGAGATTCGGCCTCAGCCCGGTTTCCAGCCAGAGCCGCCGCCACCATCTCATGCATCAATTTCGGCGCGACATTCGCCGTCACAGAGATGACCCCGTGTCCACCTTGCAACAGAAATTCGCAACCGGTGGCGTCATCACCGCTATAGAGCTCAAACTCGGAACCACACAGATCCCGGATCTGATGCAGCCGATCCAGATCACCTGTCGCCTCTTTGACACCGATGATATTGGCCACGGATGAGAGTCGACCGACAGTCTCAGGCAGCATGTCACAGGCTGTACGGCCAGGCACATTGTAGAGGATCTGCGGTATCTCCACCGCCTCTGCCACCGCCTTGTAGTGCTGGTATAACCCTTCCTGGGTGGGTTTGTTGTAATAAGGGGTAACCAACAGGCAGGCATCGGCGCCCGCCTGCTTGGCGCAACGGGTCAGATCAATCGCCTCCCGGGTTGAATTGGCGCCGGTACCGGCAATCACCGGAATCCGCCCAGCCACATACTCAACCACCCGACGAATCACCGCACAATGCTCCTCTTCGTCCAGAGTAGCCGATTCACCGGTGGTACCAACGGCGACAATGGCGTCACTGCCCTGCTCGACGTGAAAATCCACCAAGCCCCGCAAGGCGTTGTCATCCAGGACGCCTTCTTCACTCATCGGAGTGATCATTGCTACCATACTGCCGTGAAACATCAGTCCACACCCCTAACTTTATATCAATCCGCAATGTTAGCCTGTGGCTCGTGACTCTGACAAGTAGTGTATATTTTTAAGCCGAAGCGATGAGCTACGAAGGCGTGTAGAGCGTAAGGTTCCGTTTTCCCGGTGGAAACAAAACTCTGAGAGCCTGTTTAACCCACTGATTCGGAATTAAACCATGAGATGCTCATGAAATATCGCTTGCGGCTCATTCCTGGTGTTACACTCGACACAACCGTGAACAATAACTGGGGTTTAGAGATATCAATGACCACACCGAAAAACTTTTTGGTTATCTCCGCACTTGGCAAAGATCAGCCTGGCATCGTCAAAAATCTTTCCAAAAAAATCCTCGATGAGGGTTGTAACATAACAGACAGCAGGATGACCGTTCTCGGCGGTGAGTTTGCCATACTGCTGTTGATCGAGGGCCCATGGAACACCCTGGCCAAGCTGGAATCCGCCGTACCGGAGCTGCAGCAGGATCTTGGTCTGACCATCATCTGCAAACGTACCGAAGGCCGGGTTCAATCGAGCAACCAGCTGCCCTATCTGGTGGAGGTGGTCTCCATGGACCATCCGGGTATCGTCAACAAGCTGGCGGAATTTTTTTCCGAGCGCCAGATCAATATCGAAGATATGACCACCAGCAGCTATTCAGCCGCCCACACCGGCACGCCGATGTTTTCGGTACATCTGAGCGTGGGCATACCCTCGGACAGACAGATCGCCGTACTCAGAGAGGAGTTCATGGATTACTGTGATGCCCTCAACCTGGACGCCGTCATCGAACCCATAAAAGGCTAGTGTACTGTCTCATACTAATACGTGATATCTGAGGTCCTAAGGAGGAGTCCCCACACATGAGCTCGATCGCCATTGGTAAAACCGTGCCCGACATCCCACTGCCGGCTACGGGTGATAAAGAGATAAAATTCAGCGATTTTCGCGGCAAACCCATTGTGCTCTATTTCTACCCCAAGGCCAGCACACCCGGCTGTACCCAGGAGGGTCTGGACTTTACCGCCGCAATCGCTAAGTTCCGCCGTCAGTCAGCGGTCATTCTTGGCGTCTCCCGTGACGGGGTAAAGGCCCAGGAGAACTTCAAATCCAAACAGGGCTTCCCTTTCGATCTGCTCTCGGACAAGGAAGAGACCCTGTGCAACAGCTTCGATGTCATCAAGATGAAATCGATGTACGGCAAAAAAGTACGCGGCATCGAACGCAGTACATTCCTGATCGACGAAGATGGAAAACTACGCCATGAGTGGCGCAAAGTGAAAGTCAAAGGCCACGCTGAAGAGGTCCTGGAAACGCTTAAGGCCATGCGATCCGGAAAACTCTCCTGAACCAGATAAAATTTCAATCGCCATGGCACGACAGCCATGGCCGTTATTCGCTTGCCTGTAGATGAGACCCAGCATGTCAGAAAACCAAGCTAAGAAACCCCGTCTGTTCGTCCTGGACACCAATGTCTTGATGCACGACCCAACCGCCCTGTTCCGATTCAAGGAGCACGATATCTATCTGCCGATGGTGGTGCTTGAGGAGCTGGACAAAGGCAAGAAAGGCATGTCCGAGGTAGCGCGCAATGTGCGTCAGACCAGCCGATTTCTCGATGAACTGATGGGCCATGTCTCAAAAGAGACGATCAGTCAGGGCATCCCGCTGAATACCCTGCAATTCAATGGTTCGACCGATTCAGTCACGGGTCATCTGATGTTTCAGACCAAACCGGTATCCCAGGATCTACCCTTGAGCCTGCCGGGTAACACCCCGGACAACAACATCCTGGCCACCGCCTTGAGCCTGCAGTCCGACTATCCGGAGAAGCGGATCGTACTGGTCTCCAAGGATATCAACCTGCGCATCAAAGCGACCGTACTGGGGATACGGGCCGAGGATTACAGCAACGACCAGGTATTGGAAGATGTCAATCTGCTCTACAGCGGGCTCGATGAGGTTGCTGCTGATTTCTGGGAACAGCACACCAAGGAGCTGGAATCCTGGCAGGAGGAGGGACGAACCTTCTACCGGGTCAGCGGACCGGACACCCAGTCCTGGTATCCCAGCCAGTGCCTCTACCTGAAGGGCGACGAGGGTTTCCAGGCGATCGTCAGAGAGAAGCAGAATGAGAGCGCAGTCATCGAACTGGCGGAGGACTACAGCAATCCAAAACATGCCGTCTGGGGCATTACGTCGCGTAACCAGGAACAGAACTACGCACTGAATCTACTGCTTGATCCAGATCTCGATTTTGTCTCCCTGCTGGGCACCGCCGGCACCGGCAAGACCCTGCTGACACTGGCAGCGGGATTGGTACAGACCCTGGACCTCAACCTCTATCGGGAGATCATCATGACCCGGGTCACTGTGCCCGTCGGTGAGGACATCGGTTTTCTACCGGGTACGGAAGAGGAAAAAATGACTCCCTGGATGGGGGCACTGATGGACAACCTGGAAGTGCTCACCCAGACAGAAGGGGGAGAGTGGGGGCGTGCCGCCACGGAGGATCTGCTGCGTAGCCGGATCCGCATCCATTCACTCAATTTCATGCGCGGCAGAACATTCCTGAATAAGTACATCATTCTCGACGAGGCACAGAATCTGACGCCCAAACAGATGAAAACCCTGATCACCCGCGCCGGCCCGGGTACCAAGATCGTCTGTCTGGGCAATGTGGCACAGATCGACACCCCCTATCTGACAGAGACCACATCCGGTCTTACCTATGCGGTCGACCGGTTCAAGAACTGGCCCCATAGCGGACACATCACCCTGCAGCGGGGTGAACGATCACGCCTGGCGGATTACGCTTCCGCCAATCTGTAATCGGCTCAAGTGAGATTGGGGTCAGAGGCGGGCAGCGGTTGGCGCAACAGGGTCAGCCGGAAGGACAAGATGAGACTTTTTTAACGGAGTTTAAAAAACGCTGCTTAGTGCCTTAATGTATGCTGCCCCGATCAACGATACTCTTCAGTTCAGTGATCGAACGACGATAGATCTCGGCGGTTTGATTGTAACTGGTCACCAGTCCATTGGTATCCCCCTGGCGGCCTTTGAATTCCAGGTCACGGGCCAGAATTGAAAGTTCCATGGCCCCTACATTGGCGCTGCTCGATTTCAATGGATGGGCCGATTTCACCAGCCCCTCCATATCCCCGGACTTGACCGCATCCCGGATACCGAGCATCAATCCAGGTGCGCTCTTGAGATAACTCTCAAGCACAGAAACAAAGTCCTCCTCCATGATTTCATAGAGTTCTTCCAACACACTGCGGTCAATCATACCGCCTGCCTTCATGCTCGTATCTCCACCAAGGTCAAGCAATCCCTCACTTGATATATCAACTTCGGCATCTTCACTAGCCGCACTTAGATCCTCCTTTAGACTAGCATCCTCGTCTGGAGATATCATCTCCTCCATGGGCAGCCATTGTCGCAGCATATTCTCCAGTTGAGACGGCTTTACCGGTTTGGAAAGATAGTCATCCATACCTACCGCCAGACAACGCTCCCGATCCCCGGCCATGGCGTTGGCGGTCATCGCAATGACAGGTGTACGCATCAATCCCTGGTTCTGTTCCCGTTCCCGAATCGCCTCCGTCGCCTCGTAGCCATCCATCCTCGGCATCTGGCAATCCATCAGCACCACATCAAACTGTTCAGCCCGAAGTGCATCCATCGCCTCAACTCCGTCATTGGAGGTTACCGGTGACAATCCCGCCTTCTCAAGCATCTTTTTCACTACCGCCTGATTGACCGGATTGTCCTCAACCACCAAAACCCGTCCCACCAGTTTGGTATGCTGCTGATCCTGTTTGATATCCTCTGCCCGTTTCGCACCGGGTTCCGAAAACGGTTCACTCTGACTATCCTGCCAGGCAAGGTGGTCGTCGGGCATGCGCGGCACCGGTATCTCTTCCGGCATGGTCCCCGCCCCAGGCGTCTGCTCAACGTCGAAAATTCGATACAGTCGCTGCTTGATCTCTTTCGGAGTGGCATGAGGAGTCAGGCACTCAACGCCCATCGCCTCGTAGCTGAGCTGAGCCTCTTCTGGCAGATTCACGGCAAGTATCTCCACCTCGCGCATGTGGGGTACTTCTCTGGCCGAGTCTATGGTCTTACTCAGATTGACGCTCGACAGGGCCCCATCGAGCACCATCAGTTCATAGCGCCAACTTGCACCCAGGTTGGCGGAGGACTTGAGCTTGCTGAGTGCGTCATACTGATCCTCGGATTGCTCTACCAGCATCCCCTCTTCCTTCAGTGCATAGAGTAGCTGCCTGGTCTCGGCAGAGGTCTTGTCGGCAAGTAGCAGGGTACGGATATCCTGAAGATTGCGTCTGCCGGATGGCATCTCCTGCAGTGATTTGCGCATTGGCAGTATGAACCAGAAATAGGAGCCTTTTCCCGGCGTGGATTTAACCCCGATCTTCCCCCCCATCAACTCGGTCAGGCGCTTGCAGATCACCAGACCCAGGCCGGTACCGCCATGCTTGCGGGTTGTTGAGGCATCGGCCTGGGAAAAGGGTTCGAACAGGCGCTCCACTTGCTCCTGGGTCATGCCGATACCGGTATCCCGTACGGCAAACATCAGATCCACCTCGGTACGTGAGGTCTGACGATTGGTCACCTCAACCGACACCTCCCCGTGTTCAGTGAACTTCACCGCGTTACTCACCAGGTTGGTGAGTATCTGGCGCAATCGGATCGGGTCGCCGCGAACCGTTTTTGGCACATCCCTGTCAATTCGGTAATTTAACCTCAGATTGCGCCGGTCAGCTGCGTTTTTCATCAACGAGGTGACCTGCTCAATGGTGCCCTCCAGATTGAGCTCGATAAACTCCAGATCGAGTTTCCCGGCTTCGATCTTGGAGAAGTCGAGAATGTCATTGATGATGCTGAGCAGCAGCTGAGAGGAGTTCAGTGCAGTGGCGACAAACTGCCTCTGCTCCCCATTCAGCTTGGTCTCCAGAAGCATTTCCAGAATCGGCAGAATGCCATTCAGTGGGGTTCGGATCTCATGGCTCATGGTGGCGAGAAACTCTGACTTGGCCAGATTGGCACCCTCTGCCGCCTCCTTGGCGAGAAACAGCTCCTGTTCCACTGACTGGCGCTGATCATTCTCCTGAATCAGCCGGCTGCGCATTTCACTCAACTCGGTTTCCGAGGCCACCATCCGTTCATGCAACAATACCCGGTTGGCGGCGATCAACAGATAGCCTTGTTGATAGACCGTCATCCAGGCGGCCAGTATCAGCAGTGCCAATGCATAGGCGATCAACCCGGCAATGAACTCCTCACTGACACTGCCCTGCTCGCCGTTCAGAACAACCATAACCACCATCGAGGCGGTCAGTACAAAAATGATACTGAAGAAAGTATCGATGGTGAGTAAAAGCGCAGTAAGCAGAAAGACGGTACCGATCAGCACCAGATCGATCACCAGAAACTCTGTCGATTCGGGATTGAAGAGCAGATGGACCAGAGCCGCCGCCCACAACAGACCGAGCAACAGAACGCCGGGCAACAGAGCATATCGCCAGAACTGTAATCTGTCCAGTTCACTATGCCTGGCAGCAACTGTCAGCACACTCTGCCCGATCAGCAGCAGAGCAAACAGCCCGCCCCAGATCATGCCCTGCTCAAACTCCCAGACCTTGTTGAGATAAAAGAAGATCGTGCCGGCAATAAAATTGGCGATAATCAGGGTTACGCCATTGGCATATAACAGGCGTACTCGCTCTTTCTTTATTTTAATCGCTTCAATGTCCGGGTCTGACATGACAGTAATTCGGCGCCTAACATCATAAATATCTAGTAAATTAGCATATCATGAATACAACTGCCTCATTTACAAGCATTTCAGTTTGAATCCACTATTCACATTGCATTGGAACAACGCAACGAACTACTATCGGCAACGATCTCCCTGTTCGATCGATCCCGTGACAGTAATAGCTTGAGGTTGACTTGATTACCGACACCCGCAACATAACCCAAATTACCCAGCAGTTTCAGTTTCTGCAGCAGGCGGAGAGCGACTTTAAACAGAGTTTCTTCGGACGCGCCAGCAAGATCGACCTGCCAGCCGACCAACCGATCTGTCACCAGGGCACTGAATGCTCCCATTTGGCTCTGGTGATCTCGGGAACCGCACGGGTCTACAAACTGGGGGAGAACGGCCGGGAGATCACCCTCTATCGGATCGGCCCCGGCGAGAGCTGCATTCTCACCGCCTCCTGCATCATGAATGGAGAGCCTTTTCCCGCCTATGCGGTCTCGGAAGAACCGATCGAAGCAGTGCTGATCAGTACCGCAGATGTGATTCGCTGGACGGACGAAACCCCAGCCTGGCGTAACTATCTTTTCCATTTGATCAGCAGCAGACTCACCGAGGTGATCGGCATTGTGGAAGAGATCGCCTTTCGCCGGGTAGACCGCCGTCTGGCAGGACACCTGATTCAACTCGGCAAACAGAGTGGCGCAAGAATCGAATCGACCCATCAGATGATCGCCTCTGACCTCGGAACTTCCCGTGAGGTCGTCAGTCGCATTTTAAAAGACCTTGAGCAACAGCAGATGATCTCCACTGCCAGAGGTGTCATCAATATCTGTGACCAACAGCGTCTGATCGAGAAGAGTCGTGAAAACCACTATTAGAGCCTGTTAACACTCATCCGGCACCTTAGCACCACCTGCAGTGTGACTTAGTCACATACATTTGCGTAGTAGAGATCTATCCTCTGATCCAGCATTGATCCGATGCAATAGAGAGTCCTCAAGCGCAGGGTCAATTTCAAACCATTGTGGCGAATCAAGCCCTGGTCTGAACAAAAGCGGTTTATGTATTACTCAGGAGAAATAGCATGACTCAAAATGTAGGCAGTATTGAACGTATTCTCAGGATTGTGGGTGGTCTGGCGATTCTTGCATGGGGCTTCCTGCTCAGTGACCCGATCAACTGGCTTGGCGCCATTGGCGCTGTGCCACTGGTCACCGGGCTGGTCTCCTACTGCCCGCTGTGGAGCCTGTTTGGTATCAACACCAAAAAAGCCTGAGCCTCTCAGCGTGGCTGACAACCTGTCCGACCCCACCTGATCAGGGGAGTCGGACGGGGCTATTTTGCAGCCTCCACACCCTCTGACTCATCCCGGGGCCAGGCCGCCAACACCGCTTGCACCAGTGTGGCCAGTGGAATGGCAAAAAATACCCCCCAGAACCCCCAAAAGCCGCCAAACACCAGAATCGCCACAATAATGGCAACCGGATGCAGATTGACCACTTCTGAAAAGAGCAGTGGCACCAGCACATTGCCATCCAGGGCCTGAATAATGAAATAGGTCGCGGCCAACCAGGCGAAGTCCGAGGACCAGCCCCACTGAAACCAGGCGATGAACAGCACTGGAATTGTCACCACAGCAGCACCGATGTAAGGAATAATCACCGACAAACCCACCAACACCGCCAACAGCAGAGCATAATTCAATCCAAGCATGGAAAAGGCAACAAAGCTGCAGGACCAGATAATGATGATCTCCCAGAACTTCCCCCGCACGTAGTTGGCGATCTGTATATCCACATCCTTCCAGACTGTTACCGAGAATCGTCGATGGCGGGGAAGATAGGAGACAAACCAGTCGATGATCAGATGCTTGTCCTTAAGAAAGAAGAACACCAGCAGGGGCATCAGGATCAGGTAGACCACCAGGGTGATCACACCAACCACTGAGGCGAGAGACCAGCTTACAGCCTGTTGGGCAAACGAGGCGATCTCATTGCGCAGCTGCTGAATCAACTCATCCACCTGTGCCTGAGGTATCAGATCCGGGTAGCGTTCGGGGAGTTGCATCAGAGCCTGCTGCCCCATAGCGATCATACTCGGCAGCTGTTGCAGAAAGTCCGTCACCTGGCGGGACAGCAGCGGCAGCAGTCCGAGCATGATCAGGGCTACGAACAGCAGAAACAGAATGAACACCAGAATCACAGAGATCAGCCTGGGCCAGGAGCGACGCTCCATCTGTGTCACGATCCCCTCGAGCAAGTAGGCGATCACGATGCTCGCCAATACCGGTGCGAGCATATCCCCCATGGTAATCACGATACCGAAGAAAAGGACCAGGAACAGAGTCAGAAAGATGATCTGAGGATCGGAGAAGTAGCGCTTGAACCAGTTGGTAATGACCTGCATTTGAATAACCCGGTACCAAATAGGCGGATGTTAGTTAACCCGACGACTCACTTTATCGCTTTCAGCCTGCGGCTAATTATGACTTGCTCAGATAGTTTTGATAGTGTTTTTCAAACAGTGCTTCCAGCTCATCGATCACTTCCACAGCGGCCCTGCCCTGCATGATATGGGATGTCATCAGAGACGAGGTCTCATCCAGCAACTGATCCCGTTCAAGCATAAAGTAGCTCTCGGAGAGGCGCTTGATCGCTTTCACCACGGACTCATCCACAGGCCGTTCGAGCTGCTTCGGCTCCAGGGGTGAGCTTTGATCAACAGCCACCGCATCCTGAAAGCTCCGTTGTGAGAGAAACTCAGCAAATGCCAGCAGAGAGCCCCGCTCACTCGGCGTAATCCGCTCAAAGAGATCCAGCAGACGCTGCTGCTCAGGATCGAGCTTTTGCTGTTTGGGTACAATATGCACCGATAGCAACCTCGTTGCAGATACTGTTCGGGCCTGTTAGGCCTAGCGCCCTACAACTGCTCTTCAGCATGATCCTCACAATAGCCACGCGCAAATTCGAGCAGCTCTTCCATGGCTCGCAGGCGAAATTTTTGCTTTTGATGGACGAATGAGAATGGACGCTCCATTGCCGGCGCCAGATTGATCGCCCTCAGGGTATCCAGCTTCAACTCTTTCTGGATGGTCGCCCGGGAGACCACCGAGACCCCCATACCCGCTTCCACTGCGCCTTTTACCGCTTCTGGACTGCCCAGCTCCATGTAGATATTGAGAGTCGAGTCCGCACAGTTGTTATCCAGATACTCATTGATCACCTCACGGGTGCCCGAACCCTCTTCCCTGCAGATAAAGGGGTACTCCAGCAACTTCTCGATCGCCACTGTCTCCTGATTTGCAAGATCATGGTTGGGCGGTACGATGGCCACCAATTGGTCATTACGGCAGACCTCAACCACCAGGTTCTTGTTACCGACCGGTGCCTCTACGACCCCCAGATCGATATTGTTGTTCTCCACCATGGAGACAATCCCTTCGGAGTTTGAAACCCGCAGATGGATCGTCACCTCCGGATAGCGTGTGCCGAAATCCCCCAGTAACGAGGGCAGCATATACTCTGCAATGGTGGTACTGGCGCCAATGGTCAGTGCTCCACGGATCTCTCCGGTCATCTCCCTGACAGAGTTCTCCATATCCGCGTAGAGATCAAATATTCGATCGGCGTAACTGAATACCCGCTCCCCAGCCTCGGTCAGGCTGATCCGGTTGTGGGTTCTGTCAAACAACCGGGTATTGAAATACTCTTCCAGTTGCCGCACCTGAAAGGTTACTGCCGGCTGGGTCATATGCAAGGTCTCAGCCGCCTTGGTAAAGCTTAAAAGACGCGCAACTGTATGAAAAACCTGTAATCTACGATCCGCCATATGTCTAAGATGCTCAATCAGTTGTTCTTTGTATGGATAAACTCTTTTTATACCACAAACAGCAAGCTTTAGGGAACGCTGATAGACTTTTCCTTTATACCCGCAGACAGGTTATGGTAATTTCTGCCAGGGCCTTTTTAGAACATTTAACTGATCTTCAGTTTGACTGAACTTACCGATGGATGATAAATGGTCTGTTCAGGACTAGAATCGCACCAGACCCAACAAGGACCTAAGAATAAATTTAGGAACCTCTGAATAAGTCTGAACCGAACAGATTGTCGATCAAAATGTGCCGATTCAAGGCGCAGATCGCACGTAATAGCCCGCCATTGCGAAGATCTGCAACGCAAAAGCAGTGCATTTTGGCGACAAGATGTCGGTTCAGACTTATTCAGAGGTTCCTTAAGCAAGGAGCGTCTGGACATAACAACAGAAAGGTGGAGGATCCGCATGCACCATAAAAATAAATTTCAAACCACTACCCTAGCGGTCGCCTGCAGTTCGGCCCTGTTGATGGCCAGTTCAGGGGCGCAGGCCTCAGGCTTCGCCATACCGGAGCTGAGCATTGCAGGTACGGCCACATCCAACGCGCTGGTCGCAAATCACGAAGTCCTGGGCGCTATCCCCTATAATCCGGCCGCCATGTCCTTTCATGAAGGCAGTTCCGTCTCTTTGGGAACCAACCTGGTGCTACCCGATTTGAGTGTCGATACCGGGTCAGGAAGTGTCGACAGTGAAGGCAACGAACTGGTTGCCGTACCGGCCATATCGGCACACGCCACCCTCAACGAGGAGTGGTCCCTGGGTATCTCAGTCAACGCCCCCTTCGGTCTGGAGACCGACTGGGAGACGGATACCTACAGTGATCAATATCCGTTGGGTTCATTCATGCCCACACAGACCAAGCTGGAGATCGTCGCCTTCAGCCCCAGTGCATCCTACAAACTCAACGATCAGGCCGCTCTGGCAATCGGTGTCGACTACTACTGGATGCGGGAAGTGCTGTTCAACAGCGTTCTCAACGATGGCGGCACCTATCCGGGCTTTAATCTGGAAGGTGACGGCCAGGGTGTCGGTTTCAACCTGGGTGGCCTGTTGGTGGTGGATAGCTGGAGTTTCGGCCTGAGCTACCACTCCAGTTCGAAGATCAAAGCGGAAGGCACCCTGGATGATGATGTCGGCGTTCTGCCCTCGACCCTCTCAGACGAGGTCACAGCGACCCTTGAGCTGCCTTGGCGTCTGCAGGTTGGGGCACGCTATGAAGCCACGGAAAAGCTGGCGATCGAATTTGACTACACCCGTACCGGCTGGAACAAGTTCGATACCCTGGAAGTCAAAAACGAGCAGTTCGGCTCCAACGTCTTTACCAGTGTCAACGACTTCGACAATGCCTCCGCCTACCGTCTCGGCGTGACCTATGACTTCACCAAGGCGACTCAGTTGAGGATTGGCTACACCTACGACGAAACCCCACAGAAAGATGACTATTTCAGTCCGCGGGTGCCTGATGCGGATCGTCAGCTCTACAGCCTGGGCGTTGGACACACCATCGATGATGGCTGGACATTCGATGTGGCCTATATGTATGTCGACTTCGACAAACGGACCATCAACAGCAGCAAAGCCGCCGTTGCTGGTGAGGAGTTGAACGGTACCACCGCTGTGAACGGCACCTACGACTCCAGTGTGCATCTGTTCGGCCTCGGCGTGACCAAGACCTTCATGTAGAAGACCCTCAGATCCATATCCACCCAAATGGGTAGAAATTCGGGTGCGGCTGACTGCCGCACCCTTTTTTATTCATCTACATAATCCATATCAACTCTGAATAGCCCCGTTCAATACGGACCAGAGCTGCTACCCGCTCGATACACTTTGCGGATGTTTGCGGCAATTGGCAGGCATTGGCGTATTGAATGCTAGACTGACTGCACATTCAGCCCATCTTTTTACAATCGCAAAAAAAAACGCCGCCCTTGTGGGGCGGCGCCGTGAC
Organism: Candidatus Thiodiazotropha endoloripes; assembly: GCF_001708965.1. Classification (NCBI taxonomy): domain Bacteria; kingdom Pseudomonadati; phylum Pseudomonadota; class Gammaproteobacteria; order Chromatiales; family Sedimenticolaceae; genus Candidatus Thiodiazotropha; species Candidatus Thiodiazotropha endoloripes. The sequence continues at coordinate 376,690 of NZ_LVJW01000003.1, read as the reverse complement.
TGCATTTACTAAGGGTTAAATGTAAAGGCAGATATCGCTAGTACCCGCGAATTCGAAGAATCGGGCGGCACCGGCGTATTCGATACCGTCGATGAATTCAGAGGTATTCATCTCGAACAGATCCACTGTCATTTGACAGGCGATCAGCTTGACTTCGGCTTCCTGACAGAGCTCACGCAGTTCAGCCAGGTCGGCAACGCCTTTTGAAGCCATCTTTTTCTTCATCATGCTGGTCATCATGCCCTGCATGCCTGGCAGCGCCAGACCGACCACAGGGAACCACTTGTCCATACCCATCGGCATGGGCATACCGGGATTGCCCAGCGGGGTCACTTCCAGATTCAGATCCTTTTTCAGGAGCTGCAGACCGTAGAAAGTGAAGAAGATCTCGGTTTCGTAACCCAGTGCAGCGGCTGTTGAGGCCAGGATAAATGGCGGATAGGCCCAGTCTAATGAGCCTTTAGTCGCAATAATCGCTAACTTTTTTTCGTCTGACATTGCTTCGTCTCCAATTAAGTCCCTAGTGGGATTGGCAAACTGATCGCTGATCAGGCCTTTTTGATGAGGAATTCAAACTTACCGCCAACTTCTTTGGATTCCATCAGCTCATTACCAGTCTGATTGGCGAAGGCTTCGAAATCCTTAACTGAACCTGGGTCAGTTGCAATGATGTGCAGAACTTTACCGGACTCCATACCATTCAGGGTTTTTTTCGCACGCAGAATCGGCAGGGGACAGTTGAGTCCGCTTGCGTCCAGTTCTTGATCAAAATCTGCCATGGTATGACCTCCAGCTTTTTAAATTGTGTGTGTGTATCGTTTTGGGTAAAAATCAGACGGACCTTTATATGACAAGCGACTTACAAACGCAAGCTTCTGTCCGTTCCAATCCCCTCCAAAACCGCAGACCCGTAACCAATTCAGGCCTGCCTGTAAATCTATTCAACCTGCTCCGGGACGGTTGGCCTCAGCTGGCCAGCCTGGTCTCCAGACGATAGCCCGATCTCGCCCAACCCAGAATGCCACCGCGCAGATTGACCGCATTGTCGAATCCCTGCTGCGCCAGATAGGCACAAGCATGGTAGGAACGCGCTCCACTATGGCAATAGAGGATCAGATCCTTGTCTTTTGGCAGCTCGGACATGCGAACAGGAATCAGATGCATTGGAATATGCTCGGCATCCGGTAACACCCCCTGCGCCAGTTCACCGGCACTGCGGATGTCCAGTAGCAGAAAATCACCGTCTTTGGCCATGCGGGCCTCAAGATCGGAAGCGTCTATTTCCTTTATCATCACGTTCGGGCAGCCTCAATATCTCTAAAAACAGGGTCAATTAGTATATTAATGTGTTTAAATATTGCAAGTTTGATTAGCCGCCTAAACCCTGGCTTTTTTAATGTGATTGACTCATGCTAGAGTCTCGCAATGGCAAAACTTTGAACAACACACACTTAATAACCGGCTGTATTTTATGGATTTTTTCCCGATTTTCCTGAACATCAGAAACAAATCATGCCTGGTGGTAGGCGGCGGCGCAGTCGCTGAAAGAAAAATTGCACTACTGCTCAAATCTGCGGCGGATGTGGTCCTGGTCTCCCCTGAATTGACCCATGATCTGACCACCTGGCGGGATATGGGACGCCTCAATCACCAGGCGAGGGGCTTCCAGGATGAGGATATCAACGACCGTCATCTGGTGATTGCCGCCACCGACAATGCGGAAATCAATCGGCATATTGCCGAGCTGGCACACGCCAAACGTATTCCCGTCAATGTGGTGGACCAGCCTGAATTGTGCAGCTTCATTGTCCCCTCGATCATCGATCGATCGCCGGTGGTAGCCGCCGTCTCAACCGGTGGAGCATCGCCGGTACTGGCGCGTCTGATCCGTTCCAGACTGGAATCCCTGATTCCCGCCGGTTACGGCCGCCTGGCAGACCTGTGCAACCGTTTTCGCCAGCGGGTGAAGGACCATTTCAGCAAGCCTGAAGACCGACGCCTGTTTTGGGACCGGGTGCTGGAGGGGGGTGTCGCTGAGCGGGTCTTTTCCGGCCACGATGAGGAGGCGGATCAACTGATGGAGCGACTTCTGGCAGATCCCCGTCTGGATCAGGAGATGGGTGAGGTCTACCTGGTCGGTGCCGGACCGGGGGACCCGGACCTGCTGACCTTCCGCGCACTGCGCCTGATGCAGCAGGCGGACGTGGTGGTCTACGACCGACTGGTGGCAAAACCGATTCTCGAAATGACCCGTCACGATGCGGAGCATGTCTATGTGGGCAAGGAGCGCGACAAGCACGCCATGCGCCAGGAAGAGATCAACAAGCTGCTGGCCAGACTCGCCAAACAGGGTAAGCGGGTATTGCGACTGAAGGGGGGTGACCCCTTTATTTTCGGCCGTGGTGGTGAGGAGATCGATACCCTGGCCGCTGAAGGGGTGCCGTTTCAAGTGATTCCGGGAATCACCGCGGCAGCGGGTTGTGCCACCTACTCCGGAATTCCACTCACCCATCGGGACTACGCCCAGTCGGTCACCTTCGTCACCGGCCATCTGAAAGACGGCAGCATGAACCTGAACTGGGATATGCTGGCACAACCGAACCAGACCGTGGTTTTCTACATGGGCCTGGTTGGCCTGCCGGTGATCTGCCGGGAACTACAGGCTCATGGGGTTGCCGGCGAGATGCCGATCGCCCTGATCCAGCAGGGAACGACCCATATGCAGCGTGTCTTTACCGGTACACTGGAGAATATCCTGGAGACCGTGGAGCGGGAACGTCCCAAGCCCCCCACTCTGATTATCGTCGGTCATGTGGTTGAGCTGCAGGAGAAGCTGGCCTGGTTCGAGGCGCCACCCCATTCCGAGCAGGGCGCCACCTCACCGGTTGATTTTTGAGCCAAATAGACGCGAATCACCAAATCAGGCCGGTTTGGGACTGAGCTGATCTTCCCGTAGATTGGGTGTGAAGTAGTCATCCGCATCATCGATGTCCACCGCCTGACCCTCGGCGTTCACCAGGGGTTGTTCAAAGTCGTTCCAACCCCGCAGGCCGGTCTTCAGAGAGACCACGTTTTCGAAACCGAGCATCTTCATGGAGAAGGCGGCCAATACACTGCGATAACCGGAGCGGCAGACCACAACCACCTCCCGCTGGCGTGCCTTGACCAGTTCGGGAATGGTCTCTTCATAGTCCCACTCACAGGCCGACTCGAGTATTCCACGAGGTGCAAGAATCGAGTTCTCGATATGCATCGCGTCATACTCATAGGGCTCTCTGACATCCACAATAAGTAACTTAGAGTTTGCCTCCAAACGCTCTTCCAAGTCCCAGGGCATGATCTCCTGTACATCCCCCAGACAATCACTGATCAGGTTTAAAAAATTTTTCATTATAAAAAGCCTATCCTCTTGAACAGAGGTTTTGTTCTACGGCAATCACCGCGGCTTCAACCCGTGAATGGACCTCAAGTTTTCTAAGGATCGCTTTAACATGAAGCTTCACGGTACCGTCAGAGATTCCCAGGTTTCTTGCAATCACTTTATTGCTTTGACCATCCGCCAGGTGACATAGAATCTCCCGCTCCCGGGGAGTCAGATCATCCAGCGAAGAGGTAGGCGCACTGCTGCTGGGCTGCTCCCCCTGTACCGCCTTGGCCAAAATTCCGGTCAACTCATTGGCGACCACAGTCTGACCTTTGGTGATCTGCTGCAGGGCATCGATCAACTCGTCAGGCTCCATATCTTTCAGCAGATAGCCTTGCGCACCATTCTGCAGGGCTTCGATGACATCCGTCTCCTCACGGCTGGTGGTCAGCATACTGATTGGCATCTGTGGATAGTGTTTGCGCAACACGCTCAATACTTCGGTACCGGTCATGTCCGGCATCCGCATATCCAACAACACCACATCCGGTCGTTCATGGGCCACCGTTTCTATGCCTTTCAGACAGTCGCCTATGGCGATGACATCAATACCTCGGCGCTCCAGCAGTTCCTGTAAACCAATTCGAAACAGAGCATGGTCATCTATTACCAGTACCCGCATTTTGTCACCTCTGTGGACGCGTAGATCTCTCGTTTGCGCTTTGCCCTGAATGCTGACAGACCAACCAAACCCGGCAATATCATATTGTTAGGAGAAGGCATCTCATTTAGCACTACGAATCACCAGTTCAACCCGGGTCCCTTCACCAGGTTCACTCTCAATCGATAACTCACCATCCACCCGCCGAGCACGCTCTTCCATGATTGACAGGCCGATGTGCTCGCCCGGATTACCCTTCGGCGCTGCACCTTCAAAGCCGACACCATCATCCTCAACCAGGATTAAATACTGTCCTGGACTTCGACATCGTAACAGCACTCGAACGGTATGGGCATTGGCATGCTTACGGATATTGGCCAAAGATTCCTGGACAATCCGCAATGCCTGCATCTCCTGTGAAGTATCCAGATCCGTCTTCAGGCAGTCTGGTTGAAAAAATGCGTGGATCGACGTCTCCTGATTGAAACGTTCCACCAATTTACCCAAGGCGGGTATCAGACCTCGCTGATCCATCGGCGCACGGAAACTGTTGATCAACTCGCGCAACTCATCATGCGCCTCATCGAGACCGTTATGGATACGTCTGGCCTCCTGTTCGGCCGTTGCCGATACCGACTCATTCTGCAGCGTCTCTTCCAGCATGCGTACCTGAAAGCGCAGACTGGCCAGGGTCTGCGCCAGTGAATCGTGCAGTTCATGGGCCAATGAGGTGCGCTCTTCGACGATCGACAATCGGCGTGCTTCCGAATCGGAGCGCTGCTTGGCCACCGCCATACCCAGATGACTGCCGATGGTATTGAGAATATCCAGCACATCCTCACGTCCATCGTAGATGCCCGGTCTGTCCACATAGAGATGATAAAAGCCCAACACATCACCGTGATACCACATCGGCACGGAGACCCGCTCAACCTCATCTGCGCTGAACATCCGGCGTCCATGTCGGTGGGTGCAGAGCTTCGGATTCTGATTGCAGAGAATGTCGCCGGGGGAGAGCGTGATACCGCACTGACAGAGTTTGATCGGTAACAGCTGTTGCTCATTGTAGAGCCGACCATCCAGGTCGATGCAACCCACCTGCCTCACCTTATCATCCGGCAGTACCAGATGAACCGTAGCGGAGCGGGCGTTCACCATGCGTTTGAATACTGCCATATACTCCAGCAGCAGTTCATCCAGATTCTCCGACTGGTTGATCCCAGCCGCCACATCATAGAGCACCTGCAGGTTGGTGGTTTTCTGTGCAAGACGCAGGGTCTGTCTGGCTACCCTGACCTCCATATCCTCATAGATATCGGTCAGCTCCTCGCTGAGACTGTCGATGTCCCGCGCCATGCCGCTTAACACACCACTTGGTTCAAACGGCTTCTTGCTGGAGACAGGCTCACCCTGGCAGACCTGATTGACTGTCTGCTCCAGTGAGGAGAGTGGGCGCAACAGCTGACTGCGCAGGCGGATCAGTACCAGCACCAGGGAAAACAGGGCAAAAGCAACTCCGAGTAACAGAACCACCTGTACCGAAGAGCGCCCACCGGTCTCACCGATCAGAAACAGCACCGCAGCCAGAGAGACGGTCAGACTTAACCCCAGAAACAGGATCGGCAGCAGCAGGTTGCCGGTAAACAGAATCCGCAGACTCGGCCAGTGCTTGCGATCGATGAAGCTCTCCAGCCAGGTCAACCAACGGTGCAGCGAACCGGAAACCGGCCCGGGGCCCGGCAGTGACTCATTGGAGGTTGTTTTCTGTTCCGCTTGCATATTGCGACTCTACCATGAACCCGAAAAGCGGGTCAGTTACCCGTTTCATTTAGTAATCCCTGAACAGCCCCGGAATAGACCGTGTTGCGCCAGGCTGTCGATTCATGCGTTATTTCGAGGCTGCTTGAGTTGTTGAAGATAGTCGAGCCGCCAGCTACGGATCGCATCCCCCAGGGCTTTGCCCTGTAGCCCGGAAGCCGCCAGCTGCTCCGGAAGGGGCGCCAACAGCGCCTCTCGGGTGGCACTCAGGCTAGGCTTCAACCAGACCATACGCTCTGGCCAAAGTGCCTCCGCCGCCAGTGACAGCCCCTCGTATCTTTGTGGTTGCTGTCTGGGTTTGAGCCGGGTAACCAGATCGAACAGGCGCTCACTGCTCGCCTCGTCCGTTTGGACAGAAGATAACTGCAGAAGATCACTGATCAGCTGTCCGCTGCGCTTGCCGAGACGGATTTTATCGAGCCAGACGGCCAGATCATGCTGATTCTGTGCGCTGTAAAACAGGGCCACCGCAGCACGAATCTGTGGATCGTCACTGACAGGGACAATCCGCTTCATCGCCGACACCATTCCCCCTGCTGTATGAGTGCCATGCCCTGAGGTTTCACTGCCCATGATTTCAGCCACTTCGGGTAACACCTTCTGCAGCGCACCGCAGCGATGTAAAACCTCAAAAAAGCGCCAGGGCTGGGGCTCATCCATGGCACGACTCATCTCTTTCTGGAAGCGCTCAGTGGACAGGGTCTTCAGCTCGGCAGTCGTCGCCATCTTCTTCATCAAAGCATGGGTGCCATGGGCTACCCGAAATCCCCAGCATCCCAGCTTGGCCGCAAAACGGGCGATACGCAGCAGGCGCAGAGGATCCTCGCTGAAGGCCGGTGTGATATGGCGCAACAAACCCTCCTGCAGATCTCTCTGTCCCTCACAGACATCGATCACACAGCCCGATTCGTCCATCGCCAGGGCGTTGATGGTCAGATCACGACGCAGCAGATCCTGCTCCAGGGTCACCTCAGGACCGTAACTGAGCTCAAATCCCTTATAACCTGGAGCCGTCTTAACTTCAGTTCGGGCCAGAGCATACTCTTCACCGCTCTGCGGATGGAGAAACACTGGAAAATCCCGATCAGCACGAGAGTAACCCTGGGCCAGCATCTCTTCCGGCGTGGCGCCAACCACCACCCAGTCCCGTTCGTTATAAGGCAGCTCCAACAACTGATCCCGTACTGCACCGCCGACCAGATAGACTTTCATTGCCCCTCCTGGTCAGGTCCAAGCTGCTGCTGTTTCTGCTGCAGCTGCCACATCTGGTGATAGCGCCCCTGCTGCTGCAGAAGCTGGGGATGGGTTCCCTGCTCCACAATCCGCCCCTGATCCATCACCAGAATACGATCCGCATCGACAACCGTAGAGAGACGATGGGCAATCACCAGGGTGGTGTGGTTTCTGGCCACCTCCCTCAGCGTCTCCTGTATCGACTGTTCTGTCTTGGTATCCAGGGAGGAGGTCGCCTCATCGAAGATCAGGATCTGTGGTCGTTTCAACATCGCCCTGGCAATCGCAACCCGCTGTTTCTCACCGCCGGAGAGTTTCAGCCCGCGCTCGCCCACCACGGTCTGGTAACCATCAGGCAACTGATCAATGAAATCCGCAATATGCGCGATACGGGCCGCCTCTTCGATCTGCTGTTGAGAGGCGTTGGGATTCCCATAAGCCAGGTTGTAGAGAATGCTCTCGTTGAACAGCACGGTATCCTGGGGGACGATACCAATGGCAGCACGAAGCGACTCCCGTGTCAGCTGGCGGATATCCTGACCATCCACAGTGATCACACCTGCTGTCACATCATAGAAGCGGAACAGCAGACGGGAGAGGGTCGACTTGCCGGCGCCACTGTGACCGACCACCGCCAGCTTCTCCCCCGCCTTGAGGGTAAAATCCACATCGTGCAGGATCTGCCGCTCCGGCTGATAGGCAAAATCGACCTGCTCAAAACGCACTTCCCCACCCTGCAGTTTCAACCGTTCAGCATCTTTCGCATCGGTGATCTCCGGCTGTTGTTCCAGCAGTTTGAAGATCAGATCCATGTCCGCCAGGGAGTATTTGATCTGCCGGTAGACGATGCCGAGAAAATTGAGCGGTATGAACAGCTGCAGCATGAAGGTGTTCACCAGCACCAGGTCACCGATCGACATGGTGCCTTCGACCACCCCGTCGGCGGCATAGATCATGATGATCGCCACACCCACCGCGATAATGCCCCCCTGACCGAAATTGAGCAGTGACATGGAAGTCTGACTCTTCACCGCATTATCTTCCCAGTCCGCCAGGGTATCGTCGAAGCGGCGCAGCTCAAGCTTCTCATTGCCGAAGTACTTCACCGTCTCGTAATTGATCAGGCTGTCGAAAGCCTGACTGTTGGCCTCCGAATCGAGACGGTTCATGATGTGGCGATACTCCATACGCCACTCGGTGATCGCCAGGGTGAATCCCACATAGACGATAACGGTACCGAAGGTCACCAGAGCGAACTTGATGTCATACTGGGTCAACAGCACCGCCGCCACCAGGGAGAACTCCACCACCATCGGCAGAATACTGAAAACCATGTAGTTCAGAATGGTGCTGACGGAACGGGTGCCCCGCTCCAAATCCCGGCTGATCGCGCCGGTCTGACGTTCCAGATGAAAACGCAACGACAGATCGTGCAGATGGGTCAGTACCTTGGTGGAGAGGTTCCGCATCGCCCGGTAGCGTACCCGGGCAAAGATGGCGTCACGCAACTCATTGAACAGGGAGCTGGCGAGTCGCAATACCCCATAACCAATCAACAGAAACAGGGGCAGCACCAGTACCGTATGGACCGACTTTTCAAGACCGTCGACAATCTCTTTGAGTACCAGGGGAATGCCCACATTGGCCAGTTTGGCAAACACCAGACAACCGAGTGCAAACAGCGCGCGTCCACGATACTCCCAGAGGAAAGGCAGCATGCTTTTCAGATTGTGTAGATCCCGCCGATCGGTGTGAACCCGGCTTTGGGATGAAATATGATGGACCATGCCAGCAACAGTGGGTAGACAAAACGGCATATTATCGGAATTTCCCCGATCGTGCGCGACGTATCACCCTATGATTCAAAACCACACTCTTTACAGGCCGATCCCATTCATCCAGGGATAATTCACCGATAACCGCGGTCTGTGATATGGATTGAGACAGGATAATCCTATCGGCCGGATGACGGATTACGCTTAAGTTAGCGGGTTAATAAAACATGCACTGACCGTCTGAACGCGATATATTCTGCGGCTCAGCGGGATCTCCGGCTACTTTGAATCGGCACTAAAGTGTGAACACAGATGAGTAAAGATTGCAGCTACAACGAACTCTACCCTCTCCAGGTGCTGGACGACAGCATGGAACCGGAATTCCCGGAAAAGTGCATCATCGTCATCGAGCCCTCCGAGGTCTGTGCCACAGGAGCCTATGTGGTCGCGGAGACCCAGGGGGATCGTTGGTTCAGGCAATATATTGCCGACAGCGGCACAACCAAGCGGCTGGTAGCACTCAACAGCGACTATCCTGAGATTCAGCTGAAAGAGGGTGAATACAAGATCGTCGGGGTTGTGGTGCAAAGGAATATCGGTCGGGATATCAAACACTACCACCCCTATGTTCCAGGTGGCAAGTCACCGAAAACCATTCCCGTCAACTGATCTGATGCTTCCCCCCTCCATCCGCCTCATATCGGTACTTTTCCTGGGGTTGCTCCTAACTGCCTGCAGTCAGCAGAAACCGGCTGGGAAGCCAGTCTCCGAGAAAGCGAATAAAAACAGATCCCACCTGGTTGCCATTGAACAGTTATCGCTGAAATCCCTTGGGCTCAGCCACCAGCGAAATGGCACCTTGAAAGCACGCCAGTCAGTACGCATCTTCAGTCAGGAGGAGGGACGTATCACCGTACTACCCCACTATGAGGGGGACCGGGTTGAACAGGGAGAAGCCCTGGTCAGGCTTGAAGACGACCTGCTGAAGGCGGAACTGGCAAAGGCTGCCGCCACCAGCCGGCAGATGCAGACCAATCTGCAGCGACTGGAAAAACTGGCTAAGCGTAATGCGGTTTCAGATGATGAACTGGCCCGTGCCCGTACCGACCTGAATGTGGCTGAAGCCGAACAGAGACTGCTGCAGACCCGTCTGGGATACACCCGCATCACAGCCCCCTTCAGCAGCGTGGTCAGCCAGCGCCTGGCGGAACCCGGGGATGTGGTACCCCGGCATACCCATCTGATGACCTTGATCGATCCGAAGTCACTGGTAACCCGGATTCTGGTCTCTGATCTGCTGCTGCCTCAGCTGGAGCTTAACGATCAGGTTTCAGTACGCATCGACGGACTGGGTAGTGACGCCTATCCCGGCAAGATTGTGCGCATCCACCCGGAACTGGACGAAAATACCCGCATGGGTATAGTCGAAGTGGTGCTGGAACCGGTTCCTCCAGGCGCCCGTCCTGGCCAGTTCTGCCGGGTCACCATCAACAGCGCCAATCAGCCGCGACTGACCATACCGTTCAATGCCTTACAGAGAGACGCCAAAGGTGAGTACGTCTATCTGCTGGAGCCGGATCAGACCACCAGTCGCAGAGAGGTGACCACCGGCTTGAGGATTGCTGACCGGCTGGAAATTCTTACCGGCCTTAAACCGGGTGAACAGATTGTCACACGGGGCTTTTTAGGCTTGAAAACAGGCATCAAGGTCGATCCTGTCAACAATTGAACCACTCCCATACCGACCGGCCATAAAGGCATCGCTACTGATTTTTTCCCCATTCAGACTATCCTCATAGTGAGGTGAGCAAAAAAGCCATCTGGGGCCTGTTAATACGAATTCAATTGGCCCTAGTCCGGCTGATGGTCAGGGAGGCCGGAACAACCCGCAACTGACAATAACCACCAGAGATAAAATCTGTCATATCAAGGAGAGGAACCATGAATATCGATCTTGCAGACGTCACACTGCATGTGGATGAGACACTGGACTCCGATGGACTGGCGGATCTGGAAAACGCTTTTCGCAGTCGGGAAGGCGTGGTCTCAGTACATGTCGATAAAAAACGTCCCCATCTGTTTGTCCTCGAATACAACCCGCAGATGGTTAACAGCAAGGACCTGCTCTCTATCACCCAGTTTCAAGGACTGCATGCTGAACTGATCGGTCTTTGAGCCACCACCACAGAGTAACTATCCACCCCATGCAGGCTCTCTGTCCGGGGTGGAGTGCGAATCCCACCTGAGACAGACTCAACATACCTTTTTAAACTGCTTGCTGAATAAGAGCTCAAAACTGCCATCTATTGACGTGGCAGGTATGACGCTCTAGTGTACTTTCTCTAAAAACAAGATTCATACCGGTATCCTCAGATACTGGAACAGAACACAGATCCATGCAGGTTTTATAGATTCAAGGGACGGCTGCTGTAAACCGCTCACACCCTGTTTGAGTGTGATTTGCAGGCGGCCACCCAGGTGTGTGCGACACCAGACAACAGTCATTGACGGGGAGTATCGAGATGCAGAAAGTGACGATTGTGGGGAGTGGTTTCGCTGCCCTGACTGCGGTCAAAACCATACGCGCAAAGAGCAGCTCTGCAGAAATAACCGTTGTCAGTCCCAAAGCGGAGTTTCACTACCTGCCCGGTTCGATATGGATTCCCTCCAGAATCCGTGAACCCAGGGATCTGATCATACCACTGCAGCCTTTCTTCAAACGCATGGGTGTCAATCACGTTGCCGGCACGGCAACCGGGCTGAGTGAAGACGGCCGTCAGCTGGAGACCACGGCAGGTCTGATAGAAAATGATGGCCTGATCATCGCGTCGGGCGGTCGGTTTATCAAAAAACTCCCCGGCATCGAAAACGCCATCACGCCCTGTGAGGGTATCGATGAGACCTTAAAGATCAGACAACGACTGAGCGAGATGGATGGCGGTACCATTGCATTTGGCTTCGCCGGCAACCCCAAGGAACCGAGTGCGATGCGGGGTGGCCCGATGTTCGAATTCCTGTTTGGTATCGACCGGCAACTGCGCCTGGAAAAACGTCGTGACCGGTTCAAACTGGTGTTTTTCACGCCGGCGGAAAACCCCGGTCAGAGGCTGGGCCCGAAAGCGGTCACCGGCCTGGTCAGTGAGATGAAAAAACGGGACATCGAAACCCATCTCGGAAACAAAATGGTCAAGTTCACCTCCACCGGTGTAGAGACTGAAGGGGGGCAGTTCAATGCCGACCTGATTCTTTTCATGCCGGGCATGACCGGAAACCAATGGTTTGACAACACCAGCCTTCCCCGCTCACCCGGCGGCCTGATCAAAGCCGACGCCCAATGCCGGGTTGAGGGCATGGAGCGGGTCTACGTGGCGGGGGATTCGGGCAGTTTTCCCGGCCCGGACTGGATGCCGAAACAGGCCCATATGGCTGACCTGCAAGCTGAGGCTGCCGCCAAAAACCTCTACGCCGACTGGCAGGGTATGCCCGCAGAAGAGACCTTCAAAGTGGAACTGGTCTGTATCGTCGATAGCCAGAACAGCGGCATGCTGGTCGCACGGACCATGAAAAGAAATATTGTGATGCCAAACATGCGTCTGTTCCATTGGTTGAAAAGGCTTTTTGAATGGTGGTATCTGCGTCAGTACCGCTGAGTGAGATCCAATCCGGTTGTCCACTCATCAACGGCCGATCAACCGGTAGACCATCGGGATCAGTAGCAGGGTGAGCAGGGTGGAGAAGATCAGTCCGGATACCAGGGTCACTGCAAGCGGCTGCAACATCTCGGAGCCTTCACCCAACGCCAATGCCAGTGGCATCATACCGGCAACCGTGGTTAACGTGGTCATCAGGATGGGTCGTAACCTCAACCTGGAGGCCTCGATAATGGCCTCATTCTTCGCCGCCCCCGCATCTCGTCTCAGCCCGATATACTCCACCAGAACGATTGCATTGTTGACCACGATCCCGGAGAGCATGATCAGCCCCAGCCAGACCGGCATGGAGAGCGGCAGGTCGACCAGATTCAAACCGAACGCCACGCCAATCAAAGCGAAAGGCACACTCAGCATGATCACCAACGGGTTACGGATCGACTCATACTGCACCGCCATCACAACCAGTACCAGAAACAGCGCCAGAGCCAGCAGAATCATGCCCATCTCCCGCCCCTGCTGCACAGCCTGAAAGCCACCCGCTTCGTAAAGGCTATAACCTGCCGGGAGCGAAATCTGATCAATGATCCCGTTAACCTCCTGGATGGCCACCCCAAGGCTCAACTCACCACCCAAAGAAGCACTGATTTCGATCATCCGCTGCTGCTGGTCCCGCTGGATGGTGACCGGGGTGGCTGCCAATTCCACATCCGCCACCTCACCGAGGCGCAAAGGTACAGGCGGATCGGTACGACTGAAGATAATGATCGACTCGACATCAGCAGGTGTGGCCAGATCCTCTCGTTGCAAGCGCAGACGGACATCGATACTTCTGTCCCCCTCAAGGTAGTCCGTCACCACTTCGCCACCCAGAGCAAGCTTCAGCATCTGGCCCACATCCTCCACGCTGAGACCGAGACTCGAGGCCCGCTGGCGGTCAACCTGCAGTGATATCTCCTGGGTCAGCTCCTCACCCGTGTATTCGATGTTGTTCAATCCGGAGACCTCGCCCAACCGCTGCTTAACCTGTTGAGCAATTTCATTGAGCACCTTCAGGTCTGGTCCTTTTACCCGGATACTCAGATCATCATCCCCCCGGTTGAGCCTGATACCACGAATCCCCTGCACCCGAAGATAGACACGCACCCCTGGCAGTCGTGCCTCTCTGATCTGCTGATTCACCCGCTTGATCCAGGCGCGGCTGCTGATCCCTCGCTCCTCATAGGGCTTCAGTGTCACTTTGATGCTGGCTCGGTTTACCGCTTCATATTGGGTTCTACCGAAAACAAAACCACCAACCTGGGTAAACAGGCTGTCTGTCTCAGGTTGGCTGCTGATGATCCCCTCGATACGGCTGACCAGCTCATCCATACCTTGCAGATTGATACCCCGGTCTGCCGTGATACTGATACTGATACGCCCCTCATCGATCTGCGGCAGAAAGACCTGCTTCTGTGGAATCATGGTGAAAAACACAATTAGCAGCGCCAGGATAAACAGTAACGGCATCAGCCAGGGGATGCGCAACAATTGAGTGATCAAGCTGCTATAGAGAGACTGCAACCCACTGATCAGGCGGTCTATATATTGACGAAAAACACCATCACCATTGACGGTAAGTTTACCTGCCAGGGCAGGCACCAAGGTCAACGCGACCACCATTGATGCAAGAATGGCGGCAGATATGGTGTATATCAGCTCACGAAACAGCAGGCCAACCAGGCCGCCGATAAAGAGAAAAGGCAGTACGGCAGCCAGATTGGTCGATGTTGAGGCTACGATCGCACTGTTGACTTCGGCAGCGGCCTGTTGTGATACCAGGGCTGAGGGGCAGTTATCCTTAACCTTATGCTGATGCCGATAGATGTTCTCAAGCATCACGATGGTACTGTCGACCAGCATTCCGATACCCAGGGCCAATCCTCCCAGGGTCATGATATTCAGGGTAAGATCAAGACTGGTCATCAGGATGAAAGTGACCAGTATCGAGATCGGTATGGCGCTGCCGATAATCAACGTTCGGCGTAGACTGCCAAGAAACAGATAGACTACCAGCATCGCCAGTAGCGCACCGGTCAATGCGGAATTGATCGCATTATCCAGTGCTTTGCGAACAAAACGGGCCTGATCATCAACCGCATGAACTTCGATATCCTTGGGCAGTAAACCTTTCGCTCTCAACTCATCCAGTCTGTTGAGGACATGATCGACCACTTCAACCGTGTTGGCCGTAGGCTGCTTCTGGACGGAGAGCTTGATACCCGGCAGATCGTTCAAACGAATACGCAAACGCTCATCTTCTGCGCTGTCCGCCACATCGGCAACTTCATAGAGTCGGATCAAGGCCGATGTCTCATCCTTACCTACCTGGCGTAGTGGTAGTTGAAGAATCTCCTCCACAGAATTGAACCGGCCGGCAGTGCGTCCACTCAGCTCACCCTGTTGCATTACCAGACGTCCACTGGCCGTCTCCACATTGGCAGCTTTCAGGGCATCGCGCAGGTCGAGCAGATGCATACCCAATCCTGCCAACCTGAGTTGGTCGGCCTGGACGGTGATCTCACGCTCAAGTCCACCACCAACCTCAGCTGATGCAACACCAGGCAGGTTGACGAACCATTTACTGAATTCGAAATCCACCCAGCTCCTGAGTGATACCGGGTCACGTAGTGAAGAACTGACCACAAACTCCGCCACCGGTAGCTGGGAAGGATCTCTTTTGAAGATGATCGGTGGTTCGATACTCTCGGGAAGAAAGCGCTTGGCTCTGTCCAAGCGCGTGCTGGCATCCTGCAGTGCCTGATCAATGTCGGTACCATATCGGAAGGAGAGATCGACCGCACTTCGCCCTTCGGTGGTTCTCGACTGAATGAATACAGCCTCTTCTGTGATCGCCAGTTGCTCTTCCAACTGGCGGGTAACCTGATCCTCCATGATATTGGCAGGAACCCCGGGGTCTACCACTCTGACCTTGATCTCCGGGTAGATTACCTTGGGCAGCAGATCCACGCCGAGTCCACCTAAAGCAAGCAGTCCCAGCACCATTACGGCCAAGGTGAGCATCACCACACCGATTGGATGGTGAATCGACCATGCTGCCAGTCCGCCGCCAATTGCCTTCTTCATTTCGAGCCACTCATATCAAGAGTGTTTATGATATGACAATTTTAGGACTCAGGCACAATCAGGCGCTAAAAATTAAAGTTGGTAGATCAGCTCCAGTCGATCCGCTACTAAATCATAACCTTTGAATCTTAATTCAGCGATTTCATGAGACTGCTCATAGATTCTGTTGAGCTTACTCAGGGTTTGGTCGCGTTTTTCATTGAGCAGATCACGACTTGAAAAGGCCTCAACCAAGGCGATATGCATTCGATAGTATTCTATATAGCTATCGTCGTCTGCTTTACCGAACTGCAGTAATGCCTGCTCGAAATCACGGTATTTGTTGAGCAAATCGATGTGTAGTGCTCGATTAAAATAGAGGTCTGCTACCAGAGGTGAACTACAGCTGGCGGCGATCAAGTGTAACTCTGCTGATGTATACCCAGGATCGTCCAAAGGAAGATCCAGACAGGCGGGATGCTCCTCTGCAGCAGAATACCCCGCATAGAAAACCAGCATACCCAAAATCCATCGAACCATTGCCAGACTCCGTTTTCGACATTTTTATGACAGACTCATTACAAATCTATAGTCAAAATTCGAAATCCTGCAAGTGGTTAAATTCCCACTTGATTTTTTTTATTAAGTAACTAGATGCATAACC
Organism: Candidatus Thiodiazotropha endoloripes; assembly: GCF_001708965.1. Classification (NCBI taxonomy): domain Bacteria; kingdom Pseudomonadati; phylum Pseudomonadota; class Gammaproteobacteria; order Chromatiales; family Sedimenticolaceae; genus Candidatus Thiodiazotropha; species Candidatus Thiodiazotropha endoloripes. The sequence goes on along the minus strand of NZ_LVJW01000003.1, from coordinate 360,420 downwards.
TTGATTAGATTTTTTAGAATATTTATTGATTTGTATCTATGTAGTTGGTTGGATTTAACCTTTGAGACCACTTATTTATTCTTTGTTTTTGATAAAGTTTCCCAATTTTATGTCCACATTTTGTGTATGGTTAAGTATCCATGCATTCAAAAAAGTCAATATCTCTTCCATCTCCTCTTTAACTTCACTGTTTACGCCATCCCTTGTAGTAACAACTTTTGCTGAGAAGTCTCTATGCTCACTAACGTGTTGGGCTGCCTCTTCTGGACATTCATCAAAATAACCATACTCTTGCATCAGATGCTCTTCTGTCTGAAAGTGATAAATTGCATAGCTCAACAGTTCCTTAGTGATCCTTTGAAAGACAATATCACTCACATCCTTATCCAGTCCCTGATATGCCTCATTAACCATCTGCAGTAGGTTTTTATGTTGAGAGTCAATAACATCGACTTCTGTTGCCATCTCATCACTCCAGATAAATGAGCTTTTATTTACCATTTGTATGGATACCTCTTTATCGATTGATGCCTGGATAGTTGGATACCAAGAAGGTTGTGTCTGTTGAATTACCAATCCATTGTATAAACGTATCTTCTGGAAGTGGTTGAGTAATAAGAAACCCCTGTATTTTTGTGCAACCCAGATTGTTTACCTCTGATAACTGCCTGTAATCTTCAACACCTTGTATAATTACTGACTTACCAGAGGATTCTGCCAAAGTGTGAATGCTTTTTATCAGTACCATCTGATCACTCTTTGTAGTCATAGTTTTAATTTGTGATAAATTTATCTTTATCAGTTTTACCGGCAACTGAGCCAGCTGTATTAGTGAAAGCTCACCAGCACCAATACCTCCCAATATACAGTCTATTCCAAGCTCTCTGCACGCCTTGATAAATCTATTTGCTCTGTTATATGAGGTGACGATATCGGATTCCTGTATTTCAATATTGATACGCTGCAGAAGTGATTCCGGCAATTCAGTTGTGTGTTTTTTTAGAATCTCCATTAATCCCAATTCAAAACATTGTTCCGGGAATATATTGAAGGAAACAGGAACTCCAGTGCCATTTGCCTTATGAGTATGGAGATAATGGATTACCTGTTTCAAAACCCACTCAGTGATGGATAGTTTGATTTCAGATCGATTTAGCAACGGTAGAAATTCTGCTGGTTTTAATAATCCAAGTATTGGGTTATTCCATCTCAAAAGTGCTTCGCAACTGTTGAGCCAGCCACTTTCACTATCTACAACAGGCTGATAGTAGATTTCCAATTGATTTTCATTCAATGCCCTTAAGACATCGCCAAGTACCTCCTGTTGTGCAAATATTCGACGTTCGAGCTCTTGACTATAGAATTGATATCGATTCTTCCCCAAGCGTTTTGCAAGATACATAGCCTGATCGGCGTGACCTATTAAACCATCAGCATCCATTTTATCTACTGGATAAAGAGTTACTCCCAGGCTTGCACTGACATTGGAAACATTAATATCACCAATAAAGTAGGTTTTTGCGAGTTGGTGAAGGATACGTGAGAGTATCGTCTGGGTTTCATGCTGATCATTAAGTCCCGCCAACAGAATAAGAAACTCATCTCCTCCTAAGCGAGACACGGTATCACCATGTCTGACACTGTATTCCAGTCGACTTGCTGTTTGTTTAAGCAACTCGTCACCAGCTTCATGACCATGGCTATCATTGACTTGTTTGAATCCATCCAAGTCTAGATAGCAGACTGCCATAAGCTCATTGGTTCTGTCTGCTCTTGCAATCATCTGCCTGAGACGATCGATTGCCAACAGCCTGTTCGGAAGTTTTGTCAGATTGTCATAATGAGCCAGTAACTCCAGTTGAGCTTCTGTATTTTTTTCGTCCGTTATATTTGTTATCACTGAAACCGCACCGGTAATGGATGAAACATTGCTATCATAAAGCGCATGGACACTGAGACTAATCCAGCCTGATTCACCATAATCTAAAGATTGATTAATTTGACATTTATCAACAGACTTGCCATTCTTGAGCAGGCTTTTTAGGTAGTCGTTGATATAGGGTATGAATGGATAAGCACTATCAAAATCTGTCAGCCTTTTACCCAGATAATCTGACAATTCATAACTTCTTTTGTGACTGTCTACTAGTTTTAAAAACTCTGGATTAGCATATCGCAACCTTCCTTTATAATCCCAGAGCGCCACAGCCTCGGTAACGGTATCCAGAATTGTATTGAGCTGAATTCTGCTCTCTTCTATTTTTTCCTTGATTATTTTACTTTCAGCCAACTCCCATGTTAATTCTGCAATAACTGATAACTTCTTAATCTCATCATCACCATAATTGCCCGCATTACAATTTCCTACCCCCATCACGGCCACAACCAGATTGCCATTTACCACCGGCACACAAAGGGCTGTAACAGGTTCTACAAACCCATCCGTCGTTTTAAATTGTGAAACCCGAGCGTTTTCATAATTATGTACAATTGGCTTCTTCAGGAGGCAGGACTCAAACCAAATGCTTTTATCCTGCTGGTTATCTTGACTTTCACTTTCTACATATTCAATGATTGACTTGCCCATTCCTGCAGACCAGACCTGAAATGACAATGATTTTTGGTTCTGATCGATAAAATGAAAAAAACCGATTTCACTATCAGTTTTTCCGCATGCTTCATTAATGGCATAAACCAACAACTCATTGGCATTATGATTCTGCGAATAGTCATGTAGATTCACTCTCGCGCTGATTAGCTCTTCATTGAACTTTCTCTCTGTGATGTCGATAAATGAGACAACAACTCCACTATTTTCAGAGTTTTCAATCAGTGGATAGGACCAGTACTCAACTGGAATACTACTACCATCTTTCCGCCAAAACACATCACTTTCCACATGCACCTGCTGTCTGTTTTGGGTTGAGAGAAACATTGGGCAATCTTCTCTTTCATACACTTGACCATTTTGGTGTGTATGATGCATTACATCATGCATAACCTGCCCAGTAAGCTCCTCCTCACTGTCATAACCCAACAGTTCCAGGCCTGCTTTATTTACACTCAAACAGATACCATTTTCATCCAAAACATAGATTGATTCTGCTGTAGAGTTCATAATCAACTTTAAATACTCTTCATTTGATTTGAGCGCACTCTCAATCTGTTTCTTATCAGTGATCTCCGTAATAAACCCTTCAATCAGACCTACACCACTTTCAGTATCGATCAGAGCACCTCTCTCCCAAACCCAGTGCATCCCTCCATCTTTATCGAACAACCTGTATTCAATTTCAAATTGACTATGGTCATCAATCGATCTTGTTACATGATCTCTGACATTTTGCCTGTCATCTTTATGGATCAGATCTGCATATTTAACCAAAGCATTGCCCTTGATCTCTTTTGAGGGATACCCTGCAATATCCTCAATACCATCACTAATGAACTGCATACTCCAGTATTCATCATACTTACATCGATAGACCGCACCTGGAAGATTATTCAACAGTGTACTCAGCGTCCGCCTGGAACTTCTCAAATCCGAGACGATATTTTGCCTTTTAATTGCACCTGCCATCATATCGGCAACCGTTCTAAGCATCGACATATCACCCTTTAAAGAAACATGCTCACGGACTGGGTGATCAAGCCCAAGCAGACCTGACAGCTGATCATTTATTCTAAGGGGGACAGCTTTGAAATAATGGATATCTAGTTGCTGTAAATGATGCCTGTAATCAAATCTGTCCTTGGACAACTGATCCAACGAGTTAATAAACGATAACTCTTGCTGTTGAATAAGCTCAAATATCTTGAAAAAAACTGACTTTGATTCAGTTTCAATAATCTCTTTCAGTGGCCGCCTATCTGGATCATGCCACTCGTTCAACACATCATAGTCATCATAACCTGCGCGGTTTAATATCAAATATACTCTTGAGCTACCGGTCAACAATCCTAATTGTTTTAACAAATCATCAAATCTTCCTGATATTTCTACCCTGCCAGCTCCTATCAGTTTTGAGGAATGTTCAGCTACCAATCGCTCATACTCCAATCGATAGTTCAATTCCAACTCATTTTGTTTTCTTATTGTTATATCTTCAGCCACACCGGCAATTCTATAGCACTCACCTAATTCATCCTTTATCGCAAAAGCTTTGGCCTCAACCCAACTCATACTTCCATCAGGCCGATAAACCCTGTATTCTGGAAACGTCAACTCCACCCAATCCTTCGGCAACTCTTCCAACATAAACCGTTCAATGCGCTTTAGGTCATCCAATGGAAGGGCAGTCATCCAGTTGACAGCATCATCATACAAAGTTTGCCTGCTTCTCCCCCAAAGCTGCTCATATCCAGGACTGATATAATAAACCCTTTGCAAATCGGGAGAGCTCAACCAAAACACCTCTTTTATCGAATGTGTCAATTGTTTAAATTTCTCTTCACTCTCCCTTAATCTACTACGCTCTTTTCTTAATGCATTAATATCTCGAACCAAAGACAAAATACCACTTACATTTTCATGATCATCACGTAATCGACTTGTATTTATCTGCGTCCATACTTCATCTCCATATTTATTTATAAACTTGACCTCATAAGAGCCACTCTCTTCACGCCCACCTCGCAATAGATTATCAGCAGTCTCTACATTTGATCCCTCTCTTATAAAATCATGTATTGACCGCCCAATAACTTCATTCAGGCCGTAACCAAGCATATCGGCCAACCTGGCATTGGCAAATAGAATACCTCCATCCATATCCAGTTGAAAAATACCGTCATGACTATTTTCAACTATTTTTCTGTAGCTTTCTTCACTCTTTACTATTTCTACAGTTAACTGCCTGTAACGTTTAAAAAAAGCTATAAACACAAACCCGATCGCAATCAATAGAATCAATACAGCAACAGCATAATAAAAATAACTCTTATATTCATAAGATTCATCTTCAGGTAAGTTCACCCAATGCGTTTCTATGGGAAATCTCTCTTCATCCAATCCATAGGCAAGCACCAGCCGATAGTCAAAATAGGGTACGTTCGGACTGTTTTTATTTACCCTCAGGCTATCTATTGAAATACCTTCAAGTATCTGTTTCGCCAATCTTGCTGCCTGCCTTCCTTGCGCATAGTGATCAATCATAATTCCGCCAAAAACTCCATTCTTCAGGCCATGCTGCCAAAAGTGAAATATTGGTACACCTGATGCCTCCACTATCAGCTTCAAACTCTCATCAAATGATTTACTTATCTCTTCACTATCTCGATAGGCTGATATTAAAAACAGAAGATCTTCTGAATCAATTTTGGTGACACTCTCTTTCAGTTCAGACCACTTCATACTTATAAGTGATAGAATCTCAATTTCCAGATCATTGTACGCCTCAATGGCGTTATTAAAGCGTTTAAAATCATGCTGACCACTGGTAGTACCATCCACAATCACATACACTTTGTCAGCAGCCGGAAAAAGCGACTTAGCCAGATCCAGGTTCTCTTTAAATGAGGGTATTTCGACAACTCCGGTATAACCTTCACGCTGTTCCAGTTCAAGCGCCATTTCCAAACTATTGATTCCGAGAAAAACAATTGGAATACCTTTAAACAATTTCTCCCGGTAATCATCAACCAACCTCAAGGCATGGTCATCAGCAACAATCACCAAATCGTAAGCTTGCCTGTAATTCAACTTGTAGCTCAGTTGCTGAACAAAATTAATCTGACTCTGCTCGTCATGCAGACGCTTTGAGTCCATGAATTCAATATCAATCTTTGGCCCATCAAAGGTAAAAATGGATCGAAGACCGTTTAAAATTCTCGGTGTTGTCGGAAAGCCTGGATGATAGGAATAGATCAGCAACACCCTCTTTTCCGAGAGTGGTGTATCTGCCATTGATGCATTTCCAAGGAGTAACAATGCACCGAACAGCAGACTTTTCACAAAGAGCCCATAATTCATGCTGCAAGCACCCATTTGCTGAGGGATAGGGTATTAAACTGGATCCTTGCTTTTGTTGACCTTAATGATATGACGTACTAGGTCTTTTTTATTGTTTTCAGATTATCTCCTCATGAAATAATAGGTCAGGATAGGGTTTTTTTTAAGATTTTTATGCCTTCAAATCCCACACACTGCTCAAATCAGCTTTCCTGTCATTCTGACTGCAAAAGATAAATCGCAAACAAACCTTGATCATCCACCCAGTAGCGGAGAGATTTAAATCCATTCATAGCGGCCATCGAGATAAACTCTTCCGGGGAGTATTTATAGGAGTTCTCAGTATGCAGATACTCACCCTCCTCAAATTTAAACTCATGACCATCCAACCTTAAGGTATGCTTAAGCTTACTGATCAAATGCATCTCAATCCGACCCGCCTCAGTATTGTAAAAGGCTTTATGGGCGAAATTATCTGGATTAAGGTCCGCCTTGAGTTCGTTCTGAACTCGATACAGCAGATTCAGATTGAATTTCGCTGTCAAACCGGCTGCATCATTGTAGGCAGCGTTCAAAACGCCATAATTTTTCTTTGTGTCCACTCCAATCAGAAGCATTCCACCACTACCTACAGTGGTATGTACAAGCCTCAGAAATTTACAGGCCTCTTGTTTATTGAAATTCCCCAGGCTGGAACCGGGAAAAAACAGCAGCCTGGGACCGACAGGCACATTCTCAGGCACCGGCAGGGAGTGGGTATAATCCACACAGGCGGCTCGTATCGAGAGCCACGGATACTCCTCAGCCAGTTCAGTGGCACTGGTTTTCAGATATTCAAAAGAGATATCCATCGGTACAAAGGCACTCGGCTGCAACGCATCCAGTAAAAGCCTCACTTTACTGGCACTTCCTGCTCCAGGTTCGATTAAAACTCTGCCTTGACCTGCCAGATCAGCTATCTCTGCAGCATACTGGTCGAGCATTAGTCGTTCCACAGTCGGCAGGTAGTATTCCGGTTGTTGACAGATCTGGTCAAATAACTCAGAACCCCGTTTATCATAGAAAAACTTGGGAGGAATCGACTTCTGACGCTTCGATAACCCTTGCACTACGGCATCATACAAACTCAGCGACTCAGGTTTATGGTCATGAAAGGTTACATTTTCCATCATCCATCCTCCGCAAGCCGCAAGCCTGTGAACGCCCATCGCTCGTCAAAACACTCATAGTCATCATCATAATCATAATCAGCAAACACGAAGGCTTCGAAGAACCAGGTGACATGGGCAATATGCCACTTTGGCGGACTGGTCTGGACGATTGACTGGGTCTGGGAATCATCGACTGAGAGGGGCAAACAGAGAGCCTCCGTGTCGTTTCGAACACGTCGAAACTCCTCAATCAGCAGCTCTCTGTTGGTTGGTGACGCAAGGCTTATGTCAATTCGGTTGTTTTTCATGTTTCTTAACCCATTTCAGGGTTGATTGACAGAAGATGATGCAGTGCAGTTACAGCTATTTTGGCAGACTCAGAAAATCTGGCAGGCCGACAAACCATAGAGTGTATAAGGATATTGGATTCTGTTTTGTGGCGAGACCATGCACCCACTGCGATGTCCAAGTCTGCGCCTGGATCCCCCCACAATCGGATTCTTAAGCCCGGTATCTCCTCAATGAATCCTATGTGACAACAACAAGAGTCAATAATTCTCAGACTATTGCCGGGCATCCCTGTAAATGCCGGCCATTACCCAATTCGACAAAGGAACCCGACAGCACAGTTGTCTGAATGATCCGATTCTGGCAATGTGAGATTAATTCCCATGGGAACACATCAATGGAAGTTATTAAAACTCTGACAGATGTGGGGCAGCCAAACACCTCCCCACCCTCATCGTCATGCTGAGTCAATTAAAAGCAAAACCGGATTTTATCACGGCCTGGATACGCAACCCGCGACAAGTCGGCGCACTGTTCCCCAGTAGTGGCTGCCTGGCCCAGGCCATGGCCACACAGGTCAGCAGTATGAATGGACTCACTATTGAGCTTGGCGCCGGTACCGGGGCAGTCACCTCGGCACTGCTCAGCCGGGGTCTCAATCCTAAACGTCTTGTGGTGGTAGAGAAAGATCAGATACTGGCCGATAAGCTGATCAGCCAATTCCCCAGCCTCTCCATCCTTGCCGGCGACGCCACCCGACTGCAACAGCTGCTGAAACAGAAGGACCTTGGATTGGCCGATAGTGTGGTATCCAGCCTGCCCCTGTTGAACATGCGCACCCATACCCGGATTCGCGTGCTGACCGCGATATTCAACAGCCTCTCTGATGATGGAAAACTGATTCAATACACCTACTCTCCTGCACCTCCGATCCCCAAACAACTCGCCCGCTCAATGCAGCTGGTCGGTTTTCGTATTGATCGTATCCTATGGAATTTGCCACCCGCCCACGTTTGGGTCTATCAAAGGTTTCGTACACCACTGAACCATACTTGAGCGGCCACCCGGCTTTTCCAACAACCATTCCGCATCCAGGGCCTGTTAACACTAATCCAAAAGGCCCTGATATATTAGGATCAGTCTAGACAAGTTCGGTGATGTAATTGTAAGCGAATATGTTCAATGAGCAGTGATGAATTGCGTCAAGTATTCTATACCAACCTTGCCTCGATACCCGCTGGCCGTTACTGCAGTTACGGGGATATGGCCTCACTCTGCGGTGTCCATGTACGTCAGGTTCTTGCCTGGTTGAGAACCCTGCCTGCAGACAGCAATCTACCCTGGTATCGATTGATTACAGGCCAACGGAAGATCGCTGATTACCCCGGCAACCAAAGACAGTATCGATTACTCTCGGATGAGGGCCTGATTCCTGAATCCAATGGCAAGTATCCAACCGCCTACAGGTGGCCGGATCACTCTGTTTGAAGACCCCAGTTCAACCAGGTGGTTCGTTACCAGAGATAGATTCGAACCCGGCTTCCGACAACTGCTCCGGAAAATCCACATCCAGCAGAATTCCACGATCATCCACTGGCAGCAACTCCAGATCGCCGGGGTAATCGATGAGCAACTGTTTGGCCCCATGATCCCCGCTCAAGTCAACCAGCCGCTCTCCCCAACGGGTCGCAAAACCAACCGGATGCCCCCGTTCACCCTTATGCATCGGTGCAACGATGGAAGCTCCCTGCTCCAGCCGCTCAGCCACTTGCGCAATGGTTTGTGGTTTTATCCAAGGCATATCACCCAGTGCAACCAGCCAGCCTCCTGCATCGAGAGAGGCAGTGACTGCCATGGCCAGGCTCTCACCCATTCCAGACGCCAGCTGTTGATTCTCCACCACCCGATAGCCCATCTCAGACAGAGCTGCGGACAACTCGGTATCATTCGGACGAACAACCGCCACACCTCGGGGAACGGCAGTCAATAGATGTCGCGCAGCCATCACCCCCATCGACTCACCACCAGCCATGGGTTGTAACAACTTATTGGCGCCAAACCGACTGCTACTGCCGGCTGCCAACAGAACCCCGATCGGAGGTGACATGCTCAACCTCCTGCCAGACTGGCCGCACCAACACGATTGCGTACAGCAGTGATTTGCGCCAGGATCGAGAGAGCAATCTCAGCGGGACGCTTACTGCCGATTGCCAGGCCAGCCGGCGCGTGAATCCGGGCAATCTGATCGGCACTGTGACCGATTTCCGTCAGCCGCCCACGACGTTTTTCCGCACTGCGCCGGGATCCCAGCGCGCCGATATAGAACAGAGCACGCTCGAGTGCGGCAGTCAGTCCCAGATCGTCCTGCCGGGGATCATGGGCCAGAGTCACGACGGCTGTCCGGGCGACATCCTTCAATCTCCGCACTTCGTCATCCGGCATCCGCTTTGAATAGTGAACACCCACTAACGGATTTTGATCGATAAACTCAGCGCGTGGATCGCAGATCGTCACCCGATAATCGAGGCTGATCGCCATTTGGGCAAGATGGCGTGCGATCTGACCGTTACCGATCAACAACAGCTGCCAGGCGGGGCCGAATACCTTGGTTACCGATTCCCTGGTCACGTCGAACTCTACGCCGGCACCACCGGTCTGCAGAGTGACCTCACCGCTTTCCAATACCACCCGGCGAGCGGTCAGCTGGCCATTATCCATCAGATCCAACAGAGGTTTCAGATTATCGACCGAGCTGAGTAATTCGACCATCAGCTCCAAGCGACCGCCGCAGGGCAGACCCAATCGCTCCGCTTCAGCTTCTTCAACGCCGAAATCGACCAGTGACGGACGCTCTCCCCCCAGCTCTCCTTTCCGGTGGCTCGCTGCCAGGGTCTCTTCCACACAGCCACCGGAAACAGAGCCGACGGTGTGACCGGATCCATGGATAGCCAGCAGGGCGCCAGGAGGCCTTGGTGATGAGCCCCAGGTTTTCAGCACGGTGACCAGCGCCACTCTTACCCCGTCGCCCAACCACCCGGTTGCTGTACGAATCACCTCAAGGTCATCGGAGACCAGACCGGATGTGTCAGGGTGACCCATCAGCCCAGCCGCAGCGGCAGCTGACGCAGTCGCTTCCCGGTTGCCGCGTAGACAGCATTCGCCACCGCCGGTGCAATCACCGGTGTTGCCGGTTCACCTACCCCGGTGGGAGCTTCAGCCGATGCAACAATATGCACTTCAACTTCCGGCATCTGATCGATTCTCAAGATCCGATAGTCAGTGAAATTGGACTGTTCGATCCGACCCTCTCTGAAGGTCAGCTCACTGAACAGGGTCGCTGACAGGCCGAACCCCATACCCCCCTCCATCTGGGCCACAATCACATCCGGGTTGACCGCCACGCCACAATCCACGGCGATCACCACCCGATCCACACTGATCACACTGCGGCGTACCGAAACCTCGACCACTTGAGCCACATAGGAGTTGAACGACTCATGCACGGCGATCCCCTGTCCCCGGTTGCGCCCCATGGGTTCACCCCAACCGGCCTTTTCCGCAGCCAGATTCAATACACCAAGATGTCGCGGATGGTTACGCAGCAGTTTGCGTCGATAGGCCAGGGGATCCTGCCCCGCCTTGACCGCCAACTCATCGATGAAACACTCCACCGCGAAGGCGGTGTGGGTGGAACCCACGGAGCGCCACCAGAGTACCGGTACAGGCAGTTCGGGTGAGTGCAGATCGACCTGGATATGTTTGATCTCATAGGGCAGATTCGCCGCCCCCTCCACCGAGGTCATATCGACACCATCCTTCACCATGACCGATTCGAAAGGGGTGCCTTTGAGGATCGACTGACCCACGATACGCTGCTCCCAGACATGGGGCTCACCCTGACCATTCAGGGCAGCACGCATTCGGTGCAGATAGAGCGGACGGTAGTAACCCCCATGGGTATCATCCTCCCGGGTCCAGACCATTTTCAGCGGGGTGCCCGGTTTCAGTGCCTTTGCGATATGCACAGTCTCCAGCAGATAGTCCGCTGCCGGATTGGCCCGACGACCGAAGGAGCCTCCCGCATAGAGCATGTTGATATGCACCTGGTGTGGTTCGAGGCCCAACAGACCGGCAATCTGATGCTGGTCACTGGTCTGCATCTGCTCCCCATTCCACACCTCGCAACCCGCTTCGTCGATGCGCACCACGCAATTCATCGGCTCCATCGCAGAGTGGGAGAGAAACGGCACACTGTACTCCGCCTCGATGGCGTCGTCAGTCGATGCCATCGCTGTAGCAGCACTCCCCTCTGTTCGGGCTGTCAGTCCCGGTTTCTCTGCGAGCTGTCGGTAGTCATCCAGTATCTGTGCAGAACTCTTGCGAAAGGCTTTCGACTCATCCCAGCTTACAGAGAGCGCATCCCGACCCAGCTTTGCCTGCCAGAAATCATCAGCAACCACTGCCACTCCAGATGGAATCCGGATCACCTCTCTGACACCCTTCACGGCCAGAGCGTCCTTACTGTCGATTTTCGACACCGTCGCCCCAAACCGGGGAGGATGTAATACCACCGCAGTCAGCATGCCAGGCAGTTTCACATCCTGAGTGAAGATGGCCTGACCATTGATCTTCTCCGGACTGTCCTTACGGGGAATACGCTGACCGATCAAGGTGAACGATTTGGGATCCTTAAGCGTCACCGACTCGGGTACAGGCTGCTCAGCCGCCAGCTCCGCCAACTCGCCGAAACCGGATTGCCGTCCACTCGGAGCATGGCGTATCACACCGGACTTGACCGTGATCTCACCCACTTCCACCTGCCACTGTTTGGCGGCGGCCTGAACCAGCATCTGCCTGGCGGCAGCTCCGGCCTTTCTCATCTGTTTCCAGGAGTTGGCGATGGCCGTACTGCCACCGGTACCCTGGGCCTTGCCCCAAAAGAGGTTGTTGTAGCGACCGGCATCCGCAGGCGCACCTTCCACTCTGACCCTCTCCCAGTCCGCATCCAGCTCTTCCGCCACCAGGGTTGCCATGCCGGTATAGGTACCCTGCCCCATCTCCAGGTGTTTTGAGATGACGGTGACAATGCCATTAGCATCGATACGCAGAAAGGCGTTGGGCGAAAAATCCCCTGCGGTCTCTGGTGCTTGGCCCGCAATTCCCGGCCCAGCTTCCCGCTGTTCGGCAACCACCATTGGGATAATGCCCAGCGTCAAACCGGCCAGCGACACCGCACTCCCGGCGACAAAACGACGACGACTGAGATTGACGATTTGATCGGTTTTCATGACTGCACCCCGTTAAGCTTATCCGCAGCCACTTTGATTGCCTGACGAATCCGCGCGTAGGTTGCACAGCGACAGAGGTTACCCTGCATGGCCTGGTCGATATCCGCATCGGTCGGTTTACGGTTGCGCTGCAGTAGCGAGGCGGCGGACATGATCTGTCCAGACTGACAGTAACCACACTGCACCACCTCCAGCTCTCTCCATGCCGCCTGTACCGCCTGACCGGCCGGGCTGGAGAGCCCTTCGATGGTGGTCACCTCTTTACCCACCGCATCGGATACCGGTGTGATGCAGGCGCGAACCGGCGCCCCATCGAGATAGACCGTACAACTGCCACATTGGGCAATGCCGCAACTGTACTTGGTGCCTGTCAGGCCGACATGATCCCGGATCGCCCAGAGCAGTGGGGTCTGAGGGTCAAGATCCAGAGCGTGACGCTTTCCGTTAATCGACAGATTCAACACATCAACCTCCTCGTTGTAATGCCAGCCGCTGAAGCAAACAGGCATGGCATACTTCTGATGTTTAATATTTTTTATGAGAGCTCTGACAAATCCTTTATACCGGCTGGTGCCGAAATGGTAATAAAGAAAATTAATCAGAGATGCCGAATTTCAAAGGAAATCAAGAGTACGCCATTTTGAAAGCCACAATTGCTTCGAGTTCCCAAGCCAAATAATTCCATCCTGTTCCGCAAATGATAGTCGATTCAGCGCCTATATGAGGCACTGAGAGTGTTTTAAACAGGGTTGAACAAACACACATTAATTATCGTTATTGGTTTGCTACAGTTGATTGACTTAGGGATGACAGGTTCAGGGCAGAACAGAGATAGAGTTACATAACGATCAAAAGCGACCATTCGGGTAGATCCACACAACCCTTATCCCACCAAGCAGAGCTCTCCCATCTGGCAGTACGCTTCCACACCGATCACTGACACATTGGCTCTGAATGTGAACAAATCACCTACCTGCTTGGTATTTTTCCACAGCCAATGCATGTCCGGTTTCTGTAGCTTATCACCCAGTTCGATCAGGGATCGTTCTTCAAGGGAGCATCCAGGCAGTTAACGGATCATCCAGTTCTTTCTTACACGATTTAATTAATAAGGATCATACACATGGATATTGTAAAAAAATCCAATAAAGCGGTAACGATCGCATTGTGCTGTTCAGCGATTGGCCTGCAGGGGCATGCATTCGCCAAGGATCTACCGGTCTATCACGTAATCGATAATGGCCTGTCGGAAAATCAAGCCTATCAACTGTCGAAGCTGCTTGACACCAATCCGGATGGCATCGATTTCGAGACGGTACAACGAACCGGTGAACTCAACTATATCGATTTGAAAAATCACCAGTACATCCCAACCCGGATTGCCGGTCGGGGTGAGGCGGACGAAGAGAAGCGATCAACCACCATTGAGCAGATCGATTTTGATGCTCTGTCAATGATCCAGCCGGTCGAAGAGGATCTGGTTCTGCATCAGTTGGAAGGCTCATTGGATGAGATTGGTCTGTTGCCACAGGTCTACAAACCGATCTTGCGTCATACCCAGTTCGAGGCGGTGGATATCGATGGCAACAACCTGGCCCATCAGATGATCGATACCAAGGTGGACCTGCAACTCTATGCCGGCGACATTCCACTGATCGGACCCGGTGCAAAAATCTCCACAACCGTAGGCAGTGAAGGCACCACCACCCAGCTCCATTTCGCCAACCGCTCGCTGGAACAGGGTGAACTGGTGCCAGTCATCGATCACACGGCTGCCAAACTTCAATGTCGTGAGAAGCTTCTGAATGGCGAACAGAGTAAAGCCTTCGAAAAGCTCAATATCACCACTCAACTGGTCTACTTTGCACCCAGCCTGGAAATGACTTCGGTGAAGACCATCCAGCCACACTATGATTGCGGTGGAACGGCAGTCGTGGAGGGTGAGATCGTCAATCTTCTGCATCAACTGATCCCTGCGATTGACAGTAGCGAATATGTTCCGGAAGTGACGCTCGACAGCTGGTTTGAAGGCAAAACAGTCAATGCGAAAGTCGATATCAATGGTGGCATGCCCCCCTACCAGATCGATTGGAACGCCACTCGTGCACAACTTCAGGACAGGAGCGGTTCAACGATCTCTTTTTATCCCCAACAGCGTGACGGGATCAGCGAAGAGCGCGTCAGTGTCACAGTGACCGATGCCAATGGTATTCAGCGTATCGTCACTGCCAAGCTGCCTGTCGGCCGGGTCTCACAACATAACGAGTCCGCGATCGGTCGCTTCTTCAGCAATGCCGTCACAGCCATGCTCGAGAGATTGATCCCGGCGGTGGAAGCGATTGGCGGCATTACCGATTACGGCACTGAAAATGCGGTGACCAATGAGTTCGGCGATCTTGAACAGGGCTTTATCGATCGCATGCAGAGTGCGGGTGTCACTGAGCGCTTCAGCTGGTCGGGAACCCTGGCCTGGGAGCAGGATTTCAAAGCCAGCCAAGACAGCAACTGGATCGACAATACCGATATGACCTTCTATGTCGGCCACGGTTACGGTGGTGGCTTTACCTTTGAAGACAGCACTCATGATGACGGCACCCTGGATCATAATGACGCCACAGGTGACTGGGGTGACAAGGATCTTGAGTGGCTGGCACTGCTCTCCTGTCAGGTACTCAAGGACGAGTGGAGCGGCATGTCACGCTTCGACCGCTGGAAGCAGGAGTTCGATGGTCTTCATCTGCTGCTCGGCTTCCACACCAATGCCTATGCCTGGAACAGCTTCTCCGGTGAGTTCGCGGACAATATGCTGAAAAGCAGCCCGATGACAGTGAAAACAGCCTGGTTCGAGGCAACCGATACCAACCAGCCATCCGGTGTCGTTCCGGTGGTAATGGGTGTACTGGGTAACAACGGCACGTCGAATATGAACGACTACTTCTGGGGTAAGGGGTCCGTCGGCCCGGATATCCGGGACGGGGACATCATCGGCTACTGGAGTATCAAAATCCTGTAAAACAACTCAGGATCATTGCATAAAGCGAACCCGATTCAGTCAGCTGAATCGGGTTTTTTCGTTTCACAAGGCTCTGACTGTTTGCTCGGGCCGCCTGATGAAACCAACTAAACTGCATATGCCATTCATGTTCATTTACTAGCGCCTGTTAACACTAATCCTATAGGCCCTGACAGGCCATAAGACAAAACAGTCCCAAGCGAGATTTTCCACCCGGTTTATTGTTATAAACTCTCACCATGAGTGAACGCCTGATCATGCATATCGATCTGGATGCCTTCTTTGCCTCGATTGAGCAACGGGACCATCCGGAATACCAGGGCCGTCCCCTGGTGGTTGGCGCGAAACCCGGCAGACGGGGTGTTGTGGCAACCTGCTCCTATGAGGCCAGACGTTACGGTGTACGCTCAGCCATGCCGATCAGCGAGGCTGCCAGACGACTGCCGCAGGAAGCCGTCTACCTGCGTCCCGATATCAACCGCTATGGCGAGGTTTCCCAACAGATCATGACTGCCCTGCAGAGCCTGTCACCGGTGGTGGAGAAGGTCTCTGTGGATGAGGCCTTTCTCGATATCACCGGTATGGAGCGTCTGATCGGTGATGCCGAGTCGATCGGCCGGCAGGCAAAACAGCTAATCCATGATCAGGTTGGCTTGACCGCTTCCGTGGGTATCGGGCCAAACCGTCTGATTGCAAAACTCGCTTCGGACTATCAGAAACCGGATGGATTGACTGTGGTCACAGCAGATCAGGTCGAGGCATTTCTCAATCCCCTGCCACTGACGCTTCTGCGTGGCCTCGGCACCAAGAGTGCACCCATTCTGCAGCGCCTGGGGCTTAGCACGGTTGCCGATGTACGTCGACTCTCCCTGCTGGAGCTGCGCCGCCAGCTGGGCAATCTAGCGGGCACCAGTATCTATCAACAGGCCCGCGGCATCGCCTCAGACAGGCTTGATGATCAGTCGACACGCAAGTCGATCTCCAAGGAGACTACCTTTGACCAGGACATCACCGACCCGGCAATCCTGCGGGAGAGTCTCCACTGGTCGGCCCAGGAGGTGGGATATGTGGCCCGTCAGGAGCATCGCAAGGGGAGCCTGGTGACTCTGAAAATCCGTTTTCGCGGATTCGACACCCATACCCGTAGCCGCAGCTTGAACACCCCGACTTCTGCGGATCAGGAGATATTCAATGCTGCCTGGGAGCTTTACCGGAGTGAATCCTGGGATGATCAGCCGGTGCGGCTGATCGGTCTTGGTATCAGTGGCTGGGATGGCGCCGTCGATGAACTGCAGAGGCAACCGGATCTGTTTGGTGATCCAGCACTGCAGACCGATGCGAGGCAGGACCGACTCTATCAAACCCTGGATGAGGTGAGTGGGAAATTCGGCAAACACGCCATACGCCTGGGCAGCAAACGGGGCGACTCCAAAACCGAATCAGAGTCTGAGTAACATTCCGAAAGTCGACTATTCACTCAGCGGATTGAGCCTGAAATCGAGTTGCGTCGATAGCTTGCCAGTGAACCAGCCACTCCACTTGAACCGGCCATTCATGGATTGTCGATCAACCCCCCCTTCGGGCAAAGGCTGCTGACCGCTCAGCTCGATACGCTCCGCTGGATAACGAACCTCCAGACTGAGTTGCATGGGATAGTAGCCATCCAGAAAGCGGCGCATGTAAGGACCATTGCGCAACTGGTAGAGCCCCTCTCCCAGGTTGTGCAACGCCCTGCTTTGCGCACTCAGACAGATCTCTGCGGATCGCTTGATATCACTGAGATCCAGCTTGTGCCCGAGCACCTCGGCATGGCCGATATTGCTTAATGAGACGATGCGGATGTCACGGATGCGTTGCGGGTGATAGACGATCTCCAGGCGGGGCACCGGATCGAGATGGTGGTGACATTGAGAGAGTTCGACCCAGCCATCCTGCAGGCTAGACCGGGTAATGGTAATCTGATTCTGATGATGGTGGACCGGCTTCTCAGGTGGCTGAGAGAGAAACTCAAGCACCCCTTCATTGACTTCGATCTGTGGTTCCTCCCAGAAATCCTCCTCGTCTGTCAGGGTTTTGCCATGGGCGTTGAATACCATCACCAATGCCAACAGGCCACCTATCGAATCGCCAGCTAATACTCTGATTAAACAGTTGCCGCGCATGCTCAGGTCTCCCACGGATCAGACTTCGATAATCTCACACACAATCAAGCTGCCGTATAAACAGCCTACCCATTTCAACACGGCACCTTGATAGGTCATGCTCAGCCGAAGCGTGCCGGATTAATAATTACCACGCATCTTGCCATAGCTTCCCTGATGTCCCTCGGCCTGCAGTAACTATAATTCAAATAATCCACCATCGGTGAACACCAACAGAGAGGTATCCGCCATGGCATACCAGAACTCCAATCCGACCGACCAGCCGCCTGATCAAATGGCTGAAAAAATTCTCGACTACGCAGTACGATTGGCTGAACAGAGCTCCTGGGAGTCGATCCGCCTGCACCAGGTCGCCGAAGAGATGGGGATCAACCTGCAAACCGTTCAAGGTTACTTCCGACAGAAAGATGACCTTGTGGAAGCCTGGTACGACCGTGCCGACCGGGCAATGCTGGCCGATGCAGCAAAGGAGGATTATCAGTGGCTCACCCCGAGAGAGCGTATCCATCGATCGATCTTCTGCTGGCTCACGTCGATGCAGAATCAACGAAAAGTGAGCCGGGAAATGCTTGGCTACAAGTTTGAACTGGGCCATCTCCACCTGCAGGTGCTCGGTCTGTTGAGAATCAGCCGCACCGTACAATGGTTTCTTGAGGCAGCCCATCGTGACTCGGTAGATCTGAAACGGATCGGTGAAGAGGTGGTTACAACCGGCATCTATCTCAGCACATTCGCACACTGGCTGTTTGACGATTCCAGCGGTGCAGAGAAGACAGCGAAGCTGCTCGACCGACTGCTGCGTCGGGCCGAGTCTTTCACCCTATTGACTGCAGCAGAAAAGGCAAGCCACACACACCGCACATCGGATCCGTCAGAGCAGCAGCAGGAGAACGGTAGCGTCGTCCACTGAGCCCGAACAGCTGCCCAAATGGATACCATCACCCACGCCCTGTTCGGCGCAGTCTGCACTGCCGCCCTGCATCGCGCCCCGTCGGCCGGATCCGACGAGCTCCCCCGACGCATGGCCATCACCGGCCTGGCCGCCGCCTTTCCCGACATCGACTATCTGGGATTCTGGATAGACCCCTTACTGTTTCTCGCCGACTGGCATCGCAGCGCAACCCACTCGCTGTTGCTGATTCCCCTTTGGGCGGCCCTGTTGACCCTCTGCAGCTTACCCTGGCAGTGGGCGCGTAACCATCGGCGAACGATCTATGCTCTCTGCTGCCTGGGCCTGCTCTCCCACCTCCCATTGGACCTCTTGACCCCATTCGGGATTAAACTTTTTTACCCCATTACAACAACCTCTTACAGCCTGGCGATCAGCTTTTTCATCGATGGCTATTTCACTGCAATCATTGTGGTTACTCTGTTTCTGCTGCTTTGGCATCCTCCCCGCAGGGTAGCGCTGAGTGGCCTGCTTATCCTCAGCGGTTACCTGACAGGGCAGTGGCTGCTCAAATCACAAGCCCTGCAGGTGGCAGCACTGCAGTTCCCCCAATCGACCGATCTTCATGCACTGCCGCAACCCTTCTCCCCATTCTACTGGCAACTCATCAAAGCCGAAGAAACACACTATCAGGTCGCCTATCTGAGCCTCACCGCTGAGCATCAGGCCATCATCAAAGCGTACCGGGGCAAACGAAACCTGGCATGGAAAACCCACCATCTGCTCGGTGACCAGACAGCGCAAACACCCCTGATTCAAACCGCCTGGCAACATCATCAGTTGCGCAAGTTCAGGGAGTTCGCCCACTTCCCGGTCCTCTATCGATTGGACCGATATCAGGGTGAAACCTGCATCTGGTTTACCGACCTGCGATACACCCTGCCCTATCTGACGCCACCCTTTCGTTACGGCATGTGCCAGCAACAGCAGCAGTGGAAAATCCATCGTCTGAAACGTTTCACAACGGCTGAGCGCCAACCTCTCTAGGCCATTTCATGACCCGTTCGAGAATTCCGCTATATTTAGAGAGACATTTTGTCTGAAGAAAGCGGACTGTTAACCAGTCTAAGAGACCATAGGTCAATTCTCATGTCGTAATGCTTGGGAATTCCGTCTTGGCGGATTGACCCCAGGTCTCCCAGGGCCTGTTAACACTAATCCAATAGTCCCTAATTATAAAAAACTGCTTAGTAAATATTGATTTGGAGGAGATCAGCATGAACCATGCGGTGATACACCACTATGATGACCAGCCGGTAACCATTGCAGAGGTCAAGGAGATCAATTCGGAACAGCCCTGGAAATGGCTCTCTGCAGGTTGGCAGGATATCAAAACCGCTCCACTCAAAAGTCTTTCCTACGGCCTGGCCATGACTGTCGTCAGTTATCTGCTGATGATGTTGATCATCACCAATGAGTTCTACTTTCTACTGCCTCAGCTACTGGCGGGTTTTTTCCTGGTAGCGCCCCTGTTGGGCATCGGCCTGTATGCCATCAGCCGTCAGATAGAATCGGACAAGACCCCCTCCTTCCAACAGGCGGCAGATTCGATCAAAGATAACTATTTCAACATCTTCAGTATGGGACTGATTCTGGTAGTGGCGTTGATCGCCTGGGTAACCCTGGCTCATCTGATCATCGCACTGACCTTCACCGGCATCACCCCATCCACCTGGCAGGGCTTTCTGGTCACCCTGTTCGGCACCTGGAACGGCTTTCAACTGCTGGTCGCCGGTACCGTCAGCGGTGCAGTCATCGCCTTCATGATCTTCAGTATCAGCGCCATCAGCGTACCCATGCTGATTGACCGCAACTGCAATGCGTTTGATGCAATCCAGACCAGCTGGAGCGCAATGCGTCACAACCGTATGCAGCTACTGCTCTGGGGGGGTATTCTGGTTGCCATCATCATTGCCGGATTCCTGACCATGTTCGTCGGCCTGATCATCGGATTTCCGTTGGCAGCCCATGCCACATGGCATGCCTACAGAGATCTGGTTGTGAAACAGGCTTCTGTCTAGTCGCCGGAAGGGGTATATAAGAAACTCAGTCTAAAAACAGGGTACGATCCCGCTACGGAGATAGCAGAATCGTACCCTGATCAGCGGTAACTGACCGCCATCAGACACCCGTCACTTCGTGCAGTTTGCCGGTTTTACAGTCATAAAGGTAACCATGCACCGGAATATCGTCAGGCACCAGCGGGTGGTGCTTAATTCGCTGAACGTCTTCGATCACACTCTTCTTGTTATCAGCGATTGTCATCCAGTTGATATAGCGACCCTCGGTCGATCCTGGGCCTTTGCCTGTATCGTGCCAACCTGTCTCATCCACTGTGGCGGTTTCCAGGCTGCTCGACAGCAGGTCCGCCATGATCTCATTACTGAATGTCTCCATGCCACAATCGGTATGGTGAATCACAAACCACTCATGAGTGCCCAGTAACTTATGAGAGATCACCAGTGAACGGATCGCATCGTCGCTGGCACGCCCACCCGCATTGCGGATCACATGGGCATCGCCTTCTGAAAGACCGGCGAATTTTGCGGGGTCCAGTCTGGCATCCATACAGGTTAAAATGGCAAAGCGACGTCCCGGAGGCATCGGTAACTTCCCTCTATTGCCAAACTCAGCGGCGTAGTCTTTATTCGCCGCCAATACTTCATCATTAATCTGACTCATGACACTCCTCCTCATATTGTTCTTACAATGCAAAAGAGGCAGCACTCCATGCTGGATCAAACAAAGCATCCTGTAGGTTGGACAGTTGTAGTGGAAGAAGATTAACAGCTATTCACTGGTAAGCAGTGGGGGTAAAGCGTATCGATGCGGATACCATGCAATCAGACCTGTCACTACGCAATCGATCTCTATAACACGCCCACCAGGCTCAATCCATCGCCAATCAGAAACAGGGCCAAGCCACACAATAACAGACCAAGAGAGCGGATCGTGGTGAGATAGAGCGAACCACTCAACAACTGTTTCGACCTACCTACAGCTATGGCCAATACGATTTTCGAGCCTACCAGAAGGGTATAAAAACTGAACATGAATAGAAGTGGCGCAACAGTGCCGGAATCCATTGTCTTGATGACAATCGGACCGCCGACACTGAACCAGAACAGATAGGGGTGAGGACTCAGAATATTGGTCAGGACTCCCTTTAAAAGGGATCTGGACTCTTTCGCTTGCAGATCCAGCTCCACCCTTTTTATCTGGATATTTTGATAGCCGAGATAGAAAACGAAGCAGCCTCCGGCCAGCGAGATCAGACCCAGTACCGGTTGCATGGAAGACAACTCATTGACGATGAACAGCATCACAAGAATGATCGGCAGGTCGGTGATCAGAGGCGCAAGCGCAACCCGGATGCCCGAGCCGACATTGTGTTGCAGCGTCTCCGAGATCACCAGGGTCAACAACGGCCCTGGCGCCATGCCGGCGGAAATCCCCAGAATCAACCCACTGGTTAAACTGGTCAACATGGCTTATTGGTCGAAATGGACTGAATAAACCCCAGCCGCTTCAAATGCCATTTTGCTCCGCCCACTGTTTGAGTTGCTCCAGAACATCCAGCGATGAACGACCGAATTCAGTAATTTCATACGCAACTGCCACCGGCCTTGTGCTGAGCACCTCACGCTTGACCAGGCCGATCTCCTCCATCTCCTTGAGTCGTTGATTGACGATCTTTTTACTCGCGCCGCCCAGTTGACGGACAAGATCATTGAATCGCACCGGACCTTGCTGAAGATGCCATAGAATCGAACCTTTCCACTTACCACCGATAATGCGCATGCCACGCTCGATAGGACAGGGTTCGGTACAGGCGCCTGCAACCCTTTTGCGGCCAGCGACATCGATCTGAATCTGAGCCTTCATATTCCCTCCAGGTTACTAAAAGTATACTGGTTGACGAAGTATACCTAATGATAACAGAATAACGGCAAGCCGAAAATCGAAGGGGTCAAACAGATGAAAAACATCCTCATCATCAATGCTCATGAGCCCTACCCTGTGTCACCGGGAAAACTCAATAACACACTGATTGAACGAGCCACCCGTCGACTTACTGAAATGGGCTATGAGGTCCGAACCACCTCGATGAATGAGGCGTATGAAGTGGACTCGGAAGTGGAAAAACATCTGTGGGCAGATGCAATCATCCTGCAGACACCTGTGAACTGGATGGGGGTACCCTGGCGATTCAAACAGTACATGGACACTGTCTATGCAATGGCGATGGCCGGTCTCGCAAAGATGCCACAAGACAGTATGGCTCCGGCGGCACTTTGAAGGGAAAGAAATATCTGCTCTCCCTCACTTTCAATGCACCGAAAGAGGCATTCGATGATCAAGATCAATATCTCTTTCAAAGCAAATCGGTAGACGATCTATTCTTTCCCATGCATATGAATTTCCGCTTTTTTGGTATGGAAGCGATGCAGACTTTTGTCTGCCATGATGTGATGAAAAATCCCGACATCGAAAACGATTTGAAACGTTTCGATGCTCACTTGAACGAACATTTCCAGGTAACAGACTATGCAATATAGGGTTCAATGTGATTGTGGTCGTGTAGAACTGAGCATGATAGGTGAACCCAAAGTTCACGCCTATTGTCACTGTGAGGATTGCCGCAATCTGCTCGATGTGCCCTATCACTCCATCGTTGCCTGGGATGCGGAACAGGTAGCTATCACTTCCGGAGAGGAGCAGATTACCGAATACAAATACCCAACTTTGACGATGACCCGAGTATTCTGCAAACACTGCGGGGAAGTGCTCTACAACACCAATGCGATGGGATGGAAACTGGTCTCTCAATTGCTAATCAGCAAATGCAATAACGGTGAACTCCCCGATGAGTTACAGTCGAACGCCCACTACTTCTATGATCGGCGCATTGTGGATATCGACGACAAGATTCCTAAACAGTAGTAATACCCACTAGGGCCTGCAAAGAAGAGAGACAAAAGATGACCCGGAAATCTGTAAACAGGATTCTGATACTGCTCGCCCACCCATCACTGGACCGTTCCGAGGTCAATGGACCCTTGGCGCAAGCCGCCGCAGACATAGAGGGTATTACCCTGGTCGACCTGTATGCGGAATACCCGGATTTTCAGATCGATATCGACCGGGAGCAGCAGCGGCTGCTCAACCATGATGTCATCATCTTCCAACATCCACTCTACTGGTACTCCACCCCAGCCATTCTCAAAGAGTGGCAGGACCTTGTACTGGAACATGACTTCGCTTACGGCTCCAAAGGTACGGCACTGCATGGCAAGCTGTTTCTCAATGCACTCTCCGCGGGCGGTGCGGAAGCCGCCTATCGGGCCGAGGGCTACAATCACTTCACCATCCGCGAGTTACTCCAACCAATGGAGCAGATGGCCTCCCTGTGCGGCATGAGATACCTGCCACCATTCGCACTGTTTGGTGCCCGTACTGCTGTCGATGAGGGTCGTATCGAACACCATATTGACAATTGGATTGAGCTGCTCAAGGCACTGCGTGACCAGAAGCTCGATATTGAAACCGCGCAAAATCTCCCCAGACTCAATAGCGACCTCAACCAAATCATCAAGGAGACCTGAACCATGGGCGGACTTCTGTTTCAGGCCTTTATCTATCTCTGCGCTGCCGTTATCGCCGTGCCCATTGCCAAACGCCTTGGATTGGGTTCTGTGCTTGGCTACCTGCTTGCAGGCATTTTCATCGGACCTGTAATCGGTCTGGTCGGTTCCGAAACCCAGACCATACAACACTTCGCCGAATTCGGTGTGGTGATGATGCTGTTCCTGGTCGGCCTTGAACTGCAACCGAAAATGCTGTGGGAGATGCGCAGTCGTCTGATCGGTCTTGGCGGACTGCAGGTCGCTCTGACCACTGCATTGATTACCGCTGCAGCGCTGATGATGGGACTCTTCTGGACAGTGGCTTTGACCATTGGTCTGATCTTCTCCCTCTCATCCACCGCCATCGTTTTACAGACACTGAATGAAAAGGGGTTGACCAAAACCGAGGGTGGCCGAGCCGGCTTTTCGGTTCTGCTGTTTCAGGATATCGCTGTGATTCCGATGCTGGCCCTGATTCCCCTGCTTGCACTGCCCGAGTTGGTTGCTGGCAGCGGCGAGTCTCTGACAACCGCTGCCGAGTCCTATGGTGATGCGGGGCACCATCATGATCTGAGTCTGGTGGATGGACTGCCCGGCTGGGCTCATGCGCTGGTGGTGCTTGGCGCCATCGCGAGTGTACTGCTTGGCGGTCACTTCCTGTCGAGGCCGCTGTTCCGCTTCATAGCCGAATCGAGATTACGTGAAATTTTCACTGCCAGCGCCCTGATGCTGGTGATCGGTATTGCACTGCTGATGACGCTGGTGGATCTCTCCCCGGCATTGGGCACCTTCCTTGCCGGCGTGGTATTGGCCAACAGTGAATTTCGTCACGAGCTCGAATCCGATATCGAACCCTTTAAAGGGCTCCTGCTTGGGCTGTTTTTCATCACAGTAGGGGCCGGTATCGATTTCAATATCCTGTTCAACGACTCACTTACCATACTCAGCCTGACAGTCGGTGTGATTGTTATCAAAGGATTGGTTCTGTATGCACTGGCCCGGGCGTTCCGACTGGCCACGACGGATGGCTGGCTGCTGACCCTGGGACTTGCCCAGGCAGGTGAATTCGGCTTCGTGCTACTCAGTTTCAGCCTGCAGAACCAGGTATTGCCAGCGGAGCTAGCCTCCACACTCTCGCTGGTGGTCGCCCTGTCGATGCTACTCACTCCGGTACTGTTCATTGTCTATGACAAATTGATCCTGAACCGTCAGCCGGATTCAGATCAGCGCCGAGCGGATAGCATCGATGAGACCGGCTCAGTCATCATCGCCGGTAATGGACGTTTCGGTCAGATCGTCAACCGCCTGCTGGTTGCCAGCGGAGTTCAAACGACCGTGCTCGACCATCAGGCCGATATCATCAATATGCTCAGCAAGGTTGGTGTAAAAAGTTACTACGGGGATGCATCCCGGCCTGACTTGCTCCATGCTGCTGGCATTGAATCGGCGAAAGCTGTGGTGATCGCCATCGATGACCGCAGTCGCACTCTTGAGATGGTGGAGCATATACGACGCCACTACCCCGAAGTAAAAATTCTCGCCCGGGCATTTGATGTCAACCACCTCTATCTGTTGAACAAAGCCGGTGTGGATATTGCAGTTCGGGAACTCTTCGATGGCTCACTCGAACTGGGCAAAGCGGCACTCAGAGCGGTCGGTGTACATCCCTTCAAAGTGGAAAAGATGTCGATGGCATTTCGCAAACATGATGAAAACGGCTTAAACACGCTCTATGAGCTGTGGGATGAGAACACCGAAATGGCAAGCAACAAAGCCTACCTGGCCCGAGCGAGAGAGCATGGCGATACACTCAAGGGGATGATGGAAACCGATCGTATGCAACTGCATGATCGATCCGAGCGAGGCTGGACACCACCCCCCAAGCACTACACCAAGGATATGGGGGAGTAATCACCGCTTGAACCATTCTGACTTGCCAACGCCACCCTGTTTGGCGGAGAGGGAGGGATTTGAACCCTCGGACCCCGTGAGGGATCACCTGATTTCGAGTCAGGCCCGTTCGGCCGCTCCGGCACCTCTCCGAACAGATGAAATTCCTTTTTTGTACTATATCAGCAGCTCAATCCGGTAAATTCTACCTATAAATCCAGTCAATTGCCTAAAATCAATGCCAAGACCCAAGAATTGGATTACCAATGGTATCCGGTCAATAGCCAATAGATTATATTTTATACAATACCTACTAAACTAAGCATCTAGAGAGTATGCCGGAACCAATATCAAAGATAACAAGTGCGCCAATGGATCCTGCAGCCATTCTTATGGTCATAACTAAAAGTAATCGATAGATCCTGACATAGATGCAGCTTCCCTCAACGACCAAACTCACCACCTGTCTGCTGATGGCCATCTCGCTGCTGATCGGCAGCTGCAGCATCCCGCCACCGCTGGTTGAGCGAATTAAAGCATCCGGTGAGTTGCGGGTGGCCACACGTAACAGCGGTACAACCCTGTATGAAGGATCTGAAGGCCTGACCGGACTCGAGTACGATCTGGTGCAGCTGTTTGCCAAGGAGCTGGGCGTCAAACCCCATTTCATCATCCCTGAAGGTTTTGACGATCTGTTGCCCACGGTCATCAATGGGGATGCCCATCTGGCCGCTGCTGGATTGACCGTCACCCCGGAGCGGCAATCGATTATCCGTTTCGGCCCCGCCTATCAGGAGATAACCCAACAGGTCATCTATCGGGGTGGAACCCACCGCCCGCGCAAGATCGAAGACCTGCTGGACAAGGATCTGCATATACTGGCCGGCAGCAGTCATGAGGAAGAGCTGTTGCGATTGCAAAAGGATTACCCGGTCTTGAGATGGACCAGCCATGACAATCTGGAGAGCGCCGAACTGATGCAGATGGTGGAGGATAAAGCAATCGATTTCACCATTGCCGACTCCAATGAGTTTGCCGTTACCCGACGTTTCATGCCGCATATCAAAGTAGGTTTCAACCTCACTGAACCTCAACCCCTGGCATGGGCCATGGCTCATGCGGAAGATGCCAGCCTCTACCAGGCGATGGAGATCTTTTTCAACCGCATCCGGGAAGATGGCACCCTTCCGCAACTCATTGAACGCCACTATGGTCATATCGGGCGGCTCAATTTTGTCGAACTACGTACCTTCCTGCGCCACCTGAAAAACCGCCTACCCAAATACCGTGCCTTTTTTGAAGAAGCGGCAGAAATGATCGGAATGGACTGGCGTCTGCTGGCGGCTATCGGGTACCAGGAATCCCATTGGAATCCGAAGGCAAAATCTCCCACCGGTGTTCGGGGTATTATGATGCTGACTCTGGCAACCGCCAAGCATATGAAAATAGAGAGTCGCCTCGATCCACAACAGAGTATTACCGGCGGAGCGAAATATCTGCAGTTCATCAAGCGCCGATTGCCAGAGCGGATTCAGGAGCCGGACCGGTTATGGCTGACACTGGCTGGCTACAACGTGGGATTTGGCCACCTGGAAGATGCCCGGATACTCACAGAACAGCTTGGTGGTGACCCTGACAAATGGGTGGAAGTAAAAAAACACCTCCCCAAGCTGAGCCTCAAGAAATGGTACAAGAACCTGAAAAGAGGCTATGCCCGGGGTAAGGAGCCGGTCAATTACGTTGACAACATCAGGGCCTATTATGAGTTGCTGAAATGGCAATTACGCAAGATCGAGGCAACCGAGAAAGCTGAGTCGGAGAATGATGCCAGTCATGTCCTTTCCATAACACCGGATGCCCTGTAGTTCTCAATTGCTTCCACTCTCTGCAACTTAATCATCGCTTCTGTCCATCCGCTCGAGCCACGTCCGCCAGAGATGGTGCAACTGCTTGGAAACCGCGGCGACCGCCGGTTGTTTCCCCAGACTGACCTTGACTTCAGGGGCGGAAAAAGTGCCACCCGCTTCAGCGAATATCAAACGCCCCGCTGCATAATCCCAGAGAGACTGCCCACCATGGTGATAGATTTGGCCACGAGCTGCGGCCATCCAACACCAATCCAGTGCCACGGAGCCGAGACTTCGCTGTGAACGGAAAGGGGGCTCAACCGCCAGGGCTGTGGCCAGAGTTGGAGAGAGCCGCTTGAAATCGACCACCGCGATACACTCCTCAAGCACGGTTTCAGACGGACTCAACTCTAACCTTGCCCCGTTCAGCCAGGCCCCTTCACCCTGCTCTGCACTAAAACACTCATCCCGCATGGGGTCATAGACAACTCCCTGGACGACCTGCCCGGATTGCACCAGCGCGAGGGAGACACTGAAGTGAGGAAATCCAGCGGCAAAGTTGGCTGTGCCATCCAGGGGATCAAGCACCCATAGACCGGAGTCGCTATTATCCAATAGCTGATCATGTTGTGCCGGCGTCATCTCTTCACCCAGCAGCGGGATGTCCGGCCACGCCTGCTTCAGTGCATCAGTCAACCACTGCTGACAGCCCAGATCAGCCGCGGTGATGAGAGTGCCGTCGAGCTTCTTTCTAGAATCGGTTTGCTGAAATCTCGACCTGACCTCATTGACAGCAGCCTGTTTTACCATTTCGGTCAGTTGTTGAAGTTGAGGATGTTGCATCAGAGTCGGCTCTGTTTTGGATTGTTGTTGAGCGGCTACGCAAAGCCAATCATAACCAGTCGGTCAACTGCAGGCCGAAGCCCAAACGATGACTTTTGGCATCAAAATCGATCAGGCTCTCACCATAACCGTTGAAATATTGTAAGTAACCCCGCCAACGGCCGTAAAGCGGAAAACTCCAGTCGAGTTTTATGGTATCCCTGCTCTCACCGTCAAACAGGTTTCTCAGCATCAGGCTGAAAGTCTGCTGGCGCTTTTTGTATAAGCCATGGATCTCATAGCGACCGAGATAATCATCAATATGGGGGTTATCGTCGTTATCTTCCGGAATTCGATACCAGGACTTGAATCCCAACAGGAAATTCCGTTTTTCAAACTTCAAGTCTGCATAGAGGCGATTCCAGCTGCGGGATAGAAAACCACCTTGTCCATTCGATTGATGTACCACACCAAACTGCATCAGCGCATTGCGCCATCCATCCAGCTGCCACGCTTCCGGCCACATATCCGGTACAACCAGAAACAGTTCGGGTTCATGATTGGTCTCCCGGAAGGGAGATGAGATATCCCGGTTGTAGGCCTGCCAGAAGGAAAGATTGGTATAGGCGGCATAGAGATCCACATCACTGCCAAACAACCCTTCGACCACCGGCATTTTATAACTGAGCTGGAATTTCATCTCCCAGCGATCAAAATCGGACTCAGGAATGTTGTATACCTGAAAATTCGGCTCAGCATTGTAGGATGCAAACAGCACATAATTCTGTTTGTGCGGGGAGATTACAAATGGATTCTGGCGGGTTGCCTTTTCAGCATCGCGTCGATTGGCGATCATTGAACCGATCTCCGGCTGCTCACTCTCAGCCACCTCATCCACCCCCCCCTTTGCCGCCGGTTGCTCAGCCAATTCCATATCGCATTGAGCCTTGATCTCCGCAACCGTTTGAGTCGCTGCCGCACGATCCAATTGCCCTAACAGACAGCGCTGATAGTCTGTCAGAGGCTCTGCAGACAATGGGAC
Source organism: Candidatus Thiodiazotropha endoloripes (assembly GCF_001708965.1). Taxonomy (NCBI): domain Bacteria; kingdom Pseudomonadati; phylum Pseudomonadota; class Gammaproteobacteria; order Chromatiales; family Sedimenticolaceae; genus Candidatus Thiodiazotropha; species Candidatus Thiodiazotropha endoloripes. Next base: position 330,391 of record NZ_LVJW01000003.1, on the reverse strand, counting down.
GGTGAAAGAGACTGAGATCAACAGATAGATAAGTTGTAAAGGCCTGACTGAGGCAAAAGAGTGTTCTATCAATTTCATGCTTTTGATTTAATGCGTTTACGCCTGAAAAAGTCCTGCAACAGCTTGGCACTCTGCTCCCTCATCAAACCACCTTCCACATCGACACGGTGATTGAAACGACCATCCGTGGGTAACAGGTCGAAGACACTGCCGGCTGCGCCGCCTTTCGGGTCCGCCGCCCCATAGACCACCCGCTTGACCCTGGCATGCACAATTGCACCGGCACACATTGGACAGGGTTCAAGGGTGACATACAATGTGCTGTCCGGAAGGCGGTAGTTCCGCTCCTTTTTCGCAGCATCCCTCAACGCCACGATCTCGGCATGGGCGGTAGGATCATGACCACCGATGGGCTGATTCCAACCCTCACCAATCACTCTGCCTTGTCTGACCACAACAGCTCCAACCGGCACCTCACCCAGCTGCTCAGCCCGCGCCGCTAACATCAGGGCATGCTGCATGAAAAGCTCATCATGCTCGTCTTCTGCTGACATGAATTTAAGTCTTTTACTAAATCAGGTTGAAAACTGTGGTGAGAGGATCCGTTCCAGGTCAGATCTCCTGACATTCAGCGGCATCATCCAGCAAATAGTACCACCTTACATATTGTTATCCATCAAATATTACGTGAATTTAATTCACACCGCTATTGAATGCTCAATATCAGGGCAATCCAGCCAATAATTTACGCACATAGCGCGATCTTGAATTCCGTTATAATCAATGGTTATTTAAGACTTCTATTTCGACCACCAATTTCTATACTTAAGGAACCTCTGAATAAGTCTGAACCGAACAGATTGTCGATCAAAATGTGCCGATTCAAGGCGCAGATCGCACGTAATAGCCCGCTATTGCGAAAACCTGCAACGCTGAAGCGGTGCATTTTGGCGACAAGATGTCGGTTCATGACTTGTTCAGAGGTTTCTTAACTAGGGCCTGTCACCTTCAGGGCCGTCGTTAGCAGCCATGAATAGAGAGTTGCAAACAGCAACCATGCAGGTTGAAATATAGCCAGTCGCCAAGGACTATAGAGTTTTTCAACCCAGGGAAGAAGTAAACCTCAAATATTGGATTTACTGCCTGATGAGAAAAAGCACCATTGTCGTCCTCAGCTTGATTGTGATTTCGATCCTCTCGGTCTATTTCATCAATCAACCTGGCCTCACACCCGAGCAATCCCTCCCCAGAAAAGAGCTGCTCGTCTATTGCGGCATCACCATGATCCAGCCGATGTCGGAAATCGCAACGATCGTGGAAAAGCAGGAGAATATTAAGATTTCCATCATAAAGGGTGGCTCTGGTAATCTGCTCAGGTCAATCAAGTTCAACCGCCTGGGTGACCTCTATCTCCCTGGCTCTGAATCCTACATCTCGCAAGCCATGAAGGATGATTTGATCGAGGAGTCGACCCATATCGGCTACAACAAGGCGGCAATCATGGTCCGTCAAGGGAACCCTAAGAACATACCCCCCGGGGTGACAACCCTGCTGAATCCGGATTTGTACATTGTGATCGGCAATCCGGATACCGGAAGCATCGGCAAAGAGACCAAAAAAATACTCACGGCTGCAGGAATTTTCAATCAAGCAATGCAAAATGCAAAAGAATTGACAACTGACTCCAAGCGTCTGGTTGAAGTACTGAAGAAGGGTGAAGCCGATCTGGTGATCAACTGGTATGCAACTTCCACATGGCCGGAAAATTCAGAGCAGATTGATGCACTCCCCATCAATAATGAATATGCGTCGAAAAAGAAGCTGGTATTGGGTCTGCTGAAAACCTCAAAATACCCAGAACTTGCAAAAAAGTTCATGGACTATGCGTCCTCAGACAAAGGCCGAAGCATTTTCGAGCGTTACGGACTCTATACAGTAGACCAGAATATCTGAAGAAGTATGTCACAACTCACCGAACACCCAATACAAAGACAGATCATTGGCCTGGCTCTTTCCATACTGGCCATTGTCGTTGTATTAGTTGCCATTCATAGCGGCTTTCGAAGTAAAGCCAACCAAATCGGAAGCCAGCTGGACAACCAGAAAGCACGGCAGGAGATCGGACTGTCGATCTATCAACGACTGTTTTCCGCCAAGGCCTCAGTTTTCAAGCTCAGCACTCTGGACAATCGTCTTGAGCTCGAAATCGTAAAAAAGCGCTTTGATGACAACCTGCTGATTATCAAGGAAGGACTGGCAATATTGCACAATGGCGGTGTTTTCAAAGACCAGATCGCAACCAACATTCCCGGTCAGAACTCCATGAATCTGGTTGCCAATTACTACCTGCCTGAATCAGAGGGGTATGTGCTTGAAGTACTCGAATTGGGGCCAGCGATTCACAATCTGGATGAACAAGCACAACTTCTTTACCAATTGATAAAGTCAAGAATCGAGCTTTTCCCCAACGAGCCCGCAGATCTACAGGTCCGCATCCACAATTTGATAAAGACCATAAATACCGTACTGCAAAGAACTCAAGAAAATGCAGCCCGAGTACTCTATGACAGCCAGGAGAAAACCTCACAACTCTCCATCGAATATAAAGAGAGTGAGAACCTGTATGACAGTTTTCGCCTACCGGTGGTGGTCATCGCACTGGGTCTCTCCGCCTATCTGCTGCTAGTCACACTCACCAGAGTCGGAAAGGTCATTGAAAACCGCAAACAGGCTGAAGATCAGTTACAGCTGCTGCTTGATACCACTGTAGAGGGCATTTTCGGGGTGGATGAACAGGGAACCACCACCTTCGTCAACCCCTCTGCTTCACGCATGCTCGGCTATAGCCCGGAAGAGCTGATCAACCGTAGCAACCATCAATTGATCCACCACACGCGTAGCGATGGGTCACACTACCCGGCTTCTGAATGCTGCATGCTTGAAGTATTGGAAGGTGGCACGGTGCACACCGTTGATAATGAGCTGTTCTGGCGTAAAGATGGCACCTCGTTCCCGGTGGAATACTCCAGCAACCCGATCTATCGCAAGGGTAAAATAGTGGGTGCAGTTGTTAATTTCCGCGATATCAGTGAGCGAAAACAGGCGGAAAAACGCATTCGAACCCTGCTGCAAGCGATAGAGCAGAGTCCCGTTTCAGTGGTCATGACAGATACCAACGGTGACATCGAATATGTCAATAGGGCTTTCGAAATCACCTCCGGATATAAGGCCAACGAGGTGTTGGGTAAAAACCCCCGGATCCTTAAATCGGATAACACCCCGGAAGAGCACTTCAAAGAACTCTGGCAGGCAATCTTATCAGGGCAATCCTGGCGCGGTGAACTGCAGAACCGAAAAAAGAACGGCGACCTTTTCTGGGAACGGGCATACATAGCACCGGTGGTGGATGAAACAGGTTCAACCACTCACTACCTGGCCGTCAAAGAGGATATCAGCCTGCAGAAACAGCAGGAGAAAAAGATCCTTCATCAAGCCAATTATGACAGTCTGACAAACCTGCCGAACCGTTTTCTTACACTTGATCGACTCTCGCAGATCATCAAGGAGGCTCAGAGAAATCAGCATATGGCTGCTGTGCTTTTTCTCGACCTGGATGACTTCAAGAAGGTCAATGATTCCATGAGCCACGAAGCAGGCGACAAATTACTGATTCAGGCTGCCAAACGACTGAAAGAATCGGTGCGCATTGATGACACGGTCTCCCGGCTGGGCGGGGATGAATTCATCATACTGCTGGGCAGCCTGCATACTGAAAAGGAGGTACTGCCCATTGCAGAAAAAATACTCAATTGCTTTAAGCCGCCTTTTGTTCTGGATGGACGGGAACTGATACTCACCGCCAGCATAGGCATCTCGATCTATCCCAGCGATGGGGACAATCCGGCAGAACTTCTACGTAACGCTGATACCGCCATGTATCAATCAAAAGAACAGGGACGAAACACATTTAACTTCTTCACTCACGAGATGAATAAAGGAATTTCAAGACGGTTGCAGGTTGAAGAGCAGCTTCATGGCGCACTCGAGAGAAATGAGTTTCAACTCTATTATCAACCAATACTCGATATTGCCAAACGTGAAATCATCGGCACAGAATCCCTGCTGCGATGGCATAATCCGATACTGGGTGAAGTCAGACCCGATGAGTTCATTCCAATCACTGAACAGACCGGTCAGATCATACCGTTAGGCCAATTCGTGATTGAACAGGCTCTGTGTACGACAGCACAGTGGCAGAATCAATTCAGTAAACCTTTTAGAGTTGCCATCAATATCTCGCCACGTCAGTTCAGGGATCCCAACCTCATAAAACAGATTAAAGCGGCCTTAGCTCAATGCAGTATACCCAGCAGTTCAGTTGTGCTGGAGATCACAGAAGGTGTTTTGCTGAGTGGCCACACCTATATCGATGACGCTCTATCTGAGCTAAACAATCTGGGTGTAACCATTACCATGGATGATTTCGGTACCGGCTACTCTTCCCTGAGCTATCTGCGCAGATACCCATTCGGTAACCTGAAGATCGATAGAAGTTTTATTAATGACATCACCATCGATCCAGCAGACAGGGAGCTCGTAAATGCCACCATCGCAATGGCACATGGACTGGGAATCACCGTTGTGGCAGAAGGGGTCGAGACAGAAGAACAACTTAACTATTTAAAACAACAGGGCTGTGAAATGGCCCAGGGATACCTATTCAGTAAACCCATACCCGCGGTAGAGATGAAGCATCTGTTGCAGAACAAACAGAAACTGACCACCGCTTGACGGTAAAAACAGACTGATTTCACAAAATTAAACCCTGTAGGCCGACTTATACAGCTATGCTGTAGTAACGACTAACCAGTTCCGGTAATTATATTTCACTCTCAGGTGCATTAAACGCAGGCAACCTCTGCTTTCTCTCTATCTCTATCAATGTGAGCACCATGATCAAGGAGTATCAAACATCTGGATAGTGACAATCAGGGACATTCAACCTGAACGCTAAGCTAGAGGAATCGGCAACAGTCTGAAAATGGAGGCCATAGATGGCAGAAAAAAACTGTTCTGGCGTTATACACACTGTACTGACTTCAAATATCACTGAGAACGACCAATCAGTGACGGTCGCCTCATCGTCCGGCTTTCCGCTCCTGGATGCAGGTGACTGGTTCTGGGCAAGAATCCTGCGACTCGAAGACGGTATTGATGAACTTGTCAAAGTCACCGGGATCACTGACGTCAGCTGGGACATTGAGCGTGCACCCACGGCCTACGCCTTCAATACAGGTGACACCATCACACTATGCAAAGGAGATGCGGGCAAGATTGGAGTATTGGGTGCATCTGAGATTGTCTTCCCCTGGTTCGACACCTGGTCAGCCCTGGCGCAACGTGCGTTTGATGCTGAGGGTGTTGATGTGGATATACGCCACACCGGGTCCGGAGCACTCAGCCATTTCACAGCATTGAACAGCACTGATCCGGAAACCGGCAAGAGTTATGTGGAAATAACCAACTCCATGAACCCAGACATCATCGTGGTTGAGCTGGGAATTACCGACGCGATACTGAATATTGACAACAGATCGGGTTCACAACTTATCGGTGATGCACAAGCCCTCTATGCGGCCCTACGCGCAGGCAGCCCGGATGCAGTCATCATCTACTCCAGGCAGATACCCTATGATGAAGTTCAACATGGCGCCAAATCCGAATCCGAAATGAAAAAGAAGTACTGTATTCCCCATCTGCACTCCACAAGCACCATGCCGGGTGAAACTGGATTGTATACCTCTGAAGCCACTGAATTGGAGAAGATCATTGAGCCAATGATGCAGGACCGTTTAAGGGATTGGCGAGCATTGGACGCAGAGTGCCAGAACCTTGCCGATGTGGTTGTGCACACCGATTATTTCAGGCCCGCCCGACTTGGTCTGTTATCCCATGATCGTCTGCACCTCTCCTCACTCGGACACTTTTTCTTCCTCAGTGATATGTGGAAAATCCTCAAATCAGACGCAACCCTTGCATCACGCATCCCCCAGCTGGACAACATAAGGAACCTTGGCAACTTTACCGATCTATCCATTACCTGGGAGAGCGCGGTGAAACCTGACGCGGTTGGTGATGGTTATCTGATCGACCCCGAATGGCTGGATGGTTTTGAGTACCCTATGTGGCTCAATATAAGAGATTATGCCCATGTCGCCAGTTATCCGGAATATTGGGGCAACCAACAGCGACCCTCCATATCCATTTCTGACAGAGTGGTGCGGAAGAACGGCGAGGTGTTTGTAGTAATGATCAGTAATGCCTGGCCCAGTCAACCTGTATCGTCAAAACTCTGGCCAGCGCACAACGATGAACCCTCTTCTTTTGATCAGTACACACCGGCAAAAACCAGCTCAGGGACTGGTGACATGCTGGAGGCGTACAGCCCCCCTTCAGGCATAATTCCGCCAGGCGACTACTTCATCAAATACAAAATCGGTACTGATGTGTTCGGCCCCTTTCCAATTGCCATATTCGACAGTTACCCCTGGGAATAGGCCCATTGGCAGGATAAGGTTCAAAGCGGCCCTATCCTGCCTCTGACGGCAACCAGTTACACAGGAACAACATAAACGACCCTGAAATTTTTCACCTCAGGACAAACGTTGTCCAGGCCATGGTTACAGCTCTGCACGATACAGCCCAGTACGATTTCCGCTCACAAACGGTGCCCGGAACCGGAATACTCCAGGCGTGCTGAATTACACCCACAACGGCGTTTACCTGATTTATTCCGGATGTTGTCGTACTTGGAGCCTCGAGCCTTCTTGCAATAACACTTTTTCGGCATTGGAAACAGATGGATATCATTACCCAGATCGAATCCATAACCCGGGGTGATGTTCAATCGCCGGATAACCAACTCTGGCGCGATTTCATAGCTGGGGACCGTATCCAACCAGGATGCCCAGTCATAATCTCCACCCGTACCATCGTTAAACTGCATCAATCCATGATCCTCCAGTATCTCCAACTCCTCCGTATAGAACTGTCGATCGCCAGGCGTCTGATTTAACCAGATATTCAGACGACCGTTTGCTCCGGCATAGACCCCCAGCCCTTCGACTTCCACAAGATAGGTATAGATCGGAAAATAACCTACCGCATCAAACCAGGTTGCATAATCCGGCGGCACACCAATCGACTCAACCATCCTATCTTCCACATGCATACTGACCCGAATACAACGCTTTTCCCCATCAAAACCAACAACCTCACCCTGGCCAACATACTCTACAGGGGCCGCAGACACAGCAAGGGAGGTGAGGATAAAGATAGAAAGCAGAACAGACTTTGATAACACTTCCAGTTTTTTCATTTGCTTCTCCTCTTCCACTGAATGAGACAATTAGCAACTCATTACAATCCACGTGAAATAAGTCGCTTTATTCCGGCCTATTCTCTGTTCAACCAACCAGAGAGAATGCCTGATTTATACCTTAATGCCTGGCAGATCAATTCATTGATCACTATTCACACACCATTTGTTAATTTTTCACTTGCATTGATACAAACTGTTTCCACCAATTCATCTCTCCTTGCACGGATTTCGGCCCTCTGCAAACCTGGCAATCTCTCAGGCCACCCATAATGTGCTAATCCAGACCACACAATTTCGATTTGGTGACCGTGGCGGTCAGAAACAAGCCAACAACCCCCTTCATCAGCAGGTTAATCTAAACTTGCCTCTCCATTCCTGCTAATCTTCTGATTTGAACTTGCTTAGGGCCTGTCAACAGGAAACACAACAGGACAATGCTCATACCCTATCGGGTAAACATTTGTGATACCGGAGGAGAAACACAATGAATAAAACAGCCAGCCGCCTTCTGCCGGCCATACTGATCGGAGTTTTCATCACCAGTGAAACCTATGCAGCCACGGAGTGGAACGTCTCCCTGTGGGGAAAACGTCGGGCCTTTACTGAGAATGTGGAAAAGCTGGCCGAATTGGTTGAAGCCAAGACCAAGGGCGAGTTTAAACTGAACATCTCCTACGGCGGCCTCTCAAAATCCCGTGAAAATCTGGATGGAATCTCCATTGGCGCGTTTGAAATGGCCCAATTCTGCTCTTTCTATCACACCGCGAAAAACCCCAGTATTACAGTGACTGAACTACCTTTTTCCCGCACCCTCTCACTGACCAGGGTTGCCGAAATCTATACAGAAGTCTTCAAACACCCTATCGTGAAAAAGGATCTGGCTCGCTGGAATGCCACACTGCTGATGCCTACTCCACTGCCGCAATACAATATCGTCAGCAAGGGGGATGCGATACAGGGGCTGGGGGGTTTCAAGGGGCTCAGGGTACGCGGCCCAGGAGGCATCATGGGGGTTTTAGGTAAATTAGGGGCGGTCAAAACCGGCGTGCCCTTCTCTGAAGTACGTCAATCGATGGACTCTGGCGTAATCGATGCCGCCTCCTTCGCTCCCCATGCCCATCTGGCCACCAAATCCTACAAGGTGGGCAAATGGTATACCACCAATCTCAACCTCGGCTCAGCCAACTGCCCGGTAGTCGTCAATACCGACGCACTCAACAGTTTGAAACCGGCTCATCGTGAGGCGCTGCTCGGCTCTGTGGATGAAGCATTGGCCTTCTATGTAAAGAACTATGAAGAGAACACCACTGGCAAATATCAGAAGGCTGTCGTGGACGAAGGACTCACCAAGGTCACCTTTACTCAAGCGCAGACAACAGAACTGAACAAATTGTCAGAATCGGTGAGAGCGGAATGGATCAAAAAATATGCCGGTAAATTTGATTCACAGGCGCTCTTCGATTTCACCACTGAGCTGTTTGAGAAATAGTCCGATTATCGGCAACAGTACTGCCGCCGATGACAGGTTAGAGGTGGACCATGTCCAATACAGCAACCATTCTGAATGACGAATCGCGATTGAGCCTGGCTGATCGTCTGTTTTTCAGACTGGAATCGTTACTCAATCTGATTGGCGGCATTACCATCTTTCTATTGGTGATACTTGCCACCGTCAATGTACTGGGCCGATGGCTCTTCTCCATGCCAATAGATGGCTATGTGGACTGGGTTGAACAGGCGATGGCTTTTATCGCCTTTCTTGGCATCGCCTACACCAAACGACTTGGCGGCCACATCAGAATGGATATGCTGATTGGTCAGTTACATGGACGGCTGCTCTGGTTTGCCGAGCTGGTTTCGGTGGTGCTGATGTTGCTGGTCACTCTGGTACTGATCTATGGCTCCTATCTGCACTTCTGGCGAGCCTACGATATTGGCGACTCATCGCTGGATATCAACCTGCCCACCTGGCCTGCCAAGCTGGTAGTGCCCCTGGCACTAAGCGTCTTGGCAGTACGCCTGATACTGCAGATCTGGGGCTATGCCAGGGCCTTCAAAGAGGGTGGCGAGCAACCCATCGCCGTACCCTTGATCGAGAACGCAGCCACCGTGGCAGCCAAGGAGGCAGAATCGGTGATGGGAGAGTTTGAAGGCAACAGGGATCACTCATGAGCCTGATCGAAACCATGGCCAACATGGATTCCATCAGCATCGGTCTGTGGGTGACCGGGGCGATGCTTTTTTTTGTGGTCATCGGCGTACGGGTTGCCTTTGCTGCCGCCCTGGCCGGTTTTCTCGGTCTGTTATGGATCTTTAGTGCCAAGCTGGGATTTGAGAAAGGGTTTGGCGTGGCCGTCAAAATGGCAGGGACCATTCCCCACTCCAAAGTCTCCACCCTGGCGCTCTCTCTGATACCCACTTTTATCCTGATCGGTTTTCTGGCCTATCATGCCGGTTTGACACGTGCCCTGTTCGAAGCGGCAAAACGCTGGCTTGGTTGGTTACCTGGCGGCATGGGGGTGGCAACCGTCTTCTCCACAGCGGGATTTGCCGCCGTCTCAGGCGCATCAGTGGCCACATCGGCGGTATTCGCCCGCATTGCCGTACCCGAAATGTTAAAACTCGGCTACGACAAACGTTTCGCTGCCGGGGTGGTCGCTGCCGGCGGCACCCTGGCCTCATTGATTCCACCCTCGGCAATTCTGGTGATCTACGCGATTATCGTGGAGCAGGATGTGGGGGCATTACTGATGGCCGGTTTTCTTCCAGGCGCAGTTTCGGCACTGATTTACGGAGGCCTGGTTATTCTGCTGGCCAAGACCCGCAAAAATTTTGGCCCACCGATCACCGGCTTTAGCTGGAAACAGCGTTTTCAGTCTCTCCCCGGGGCACTGCCGATCTTTTTTGTCGTCGGGATTATCGTGATTTGCATCTACGGCGGTGTGGGCACACCCACGGAGGCGGGTGCACTGGGCGCCTTCGTGATTCTCTGCATGGCACTCTACCGGGGGGCTCGCTGGCCGGAAGTAAAAAACTCCCTGATGGAAACCGCCAAGCTGACGGTAATGATATTCACCATAATCTGGGGGGTGTTGCTGTATGTGAGGTTCCTCGGATTTGCCGATCTGCCAAGCGCCTTTTCAGACTGGATCGTCAGTCTGGAACAGAGTCCGATACTGACCCTGTTGTTGATTCTCTGCGCTTATGCGGTACTCGGCATGTTCATGGACGCCATCGGCATGCTGCTGTTGACACTGCCTGTGGTCTATCCGGCCGTGATCGCCCTGAACGGCGGAGAGGCGGTCACCGCAGCGGAATCCGCATTCGGCGTATCCGGCGTAGGCTGCTCCATCTGGTTTGGCATTATCGTGGTCAAAATGGCGGAGCTCTGCCTGATCACCCCACCGATCGGATTGAACTGCTTTGTGGTCGCAGGCGTACGACCTGAATGCACGGTTCAGGATGTATTCCGCGGCTGTACTCCCTTCTTTGTCGCTGATGTGATCACCATCGGCACCCTGATCGCATTTCCGAATATAGTCCTCTGGCTACCCAGCCTGATCGGCTATGCATGACGTATTACCATCTCTGCCCCACATCGGATTTGCCACTTGCTCTTCAGACCAGCCTGGATACATAACCCAAAAGGCCTGATCCGCGCTACGGTCTTGATACCGACCACAAAATGGTTGATTTGGTTTTTCTATCGGTGATGCTCTTCTCAAAACCATGGATGTATCTGTGATAGCAACACCTTATACTGATACCAGTTACCATTACCATACATGGAACCTGTTCTATGGATACCTCAGCCAACTAAATGCCCATTACCTCATGAATCCATTGAAACCGAAAATCTTCAGAGAGATTCGGGAATAGCGCCTTTATCAAACAATCGACAACATGCACTTACCAGTTAAACTTGGAAAATGGATCGTAAAACTGTGCACTCAGATCGTGCCGGTTCTTTTGATCTCACTGTCGTTACAGGCCAGTATCCTGGAACACTTGAATGAACTGAGCCAACAGCATCCGGGACAGAGTGGTGTCTATATTCTGGAAAAAGGTGAGGAGTCACTGCTAACCCGGGCCTGGCTCACCGAATCCGCACAGAAAACAATCGATGTACAATATTTCATCTGGAGTACGGATAATATCGGCACGCTTGCCAGTGAGTCCCTTCTCACCGCTGCCGAACGGGGCGTCAGGGTAAGGGTCATAGTCGATGACCTGTTGATCGACGCTGAACCGGAGACACTGCTCTCTCTGGATGCACACCCCAACATCCAGATCAAAATCTATAACCCGCTACACTCAGTAGGCAGAGGAACACTGTCACAGCTCTGGCATCTGATCACGGACTTTCGCAGCTCCAATCAACGCATGCATGACAAAGTCGTAATCTACGACCAGACCATTGCGATCACCGGCGGACGCAATATGGCCGATGAGTATTATGATTACGATCATACCTATAACTTCCGCGATCGGGATGTGATGGTTGCCGGTTCTGTATTACCCCGGATACAGCAAAGTTTCGACAACTTTTGGCAAAGCCCCCTGTCAGTCTCTCTTAGCAACCTGCTTGCAGAAGAGAAGCACAATTTGACCCCCGAGCAGATCGAAGACTATACCGAATGGCTCCACCAATATGCCGGCAATCCACTCAATTTCGCACCCGAGATCCGCATCGCAATCACCAATATGGTGACGCGGGTCGAACAGATTTTCACCCAACTGCACTGGACGGATGTGGCCTATATCCATGACCTACCGGGCAAGAACAACCAGCGCAATAACCTGGGTGGTGGCGGTCACAGTACTGCATCGTTGATCGAACTGCTTTCCAGGGCTGAGAAAGAGATACTGATTGAGAGCCCCTATCTGATCATGCCGGAAGGCGGTTTTGAATTTTTTTCCGGGCTTTTGTCCAAAGGGGTGAAGATCGCCATCGTCACCAACTCCCTTGCCTCAACCGATAATCTGCAAGCCTACTCCGGCTATCATAAACAGAAGCAGAGGCTACTGGATCTTGGCATCAGCATCTACGAATTCAAACCCGATCCAGGGATCCACCGTCAACTTATCGATCGGCATGAGCAGCTTGGCAAAACCTCACCCATCTTCGCCTTACACGCAAAATCCTTGGTCATTGATCGTCAGATCACCTACATAGGCACCTTCAACTTCGACCCCAGATCGGCAAATCTCAATACCGAAGTGGGTGTGGTGATTGATGATTCGAAAATTGCACATCAGGTTGCTCAGGCCATTCGCCGGGATATGCAGCCAGAAAACAGCTGGGACGCCTCGGTTGACATTGATCAGCAAGAGGTTGGTTTCCTGAAAAGATTGCAAGTCGACTTATGGGGCCTGCTGCCATTGGATCCTGTACTCTGAAGCACCCCGGATTCAGATGACCAGACTTGTTTTAATCTGTTAACCTAAGCGTTACTCACAGATACAGTCGTCCTGTCAGCTGCAGAAATGCCCGAGCTGCATACTGGACAGGTTGACTTGGAGATGCCGACAACAAGGACTAACCGGTATGAAGTGACTGATTCGCACCATGCTTTTGCTCACCCTATGCACACCCAGAATCGTGGTTTCTGCAACCTCAGACAGTGAGATTTTTTCACAACAGTTACCGGACAACTATCTTCAGGTCGTACTCACCCAACGCAAGGGGCTGTCCGATATCGTGGACTACCTGGAATTCAATACTGACCTCTTCAACGACCAGAATGCCACTGAAAACCAACTGCCGGACAAAACAGAGTGGCAACAAATCCGATCTACATGGGTAAGCCTGCTCGACAGATTGATGATCCTCGATTCAATCAGTCAATCCCATGAAGACTATAAGCAACAGGATGAGGTAACACGCAAGAGAGCCTTTCCCATCGCTTACACCGCCTTCCTTACCCACTACCGCTACGAACTTGATTTTTTGCAGATCACTGAACGCAATTCCCAGGTTCATATCCTGCTGAATGAGCGGGTAGTGGAACTTGGGTTCGAATCCGGCACCTACTCAAAGATAAAATTCCACTACCTGAATATTGCAATTACAACGGAATTCGCCCGCCTCTCCCTCAATTAACGTCTGACCGGTGAGCAACCGGATTTCCCAGTGAATCAGGGCATCATAGAGGATCAAACCAATCTCTGGTACGCGGGACTCAGCTTACTGGTGGTCGAGATCATGGGTCGTTTGGCAACCCCGGCCAACCAGATCGTAAAACAGTTCGACGAAAAATTCGGTTCAGCGGAACAGCAGTTCGAGCTGGTACTTTTCCTCGACGGCAATGAAAAGAGCAAAACGGCAGCCGAATCGGATGTTGCTGATTTCCGGGAAAGCTGGAAACGACCCAAGTGGCATATTTTCATCCAGAAACCAAATGGTTAGTCATCATTGAAACACTCGAACCGGAGTCTGGCGAGAGTCAGCAAGGATCCTACCAAACCCGAATCAGCTGAATAACCACACGAAAGCCGTGTGACTTTAAAACCATTCAAGCTATCCTTAGAAACCATGGAGCTTTGAATATTCCAATCAGTCTCAGGTTTTTAATGTAAATCCCCGCACGTTTAGAACACATATTAAGGACAACGAAAACAATGAAGCCTTTAATCTATTTGCTGCTACCTTTGCTGTTTATCGTAACCCCGATTACACAGGCACAGGGCTTGAAGTATGTACCACTGCAGGAAAATGGTACCACCACCGCCTATGTATCAGTACCCGAGAGCTTCAATTGCAATGTAAAAATTCCCGACACACCAACAGCATTTTGTGCTGCTGGCGGCTATATCTACCATCTACATGGCGCTTTCATCTCTAATCCGGTGGATCCCGAGCAATATTTCAATAATCTTTTACAGCAAGTCAGTGCTGAAAATCCCAATGCCAATATCGAAAATCGTTACAGAATTTCGACCATCTCCCAATATGTGACGCAGCGGGACGCAAACCTGCTGTTCCGTTATGGGCAACAGGTTGTTACTTTTGGATTTGATGTGGTGGACCAGCAGGACAATCAGAAGAGTTCCGCGGCCGTGACGGTCAGTTCTCTACCCAACAACGGGGCGCCAGTGACGATCGTGCAGCTGTACGGGTTTACAGTACCTCTGTCTGAATCCCATGACTATTCACAGATTCAGAATGAGCTGCTGCGGTTTGCCAAATCCTACCAGTATGATCCGAACTGGCTGCAGTCAGCGAATGCCCAACACCTACAGTTCCAGAATAACCTGAGTGCAAAAAACCGCGCCTTCCAGCAGAGCCAGCAACAGATACATCAATCCAATATGGATGCACTGGACAGAAGCCATAACAGTTACATGGAGCGTAGCGCGGCTTCAGATCGCTCTCACAGCGCCTACATTGATTCCATCCATGAAAGACAGCAGCTGGTTGATCCCAACACAGGCACAAGATACGAAGCGGATGGTTACTACGACTACAACTATGTCAATCCAAACGACTCAAGTATCTATTACCGCACGAATGATCCAACGGCCAATCCCAATATAAACAACAATCAGGGGGAAGATTACCAACTGCTGCAGGAAAACAATGCAGGCTGGTAGTAATTACTCACCCGGCACCTAAATCTCAGGGTTGATAGCAACATCACTGCTGTCCCATTAACTTTCAATCTTCCCTGCAGTAAGACTGAAAAAGCTCCTCTCCCACAACGGGAGAGGGGCGTTATCACCATCATGGTCGAAGTTTATGGATCAGCAGTATGGCAACATGAAAAAGAGAAGTGTCAGAGAGTGGTACTCAGATATCGGAGAGTGCCTCCGACTACGTTCAGAACTGCCAAGCACCTATGACCCTACCGATCTCCAAACTTCAATTGATTCTCCAGCAATGCCTGAACCAGTGCTGAGATTGGCGCCTCTTTTCCCAGTCTGCTGCATCGCTCCACCACCACACCGGTGATGGCATCCAGTTCCAATGGCCGCCCCTTTTCACGATCCACCAGCATGGAGGTCTTGATGGCATCAAACTGACAGATCAACTGATACATTTCATCGATGTCACACTGCTGCAGATCGACGCCGTCGGCCTCAGCCGCAAGCGCCACCTCCTCCATCAGCTGGTAGACAGTACGGGTCAGTACCGGATGGGCCGTCAGACTGCGGGTGTCCAATCCGGTCAGGGCACTCAATGGATTGACCCCGTTATTGATCAGCAGCTTTCGCCAAAGCGCTTTCTGAATGGTTTCACTCAATGTGGTTGGTATGCCTGCCCGATTAAAACAGTCCGCCACACTTTTCAGCTCTTGCTGTCTCCCAGGGTGGTCCTTGGCACACTTCCAGGCACCCATTACGACTTGCGCCACACCGGTGGCTTCGATCACCCCAGGACGAATAATATGCCCGCCAATTCGCACGGCGAGTCCACCAATCGTCCGCTCACTTCCAATATGGGCAGCGATGGCAATCTCATTATCGATCCCATTCTGCAGAGACAGCACAGGCGTGGTTGCACCGCTCAACCAGCTTTTCAGGTCCTGCATCACTGACTCTGTAGCACCAGCCTTGACGGTCACGATCAACAGGTCGAAATCGTCTGCACGATAACGATCGAGCAGACCCTGCTGGTCAATGGCATCGACCTTTGCCTCGAAATCGAACTCCGGGTGGCGTACCGACAGACCACTGTTTTGAAGCGCTTTCAGGTGCTCCCCACGGGCCATGTAGAGAACCTGGTGAGCGGCCGCTTGCAGACGTGCGCCATAGTAACCACCGATACCGCCAGCGCCGAGAATCAAAAACCGCATCGTATCGGTTTGCTATGGTTTGGCGTCACGCTTGGCTACGGATACCCCACCGATCGCCCAGTGGGATTTCGGCACTTCCTGTATTACCACACGCACCTGCTCCGGTTTTACCTTGAGCGTATCCACCACGACCTGTGTGACACCCTGATAGAATGCCTCCTTTTGCTCCTGGGAGCGCCCCTCCATGATGGTTGCCTGAATCAATGGCATGAATAGTCCTCACTAGTTGACGGTTGACAAGGCCCCTTTCGCACGCCATTTACGGCATGAAAAAGTGGACGACAATAAAACACGCTGTCAGATCCAAAGTAAAAATGCATGGGGTACCATTGACGTACCCCATGCCCTGAGAGCCCTGGGCCTGTTAACGTTAATAAAAGCTTACAGCCCCAATCGCTGCAATCCTGCCCTGGCACAGATCTCATCCTGCTCTTCGGAGCCACCGGAGACACCGATCGCACCGATCACCTGGTCATTGCTGACAATGGGCAGGCCACCACCGAAGATCACCAGACGATCCCTGTGTACGATACCTTCACGAAGCTGTGGTATATCACGGATTTCATCCATCCATTTACGGGTGGGGAAACCGAACCCGGCAGCCGTGTAGGCCTTATCGATAGAGATGCCGATGGAGTGTAGAAAGGCACCGTTCATACGCTGAAAGGCGAGTAGATTACCACCCTTGTCCACCACCGCGGCATTGATCTTTATCCCCATCTCCTCAGCCTGCTGCACGGCGGCGGTGACCGCATCGGCAGCCGCTCGCCAGTGGATCTGTGGTTCGTTTACCGCCAGCTCCATCAGGTCAAAACCGTTAGAAAGCGGTCATTCAGAGCACGCTCATAGTAGAAGATCCCCTTGCCAACATGGTCGAAATCCCAGCTCCGAACCGGGTGGTCGGGATAGGCGGTATAACCACCGGCATAGACCTCGTTACGGTTACCGGAAGGATCGAAGAAGTAGATGGTCTGACCGCGGGTGATACCGTGACGGGTCGGTCCGATATCGAGGGAAACGTCATTGATGGAGATGATATCGGCAGCAGCACCCACTTCATTCCAATCCTGCAACAGGAAGGCCACATGGTGCAGCTTGCCTGGCTCCTCATGCTCAACAAAAGCAATATCATGGGCCTTGTTGCTTGCAGTGAGCCAGATGGCAAGGGAGCCATCCCCCTCTGGCAAATCGACCTTCTCGGGCTGATAGAAATCAAGCACTTCACAGAAAAACTCCCGCGCCTTGCCGATGTTGGGACCGTAACAGAGCAGATGATCAAAGCGGCTGGCGCCCATGCCTTCGGGACGACGCGGATAGATATCCGGATTGGTGATGCCGGGATGATCATCAGCCATATCGATCTGGTGATAGAGTTCGATGCGGTGACCGGTTGGCAGGGTGAAACCGATACGCGGACCGACACCCGGCTGCTCACCGGCAGGAACATGATCCACCTCCAGACCCCAGGCGACGATCTTGGGTTCAATCTCCCGCAGATAGTCGTCGCTGTCGACCTTGAATGCTACATAGTCCAGGCCGGCGCTCTCCGCCTGACGTAATACGACGCTATGGTGATCAAACTCATCCCAGCCTTTCAGATAGACCCGGCCGTCAGCCTCGGTACTAACGATATTGAGTCCAAGAATATTCTGGTAGTGGTTGATGGCTTCGTCCATATTCAGAACGCGAATCTGAATCAGTCCGGGACGGAGTACGCCTTTGAATGCCATGATTAAATCCTCTCTGTCTGTGTAAATCGTATCGTTATTGAGCCCTTCTGCAGAGCCTCAGACG
The DNA here is from genome assembly GCF_001708965.1 of Candidatus Thiodiazotropha endoloripes. Taxonomy (NCBI): domain Bacteria; kingdom Pseudomonadati; phylum Pseudomonadota; class Gammaproteobacteria; order Chromatiales; family Sedimenticolaceae; genus Candidatus Thiodiazotropha; species Candidatus Thiodiazotropha endoloripes. Next base: position 312,421 of record NZ_LVJW01000003.1, on the reverse strand, counting down.
ACAGCAGCAACACTCACCTCATCTTCAGGCTCGACCTGACACTCCGCTCTCAAGGCTTTTTCCATTTTTCCCACCACGCTGATCGATAGATCACTGGTCGGCGTGCAGCGACAAGCCAGCACGATCCGCTTCGATTCATCCGCTTCGCTGATCACGCTTCGGCTCATCTTTGCCTTTAAAAAGTTTCCCGAGGTCACCTGAACCCTGCAGACACCACATCCACCACCCCGGCAACCGACGGGTATGCCCCGCTTGCCAAGCTGCTCCATCCCCTGTAACAGGGTCTGCTGTTCTGAGCAGGGATAGGTCTCGTTACAGTTTTCGATCGTCACCCGGTGTCGCATCGGATCCCCTTGTGTTGAATGTTGTATTGAGTCGACGTTTCCGGACCGGCTCCCTCAGATGAGAAAAAGCGATCCTTGAAGTGGTTAGAGCAGAATGTGTGCCATGAAGGACGCGTGGAGAGAACAACCTCAGCCGGGCGGTCAGCTCAGATCGCTGCCAAAATCAGCCAAAACAGAGGAATTGAATGCAAAAATTACTAAATGATCACTTATTTAAGGGATAACCCTAATATTTTATCGTTATAACAATTAAAATCGATATTTATATTTTCAATCGTTATTTTTTACTGCTATTTTTAAGTTACACTGTCACAAAGCAGACAATACTTATTATATGATCACTTTCTGATGATATCGTGATTTTATTTTCTCACCATATCGTCAGCATGAAATTGATACCAGCCTGAGACGACCCTATGGCCATACAGATCGATCTGAGCTCTGAATTCAACCTCCCCTCAGAGCTCAACCTCTCCCTGGAGGAGGGCCGGATACACCTCAGTGACCAGCGCATGATCATGTTGCATATCGGCGCCATGGGCTCTCTGCGCAAGGAGCTGATCGAGACCCTGGGCATTGAACGGGCCAGGGGACTGCTGACCAGAATGGGTTACGCCTCCGGAGTCCGGGACGCCAAACTTGCCCGTAAGCTGATGCCTAACGCATCGGATGAAGAGCTGATGCTGATGGGGCCCAAACTCCACATGGTGGAAGGCATCGTAAAGGTCTCACCGATCAAGATCGACGTCGACATCGCCAATGGCCGATATTTCGGCGATCTGATCTGGGAGCACTCCTACGAGGCAGATGTTCATATCGAGCAATTCGGCGTACACACCGAATCAGTCTGCTGGACCCAGATCGGTTATGCCACCGGTTACACCAGTGAAATCGTCGGCCGCTTTATCCTCTACAAGGAACCGGAGTGCTGCGGCATGGGCGACCGCCACTGTCGTAATGTAGGTAAACCGGTCGAGGAGTGGGAAGGCAATGTGGAAGAGGATCTCAAATATTTCAATCCGGACCATATCGCAGACCAGTTACTCAAACTCCAAGAGGAAGTGGCCCATCTTCGCTACTCTCTTGATGAGGAGACCGCACCCGGCGACATGGTAGGCAGCGCACCGCCCTTCCTGAAAACCTGCGAAATGCTGAAAAAGGCGGGTGAGAGCAATGTAACCGTACTGCTGCTGGGCGAGACCGGTGTCGGCAAGGAGATGTTCGCCCGGGCACTCCACAGCATCAGTTCCCGGGCAGAAAGAAACTTCATCGCCATCAACTGCGCCGCAATTCCTGAATCACTCATCGAATCGGAACTCTTCGGCGTGGAAAAAGGGGCCTATACCGGCGCCCAGCACTCCCGCCCCGGACGATTTGAGCGTGCACACGGAGGCACGCTTTTCCTTGATGAAGTGGGAGAGCTTTCTCCCGCCGCACAGGCCAAGCTGTTAAGAGTCTTACAGGAAGGTGAGTTTGAACGAATCGGAGACAGCCGCACCCGCAAGGTCAATGTCAGACTGGTGGCCGCCACCAATGTGGATCTGCAGCAGGCTGTGGATGCAGGCAAATTCCGTGCGGACCTCTATTACCGACTCAACATCTTTCCAATTCTGATCCCCGCCTTACGCGAACGGGAAGATGACATACCGGCCCTGGTCAATCGTTTTCTGGAGAAGTACACCGCTCTGCATGGTAAACGTACCCCCGGGATCACCGAACGGGCACTCAGGGCGCTGAGAAACTACGACTGGCCCGGCAACATCCGTGAACTGGAGAACATTATCGAGCGGGGTGTGATCATTACTGCCAATGACACACACATCGACCTGCCAAACCTTTTCCCTGAACTCAGTGTGGAACCCGCAGCCACAGCACAAACTCAAACCTCCACCCTGGCGGACTCCCCCAGCCCACAAAACAGTGGCCTTTTATTCGATCGAATGCTTGACCAGATACTGGAGCAGAACATACCCCTTGGAACCGTGGAAAACAGACTCCTCGACAGAGCCGTCGAGCGGGCCAGAGGCAACCTCGCTTCCGCCGGAAGAATGCTGGGTTTAACCAGACCCCAGATGGCCTATCGGTTAAAAAAATACAGTACACCCTAGAGCCTGTTAAGACGAACTGAAGCCCACCTTCAGCTTGAAGATGCAACTTTCCGTCAAGCGCATCTGAATGTAACAAATGTTGCAGATTCCGATAAGCACCCATGGATAATCTGCCTATCGTCGACAATCAGGTCGCACGTAGGCAACCAAGCAGGAGCTCTTAACCATGTCTGTAGAACGCATCACTTTTACCATTGTCGGTATTCTGATCATGGCAACCGTAGGCGGTTATCTCGCCACACAGAATATCTTTTTTCTCTATGCCTCGATTTTTGTCGGTTTCATGATTTTCCAGGCACCCTTCACCAAGTTCTGCCCATTGCCTTTGCTGTTGAAAATGATGGGCGTGAAAACGGGTAGCGTTTTTGGCTGACGCGCTGAATCATGAATCAATGGATACTCACGCATCCATTGATTCATATTACCCAACCCATTGATGTACAAGACCTTGAACAGAACCTCTCCAATTTCCGCCGAACCTCGCGATAATGGATTTATCGACTGAGCCGCAATGTTCACCCATCAAGCAACAACTTCAGAATTTCTCTACGCCGGAAAAACGATTAAACTTATAGACTCATGAAAACCCGTGAAAGTTAATGATACCCATACTCGATGTGAGCGCACTGCTATGGTTTCTGATCTGCTGGATCGGATATACCCGATTTGCAGACCTTCGAGCCCGCGACAAATTGACACTGATGAGCGCCATGCACGGCTATCGAAGGCAGTGGATGCGTGAGATGATGCATCGGGATGTTCGCATCGTGGATTCCAACATTGTATTGATTCTTGCCAGAAGCGCCACCTTTCTCGCCTCCACAACAATCTTCATACTCGCCGGACTGATTGCGGTACTGGGCACAATGGATACCGCCATGGAAGTCGTGGGCGATCTGCGTTATGCAGTAAAGAGCAGCCGGGAAGTATGGGAACTGAAGATGCTGGGACTGTTACTTGTATTTATCTATGCCTTCTTCAAATTCACCTGGTCAATGCGCCACTTCAACTACCTCTCCACCATTATCGGCGCCGCTCCTATGAGCCATGAGCTGCCGGCATGGAGTGACAGCTTTGCGGAACGGGCCGCCAAGGTCAGCTCCAAGGCCTCCAATACATTCAACCGGGGACTCAGGGCCTACTATTTTGGTCTCGCCTTCCTCAGCTGGTTTCTCCATCCTCTGCTGTTTATTCTCGCTACCACACTGGTGGTTGGCGTACTCTATCGTCGCGAATTCAAATCCGGCATGTTAAAGGAGCTCGGTGATCCGGATGATTTCTCCGCCCGTTAGCGACTGCGGCAACCGCAAAAACAGGCTCCCTTGACCGAACTGAAGCAAAACTAAGGATTAATAACTAACGGCCGATACCTGCTACGATACAACAACGGAATCCAGAGCATTGACATGGAAGCAAAATCTCTCCCAAGACAATTGATCGCACTTACCATCAACCTCAGAGCCGGGTTGAGACTCGCCAGCAACCAACAGCTGACACCTAACAACTTCATCTACTCTATAGACCAACTGCTCTGGCTATTCGCACTGATATTCAGCCTCGAAATCAGTGTCACTTATCTGGCTGTTGATAAACCAGCAACTTTCTCTGCCTATGGACTCAACCACCTGGGTGCTGTCTATCTCTTCGATCTGTTGATTCTTTTGGCGATCTCCAGACTGGTCCACGCCAATACATCTGACACGGGCAAACTGATACTCGCCTATCTCTCATCAATGCCAATTTTCATTATTGTTTTTCAAACCCTGAGCATGCCAACGCACCTCTATTACGACCACCCGCAGAGTGGCGGTCTACTGCTGCTGCTACTGTTAGCCTGGCATCTCTACATCATTCTGAGATTGATGCGAATCGTACTCTCGCTATCACTTGGAAAATCGTTTTATCTTGCAACAACCGCTTTCCTGCTCTCCCTGTCAAGTAGCGTGTTTCTTCCGTATTCACAACTCTGGTACAGCGATGAACCCCCACAGAGCGACAGCCTCTATGAAAAGCTATACAAACTCAGCATAGAAGACCTCTTCTATGACCAGTATCCGATGGTGGATAAAACACTCAATGGCCTGACTTCACAACGCCCCGGAATCACCGATCTCTATCTGGTCACTGTAGCCGGATATGGCTTGGAAAATGTTTTTCTCAATGAAGTTGAGTATGTGCGCGAACTGTTCGATCGTCGTTTCGATACAAGCGGACGATCGATGTCACTGGTGAATAACATCGACACGCTATCTCGATACCCCCTTGCCAACCGTCACAATCTATCCGACAGCCTGTCGGTAATTGGCGAAATCATGGATACAGAAGAGGATATACTGTTTCTGTTCATGACCTCACATGGCAGTAAGGATCCCAAATTTTCAGTGAACTTTGGCCCTGTACCCTTGGACGACATAACACCATTGCAACTACGGCAGGCCCTCGATCAAGCCGGCATTCTTTGGCGGGTCATCGTCGTATCCAGTTGCTATTCAGGCGGCTTCATCGAACCGCTACGCACGCCCAACACTTTGATCATCACAGCAGCAGAAAAGGATCGTCAATCATTCGGTTGCGGCGTCAAAAGCGAGTTCACAGACTTTGGTACCGCCTACTTCAAACACGCCTTGGACAAAGAACCCGATTTCATTGAAGCATTCGACATCGCCGCAAAGTGGATAAAGCAGAAAGAACTCCGCGAACAGCGCAAGCACTCACTACCACAACGTTTCGTCGGTGATGAGATCCGTGACAAACTTAGCCAGCTAGGTGAGATGCGGTATAGCGAGTCCACTACCTATCGGCAAACCTATCGATAGCTGGTGTGTTGTCCCAGGCCAAACCCCAGACATTCAGAGCACCCTGAGGTCTGGTGAGCTCAAACAACATTATCTACCTAGTGATTCAATGGAATCAAGCAACAGCAGATACAGTCGAACCACTGGCTTCGTGAAGTACCGGGGTGCCAAGTTCTGCAAATGAGAAGAGTTTGAAAGTTCGCTCTCCATTGTAATCCAGTACACGCAGATCATCACTCTCATGCAGGTCATTGGCAACCACATTGAAGTGGCCACCATAACGCAGCTTGGCCAGATCATAGGGCACCTCATAGGCAATAAACTTCTCGATACCCTTGATGGCGAGCTTCTCCAGAATCAGCGGATCTTCGATGGATGAGTGAGATGTGAGTATCATCAGCGGACCGCTTCCAGTGATCAGCATAAAGGTTTTCATGGCTACCTCCCTGCCGTGGGATTATGGATTGAAGGTTTGCATCATTACCTCTTTTAATTTTAGCTCAACCAACACCAGCCACTTTCAAATATAAGTGATCCATTCCCGTAGATCTCACCAAGCGGCCAGACCAGTACCGAGTAGAGTACTGATTTCCAAAGGGATTTTTTAGTGGCAGCAGAGATGCTTGAAAAAAGCGTCGGATATGCATTGAGATATTCAATTCTGCAATACATTTTAATGACTTTTCCCAATAGAACAATGATCTCAAATAGCGCTTATAAGCAGACTAAAGGATCGATACAACCCAGCTAAGCAGACAACATCGAAGGCGCTCTATCGAAGCCGTAACAGCGACTCACAAACAAGCTGATTCTTTATTTTAAAACTCATCATCTTTCAGCTCGTCCTTGGACGAATCCTGATGACTGTCACCAGCCAGAAAAAGCGCTGCCACGCCAATTAGAAGCAGAATAACCAACGAAATGGCGATCAGAATATTGCTCATAATCGATACATCCCCAACTGTGTTAAAACCGTTGATACGACACAAAAAGCGCTGCCTGATTGATTATACCCATACAAACTGGAAGTGCTGTATAGACCATCGTCCACGCTTATCGACATCCAGCAAAAATGAGTGCAAGAAACACGTAGAACTTTTGCCTGACAATACCCTTTTACTTTTAAAATCAATACTTTGCCATGCTCATGAATATCAGCCATTATTTAGGCACTGAAGACGCCATTTTTAATTAGAACTGAAGAGATACTTTTGTGGTTTTCTCGTGACGGGGCGGTGAACTTTGCGATTGATAATCGGCACTAACATAAAGAGAAGCGCGACAAGATCCGCACCTTACTGAAATAACTCATAAAACAGAAGGTAGCCTTGAAATTCAGGATTGACCAGGAAGAGAATCCGCAAAACCGCAAGCGCCTGAAACGAAATCTCAAAGTCATCCAGGCTCAGTGAAAGGCATCAAACTGTGTAAAAGCATCAAGTGTAAATAGTATCAGTCGCCTATCCATACGCATTGAGTGTTCAAAGGACAAGCCAATTCGGCCTCATGTGTGTCTATTCATTCACATGACGGCTTCTCTCTAAGTCGCTATTTCGATTTCCTCATACACAGCAGTAACATCCTCTATAGCTGAAACCACAGCCGGCACCATACCTCGAGACAAACTGGCATGACGCCGACAATCAGACTCACTGTTAACGATTCACCCGGCCCGGCAGACTTAAATCGCCGGAGGCCACATCCATGACGTCGACAACACAAAGCAGAGGCGCATGAACACTCTGGTGGACACGCAAACCTGCCGTGACACCATCAAAACTTGCGGCTTCAACGACACCGATATCGGCGAAAGGAACCCGAACCTCGACAATCTCGCCATTGAAGATGGGATCCCAGCCGGGGCTGTCGAGCAAGATGGGCAAGCCAGGCCAGGTATTGGGTAAACGGGGCTTCGCGCCTTCCGCTATATCGACCACACCCAGCGCACCCTCGCCACAACGTTCATTGGGTTGCAACACCACCCAGTGACTGTGCCAAACAGCCCCGTCATTCTTCACATCACCATCACCGTTCTCATCGAACAGGGGTGTATCATCGAAATCAGGGTGTGAGGTCACCGCCAACGCCAGAATACCGGCGTTATGTTCAAAACCCACGCTATAGCTATCAATTGAGGTTGGCCAGACGTAGGAAAATACATGACTGCCTGCAAGTTGACCTGTTGCCGTTGGCTTGCTGGAACCCGCATTCGATGAAACGGCCATATGGAACAGCGCAGTATTGCCCTCACTGCTGATCTTCGTATGGATGATATCGAAAGGCGCCAGTTTCGCATTACCCTGATCCGCCCTGATGCCACCATGGTGATCCTGATGAGCACAGACCGGCAATGAGAGCGAAATAAGCGTTATTACTGAGATCAATGAGCCACCCTGCATCACGAACCTCCTTTCACATCCGCCAAGGAGGCGCCGAAGTTGATGTGGAAGACCCCCCCGTCAAGCAGTAGCGCCGGAACCGATTGGATACCGACTTGTTCTGCCTCAACAATCCGACTCCGGTCTGCACCAAGATGCACCACCTCCAATTCGTAACGTCCCTTGTCCAACGCATCAAGAACCTGTTGTTCCGCAGCGACACAGACAGGGCAACCCGCATGGTAGAAAATAGCTTTTTTCATAAGTGACTCCTCGTATGATTAAGATTATTGTATCGACTCGATACCATTATCAAGTTAGCAGAGGATCTCAAGCTTGTCAAACTAGTTTTTAGTCGATACTATAATCCTATGGATTCAAATAGCCTCTATAATCACCTTGAGCGTCTCAGCGAACTTTTGCGTACCGATCTACGCAAAAGCGGTATCAAGCATGGCCTGCAGCCTGTACAGCTCGAGGTGTTACACTACCTGTCTGTTTGCAATCGCTATTCGGACACGCCATTGGCTGTGAGCGATTATCTTGGCCAAACAAAAGGCACAGTCTCCCAGACCATCAAAGTACTCGAGCAAAAAGGGCTGTTGTTAAGGCGTACCGATGCTGGAGACAAACGTGTCTCCCATCTCGGACTCACCGCAAAGGGCAGCAAGCTGCTGGATCGACTGGTACCGCCTCCGATGCTGACGAATGCCTGTGATAATCTGTCAAAAAAAGCCCGCACACAGATCAATCACGCTCTCAATCAACTGGTTATGGCACTACTGCAAAGTAATGGCATGAAAAGTTTTGGTGTATGCCACACCTGTCGCTACAACGGGCGCTCAGAAGATGGTGGCTACTACTGCAATCTGGTTCAGCAGCCATTAACGGTGGATGATGTGCAGCGTATTTGCCGTGAGCATGAGGCCGCAGCCTGAGGCAAACTGCCACCCGAAGATAAGGATTGTAATAATGGGGCGTATGAAAATGAGAAGGAGCGTGTGCGCAATTCGTCATGTCGCCTTTGAAGACCTTGGTTTACTCGAACCCCTGCTTGAAAAGTCCGGCTTTGAGATAAATTATGTCAATGCCTGGGAGTTGGACAGAAAAACTGCCGAGATGGCAGATCTGGTGGTGTTTCTGGGTGGACCGATCAGCGTAATGGATGAGGTCGACTATCCCTTCCTGACTGACGAAATCGCTATTGCCAAAACCAGGCTTGTCACCGCCAAGCCGACCCTCGGCATCTGCCTTGGCGCACAGATTCTCGCCCGTGCAATCGGCGCTAGTGTTCGCCCCGGACCGGTGAAAGAGATCGGCTGGGCGCCGGTTAACCTATCGGATGCAGGTCAGGCATCCGTACTCACCGAATTAGGTGACACCCCGGTGCTGCACTGGCACGGTGAGGTGTGTGAGCTACCCGCTGATGTAGAGAGCCTTGCCTATACGCCCGACTGCACAGTTCAGGCATTCATTCCTGGCCCCAATTCATTGGCACTGCAGTTCCATATCGAAGCCGGCGCTTACGGTATAGAACCCTGGCTGATCGGCCATACGGGTGAAATCGCACAGACCCCCGGAGTCACAATTGCAAAGCTACGCTCAGATACACACCAGAGCAGCGCTTCACTGAGGTCTGCTGCCACTAATGCCTTCCAACGCTGGTTAGCAGAAGTCGGTTTCAGTAATGATAAATAACGCGAACAGCTGAAGAGTGTCTGTACAGGACTTTTATAGGTAACTCCCTGTTTACGCTTAAAATCAGCACTTTTGCTATGTATGCTGATTTCAGCTGTTAGATAGACCGTGTTAACAAGCTTTTCATTTGCTCCTGGAGGAGATACTTTTGTGATTTTCTCGTGACTGACCGGTGAACTTTGCGATTGATAATCAGCACTAATCTAAAGATTGCTTTGAGGATCTATCGATGAAGTTTTCCATGTATGGCAGCCTGTTGGCCATTGCAATGCTAATCTCTGGCTGTTCTCAGCCTCTAGCCAACCGGGCAGCGTCGTTAGAAGAGGAGTTGCAGGGGTTATCAGTGGCAACATTTGCCGGCGGATGTTTCTGGTGTGTCGAAAACGGATTTGAGATGCTGCCTGGCGTCAAAGAGGCTGTATCCGGTTACAGCGGCGGCGTGGAAAAAAACCCGACTTACCGTAAAGTTGCCCTCGGTATGACCGGCCATACCGAGGCCGTACAGGTCTATTACGACCCGCAGGTCATCAGCTACACAGGCTTGATACAGGCTCTGTGGCGAATGATGGATCCTACCGATTCCCGTGGTCAGTTCTACGACCGGGGCAGACAATACCGACCGGCCATCTTTTACCATGACAGTGAGCAGAAACGAATTGCGGAAAAACTGCGCACTGAATTGGATGCCTCCGGGCGCTACGAGGATCCGGTGACCATTGAGATTGTACCCTTTACTGAATTCTACCAAGCGGAAGAGAAACACCAGGATTACTATAAAAAGAACCCGGTCCGATACAACTTTTACACATTCAACTCCGGTCGTTATCAGTTTGTGGATGATGTTTGGGGAGAGGAGCGGCATGTGGATTACACCAAATATTGCGACAAACATACGGATGAAATTTGATCAGACTTCGACAGCCTAGGAGTTAAAAAAACCTGACAAGGACAGGACCAGATTCTGTTGACACAACTGGAGAGACACCTGAAGAGTGCCGTCTGACAGAGATCCTCAACACTCAAAACTCTCTACCAATCACAATTAAGTGGTGAAAACGAGAACTGTTTCCAGGCCCAATACCCCTACATTATTAAAGACTTTTCGATGCCAGACGCTACCATGCTCACATAGGGGGGATCTATTATCGTGACTGTTTCAATCGATTTGCGTCAGGTCGTCTACGCCCTGGCCGACGCACTGGACCTGGTCGGGGTCGACGAAACTGCCCACGGTAAGCGGGTGGGCTACATGGCATTCAAGTGCGCTGAGATGATGGGCATGGACAAGGAGGCTCGTGAGCGCCTGTTCCACATCGGCATGCTGCACGACTGCGGTGTCTCTTCCACGGAGGAACATACCCATCTGGTTGAGGAGATGGTTTGGGAGGGAGCCGATGCCCACTCCGCGATCGGCGCAACCCTGCTTGAGAGCTTCTCCTATTTTCACGATTACGCCCAGGTCGTGCGCTACCACCATACGCCTTGGGAGTCTCTGCTGGAAAGCGATGTGAAACCTGAAATCGCCCGCGACGCCAACCTGATCTTCATGGTCGACCGGGTCGATGCACTATCTGCCATCCACTATGGTAAGGATCTGCTTCAACAGACCGGGAATATCCGTAAGGAGATTCAGGAGTATGCCGGAACCCTGTTCAGCCCCGATCTGGTGGAACTATTTGTGCTGGTTTCAAACTCTGAGGCGTTCTGGATGATGCTGGAACCACCCCACCTGCAGCGCTTTCTCTTCGACATGGAGCGATTCACTACCCCGCAACCGGTCTCTTTTGAAAAACTGAAACAGATGGCGCGTATTTTCGCCACCATCGTCGATGCCAAGAGCCACTTCACCTTCGAACACTCCGTCGGGGTTTCACGCCTGGCACGCCACTTGGCCGAGCGCTCGAGTATGGCTTTCGATACCTGCGAGCGCATCGAAGTGGCCGGACTGCTCCATGACCTGGGCAAGCTGCGGGTGCCGGATCAGGTTCTCGACAAACCTGGGCCTTTGGACGCCGACGACAAGCTGTTGCTCCACCGACACAGTTTTGAGACCTACCAGGTACTGCGTGAAATCGAGGGGATCGAGGATATCGCCCTATGGGCCGCCTACCATCATGAAGCCCCCAATGGACAGGGATACCCCTTTCGTCGAATCGGTGAGGAGTTGACTCGGGAGGCCAGGATCATCGCCGTGGCCGACGTGTTTCAGGCACTCGCCCAGGATCGCCCCTATCGGGCAGCGATGGCACTGCCGAAGATACTTGAGTTGATCGGAGAAATGGCCGAATCGGGTCATCTGGATACCGATCTGGTCGAGCTCGTAAAGGCGGAACCGGAGACATGCTTGAAACTTGCTGTTTCCGTATGAAGATAACATCAGGATAGCCGGATGCCGGCGTTTGTGGCTACTCCTATTATATAAGTTGGTCAAATGAAAAAACCGCTTTCCCCAACCAGACTCCAGCAGCTCATCAGACAGCATCGACGACAATAAACATTTCATGTTGGTCACCCTGGCCCGGCTTGCCGCATCATGTGGAAAAGTCGCCAGTGAGAGGGTTTGTACGGTCACCTCAGCTGGATTTTAACCCATCACTGTCATATCATCGCAACGGGTAATCGCCGTAACATTCTAAGACAGGCGGATTCAAGACCGCAGCGGAACAGATCCAGGAATCATGCAATAATCTGTCCGGGCGCGCGGGTCATTTGAAAACACGAATCAACCTAGACCATCGAAATGAGATATTTTAGCTTTGTCGTACTGCTGTTTCTGTTCTGGATCGCCTTGTCCGGACATTTCGAACCCCTGCTGCTGGGCCTGGGGGCAGTTTCGATTGCACTCACGGCATTCCTATCCCACCGGATGAATGTCATCGATCACGAAAGCTACCCGCTGCATCTCTCATTAAAATTCCCCAGTTACTATTTCTATCTGTTCGGCGAGATTATCAAAGCGAATATCGACGTAATCAAACGGATCCTAAGCTGGGAAAAAACACCGATCAGTCCACAGATGATTGAGATCCCTCAGTCGCAACAAACCGACCTCGGGGCTGTGATTTATGCCAATTCCATTACACTGACCCCTGGAACGGTCACGATTAAGATATCGGAAGAGAGCCTCACTGTGCATGCGCTCAGCAAGGAGGCAGCCGCCGATCTGGCCACCGACACCATGTCGAAAGAGATTACCAACCGGGTTTTCAAAGAATAATGTATATTGCAGCTTCACTGGCGATCCTGGTCACCATGGGATTGGCCCTCGCGCGCGCGCTATCAGGGCCTACGACCTATGACCGTATTGCGGCGGTTAACATGCATGGCACCAAAACGGTGCTGTTGATTGCGGTTTTGGCTTTTCTATCCGGCAGAACCGATGTACTGGACATTGCACTGGTCTATGCACTGATCAATTTCATTGGTGTCGTCGCCGCCCTCAAGCTGGTCGAACAGGGTAATTTTCACACCTCGGACAGCCTCGATGGTGATGCGAAACAGGGAGAGCCGAAGTGATTATCGATATTCTCAGTTCGATCTTTCTGTTGGTTGGCGCTGCGCTCGGCATCGTCGGCGGAATTGGGATCCACCGCTTTCCCGACTTCTATACCCGCCTGCACGCGATCGGAATAACCGATACCCTGAGTGCCTTGATGATTCTGCTGGGTCTCGCGCTGCAGGCCGGATGGAGTATTGCGGCCTTTAAACTGGCCCTGATCTTCATATTCCTATTTTTTACCAGCCCGACTGCTTCTCATGCGCTGGCATACGCAGCACAACACAGCGGTCTCAAGCCCAAGCTTGACCAGAAATAAGCCGGTGGGAGTGAAAAATCATGATTGATGTTGTAGTCGATATTATTCTACTCACCTTTTTGGCGACCACCTCCATCGCAATCATGCGCATGACCAATCTGTTTGCGACCGTGATGCTGTTCGGAATCTTCAGCCTGCTCTCTGCCGGTCTGTTCGTGGTGATGGATGCGCCCGATGTGGCCTTTACCGAAGCAGCCGTGGGTGCGGGTATCTCCACGGTCTTGATGCTGGCGACCCTGGCCCTGGTCAAGCGACCGAAAGAGCCCTACTACGACGAGGCGCCGCAGGCTCACACCGCATGGCTACCGCTGATCGTCGTGATAGTCACCGGTTCGGCGCTGGTTTACGGCACTTGGGACATACCAAACTTTGGTTCCCCGGATGCCCCGTCACAGACACACGTCGCACGTTTTTATCTGGAAAACTCGATGCCCGACACCGGGGTACCGAATACGGTAACCGCAGTACTGGCGAGTTATCGCGGCTTTGACACCCTGGGCGAAGTCACCGTGATCTTCACCGCCGCGGTAGCGGTACTGCTGCTGATCGGTGGCAAGCGCCCGAAACCGGCACTCAAAACAGAGGATGAGGAGGCACAAGATGAGGCCTAATCTGATCCTGCATGTCATAGCAAAGTTCGTTATTCCGCTGATTATCCTGTTTGCACTCTATGTCCAGTTTCATGGAGATTTCGGACCCGGCGGAGGCTTCCAGGCCGGGGTTATCTTCAGTGCCGCCTTCATCCTCTACAGCCTGGTTTTCGGACTCGAAACCGCAGAAAAGATTATCCCTCACCACTGGTTGCGCATCCTGGCGTCACTCGGCGTGGTGATCTATGCCGGGGTGGGAATAGAGTCCCTGATTTTGGGCAGCAACTATCTCGACTACACACTTCTGGGCAGCAATCAGATTGCCGGCCAGCACCTGGGTATCCTGCTGGTCGAACTGGGTGTCGGCATCACGGTGGCTGCCGCCATGTTGATTCTATTTTTTGCCTTTGCAGGCAGGGGCAGAGAGTAATGGAATTCTTTATTGGCCACTATAACTACTGGATCGTGATCATTTTGATGATGGTCGGGCTCTATACGGTGATCAGCCGTGGCAACCTGGTTAAAAAAATCATCGGCCTGAATATCTTCCAGGTTTCGGTTTTTTTCCTTTATATCAGCATGGGCACGGTGGAGGGAGGTGCAGCGCCTATTATCGCTGAAGGTGTCAAAGTCTATTCAAACCCGCTACCCCATGTCCTTATCCTCACCGCCATCGTGGTTGGCGTGGCGACGACGGCACTGGCGCTGGCTTTGGTGGTACGTATCAAGGAAACCTACGGAACCATCGAAGAAGATGAAATTCATAATCTGGATCACTCGCTGTAATGGGAAATCATATTAGTCTGCTGCTGGTCGTTGTACCGCTGATTGCGGCACCCCTGGTGGCCGTATTACCCCGTGGCCGGTTGCCTTGGGCGGCCTCGTTTGCCGTGTCCATCGCTTGTGCCGTGTTTGCCGGAATCCAGCTCGGGTCGGTGCTTCAAGGTGGGACCATCAGTTATGAACTTGGTGGTTGGGCACCCCCATGGGGAATTGAGTACCGCATTGATGCGGTGAACGCCTTTGTCGCCCTGATCGTTGCGGTCATTGCTGCACTCACCCTGCCCTATGCACTGCACAGTGTGGAGCGGGAGATACCGGAAGAGAAAATACCGACTTTTTACAGTGCCTTACTGCTCTGTCTGACTGGACTGCTCGGTATTACCCAGACCGGTGACATCTTCAATGTCTTCGTCTTCCTGGAGATCTCTTCACTCTCCTCCTATGCACTGATCAGCCTTGGCAAAAGCAGGCAGGCGTTCACTTCCTCCTACCAATACCTGATCATGGGCACCATCGGCGCCACCTTCTACC
This sequence comes from Candidatus Thiodiazotropha endoloripes, assembly GCF_001708965.1. NCBI lineage: Bacteria > Pseudomonadati > Pseudomonadota > Gammaproteobacteria > Chromatiales > Sedimenticolaceae > Candidatus Thiodiazotropha > Candidatus Thiodiazotropha endoloripes. Next base: position 297,379 of record NZ_LVJW01000003.1, on the reverse strand, counting down.
TGATCGGGGTGGGTCTGCTCTATTCCCAAACCGGTACGTTGAATATGCAGGATATGGCGAATATCCTGCCCAGCGTACTGCACCTTAATACCGTGGTGACCGGCTTTACCTTCATCATGGTCGGTATCGCCCTGAAGCTGGCACTGTTTCCCCTGCACCTCTGGCTACCGAACGCCTACACCTACGCGCCCACAGTGGTCACCGTTTTTCTTGCCGCAACGGCCACCAAAGTCGCCGTGTATGTGATGCTGCGCATCCTGTTCACCGTATTTCCGCAGACCTTCACCATCACCACCCCCGCTGACGAGCTGTTTATCCTTGCAGGTATGGCCGGTGTTCTAAGTGCATCGGTTTACGCCATCTACCAGAAAAACATCAAGCGACTGCTGGCCTACTCCAGTGTGGCTCAAATCGGTTACATGGTTCTGGGGATCGGCTTTGCCACGACAACCGGTCTGACGGCAACCCTGATTCATCTATTCAACCATGCGCTGATGAAAGGCGCGCTGTTCATGGCCATTGGTGCCATCATCTACCGTATCGATTCATGCCGTCTTGATCAGATTCATGGCCTTGGCCGGGCTATGCCCTGGACATTCGGTGCGATTGTCATCGGTGGCCTGAGCTTGGTTGGTGTACCGGGCACGGCCGGATTTATCAGTAAGTGGTACCTGGTGACAGCGGCCCTGGAACAATCCGCATGGATCCCGGTTGCCGTGATTCTGATTGGCTCTCTGCTGGCTGTTGTTTATGTGGGTAAATTGATCGAAGCCCTCTATTTCAAACCGGTAACCGATAACGGCAAGGTCGTGACCGAAGCACCGTTAATGTTACTCGTACCGACCTGGGGCCTGGTGCTCGCCAACATCTATTTCGGCCTGGATACAGACCTGACGGTGGGAGTTGCTGAACAAGCCGCCGCAATTCTCGGGGGGATGAAGCCATGAGTGCCGAGACATTGCTGCTGACGATCCTGCTGCTGCCACTGGCGGGAGCAGCCGGTATAATCATCACCCGCCGCAACCCGGATGTCAGGGAAGGGGTAACCCTGCTCTGTTCGGCATTGATTGCCGCGCTTGTGGTGGTTCTGGCAAACCGCTTCATGGATGGCGAGACGTTCGCCCTGACCCTGATCGAGCCAGTACCCGGCATTGCCATCAGCTTCAAGATCGAAGCGCTGGGCATGCTGTTTGCGCTGATTGCCGGCATTCTCTGGCTGGTTACCTCAATCTATGCCATCGGTTACATGCGGGGCCACAACGAACAGAATCAAACCCGGTTCTTTGCGGCCTTCGCGGTCTCTATCGCCGCCACCATGGGCATCGCCTTCTCCGCCAATCTGTTTACCCTGTTCCTGTTCTATGAATTGCTGACCCTCTCAACCTACCCCCTGGTCACCCATGCCGGTACCCCGGAAGCGAAGCAGGGCGGGCGGGTCTATCTCGGTATTCTGCTGGGCACATCGATCGCCCTGTTCCTGCTCGGCATACTGGTGACCTGGTCGCTGACCGGCCGTGTCGACTTTGAACCGGGCGGTATTCTCTCCGGCCATATCGATCCCGCCTGGGCCGGTCTGCTCTATGCGCTGTTCCTGTTCGGCATCGGCAAAGCCGCCGTAATGCCTTTTCACCGCTGGTTACCTGCGGCGATGGTGGCACCCACTCCGGTCAGCGCCCTGCTGCATGCGGTCGCTGTGGTCAAGGCCGGTGTCTTCACCATACTCAAGGTGACGATTTACATCTTTGGCAGTGATTTCATCCTCTCCAATGACGTCACCGGCGGGCTGATCTGGATGGCCGCCGCCACCATATTGATCGCCTCCATGGTTGCGATGACCAAGGACAACCTGAAGGCGCGGCTCGCTTACTCCACCGTCAGCCAGCTGAGTTACATCGTTCTGGGGGCGATGCTGGCCAGCAAAGCTGGCCTGATCGGCGCCTCGATGCATATTGCGATGCACGCCTTTGCCAAGATCACACTGTTCTTCGCTGCTGGCGCAATCTTCGTCGCCTGGCATAAAAAGAAGGTCAGCGAACTGAACGGACTGGGACGCGCCATGCCCGTCACCTTTACCGCCTTTTTTATCGGCACCCTGAGCATCATCGGTCTGCCGCCTTTCGGTGGCATGTGGAGTAAGTGGTACCTGGCGCTGGGTGCGGTCGAAACCACTCAGCTATTACTGCTCGCGGTGTTGATGATCAGCTCGCTGCTCAACATCATCTATCTGCTGCCGATCCCGATCCGGGGATTCTTCAGTAAACCGGAAAGTGGAGAACACTACACAGAGATCGAGGAAGCACCGAAGTCGATACTGCTGGCGATGGTGATCACATCGACCGCCTGCATCATCCTCTTCTTCTACCCAGATCCCTTCTATCGACTGGCGAGTTTAGCTGTCGGAGGCTACTGACATGTCAGATGAAAAAGAGAAAATCCATATCTTTGACCGGCAGGAGAATGTCGATCGCCTGCTCAAAGGGTTCTATGCCATTTGCGTTCTGTTAGTCGTGCTCGACCTGGTCCTGCACCGCCACATCGGCTTTGTCTGGGAGAAACTGCCGGCCTTTTATGCCATATACGGTTTTGTCGCCTGCGTTCTGCTGGTCTTGATTGCCAAGAAAATGCGTAATGTCCTGATGCGTGGGGAAGATTATTACGATGAGTGAGCTACCTCCGTTCCTGCTCTTTTTTGCTGCTGCACTGCTGGCTGCCTTTACCCGCGGTCTGCCGCGGCAGCTGATACTGCTGGCTACGCCGGTGGTGACCGGGCTCTATCTCTGGCAGGGCATCAACCCCGGCACCGATGTCGCCTACAGCGTGATGGGTTATGAGCTGAGCATCCTGCGCGCAGACAAGCTCAGTCTGCTGTTCGGTTATCTGTTCTGTATCGCCAGTTTCTTTGGTGCCATCTACGCCCTGCATGTGAAGGATACAAAACAGCATATTGCGGGCATGACGTATGCGGGCAGCGCGCTTGGCGCGGTCTTTTCCGGCGACCTGATTACCCTCTTCATTTTCTGGGAGCTGCTGGCCATCAGCTCTGTGTTTCTGATCTGGGCACGAGGCACGGAACGGGCATTGAAGGCCGGCATGCGCTACCTGGTCTACCAGGTTCTGTCAGGGGTACTGCTGCTGGCCGGTGCACTGGTCTACTACCACCAGACAGGTACACTGGAATTCAATCACATCGGCCTGGATGTGGGTGTGGCCGGCTGGTTGATCTTCATCGCCTTCGGCATCAAATGCGCCTTTCCGTTCCTCCACACCTGGCTTACCGATGGCTATCCCGAAGCAACCGTGACCGGCACGGTTTTTCTCTCCGCTTTCACCACCAAGGTCGCCGTCTACTCCCTGGCCAGAGGCTTTGCCGGTGAAGAGATTCTGGTCTATATCGGCGTCACCATGGCCTGCTTCCCGATCTTCTATGCGGTAATCGAAAATGATCTGCGCCGGGTATTAGCCTACAGTCTGATCAACCAGGTCGGCTTCATGGTAACCGGTATCGGAATCGGCACTGCACTGGCACTGAACGGTGCCGTTGCTCACGCATTCAGTGATGTGATCTTTAAAGGTTTGCTGTTCATGAGCATGGGCGCGGTACTCTACCGGGTCGGCAACATCAATGGCTCTGACCTGGGCGGACTTTACAAATCGATGCCCAAAACCACCGCACTCTGTGTGATCGGCGCACTCTCCATCTCCGCATTCCCGCTGTTCAGTGGCTTTGTCAGTAAGTCGATGGTGATGACCGCGCTGATGCAGGAGAACCATGGCTATTTCTGGCTGCTGATGCTGTTCGCCTCGGCCGGTGTATTCCATCACGCTGGTATCAAGATCCCCTATTTCGCCTTCTTCCATCACGATTCAGGCATACGCACCCAAGAGGCGCCGACGAACATGCTGGTCGCCATGAGCGTGGCCGCGTTCCTCTGTCTCTTTATCGGCATGCAGCCGCAGTATCTCTATGCGTTGCTGCCCTGGGAAGTCGACTACTGGCCCTATGACCTGACCCATGTACTGGCGCAGACACAGTTGCTGTTCTTCTCCGCCCTGGCGTTTGTCTGGCTCAATAAACAGGGGCTCTACCCACCGGAACTGCATTCGGTCAACCTGGATGCCGAGTGGTTCTACCGCAGATTGATTCCTGCTGGCACCCATCGAAGCGTAAACCTTCTGGCACGGGCTAAAGCGTCGATGGTGACAACGGTTACGAATCAGATACAGGGTGTGCAAGAGCAGTTCGGCAAGTCCCCGCTGGCCAAATACCACCTCTCGGAGAGTTGGCCAACCGGCAGCATGGTGTTCTGGATCTCGATGATCCTTGCTTTCCTGTTACTGGACATCTTCAGCCTGGGTCTGCTGGCCTGAGGTGAATACCGGTTCACACGAGGAGGCTGAATCCCAGATTCGTCGTCCTTGTGTGCACCGGTAGGCTTTTCCAGCCAATAAATCAAAGATTCAGCTTTTTCTCCATCAATTGACTGTCATGGCGCTGCGCGGTTTGGACGGCCAGCGTTGCTGCGGCTATCTGTCCGGAGGCGGACTATAGTGGAGCTGTCCGTTGGCTTACTCAAAATCCACCAGCACAAGCGGCGATACGTCGGCATCGTAGTCTACCGTTGAAACACCAAAGCCGAACAGCTTGAGAAAGTCGGCATTGTAGCCGGCAATGTCTGTCATCTCTTCAACGTTTTCAGTGGTTACCTGTGACCAAACACTCTCCACTTCGGCCTGCAGTTGCGGGTCCAGCTCTTTTTCATCCATACGCAGACGGTTGGCATCATCCACACGTGGGGTCTCGGAGTAGAGACCCTCGGTAAATAAGCGCTGAGTCTGCTCAATACAGCCTTCATGAGTACCCTGCGCCTTCATCAATTTGAATAGAATGGACATGTAGAGAGGCATCACTGGTATGGCGGAGCTGGCCTGGGTCACCAATGCCTTAAGCACGGCCACTCGAGCTTCTCCCTGGATGGGAGCCAGCTGCTTGTTGAGTTCGCTGGCAGTTCGATCCAGGTCCTCTTTTGCCCGGCCGATCGTGGCATGGCCGTAGATCGGCCAGGTGATCTTGTCTCCTAAATAGGTATAAGCGGTGGTTTGCGCGCCCTCGGCCAGCAGATCAGCCGCTGCCAGCGCCTGCAACCACATCGCCCAATCCTCACCACCCATCACTTTGACGGTTGCCTCGATCTCCTCATCGGTGGCCGGGTCAATGGTGACCTCACCCACCTGGAGCGTATCGGTGTTCAGGTTTTTTGCGGTGTAGGATTTACCGATCGTCTTCAGTACGGAGCTATGGAGTACACCGGTTTTGGGGTCGGTTCGCTTGGGCGAGGCCAAACTGTACACCACCAGGTCAATTTTCCCCATCTCGGCTTTGATGGTCTCGACCACTCGATCTTTCATCTCATCAGAGAAAGCATCGCCATTGAAGCTTTTGGCGTATAAACCCTCAGCCTTGGCCTTCTCCTCAAAGGCGGCCGCATTATAAAACCCTGCCGTACCGGTGCGCTTCTCACTGCCCGGTTTTTCATAGAACACGCCCAGCGTGTTGGCGCCATAGCCAAATGCGGCCGTGATGCGTGTCGCCAGGCCATAACCGGTTGACGCACCGATTATCAATACATTTTCAGGTCCCCGGCCAGCCGGAATAGCGGAGCCTCTGATGTAATCAATCTGTTCCTGGACGTTGGCTGCACAGCCAGTTGGGTGGGCATTGGTACAAATGAACCCACGGACTCTGGGTTTAATGATCATAGAATCAACCTTTTGATATTCGAACACGGCCAGGCGCAGACCCGGCAAAAGCGGTCTATTATAGTCGTGGAGTGCAGGAAGATTAAACGCCAGATTGACTGTCTGCCGTCAGCGGCCTACCGAACCACCCTCAGACGACGTTGATTCCGGGTTTCGTCATTCGCACCTGAAGGCCGTTTGGCAGACAATTCAGCCTGTCCTCATCAATTTTTGGTGTCTATCCAGATGGTCAGTGAAATCACTTACAATCAGTGGTTGGCTGAAGTAGTAACCCCGGGCATAGTCACAGCCGCTGCTACGCAGGAATTGCCACTATGCCGCAGTCTCCACACCCTCAGCCACAACCTTGAGTTCCAGGTGATGGACCATGGCGATAATTGCTTCACTCATAACGGCATCTTCAGGACCGGTGGTCACATCCCTTACAAATGATTGATCGATCTTGATCTTGTCCACAGGAAAGCGTTTGAGGTAGCTCAGTGAAGAGTAGCCGGTGTTGAAATTGTCAATCGAGATACTGATACCCTGTTTACGCATACTCAACCCACAACAGGGTATCGTTGATCAATAACCTGATAGCGTAATCTTCAATACAGGATTGCCCATGTGACGATCTGTAAACTCAAAAGATTGTCCAATCCATAAGGTATAATTAGGCTATAGGTAGTGATCGATCAACGGATCAGTGTAGAGATAGAGATTCCGAGAAGTTGATCTCCTATTTTGGATCTGCATGTCTCTCGGAGGAGTTTTGGTTGAACAAGACATCCATTAAAAGCAGAACATTTGGCCTCATATTGTCCATTCTTCTCATGACTGGCACAGCCGAATCGGATCCAGTGAAATCCGCAAGCGAACTCGACTATCCACCGTTCTCAATTGTCCTGGAAGACGGTCGTGCAGATGGCTTTTCCGTTGAATTGATGCGCGCCGCACTTCAGGCGATGAACCGTGACGTAACATTTAAGACCGGGGCCTGGCCAGTAATCAAACAGGAGCTTGAAAAGGGTTGGCTGGACGCTCTACCACTGGTTGGTCGCACCCCGGAGCGTGAAGCGCTTTTTGACTTCACGATTCCTTACATCAGTCTGTATGGAGCTGTTTTTGTTCGTGATGGCAAACACGATATTGCCAATCTGCAAGACCTTATGGGACTCAGCATCGGGGTTCTGCAAGGTGATAATGCTGAAGAGTTTTTACACCGGGAGGGTTTCACAGAAAATATTGTTGCCACCAAAACCTATGAAGAAGCATTCTTAATGCTTGCCGGGGGTGAAATCGATAGCATTGTCGCACAACGGCTGGTTGGACTGACTCTCATCGACAAGCTTGGTCTTAAGAATATCGAAACCGCAATAGCGCCGTTAACTGAGTTCAAACAGGACTTTTGTTTTGCCGTTGCAGACGGTGACAAAGAACTGCTTGCTCTACTCAATGAAGGATTGTCGTTAATCATTGCCAACGGCACCTATGATCATTTGCGGGAAAAGTGGCTGGGCATCCTGGACAGGAAAGAGGATGAAAGAGTACTCACCTTACAGATAGCCACGGGTGCAACCACACTACTTGCTCTCATAGTCATAGGGCTGTTCATCTACTATCACTGGCGAGAGCACTACAATCTAAAGTTTAATGAAGAGAAGTTCCGCACACTCTTCGAAAACATGGCTCAGGGAGCATTCTTTCAAAGAGTTGATGGAGTATTGATCGATATCAACTCAGCCGGACTTAAACTGCTGGGCGTAACCTACGATCAGTTTATCGGAAAAACCTCGATGGACCCGCAATGGCGGGTAATCCGGGAAGATGGTACAACGATTCCCGGTGACCAGCACCCTTCAATGCAGGCGTTGCTGACGGGAAAACCTGTCAGGGGTGCAATTGTCGGCGTCTATCACAGTCGTGAAAAACGTACGGTATGGCTGAATATCACCGCCATCCCCCAATTTAAACCTGAACAGGACCGGCCTTATCAGGTGTTCGTTACCATGCATGACATATCAAAACGTAAGCAGACTGAAGAGACACTGAAGCAACAAGCAATACATGACCCACTGACCGGCTTGTACAACCGCTCTGAACTGGAGAGGCGTCTAGAAGAGGAGGCACAGCGGTCAATACGATATAACCACGAGCTGTCACTCTTTATGATTGACATCGATCATTTCAAACAGATCAATGATCAGTACGGTCACCCGACCGGAGATCAGGTCCTCCGCCAATTGACCAGCTTTATAGACCGGAACGTACGCAAAACCGATTATGCCGCACGTTATGGCGGTGAGGAGTTTGTGATTGTACTGCCGGAGACACCATTCCCAAAAGCATTGGAGTTAGCAGAGCGGCTCTGCCGACAGATCGCCGGTACGCCTCTGTCCTCCCTTGAGAACGGTAAAACGATCAACTTGACCATCAGCATCGGAGTCGCCACCATGCCGGAACATGCCAAATCCTGGGGCGATCTGTTGAGCACGGCGGACACAGCCCTGTATGCCGCCAAGAGAGCCGGTCGCAATCAGGTTATGAGTGCATAATCAGACGGGTTGCCGGCATTCTCAGCCTACCACCATCATGTTTCTATGTTTACCCAGATATTCGGTGAAATCACCAACCGTCAATGGTTGGCTGAAGTAGAAACCCTGGGCGAAGTCACAACCGCTTTTACGCAGAAATTGCCACTGGGCCTCTGTCTCCACACCCTCAGCCACCACCTTGAGTCCGAGATGATGGGCCATGGCAATAATCGCTTCACACAGGGCGGCATCTTCCGGATCGGTGGTCACATCCCGAACGAATGATCGATCGATCTTGATCTTATCCACGGGAAACCGCTTGAGGTAGCTCAAGGACGAATAACCGGTACCGAAATCGTCGATGGATATCCTGATGCCTTGCTGACGCAGCACACCCAAACGCACACCCGGCTCCCGATGTTCGTTCAGAAAGACGCTCTCGGTAATCTCAAGGAAGAGCCTGGAAGAGAGATGCTGATTGGCCTTCAAAAGATCAGCCATTTTTTCCAGGAATCCCTCGTACTGGAACTGCACTGTGGAGACGTTGACCGAGAGCAGTTCCATCTTCAGTCCAGCTCGATCCCATTGTTTGAGATCCAATGCGGCTTGCTGCAGCACCCAATCCCCGATGGGTACGATCAGCCCGCTCTCCTCCGCCACCGGGATGAACTCATCCGGCCTAACACGCCCACGCCCAGGTGACTCCCATCGAATCAAAGCCTCAGCACCCACAATCTGACCATCCGCGATATCAACAATGGGCTGATAGTGAAGTAGAAACTCCTTTTCACGGATTGCGTTACGCAGGGCTGCACCCATTGAGATTCGTCCCTCGGCCTCTCGATTCATCTCCCAGGTGAAGAAGCGATAGGTATTGCGCCCATCCTCCTTGGCCTGGTACATGGCGGTGTCGGCATGCTGTAGTAACATGCCCGAATCACTGCCATCCTGCGGATAGATGGTGATACCGATACTGGCGGAGACATGGGTCTCCTGAGCCGCCAGATCGAATGGTCGTGACAATTCATTGAGTATCGAGGCGGCCACTCTGGCAACCGATTGACCCTCACTGATGGCGGGCAGAATAACGGTAAACTCATCACCACCCAGTCGGGATACCGTATCCATCTCTCTGACGCACAATCGCAGTCTGCGAGCCGCCTCCTGCAGCAGTTGATCGCCTGTAACATGCCCCAGGGCATCGTTGACATACTTGAAACGATCCAGATCGATAAACAGCAACGCGACCATGGTCTGTTGCCGCTGCGCATAGGCCAGTGCATGATCCAGCCTGTCGAGGAAGAGATTACGGTTCGAAAGACCCGTCAGTGAGTCGAAATTGGCCTGCTGCCAGATCTGATCCTCATAATCCTTGCGCTCCTCAAGTCGTTGGTAGCTGCGCTTGGCATAAAAGCCGATGGCACTGAGACCCGCCAACCAGATCAATCCCAGCCCCATAGAAATCTCCCGCTTTTGCACGGCAGCCGTGGCTAAGTAGTCCCTCATCGGCACAGATATTCCCACTCCACCCCGGACATCCCCCACCTTATAGCCCTGATTATGGTGACACTTGAGGCAACCTGCCTGGGTCTGCATGGGACGAATCAGGCGCAGGTATGGCTCACCATCGATATCAGTAAGCTCAAACTGCTCTTTCTCACCTCGGCTGAAAGACTCCAGAGCTGCCCGTTCCCAGTCGTCCGGTGCATTGTCCGGATTGAGCGGTTTGATGCTGGTGATTCTCCCTCTGACGCCATAGAGATCCGCGTAATCGTCCATCATCTGACGCAGCATGTAGGCTGGATTCATCAGGGTCAGTTGACGACCGGAAGGCGTCACCAGATCCCGTTCAGGAATGTGATTCAGGAGGGGACTTGGCTGGGTACGCTCGGTAACGGGTACGTAGACACCCCCATGGGTAGTTGCCCAGACCCGAAACGCCTGATCCTTGTTGAAATTGTCGATCGCCTCCTGGCGTGCCAGCTCCAGCATCTCCGCATCCTCCTTGTTCAACGACCAGAGGAGCAACAACAGCACCATCAGTGTCCAGCCGAAAAAGACCAGCCAAAGCTGTACCCTTAACCTGGCCTTATCACTGTGAACAAGCGGAAATGATTGAATCATAGAGCTTACCAATCCATTTGGAACAACTCGTAATAGTTAAAAATTATCGCTAAACACAGTATATATCGGCAGGTATCAAAATATTTTAAATTGACCGTTTAACTGTGCGGCACTAGGTAACGGGGGCAATAGACAGGAATTCAATACCCTGTGGTAGCTAAAAAGCGTCAATTAAGGTATTAGGAGTGAGGTTTTATTGGATTCCTGGGACCAGGAGGGGAATTCTCTGAAGTGAAATGGGTGGGTAACAGATGTCGAGGACACCTCTCCTCCGCTATATCGGCTGTCCGCGAGCTTGAAAATCGTTATCGGTGCCCATGATCAGGCGGGAACAGGGGTGTTCTCCAGATTTCATCACGCTTTGACTTTATCAGTAAGCGCAGACAGCGTCCGCAATGATCCCCTGCCTGATCCAACCCTTAAGCAGACTGGCTGCCCGCATCGATACACCCTCCCGGTCAATCTGTGATGCCAATATTTCACATCCCTCATTGAAAGTACCGCCAGCGTGAAGCAGATCAAGGATCAACCGCTCATCCTCATCCAGCGAGCGAAAGCGCGTCACCAGATTTTGACGCCAGATCAACCAGCTGCCAGATGTCTCTATCGCCTCGACAGTTGCCGGTGGATCGGCGGTGAGAGACTTCCACATGGTTGGAATATTCCACTCATGATCGATACGGTAGACAGAGGGGCAAAACTCAAACCGAAGCGTGGGCCATGCGTCGGCCGGTATGGAGGCCATATCCTGTTCCTCCAGTAGCATGGATCCGGCCGCATCGAATGCCAGCCCCAAGGTCCACTCAAACTGCGCCAGCTCCGGCAGCCATGCCAGATCCCGCAGCGAATCTTCGCTGCCAACCTGTTCACGGAGGTAGGCTGCGAATCGACAGCCGAAATCCCGCAGAGAAAAGAAATGGGACGGGTGTTGCCTGATATAGCTTTCTGCCAGTGGTCCGAAACGATCATCACCAATGGCCATATTCACCGCAGGATAGTCAGTTTCCAGAACCTCTTTCAAACGTAAGAGATAGGCATTGGCATAGACTGAGAGCCGATAGCGTGATGGCACCTGGTCTGTCCCGCTTACCCATGAGATCTCCTCTCCATTTTCAGGCTGTAGAATGTAACTCTGAAAACGTGACTGCAATTCACTTAGCGGCATCATTGTCACCCCTTACGCCACCTGTTCACTATAAAGGGCATTACCGATCTGCCGAACACGATCGAGCTCAGACAGCAGATCCATCAGTGGCGGTATATTGTCATCACGCTCAATCATCGTGCTGACACGACCAAAGTGTCTGACCGCCTCGGCATACAACTCATAAACCGGATCTATAATAGGATGATCATGAGTATCCACGATCAGTCCCTTCTCTTGTGTGTGGCCAGCCAAGTGGATTTGATAGATCCGCTCACTGGGCATCGCCCTTAAATATTCAACTGGATCAAAATGGTGATTAAAGGCACTGACGTATATGTTGTTGATATCGAGCAGCATCAAACAGTCGGCGCGTTCCACCACCTCGCGTAAAAATTCCCATTCCGTCAACTGTGACTCGTTGTAACTTACATAACTTGATACATTTTCAATCAACATCTGTCGTCCAAGATAGTCCTGTACCTTGACGATACGTTCTACCACATGATCCAACGCCTCTTCTGTATAAGGCAGAGGAAGCAGGTCGTGCATGTTCAGTTTTTCGATACCGGTCCAGCATAGATGATCTGAAAACCAGGCAGGCTCGACACGCTCTATCAAAGCCTTCAATCTATCCAGATAATCGTAATTCAGTGGTTCAATACTACCGATGGACATAGACACACCATGCATTACCATGGGGTAGTGCTCACGAATCCGATCAAGATAATGGAGTGGCTTACCACCATCCACCATATAGTTCTCAGAGATGATTTCAAACCAGTCCACTTCAGGTTTGGTATCGATCACAGCTTCGTAATGCTGTCTTCGCAGACCCAATCCATAACCGAGAAAAGGTCTTTGATTGTCTTCAGTTTCGATCACAACGCTTCCCCAATCGATGATTGGCATGTGTGCAAGTAAGGAACTGGCATCACTATCCTTGGATAGCGCACCAGTCCATCGTTACTTGAATTACCCTTTCGGTTTATTTACAGAGCCACCAATCTCTTCACAGGCGTGTTGGGACATTTTAATAAATCCCTGCCCTTTACATGCTGCATGGCCCTTACAGGCATTATTGGCGGTTTTACAATCATTATGGCCCTTACACTTGTTTACACCATAACATTGCACATTCGCATCACTTCCGGCCTGGACCGTAGCGACAGGTGCCATGGAAAACATGGTGGCGGCGGTGGATGCCAGCGCAATCGAAGCGAATTTTCTGCGGGTTATCATGAATATCTCCTTCGGTTTACAAAATTATTCTGTAATGTAAAAACACTGAAGGCTGGCTTTGCCATCAGCGTGAATCAATTCTTATAGAGAATTATCACGGAAGTATCACGGTAAGATAACAAAAGACAATAGCGGGGAGTGCGGATGGGCGACGGATGAAGCAGCGTATTTAACCACTGCAAATTCTGAATAAACTGAGAGTCCTGTCAGTAATCATGAGGATTATAAAAAAAGCCGAGACACGAGCAGCAGGGATGGTATGGATATTCAGCATCCCCTGTTTACAGAAAGAACGATTACAGAGACCGTAACGATCGATAATATCGCTACAGGCCACCGATATCCTACTCAACCGGGCAAGAATAGACAGAAAGCAGCTTGTTGTCATAATCGGAGAGTCAACCAAGTTCACAGCGCTACTCCACGATCATGTTTGCGCCTAGGTCAATCGGCTCATAAGTGTCTGTGATGCAGATGAGGATGTCGAGAATTCCCAGCCCCACCCGGTTAGGGCCTGTTAGGCCATATACAAATTTGATGTAGGGCTCTTTGATTGAGTCATCAGAAGTAATTGGGTGTTGTCTACTCAATTTTTGCGGATAGATGCAGTTTCTGACAACAAATCAACGTCTTTCCGAGTTCTGTTTTGAATTACAGCATAGGCTTGTAGAATAAGCTTTTAAATCTCTCACTCAGGTTCTTTGATAGTTTGCCCTGCTGGGAATGACATTTCGGATTCCTCCGCTCGGGTTCTCTACATCCCCTTTGTAGCGCGGTAAAAGAATCACATGTAAATGGTCTATACTTCTTCCCGCTTCTCGTCCGTCGTTATTACCGATCGTGTATGCATTCGGCTTGTCTAACAAGAAGGGTAATTGTAAAACAGTTTCAATGTGATCCTTAGGCCGATTTTGGAGATAACGTCGATTAAGCATGTTTTGATAAAGCTCTATCATGTCAGTTGTTTCAATGACATCTTTAACACCCTTAATTGCATCGAAATAATCCTCATGCTCGGCATCATTTAGATTGAAGATAGATGCGACATGCCTACGTGGAATCACCAGTGCATGACCAGGGTTGACCGGATTAGTATCAAAGATACCGACAAAGGATCTGTTCTCGAAAATAAAAGGATCGGCTGTCTGACTGGTTACCTTGCAAAAGTAACAATTTTGTTCTGCTGAAAGAGTCATATTGGAATCTTTATAATAATTGGATTATTGCTATTTTTACAGATTTCAAAGCATCCGCGCCAATTCAGCGAATGAAAAATTGAAACCTGCTAGTTATTCAGAGTGCAATCTTATTTGATAAGCATGTAAACTGTAAACACTTGTTCAATCCGTCACCCCATGTTACACGACTTAAACAGCACTATTTCACTCTTAATCAAATAATTACATCTGTTAAACAACCGAAAAGTCGACCTGTCTACCACTTGCATCGATTGATCGTATAGTGAGCCTTCGATCACTACACCAGAACCATTCCGGAAGACTCTCAATTCACTTCCAGGCAATAAAGCCGGGTGCCATTTCAATTGCTGCACTGAACAAAACCAGGCATCACGGCCTGTGAGCTTTATCATCAGAAAAACAGAGGACAGGAATAAAATTCACTACATGGATACAGGCGATCTTATTTCTGTTTCAGATATGTCGATTTACTCATCGGATGCTCAATATTCTAATTCAATGATTTGTATTCATAATCAATACGGTTTACTGCCCGAACTCGCTCAATTCAACCAGCTATCTTTACTAAAATGAGCAGCAAATCTCAAACCTCGGTCTAGCGTCTTAACTACAGCAAAACGGTCCATTGGTAACCGCAACTAGGGCCTGTTACCAGTTTGAATGATCCACCTGCTATGGATCTCACTGACATGACATAAATAACCTTTATTCTTCCATTTGAATAAAAAATGAATTCCATGGTCGAATTGACTCATGATCAAAGCTTATTCGCAACGCCTCATGCCTCCTTACTCAGGATTGGTGCAAATCGTCGAGTCCGATACCGCAAGAGCGCTTACACTCGACGCCCTCAGCTGGGAGATCCATTTTCTCTACGATGCCGAAGTCAATTTGAATAAAGCCGGACAAACCGGGCGCAGGCGATTTATTCGGGTTCAAACACTGGAGCATGAGGCAATGAACACGATTGCCAAAACAGGATCACTACATGGCACAGTCATAGACGACAGAATCATTCAACTGGCTGAGTTTCTTGTTAATGCGAACTACCCGTTCCCGTCTGACGATCTGTATGAATACTGGATTCTTGACCCGAAAGATGAATCACCCTTAGCACTGGTTTTCAGCTGCAACAATCCTGATAGTTTCAGTAATTTTCCAACCAATACAGAGTGGAAAGCACTACCTGCCGCCGTGATGCCAATCGAATATACGGAAACAGAGAAACAGAACAATAAACCGCCTGTAAACTATAGAGTTGAACAGATGGTAACCAAAACAGCCGGTTACTTCCCTAAAGCAAAGTGGTTCAAACGGGGCATTGGCGAAGTGGAAAATTTCCCACCTATGATGATCAGGGAGGATTGGGGAGATGACCAGAAAAACAGCCTCTGCCAACGCTATATACAGAGACTGGCGCCACGTCTACTCATGTTGCCCGGTTTAGAGCTCGAGTGCAGGAGGAAGTTGGAATCATCAGCCGGAAAGCATGCCTTGGAAGTAGAAAGATTCCATAAACTCTATCCTGAAATCGCGGATGAAAAGAGATTGAATACAATCCTGGTAGAAGCCCGAATCCGCAGATCGACGAACGGGGATTTATCTCAATCACAACGTTGATACTGCACTCTTTATATTTCGCTACGGGACTCCACACCCAAGGCTATGCACAGGGGCAACAACAAAGATAAAGCCGGAAATCTGCGCCACCATTCGACTCAATTCGAATTCAGCGGCTGGTGACCCATTCCTATCATGAACTGTTCCTCCCTTATTTTGAAGTAGTTACTCTCACAATCAAAAATAACCGAAATTCTCAATCCTCCCCTATCTCTCCACCGGAGGCTCATTCAAGACACTAACCCAAAAATACTGTGTACTTGAAATTACTATACGTTCGTACTAATCTAAGTCGTCATTAATACACAGTCAGAAAAGGAAAACGCCCATGCGAGTTCTGATAACCGGCGCTACCGGCTTCGTTGGAAGTCATTGCATCGAAGCCCTGGCAAAACACCAGGACGTGATAACCATTGCGGCCTGCCGCGACCCTTCCAGATTACCGGGTGGATTCTCAGGGGAGTCCCGAATCGGGGATTTACGCGACGTCAACTACCTCGAGAAACTGATGCATGGGATCGATACGGTGATTCATGCCGCCGCCTGGACTTCACTTTGGGACCATCGAAAGCAATCCGATGAGTTGTTTCTCAAACCATCCCTGGCGTTGATCGAAACAGCCCGATGCCAGGGGGTTAAACGATTTATCTTTATCAGTACCGTGAGTGCCGCAGCGCCAGGGGCCTCATCTGATCCAATGAGCCCTGGTATCAAGCGCGCCTACTGGCCCCACGAGACGAATGTGGTACGAATCGAGGATCGATTACGCGAAGCCTCCAACGATCGTTTCTGTACGATTAATCTGCGCCTGGGTCTGTTTGCCGGTTCCCGATATGCACTCGGCCTGTTACCGATCCTGGTGCCACGCCTGAAAACCCACTTAGTACCCTGGGTAAAGGGCGGTAAAACCGGTATGACCATCACCGATGGTCGCGATATTGGCCACGCCGTCGAGCTAGCGGCCACCACCCCGAAGCTGACCGGCTATCAATCATTCAATATTCTCGGTCCGGAGGTTCCCCGGGTACGGGAAGTGATCGACTACCTGCATCAGCAATATGGACTGCCAAGGCCTCATTTCAGCGTCCCCTTCCCGCTCGCCTTTGTCTTCGCCTGGATGATGGAAAAGTTGAATCCGCTGCTGCCCTGGGAGCCGCTCGTGACCCGCAGCATCATCCATCTGTTACAGGAAACCAGTGCCGACAATGAGCGCGCATCAAAACTCCTCGGCTACAAGCCAAGACACCATTGGCGGGAAGCCATTGATATTCAAATGGCGGAGATGGGCAAACACCAGGGCAAGGCGATGTCCATGGCCCGACCTCTTCCCGGAGGGAGTGGCCGATGAAAGAGACTCAACTCAAACCCAGCGGGAGAGCTCCGACTTTCGAGACTCATGACTGGCAAGGCAATCCAATTGAGCCTTTCGGCTCGCATCCAGGCATGACCCTACTCAGTTTTTTTCGCTACGCCTCCTGTCCACTGTGCAATCTGCGGATCAGAGAGCTGATCACCAAACACCAGCAGTTTCTCGAAAGCGGTATCCGTATCCTGGCGGTATTCCAGTCACCACTGGAACGTATCGCACACTATGTGGGCACCCAGTCACCGCCTTTCCCGCTCATACCCGATCCGGATCTGAAACTCTATCGTCTGTATGGGGTGGAGAGTTCCTGGCGTGGATTCGCCCGTGCCTGGACTCTGGGAATACCCCAGGTCTACCGTGCGGTGGTGACAAACGGATTCCTACCCGGCACCATGGAAAACGAGATACATCGCCTACCCGCCGATTTTCTCATAGATCGTAACGGTCGCTTGATCGAAGTCTACTACGGGCGGGATATTGGGGATCACATACCACTGGAGCATCTGTTTTCCCATTCTTTGAATCCAACTTTAAAGATGGAGCGTATAAGTAACCGGACATAAGTGTCGGCTTGGATTTTTGTTGTACTCAAAGGCTGATATGACAATAAACTGGATGACACATCGAAACTGAAAAACTGTCCAAACGAAGTATCACATGGAGTAATTAACTATGAAAAAAAAGGCCAATAACCTGTCCATCATGATTTTAGTCATATCACTTCTCTGGCTACCGGTTTGCTATTCACAACAGGCTGGCCCGGAAGAGATCTACCATCAGTACCGCAAGTCCTTGTCATCAAGCAGCGACTTTGACTCTCTTACCGGCCTGCTCTCAAATCGTACTCTGAAGGCGAGTTATCAATATATCGAGAAACTCAAATCGAGGGGAATCTCTGAGGCGGAAGCCAAGTCCACTCTGTTTAGAGGCCGACAACGGGCCTTTAAGTACGAAAAGAGTCGAAAAAAGACAGACTTCCATCAATCGGATACGAAGGCTGTTATCACCTTTGTCGTTGAAGACGAAAACATCCCGAACCATTTCAGCAACAAACCTTCTGTGGATTCCGTTACCACTATTGAGAAGACCATTGAAGAGGTCCATCTAGTTAATGAAAATGGCTGGAAGCTGGATCGCAGAGTAATAAAACCCTTTAAATAATAGTACTCTACGTAGTTAATAGATACATATGCATTGGGTATGTTTAGGTTGAAAAGGTACTAAAATGAAACAGACGCTTATGGCGACCGTGATTTCGCTGCTGATCTCTATACCGGCTCATGCCGGCCCCGACTACGACTATTTCTCCCATGTACTGCAGTTGGAGAGTCGCTGGGCCAGGCTTTCGACAAAAACAATAGAAAACTATCAGCTTTACCTGGAAAAGAAAGGTCTGTACAAAAACCTCACTACCGAGGCAAAGAGCGGACTCAGAGAAGAGATTGAAGCGCTACTCAAGAGTCGCCTGACCTGGGACAAAGTTGGAGAGCGGGTAGTCGCAACGATAATATCTGCTTGCAGTGATGAAACACTAAGAGAATTTGCCAAGGCCTACCGGAACAGCGGAACCGAAACCGCAGTTTCGGCAGCTTCGAAGTACCTGGATTGTGCGACCGAAGGTGTGAGCCGAACCATACCCATCTTTCAAATGGAGTTTAAAGAGGCGGCCCCTTCACTTTCGCGCATTGCAAAAAAATACCGCAGCAAATAACCTGATATAAAAGTCACACTATGCATAGACCACAGCTTAATCGAGAGGCCATGAAGCAAGTACCGATATAATTACCAACAGATCCACATGCTGACAACCTCTACAATGAGAGAGAAGCCACATCCTGACGCGATTAATGGCACAACCTTTCGGTGACAACGGGACTTGCTGACGATCCCACCTCCCATAGGTACAGATCATGAAAACAGATCAGAAGAGAGCGGTAAAACAGCCCACACGTTTAGGCATTATTGACGCGGCCCGAAGCCACATCTACCACAAAGGCTTTGGTGCAACCTCCTACGCAAATATCGCACAACAAACGAAACTACAAAAAGGCAATATTCAGTACCATTTCAAATCCAAGGATGAATTGCTACAAGCCGTTATCGAGCAACAGGTTGAGGGTATCAGAGAACAGCTCGAGAGCTGGTCACTCGACTGCGGCACCACCTACGACTGCGTGGAGCGGTTCATCGCGATGGTTGATGACAATGCGGACAACCTCGCCCGGTACGGCTGCCCCATGGGTACCCTGAACAGTGAACTTGGCAAGGATCATCGTAAACAGCAGCACCAGGCAAGGGCCATGTTCGAACTTTACCTGCGCTGGCTGGAAGCACGCTTTAGCGCTATCCTGCCGCGAGAATCAGCGCGGGCGCGTGCAGAGCAACTGATGGTGATGGCCCAGGGAGCAAGTCTCATGGCGCATATCCATGAAGATCCGGAGATTGTCCGACGGCAATCAATCGTGATGCGTGAATGGCTGACCGAAGTATGCACCAACACCTAGGACTTGTAAGGCACATGGATAATAGTATGGACACAGATATCACAATTCATACGGCCACTGTCAACGATGTGCAGAAAGTGGCCATGTTAGTGGATGAGTTGCTGATTGAAATCACCCACGCCATTGGCGTTCAAGCATTCAATTATGACCTTGAAGAGACATCTTTAAAACTCAAGGATCTTATCGAGCAGAAAAAGTATTTTGTGTTCACTGCACGTAACGAGCAGAGTGAAAGTATTGGACTACTAACGCTGTATGAAAGTTACGCACTCTATGCTGGAGGCACCTTCGGCACTATACCGGAGCTCTATGTACGACCTGACTACCGTTCGAACAAGGTTGGACTACGGCTACTATCACACGCAAAAGAATTCGCCGCTTCGAAAGGCTGGAGTCGCCTGGAGGTCACAACACCCCCGCTCCCACAGTTTGACAAAACCCTGGCTTTCTATGTACGTGAAGGTTTCTCGATAACTGGAGGTAGAAAACTGAAAATGGATCTGTGAACCTGCATATCAGGTTCTTGATTTTTTTAGTTAGTTCGGAATGGCAAAGTTAACGGATATATCTCCCAGGTTCACCCAGCAAACTCCGCCACAGCGTCATAATCATAGGACACCGGTTTTTCCCAACTCACCAGGTGCCCTATGTTAATCAAAAAGCCGATTCAGAATCAGGTTGAACTGATATTGATCTCGCAATAGCGTTCAACATCCGCTGCTGTAATCGCACTCATATTGAAGATCCCGCGTGCTGTTACCGAAGGAATCACAATGTGAGCCGGCTTGCTGATGCCATTCAGGAACGGCCCAACCAATAATGCATCGGTCAGCGAGCGAATCAATCCAAGAGCGATATTTGCCGCATCGAGATTCGGCATGATCAACAAGTTGGCCGCCCCCGTCAGATTGGCACCCGGCAGGATACGTTTGCGAAGTTCCTCATTCATCGCCGTCAAAGCATGCATTTCACCATCGACTTCCACATCCGGATGTTTTTGTCTCAGAATTTTGGCCGCATCGCGCATCTTGTGCGCTGAACCACCGCGTGAAGATCCAAAATTGGAGTGTGACAGTAGCGCCACCTTCGGTTCGATGCCGAAATGACGTACGAATTCGATCCCGGATTCTGTAATGGACACAAGTTCTTCAGCGTCGGGATCGAGATTGAGGAAGGCATCGGCCAGGAACAGGGGACCGCTGGGCAGCAGCAATGCGCATACCGTGGAGGCACGCTGGTTTTTGCTGTCAGTGCCTAACACCTTGTGAATCGTTTTGAAATGGCTATCAAAACGACGTACTTTGCCGCAGATCATGCCTTCTGCTTCACCCATCGAAACCATTACCGATGCCAAAGCAGTCGGATTGTTGCGGACTTCGTTGCGTGCCGCCTCCACGTCTACGCCATTTCGCCCGACTCGATCATGATAGTGCTGCCAATAGCGATCATGCTGATCACAATCGTTGGGATTAAACACCATCACATCCTCACCGAGAGTAAAGCGTAAGCCGAGACGATCCATCTTCTGCTTCACGATTTCTGGGCGAGCAATCAGGATGGGGGTTGCAACACCTTCATCGACGATGGCCTGCATCGACATCAATACATCATCGTTTTCTCCTTCCGCATAGACCAGTCGACGCTTGGGTCCCTTTTTGGCAGCTTCAATCATGGGTTGCATGAATAAGCCGGAGGCATTCACAAACTCATGTAACGACTTACGATAAGCATCCAGATCCTCGATCGGTCTGGTCGCTACACCACTCTCCATCGCTGCACGAACCACGGCAACCGGCACTTCTTCAATCAACCGTGGATCGAAAGGTTTGGGAATAAGATAATCTGGACCAAACTTGAGCTCTTCCCCTAAGTAGGCTTCGGCAACCACGTCAGTTGCCTCCTTCATCGCCAGATCGGCTATCGACTTAACACAAGCCTGCTTCATCTCCTCGTTGATCGTTTTCGCACCACAATCCAGCGCACCACGAAAAATAAAAGGAAAACAGAGCACATTATTGACCTGGTTCGGGTAGTCCGATCGACCGGTGGCCAGGATCGCATCAGGGCGAACTTCCTTCGCCAGTTCCGGCCTGATCTCAGGTTCCGGGTTGGCCATCGCCAGAATCAATGGCCGCTCGGCCATTTTCTTTACCATCTCCTGAGTCAGCACTCCCGGTCCGGAAAGCCCCATGAACAGATCAGCGCCATCGATGGCATCATCCAGTGTTCGCATCTCTGTCTCACGGGCATACTTCTCTTTCCAGGGGTTCATGCCGGACTCCCTCCCCTGGTAAATGACACCACTGCGGTCGATCAAGGTGACGTTATCTTTCTGCATACCCATACTGACCAGCAGATCGACACAGGCAATACTGGCCGCGCCACTTCCAGAGACCACCAGTTTTATCTCTTCAATCTTTTTGTCTACCAGTCTTAAACCGTTGTATACCGCCGCCGCCGCAACAATCGCTGTACCATGTTGGTCATCATGAAAAACCGGAATGCTCATCCGTTCACGCAACTTTTGCTCCACCAGAAAGCACTCGGGCGCCTTGATATCCTCAAGGTTGATACCACCAAAGGTTGGCTCGAGGGCCGCAACGATATCGACCAGACGGTCAACATCACTCTCATTGACCTCGATGTCGAACACATCGATATTGGCAAACTTCTTGAACAGTACCGCCTTACCTTCCATCACCGGTTTTGAGGCCAACGGACCGATATTGCCCAAGCCCAGCACTGCGGTACCATTGGATACAACACCCACCAGGTTTCCACGCGCGGTCATCCTCGCAGCCTGACTCTCATCCTCGACAATCGCCTCACAGGCATAGGCCACGCCCGGTGAATAGGCTCTTGAGAGATCACGCTTGTTGGAAAGCGGTTTGGTCGCTTGTATTGCCAGCTTTCCAGGTACCGGACTGACGTGGTATCTCAGTGCACTTTCTTTAAAGTTTTCAGACATTCGGATGTTTCCTGATGAAATGGATGTTCAGATTTCGAAGTAGTATAACGGGCCGGACGCTCGTTGTATCGTCGAATAGAATCTAGCGATGAGACTCCAGAAGCAGATTCGGTTTGGTTATGCCAATGACAGAGTTGTGCGAACATCTGCAGATCCCAAATCACCCCACAAAGAGAGTGTAATCTTAATGCTTCTGGCAAGCATTAAGACAATAGAGCTTCGGTGCTCCAAGGCGAATTTGGTAACACTCCAGCCCTTAGGGGCTTCAAGGGAGAAGGGTGCTGGGCACATTGCATTAGAAAGTGCTGATATGAAGAATATAGGCGAATGAGGATATATCTGAAGGACAGGTACGGTAGTGATATCGCAGCGTTCATGCTGGGTGGCTGTTTCAATCTTGCGAACATTTCGCCAATGCGACTATCGCTCAGCCCGGCGTCCGACATGGATATCTCTATATGGTGCCAGCGAAAATTGCTGCACAGACGCACCGGCACGGATCAGATCCACAAGCAGATCGGCATCTGCACGTCCAGCCGACTACCTATTGAGTCGAGAACCAAATCTGCTCGTCACTGCAAAAAGATAGGATTTGGCTCCCCGTGCAAACAGCATGAGGTGCAGATTTGAAACCTCATCCCTACCCGAGCGCAGTAGTTTCAAGTAGGTAGATGCCGAACAAACCCTCTTCCGCCAACCAGTGTCTTACCGTAACCATACCCGCCTTTGATGCCAGGTCCAGGAACTCCTCCGGTTCGTATTTATAGGAATTCTCCGTATGCAGCGACTCACCCTGCTCAAATTCAAAGCAAAATCCGTTCAGGTGTAATAATTGATCCCGTCTGCTGACAAGATGCATCTCGATACGTCCGGCTGCGGCGTTATAAAAAGCATGATGATCGAATGATCTGGGATCGACCTCGATTTTGAGTTCATCGCGCATGCGATGCAACAGGTTTTTATTGAATTCGGCAGTCACACCAGCCGCGTCGTTATAAGCCGCATTCAACACGTACTCAGGTTTCTTGGTATCCAAGCCGATCAGAAGCATGCCCTCTTCGCCCAGTACTTCACGCACCAGTTTGAGAAATGCTTCCGCTTCCGTCATATCAAAATTACCCAGGCTCGAGCCCGGAAAGAACACCAACCTCGGGCTGTCCGGCGCCTCATCCGGCAGCGGCAGGGAATGAGAAAAATCCACGCAGGCGGCATGCACCGGCAGCCATGGGTATTCAGCCGCCAGTTGAGTGGCCACGGTTTTGAGATAATCAAAAGAGATATCCATGGGCACAAAAGCCGAAGGCTTCAGATCATCCAGCAACAGGCGCACTTTGGCGCCGCTACCCACTCCCGGTTCGATCAGCAGACGATTCTGCCCGGTCAATGAAGCGATCTCGGCAGACAGTTCGGACAGCATCTTGCGCTCAACCGATGGCGGATAATACTCGGGTTGTTCACAGATCCGGTCAAAAAGCTCGGAACCGCGCTCATCATAAAAAAACTTCGGCGGTATGCTTTTGTTCTCCTGCGACAGACCTTCGACGACGGCATCCAGGAAACTCAAAGCCTGCTGCTTGTGATCATGAAAAGTGACGTTCTGCATCAGGCATCCTCCGCCAGACGCAGGCCGGTAAAGGCCCAGCGTTCATTCGGGTAGAAAAAATTACGGTAAGTCGCGCGGGTGTGACCGGCAGGTGTTGCGGCGCTGCCGCCGCGCAGCACCATCTGGTTGGACATGAACTTTCCGTTGTACTCACCCATAGAGCCTTCCAGGGGCTTGAAACCTGGATACGCCGTGTAGGGTGACGAGGTCCAGGCCCAAAGGTCGCCGAACCACTGGCCTTGCTCTGATGCAGGTACCGGGTGTAAAAAATCAGATTCGGTAAAATTCCCTGTGACAGGCATCATCGACAGCGCCTGCTCCAGCTCCGCTTCGAGCGGAAGGCGTTTACCCGCCCAACGCGCGTAGGCGTCGGCTTCAAAATAGGACAGGTGACAAACCGGTTCATGCTCATTGAGCTCACGCATGCCACCCAAAGTGAACTGTCGCCAGCCATCGTCACCTTGTTGCCAGTACAGAGGTTGTGTCCAATTTTCTTTTTTAATCAGGGCCCAGCCGTCCGACAGCCACAACGCCACATCGTCGTATCCCCCATCCCTGATAAACTCAAGGTATTCGCCATTGGTGACAAAGCGACTAGCCAGGCGATAGTCCCGTAGCAAGACCTGATGGCGCGGTGTCTCGTTATCATAAGCGAAACCTTCACCGGCAAAACCGATTTCATGAATGCCGCCAGCCTGCTCAAGCCATCGCACAGGTCGGCTCTGTCCCTGTGGTATTTTCAGATCGTCGCGGTAAGTCGGCTTGACCGGATTGACCGAGAAATTGTGTTTGACATCCATGAGCAGCAATTCCTGGTGCTGTTGTTCATGGTTTAAGCCAAGGGTCACACGAAAAGCCAGTTCCTCACGGCGGGAGTCATCAATGTTATGCATCAACTGCAGCATTTGTTCATTGACATAGGCGCGGTAGTCATAAATCTCAGCCACGGTCGGCCTTGACAGAAGTCCGCGGTTCGGACGCGGATGCATCTGACCGTGCGTGTAGTAATAGCTGTTGAACAGAAAATCCATGACCGGGTTAAAGGGTGTGTAAGCCGGATTAAAATGCGGCAAAACAAAAGTCTCAAAAAACCAGGTGACATGGGCAATATGCCACTTGGGCGGACTGGTCTGCATAATGGACTGGATCTGGTAATCATCCGTCTGTAACGGACGACACAAAGTTTCGGTGTATGTCCGCACGTCGAGGAAGCGATTGATCAACTTCTCGCGAGCAGGGATTTGTTTTTTGTCTACTGCTACTTGCATTTCGACTCCTTTAGGGCCTGTTAACAGGCCCTAACACAAACTTACTTCATCAGCGCAGCACCATGGCCCTGCAGCTGTTGCAGGAATTCAAGCAGCATGGCCTGCGGATCGTTCGCTTTCAGCAACCTGGCATACGGCAGAATCGCTCCGACCCAGCCTTCGGTATGCCAATACGCCCCTTGTGACAATGCCAGGCCAGACCAGTTTTCAGGTATGGGATATGCGGTAACATAAAAATAAGCTTCATCTATTGAAGCGTCGCCGCTGACGAAACCAAAGTTCATCTGCTCATCCGCAGTATCCTCGTCGGCCGGATCCACGCCGGGCACCAGCCTGCCGGAAAACCAGTTCATCGCAATATCGAGGTGATGCGGAAACAACTGCACCGGACTGGTTTCCTGGCGCAATCCACCTTTGAAAGTCCGGAACACCACATCAATCCAACTGAGGGCGCGGTGAAAATCATCCGCAGTATCCGCATCATAAGCCAGTATGCTTTCATCCTCAAAAGCGCTCAGCAGCTGCTCATCCAGATCGATGCCCTGAGTAGCGAGCAGTTGCGTGATCTGCTGACGCATCCCGGCAGCACTGTTTCCCTTAAGAGGGATGCCGCAATTCCATCCCGTATTGCTGAAGATCGATAACTGATGTGAAATCAGATCGAGTTGCATTTCCAGAGTTCCACCACTTACAGGAAAAGGCGTCGTTGTCAGGCCATGTGCATTCACTGTAAGGGTGATATGCCACCAGTGTTTTGCCTTGGGCATGTAAAAGCCGCGTATCTTGCCGATGATGCGGGCGTATTGATGAATGGCATCACGGGTTTCTACCCAGTCGGCGAGAATCAATGAGGGAAGAGTTGCTGTCACGGTAATATCCTTTTTTAGGATTGATGATCGGGTAGTTTTTTTCCGCAATGCGGACAAAAATTCAGCGGCGACTGCAGCACCTCAATCGTGTTGGCGATAATGGAGCGAGCCTCAGCCCGGCTGATGAACAGTTGCTGACGGCGTTGTTCCACCTGCATCTCATCAACAGCCCCTTGCCTCTCGATCTGTTTTTCAACAAACATGCGAAAAAGATCCTGTTGGCTGTGCATGACCTGGGAAAAACGTGAAGCCAGCATGCCGGCCGGCAAGGCCACCATGCCCACGCCGAGAATCATGATCACGGCGCCCAGCATCCGACCAAACCCTGTTTGAGGAACGGCATCACCGTAACCGACGGTGGATAGTGTCACCACCACCCACCATAGAGCCGAGGGCAAATCACCAAAGGTGTCCGGCTGGTTCTCTCGTTCAAGCAGGTAAATACCACTTGCGGCAATCAGCATCAGGATAACAATTATCGTCAGAGCCGATAGCATAGGGCGGTATTCTTGGCGAATCACATTACCTAGCAACGCCAGGCTACGGAAATAGGGACTGAAACGGAAAACGCGAAACAGACGCAGCAGTCGTAACAGACGCAGATCGGCATTCAAAATAAAACCGAAATAAAAGGGTGCAATTGCGAGGATATCAATTAGGGTGTACGGGCTGGCCCAGAATTTAAGGCGGGAAGATTTTTCCCCTTCAGCACCGGCCATGTCCGCCACCCAATAGCGCAATAACAGCTCCAGCGTGAACACAGCCACTGAAAAAATCTCGAACCAATGAATCCAACGTTCATATTCGACAGCAAAACTGTTGACGGTCGACACAATCACCGCCAATACATTAGCCAGGATCAACAGTGATAAAAAAAGATCAAAAATACGCTGTGCACGACTTTGGCGGGGTATAGCTTCCAGCAACAGATAGAGTTTTGACTTGAATCCTGACATAACAGTAATCAGTCTCCTACCAGCTCCTCAAAATCCAGGCTTATGATCCGCAACGAGAGCAAAGCTCCACGCGCCAGATCGTTTGCAGCGGGTTTATGTGAATAGTCATGGATGGCGTCTATTTCGTCATGCAGATGGGCACAAAGTTTCGACGTGGAAAGAATCCTGAGCGTCGGCACTGAATCAAACAGCAAGTGGGCCAGCCAGGATTCAATCACACCGGTCATGACCCATCCTCCATATCCTTGAAGGTGGAAGAGAGTCGCAATGGCATAGCTTCGACACTGGCCTGTTCCGATGAAATGTCATCACCGCGACGCTGGCAGAGTTTCAATACCCTGGCATACAGGCTCACCCCCGGTAGTGCCGACAGGCCATGCAGAATGATGCTAAAAAAAACCGTGACAATCACCGTATCAAACACCAATGTCTGGTTCAGCAGTTGAGCATGTTCAAGCACCAACAAGACAAACAGAATCGAGGCCAGGCCACGCGGCCCGAACCAACCCACAAAAAGACCGGTTTCCCAGCGCAGCTGTTTACCCAGCAACGAAACAAACACCGGCAGCATGCGGATAACCGTCAGGCTCAACAGGGCGTAAACCACCATTTCGCCACTGATTCGTGGCCACACCTGCGGCAACAGTGCCACACCGAACAGGAAGAAAATCACTAGGTTCAATAACTGGCCTTCGGATTCGGCAAACTCATAAATCTCCTCATTGACATGCTTGAGCGTATTACCGGTCGCCACACCGGCGGCAAAAGCGGCGATAAAACCATTGCCGCCGACCAGGTCGGCCGCCAGGTAGGCAATAAACGTCATGCTCAGCAAATAAATATTGCAAAATTCATGGGTCAGAAAGCGTTTTTCAATCGCCATATTGATGGCTTTGGATCCCGACCAGCCAACCAGCGCACCAACCAGCGGACCCAATGTGAGTTGCAGCAACACAAAATTCAGCCAGACGGTATTCTGTTCACCAGAATGACTGCCAGCGGCAAACGAAATCACAAACAGCAGAGCTGGCAAGGCAATACCGTCGTTGAGCCCGCTCTCCACATTAAGCGACTGACGTATGCGTTCCGGCACTTTGGGACTACTGACCACCGCCTGTCCCAAGGCCGCATCGGTCGGCGCCAGGATGACAGCCAGCACCAGCGCCTCAAGCAACAGCAGTTGCGGCATCACGGCCAGCGCCAGCACCATACCCAGACCGATGGTCAGCGGCATGCCGATCAGCAGCAGGCGCATCGGCACATCATGGTCCGACCACAGGCTCTTGAGTTTGATGCGCGCCGCATCGGTAAACAAAACCAGAATCAGAGTGATCTCTGCTATGGCGTGAATCACCGCATTGTCCAAACCGAGATTGATCCAACCCAGCGCAATCGGACTGAGCAGTAGACCCAGGGCGGTAAAGGTCATCGGCGGTGTCAGGCTGCCGCGGCTGATCGGCCCGGAAAACAGTGCGAACAAGGCAATGCCGAGCAACACCAGTAACAGGCTGGCTTCATTCATGACTCAGACCAGTTCCGCATCAGTCAACACTTCCACCAGGGCTGGCCCCGGGTGGGCCAGTGCTTCATTGAATGCGCCTTCCAGATCGGCGGCATCGGTCACGCGTAGGCCTTTGGCTCCGCAAAGTTGCGCATACTCAGCAAAGTTGGGGTTGTGCAGGTTGGTCTGCCAGACCTCCCAGTTGCCAGCGCGCTGTTCCTTGCTGATCTTGCCCAGTTCACCGTTATTCATGAGCACATGAGTGATGTTCATGCCGTATTTGACTGCGGTGTTGATCTCGGCCAGATACTGACCAAAACCACCATCGCCAGAGACCGAAATAACCTGACGGCCTTTGAAGCGCGGGTCATCTTCCTGGGTCGCGGCCCAGGCGCCCATGGCTGCCGGGAAGGAGAAACCGATGGAGCCGAGATAACCCGACATCAGCACCGAATGCTCTTCACATTCAAAGTAACGACCGAACGCGTAAGTGTTGTTGCCAACATCCACGGCAATGATGGCATCTTTGTCGGCGCTGCTGGCGAGCTTATCAAACAGGATGGCCGAGTTGATGCCTTTGCCACGGTCATCCAGGGTGCGGCGCTGTTTTTCCTCACGCCAGATGGCCCAGCGTGTGGCGACATCATCTGTCTGGTCCTCGCTACCGCTGTAACCGGCCAAAGCCTCAGACAACAGTCTGGCAGTCACACCAACCTCACCCCATACCGGCACATCAATGGCATGGAACTTGGCCAGCGTCATGAGATCGTAGTCCACCTGGATGGTCGGACGTTTTTGCGTGATGCCGGTATGGTTGGAAAAACTCGCACCAAACACCAGCAGGCTGTCGGATTCATTCATCAGCCAGCTCGCAATCGGTGTACCGCTGCGACCCAGTACGCCGCCGGCCAGCGGATGAGTGTCGGCGATCTGACCCTTGCCTTTGAAGGTGGTGATGACCGGCGCCTTAAGCTGTTCGGCCAGGGCAATCACCGCGTCCATCTGGAAACGCGCGCCATGCCCGACCACAATGACCGGCCTTTTGCTGTTGGACAACAACTCCACTGCTGCCTGCAGGGCGTCGCCCGGCGGTGAGATTTCGCGCGAGGGCAAACGACCTTCGGGTGTGCCAGCCGGTGGCGGATTGTCCAGTTCACGCTTGGGCACTTCATCGGGGAAAATCAGGTGCGACACGCCGCTGTTGAGAATGGCACTTTTGCAGGCCAGGTTCATGAGTTCAGTATGTTTGCTGTCATGCATAACGGTTTGTGACCACTGCGCGACGCTGCCGAATGCCCCCACCTGATCAATCTCCTGGAACGCACCCGGACCCAGCACCTGGGTCTCGACCTGGCCGGTCAAAGCCAGTGCCGGAGCACGATCCACATTGGCATCCCACAATCCGGTCAGCAAATTGGTGGCCCCGGGACCGGCAATCGCCAGACAGGCGGCCGGACGGCCGGTCAGTTTGCCATAACTCGAGCAGGCAAAGGCGGCCGCGCCTTCGTGGCGGATACCGTAATAACTCAGGCGGCCGGCCTTCTCCTGGATGCGCAGGGCATCGGCCACACCAAGATTGGAATGGCCCACCATACCGAATACCTGATTGACGCCCCAGTTGGTCATGGTTTTCATCATCAGATCGCCAACGGTACCGATGTGGGTCTCTTCCGGCGGCAGACCGACATAGATGCCGTCGTCGCGAATTTCCACCGGAAAGGTTTCCACACCATCGTCAAAACCCGGCGCCTTGCCTGTCAGCGGATGATAATCCCAACCGTGCCAGGGACAACGCAGCAGGCCGTTTTCGATACTCCCCTCGCCCAGCGGGCCGCCCTGGTGCGGACATTTGTTGTCAAGCGCGCCGTATTGCCCCTCATGGTGGCTCATGCAGAGGGTTTTTTTCTTGCAGGTAACCGAAGTGACCCGACCTTCCGGTAACTCGTCTTTACTCAACACCTTGTGCCAAATGAGATCTATGTCCGCCATCTGTCATGCTCCTTTGGTTTGGTTTTTTAAACGTCAGTCCAGCTTCACACCCGCGTATTCAATGCCGGTCAGATGCGCAATGTCCCGGTCAAATGTGCTCAGGTCATCAATGCAGAACTTGCTGAGATGGTCATGGCCACAGGCGCGCGCCATGACCTGCATGAGCTCGGTTGAAGCCCGGAAAAAATTATTTAGCTGATTGGCCCCTTTTTCGATTTTGAGACGTTTGCGCAATTCCGGTTTCTGCGTGGCGATACCGACCGGACAGTTGTTGGTGTGGCAGGCACGCATGCCCAGACAGCCAATCGCCTGAATCGCCGAGTTGGACACGGCAATGGCGTCCGCTCCCAAAGCCATGGCCTTGATGAAATCTGCCGGCAGGCGCAGCCCGCCGGTAATCACCAGTGACACATCGTTACGGCCTTTTTTATCAAGATAACGGCGCGCACGCGCCAGAGCAGGAATGGTCGGTACGGAAATATTGTCACGGAAAATCAATGGCGCAGCCCCTGTGCCGCCGCCGCGTCCATCCAGAATGATGTAGTCCACACCGATCTGCAGTGCCGCTTCGATATCACGTTCAATGTGCTGGGCCGACAGTTTCACGCCAATGGGAATGCCACCGGTATTATCTCGCACTACCGCGGCGAAACGGCGATATTCGTCGATGTTGTCCCAGTCGGGGAAACGCGCGGGCGAAATCGCAGACTCACCTTCGTTGAGACCGCGCACTTCGGCAATCTTGCCCTTGACCTTGCTGCCAGGCAGATGACCGCCAGTACCGGTTTTGGCACCCTGACCGCATTTGAAATGGAAGGCCTGGCATTGTTTGACCTTATCCATGGAATAACCAAAACGTGCCGAGGCCAATTCATACAGATAGTGGCTGTTGGCCTGTTGCTCGTCGGGCAGCATACCGCCTTCTCCGGAACAGATGCCGGTGCCGGCCATTTCAGCCCCCATCGCCAAAGCCACCTTGGCTTCTTCCGACAGGGCACCGAAACTCATGTCCGACACAAACAAGGGCCGATCCAGTTTCAGCGGTTTTTCGGCATTGGGACCGATGACGACTTCAGTGCCGACCGGATCGTCATCGAGCATCGGTACCTTGTGCAGTTGCGCGGTGAGTATCTGGATCTCCTCCCACTTGGGCAACAGGTCACGCGGCACGCCCATGGCACCGACACGACCATGATGACCGACCTTGGAGAGGCCGTGCTCGGCCAGATGCTGGATGTATTTGGTATGCGGTTCTTCTGGCGCGCCGTGAATGTCCTGATACAGTCCCTGGTAGGCTTCACGGTTGTATGGTTGCGGATTGGTTTGCGTCCATTGGCGAATTTCGTCTTCATCCACCCAGACCTGGCCAGCTTCGATCCAGGCTTTGAAACGGTGCAGCTTTTCCGATGAGTTGTAAGAGCTGATCCCGGTTTTGTATTCGTAGTCCCAGTCATGCAGGCCGCAGACAATATTGTTGCCCTCGATGCGGCCGTCCGACATCAGTGCGCCGCGGTGCGCACAACGACCATAGAGCACCGAGACCTGCTCCTCATCAGGCCAGCGCACGATCACCAGATCCACATCAGCAACTAAAGCATAAGCTGGCTTTTCCGGCCCTAGTTCAGACCACTGGGCAATTGGGATTTTATTCATGTAATGGTCCTCTTTTTTTGAATTATTAATGCAGATACAACGTAATCTGTAACAGGTGCGGAAACGTAATTTTTTTTAAATTTGTATGGAACCGTCAACTGATTATTGCACATAGGATCTTAAGTTGGCTTTATATGATATATTTTCAGTGATGATTTCGACAGAAAATATCGATACCCATCGTCCACTTTATTTAACCAAACGTACATTTAATCAATATGGAAATGCATGATCCCAATAACGACATCAAAGATGATGCATTAACCCATTTTCTGACCAGGACTCATCTGCAGGCACGAATTTTCATGCACCGCAGCTATTGCGAAGAATGGGCCATTGATATTGCAGGCACCGGACAGATCCCCTTCTATCTCGTCGACAATGGTCAGGCATGGGTACACATGGATGGCACAGAACCCCGGTTAATCCAGGCTGGTGACCTGGTGATGTTTCCGCATGATTCTCACCATGTACTCGCAAATAGTCGAAAACCACAGAACAGGGAAAACATCAACCAACCAAAAGACTGTATAAAACAGGAGAGTTTGACCAGCGTTTTATGCGGCTTTTATGAATTTGAATCGGATGCCGCACAGTTGCTGTTAAATGATATGCCCGATATCGTTCTGCTGACTGATGCACGCAACAACCCAACGACTGATGGCATCGCCCATGTCATAGACACAATCCTTATCGAACTGAAGAACAACAACCCTGGGCGCAATATCGCACTTCGTGACCTGGCGCGCCTGCTGTTGCTGCACCTGCTGCGCAATTGTTATTCCGCCAACCTGTCACAGGGTTACCTCAAGGCATTGATCACTCCGCAAATTGGCCACGCCCTGCAATTGATCCATACCCGATTCAATGAGGAGTGGACCCTGGAAGATCTGGCCCGAACAATTGGTATGAGCCGTACAGCCTTCGCCCAAAAATTTCATGAATACGTGGGAATGCCGCCAGTCAAATACCTGACCTCATGGCGCATGCAGGAAGCCACCAACCTGCTGAAAAACACCACGCTCAACATCGAGAAAATTGCCGGGAAATGTGGGTACCAATCAGCAGCCTCTTTCAGAAAAGCCTATAAAAGTTTCACAGGGAATACACCCAGGCAACTCCGCAACAAAAGCCGGGATTCGTTTATCAGTCGTGCCCGACGGAGAATCCTGAGCTCCGAAGACCCTCCATCGAATCAATAAGGGTTTTTCAGTCAGGCCGAATGTAACCACAGCAAATAATGGATCATCCGCATGTTGCCATTATTCAAGAAATTTCCACATTTTTATGTATAGTTACTATTAAACACAAGCAGAATAGGGGGAGATCGTGCGACTCATTCGGGATCACATCGGAAACAAGATTCTGGTTGTGGTTGGGGTTTCCGCGCTGGTCAGCCTTCTCGGTATGGTGCTGTTCTATACCTGGAGCGAGAAACAGAGCATTCTCGAACAGTACACCAAGGGGCGCCAGGAGCTGTTGAACAGCGTAGACAGAGGCCTGCACTTCATCATGATCACCGGTTCCGCTGAAGCCGCCGAGAAGTATGCCCGTCAATTATTGGAAGCTCCAGATGTCACTGAATTTATAATTCTCCGAACAGACGGCAAGCAGGCCTTCCTTGATAACAACACCATTCACCAGGTCAACTGGAACAAGGGTGAGGAGCTGTTCACCCCCAGGGGTGAGGAAACCGAGCGACAGGTAATCGCCCCGGAAACCCCTGAATTCCGCAGGACAGTTCAGGAAGAACAGACCGTTCTATACAATGAGCAAGCTAGCAATGGGGAACCCTTGATAACCTTTCTGAAACCACTCGTCAATGACGAGGGCTGCCATCGCTGCCATGAACAGGGGGATCAAGTACTTGGTGTCATCAAACTGACCTCCTCCCTGCAGGCCACCCATGACGAAATAGAAAAGACCTGGCAAACCGCTTTAGTCGTCCTCGGAATATTTCTACTGATTATGCTGCTGATTACTGCGGCACTGATGCGCCGAGCCATCATTGTACCGGTCCAGTCGGTGACCAAGGCCATGAGGCAGGTTGAAGAGGGTGATTTTACCCAACAGGTGCCTGTACTTGGCAATGATGAACTCGGCCGCATGGCACGCAGCTTCAACAGCATGATCGAGAGACTGTTACAGACCTATACCGGCCTGCAACGGGAACAGGATAAGCTAACCACCATCATCCTCAGCTCCAGCGAGGGAATTGTGGTCACTGACCACGACGACCGCGTCGTGCTGGTCAATCCGGCGGCCGAGCGGCTGCTCGGTAAAAGTATGGGACAAATCATTCGGGAGGGCTTCAAACATCTTGCGGATCAACCCGACGTGCTGCAACAGCTAATGGACGGGAAGGTCGAGGATAGCAAAATCCTCAAATTCAACGATCGGTTACTGCAGATCTACGCGGCCCGTATACGCCGTAGCGACGGTGAACCCATTGGCTCTGCTGCCCTGATTCAGGACGTAACAGAGCAAAAGCGCCTGGAATCCGAACTTCGTCAACTCTCCTTCAATGATCAACTGACCGGCCTCTACAACCGGCGCAGCCTGGAAAAAACCCTCAAGAAGCAGTTGCACCTGGCGAACCGGCACCATTCCCCGTTGTCCATTGTCTTGTTTGATGTGGACCACTTCAAGCATTTCAACGACACCTACGGCCACGACCAAGGCGACAGGGTTTTGTCCACCCTGGGTGGTCTCTGTATGAACACCTGCCGTGAAACCGACCATCCCTGCCGTTATGGCGGTGAGGAGTTCTGCATCATTCTGCCACACACCAATAATGAGGGAGCCATGGTGTTTGCCGAGAAGTTGCGTCGCCGTGTGGAACAGGCCCGGGTTGACGAACTCCAGGTCACCATCAGTCTGGGTGTGGCCTGCACCCTTGGCCAAAAACCCATCCGCGACATCAATACTTTCATGAAGCAGGCCGACCAAGCGCTCTATGAGGCGAAAAACCAGGGGCGTAATCGTGCTGTCCTCGCAGTCTCGAGAGATAGCGATCAGCAACCGGACGATGGAGACGAAACATGACTGACTGGATCAAACTGAGCGCAACACTCTTGTTCTGCATTGGACTGATCATACAGACTATTGCTGTCGCCACTTCCGAACACGAAGACGAGGAGTATTATCTGGCACTGGGAGGGCGTGCCTACGACAACTGGATGAACCTGATTGATAAGAAAGAACGGAAGCAGCGCGGTCTGAGCATTCAGGAGTTCCACCACAACCACCCCCTCTACCCGGCCGCTGGCAAGAAACGGGGACTGACCACATGGCGTTGCAAGGAATGCCACGGCTGGGACTACCTTGGCAACCAGGGAGCCTATGGCTCAGGGTCTCATTACACGGGCATCAAGGGTATACGAGACATGCAGGGGGCAAGTCACGACAGCATCGCTGCGATCATCCGTGGCGACAGTCATGGTTACGATCAGCGCATGATTGACGATGACACCTTATCCGCTTTGGCACTGTTCATCAGCCGCGGTCAAGTGGATATGAACGCCTACATTGACCGTGATACTGGAAAGGCCAAGGGAACACCGGGAAAGGGCAAGCCCCTGTACAACTCCCTATGCGCTATCTGTCATGGTACCAAGGGCAGAAAGATCAATTTCAAGACATTCAACAAGCCCGAGTTCGTTGGAACCGTAGCCAACAGGAATCCGTGGGAAGTATTGCACAAGATACGTAACGGCCACCCCGGTGAGCAGATGATCTCGGTACTCGCACTCAATATACAACAGCAAGTGGATATCCTCAGATACTCTCAGGAGCTGCCAAAACAGTGAATACCTCGGGGCATTATTCCCAGGGTAGTTGAAAATATAAATCCTATTTTGTACTTCCAACGCTTGCAGTAGAGCTTATCGGGGACACTTTGAAATACTCAACGAACGCACCGAATCATTAGGAATAGTGCGAAAAGCGGATATTGCAAGTACACCACTTGTTTCAATCCACCGCTTATCTATCCCAGAACCAAACACCGGATTCACAACTTCCGTCCTCCCCACCAAACTGCCACCGAACAGCTTCCCGGCTCTCGTGGCCTCCATGGGGGCGTTGAGTACCAGCTGGTTGGTCTGCTCAGAGATCTTGTCAATGTATCGCAACACCCTGTCGACGCAGAGGAAATCCCCAGTCTACTGGTCGAGGAGGTGACCGCCTGCATCAGAGATTGGGCAACCTATTGATGCCGCCCCTCCACGGCTTAGAGCTTCGACTGCTGCATCAGCAGTGCATGCTCCACTGTGGTTGCCACCTGTCCCCTCTGCCGGAGTAGACGAATTCCAGGAGATCGTTGTCTGCGTATTGTTTGGCAGTTTTTCACAGTGTAGCGAGGGGACGTGTCACCAGATGTGCGATGAGGAGCGCCGGCGGTAGTCCGGCAATCAGGGACAGCAGACCATATAAGGACGAAAGCTGTCCGCTGAGGATGCCGACTCCGACCCCAGTCAGGATGATGGCGGACGTGATGTCAAAGGCCGGCTGGGCCTAGTTGAAGCAAAACTGGAGTCTACCCAGCAGCCCGTTACCGCCCTCTTTCCAGTTGACCAGTTGGTAGAGGTTTTTAGCGCGTTTTAGCTGCTCATGGGTGGGCGCATGCCTGACCGACTGGTAACCGCTGGGGTGTTCTCCCTCATAGACGGCGAAACATAGGCTTGGAACCAGTAGATGTCTCTGTTTTTGAAGCGATTTTTCACCACCCTGATCCAGGGATTGCCCACCTTCAGGATCTACCAGAGATTTTCGAAAGCCAGCAGGGGCAAATCAGGGTGGCGACCGATGTTGTGACTGGAGCCGATAAGCTCTTCGCGGCTGAAGAAGAATAAACAAATATTGATTTCACTCAGGAGAACGTCTGTTAATAAATTGAAGATACAAACTGTATCAGCAGGTCTGCTATTATTTAATAACCATATTATTTAAAAGCTTTTCAGTCTTTTCAAAACCCCCAGGCTGAGCCAGGCAGTAACCGGAAATACCGGAACGATTGAAAACATTATTGTTTATTCAGAAACAAAAATGCTATTTCCCCCTAAATATTTCATGCCAGGTTCTATTTTAGCGACCACTCTACTATTTTTTTGCCCGATCCTGGCGATAGCAGCGGATGCCAGCCGCATTCTTATCATACACTCGTATAGTCAGGAATACCCCTGGACCAAAGGCCAGCATGAAGGTTTTATCGATGGACTGCAACAAGAGCAGCCAGCACAAACCATCATCAAAACTGAATACCTGGATAGCAAACGCACCGACTACAACAACAGCTATGCCGACTGGTTCGAGCAGTATCTTCAGATTAAATACCAAGACTTCAGACCGGATGTCATTTATGTCACAGATGACAACGGCCTGAATTTCGGTTTGACCCACCTGGTGAATTTATTTCCGGAAACACCATTGGTTTTTTCCGGGGTCAACGACTATTCGATACAGGAAAAACTCGATCCTGCATTACAGACAGGCGTATTCGAAAAAAAGGAAATCGGCTCTAACCTGGAACTGGTGCAACAGCTGTTCGGCCAGCCTGATCAGGTTTTCATCGTTGGGGACAACTCCAACACCTACCAGGCGATCGAGCGTGAACTGCGAAAAAAACTGTCAACAGCGCAATTCCCGAAAACGATTTTTTTAGCTGACAACAACATCGATAACATCACCAAACATCTCAGCTCGGTAGAAAAACCACTGGTTTTACTGACTACGCTCGGTGCCATGCGGGATAACAGCGGATCAACCCTGAAACTCAACGACACGATAAAAAAGATCGTTACCTCCGGATCAGAGATTGTCATCAGCATGGAAGATGCCTACCTGTTTGATGGCGTACTCGGAGGTTATGTCACCAGCGGAAAGGCCCAGGGAATGTCAGCAGCTTCCCTGGTAAAAGCTTTTATAAACGGGGTAAAGATCACAGAACTGCCGCCAATTACAAAAAGCCCAAACGAATATATTTTTTCCGACCCCACTCTGCAGGCACTTAATCTAAAATTACCCGCAACCATCGCTAACAAGGTAACCATACTAAATCCACGAACCGGTTTTTATGGACGTTACAAACAAGTCATTATATCGACCATTGTTATTCTGTTCCTGTCACTGATTGCCAGCCTTATCCTGTATACCTGGCTTACCTCAAAGAAAAACAAGAAATTACAACAGCAGTCAGAATTGCTCAGATTGAAAAAAGAGCAGTTAAGTCAAAGTGAGGAAAAATACCGCTTGCTGTTCGAACGCCCCGAAGAACCCATGCTGGTTATTCGTAAAAACACCTTTGTCATCGCCAATGATTCTGCCGCCCGTCTTCTAGGCTACGAAAGCTCACTGGCACTTCAGCAAATACACCCGTCCGTTTTGTCGCCCGATAAGCAGCCTGACGGCCAGCCATCAATCGACAAAGCCAATGACATGATGGAACAGGCTTATAAAACCGGTTACCACAGATTTGAATGGCAACATTTAAAGAAAGATGGCACCCCGCTATTGATCGAGGTATCACTGACGCGCATTCCCTTTGAGAATGATTTCGCTCTGTTTTGTATATGGCGCGATATCACTGAATGGCGTAATGCAGAAAATGGGTTACGTGAAAAAACCACTTACCTAAACAGCGTGCTCAGCGCTTCGGTCAATATTGGTTTAATTGCCACAGACACCAGCCTAAAGATCAATTATTTCAACGAATCAGCCGCTCGTATTTTCGGAATGGAGCCCAACCAGCTGAAAGATCAAAGCATCCACATATTTCATGCAGGACACGGCTCTGAAAGCAAAAACCGTTTTAAAGCAGCCATGCAGATAGCGCAGGAGAAGGGAGAGTATCGTTTTCAACTGAACCTGCCAATCAAGGATGAAACTCGATACCTGGACGCCAGGATCTCGCCAATCAGGGATGATAACCAGGAACTGCAAGGTTATATCCTGATGATAGAAGATGTGACACGTCAGCGTGAGGCGGAAAGACTGATCAAATTCCAAGCATCTTATGATCACCTGACCAACCTGCCGAACCGACTTACGCTGCTGACTCGCCTGCAACAGACCATCTCTCGTTGTAAACGTCACAATCATCTCGGCGCAATTCTTTTCATCGACCTGGATAACTTCAAACAGGTCAATGACACGCTTGGTCACTCTGTTGGAGATTCACTGCTGCAGGAAGTTGCTCAACGCATGCTCAAAGATGTCCGGGATGAAGACACTGTAGCACGGCTTGGTGGCGATGAATTTGTTGTATTGCTATCCGAATCAGGCAACACGCTGGAAAAAGCGATAGCCGATATCAAACAGGTTGCGGATAAACTTAACGAAACGATCGCCCAGCCCTACCTGATTGACGGGCATGAGATTCGTACAACTACCAGTATCGGTATTAGTGTCTTTCCTACGTCAGATGAAACAGCCGATGACATTTTACGCCAGGCTGATACCGCCATGTACCAAGCCAAGGAAGCCGGACGCAATACATTCAGATTCTTCTCACTAAGCATGCAGAAAAATATTGAGGCACGCATGTACCTGCTTGATGAACTGCATCATGCTATTGAAGAAAACCAGTTCAAGGTTTATTTCCAACCTCAGTTTGACAGCTCCATGCAATTAGTCGGCATGGAATCTTTGGTACGTTGGAAAAAGGCAGACGACAAAATCATACAACCGGGAGATTTTATACATCTGGCCGAGGAGAGCGGTTTAATCCAGCCAATCAACAACTTTGTCCTGCGCCACTCTTTGCTCAAGCAGTTGGCATGGAAAAAAACCTATGCCGAGAAAGCAGTTCAACGCATCTCGGTCAATGTCAGCGCCGTTCAATTCAATCAGGATAATTTTGTGCAAAATATCCTGGATATCATCAGCCAAACAGGCACTGACCCATCTGTCCTGACTCTTGAAATTACTGAAAGCATGTTATTGCATGATATCAATGCAACGGCATTAAAGATGAAAGAGCTGAAAACGTCCGGTGTACGCTTTTCCATTGACGATTTTGGCACTGGTTATTCATCCCTGGCCTACCTGAAACGTCTGCCCATCAGTGAAATCAAGATCGATCGCTCATTTATCCATGACATGCTTGATGATCCCAATGATGCTGCGGTGGTTGAGACCATCATTAAGCTGGCCACCCAACTCGGCATGGAAACCGTGGCTGAAGGCGTTGAAAACAAGGATGTCCTCGATCAATTGATCGATTTTGGCTGCCAAGCATTCCAGGGATTTTATTTCAGCCAGCCTGTGGCTGCTAAGGAATTCGAAGAGCGTTTCCTGAATGAGAGTACTAACTGGTCCGCCAACCAGAGTACACGTTTTTGGAATGAATTAAAGACATAAAAAGGGCTGGTCAGCGGAATAAATGTTTGTATTGCATTTACCCCGAAAAAACAGCCTGCCAAGGTCGAGTGTTTATTTCTGAAAACTGCTTTCCAAGTTAACCGGTCAACACCACAATTTACCGGGGCAGCGGGGCAACTTATCCAATTGCCTTAGTCAGGGCCTTCTACATCACCCTGGTATTTCAGTTGAACTGATAGATTTGATCGTATCGTGCAGTTCCTTTTGTAGCGCTTCAATCTGCAAGAATTCAGGCAAATGCTCCAGTTCATAAACACCCACTGTGTCATACCATTTGCCGAATCTGCATGCAGGGTGTGAAAACGCCACTTTTTCATCAAGTGATGACACATCGGAAAATCAACAGTACTGCAACCATATCTTCAGCGAACACTCTGCTAATCATGGGAAGAGCTCATTCTCTGTCTGCGTGCACAGGCTATAGTCCTGGATCACCCTGCCATCCTGCAACTGCACCAGGCACCGGCAAGTCAGTTTTTCACAAGATTCGGTTATACTTGCAGAAAATTTGCAGTTTGGGGACACAGCCATGCACATTCAACATCAAGGACAGTGGGTCTTCGCGATCGGGCTGGTCGTAGTGTTGACCAGCGTGCTCGCCGGAAACTTCATCCAGGACGAGCTTGTCAGCCTGGGAGACCAGGCCTTTCTGGCCAAACACGGCGCAACAGGTTGGCTGACCTTTCTCTCTTTCGCCTTCGGATTTCCACTGGGCATGGCTGTCTGTGCCACCGGCATGTTCATGGCGAGCGAACCCGCAGCCGGAAAACGCCTGCTGTTTGCGATCACCGCACTGTTTGTCGCCCTGTCGGCCATCCTGGTGCCGGGAATCGCAGGGCGGGCACCCAGCCCCTATTTTTTCGGCACCGGCGGCTACATTATTCTGGTGCTGGTGCTGGCAACCCTCTGGTTTTGGGGCAGGCATCGGGCCAGCCTGCCACCCGAGGCGCGCCTAGGCGCGGACTTGCAGGGCGCCGGCTATCTGTGCTTCGCTGTTGTCGCCTGGAACCTGTGCGGCGTTGGCGGCATGCCCTCCTTTGCCCTGGATCCGGAAAAAATGCTGGCCACGGGCAGCCGCGGCTTTGCCATCGGGCAGATGAAAGCGATCATGGCGGCGCTGGTGGCCGGTTGGATACTCACAGCAGCCGGTTATCGCATGTCGCTTAAGACCTCGCAATAACCCCGCTCGGAGCAGGCGATATGCAGTACAACCCGTTCCGTATCGGCAACAGCAGCAGACCGGGCCAGCTGTTGCGAATTTTACAAGCACTCCTGCTGGCGCTGCTGCTTTCGTCCTGCAGTCGTATCCAGCTGGCCTATAACAACCTCGACTGGCTGTTGCCGCATTACCTCAGCTCTTACATGCCCCTGTCCGATAACCAGGACAGCCTGCTGGAAGCGGGCGTCGAGAATTTCCTCCACTGGCATTGCAGCACCCAGGTCACCAGCTATGCGCAACTGTTGCGCGAAGTCGATAGACGCTTCCGAAGCGACGATCTGATCCGGACCGAACTGGTAAACTTCAACGATCATGTCCAACAGGCCTGGACGGGCATCCTGCAGCAGGGCAGCCCGGCACTGGGTGTTATCCTGCTCACCGCGGATGAAACCCAGATCAGGGAACTCTTCGAAGGCTTTGAGGAACGCAATAGCGAGTGGCTGGAGGAGTTCGAAGCCACCAGTGACGAGGAGTTGCGCGATGACTACCGAGAACGCATGAGCAAGGAGTTGCAACGCTGGTTCGGCGAATTGGACGAGCGGCAGGAACAGCTACTGGTCGTCTGGAGCAGGCGGTTCCAGCCACTGGGCCTGCAAGGATTGGAAGTACGGCGGCGCTGGCAGTCACGCCTGCAGGAGATCATGAACGCCCGCAATGACCCCGAGGCTTTCCAGCGCGAATTCGCTGAACTGCTGACCAACCCGGGCACACTGCGCACCCCGGTTTACCAACAGCGCCTGGATCATAATCGCGATGTGACGATCGACATGCTCTATACCATAGTCCTACAACTCAGCGATGCGCAAAAGCACCACTTGAAACGGCAGGTCAAAGCTGTGGCAGGCGATTTTGACGACCTGGCATGCAGCGGTGTGCCCGTAGCTTCTTGATTCGAGAACTGTGTTATCAACCGGGTGCTGAATCTGCAGCAAACCCTTTCCCGTGTCCTGCCCAAAACGACTGTTCGTTCTCTATAGAGATGAATGCTTTATGCTTGCTGTTGCCAGCCAGTGCCCGTCATTGACTGTGGGTACCGGTCACTCCCACTCGATTGTCGCCAGTCTGGCGCATGGAAATGCCCTGTTAATGACAAAATGCTACCGCTGTAACAGGTACACCGGTTGCGATCAGTATTGCGAATACACTCCAGCTTTCCCCTGAGCCCTTTGCACTTGCCATGCTGTTTGGCGCCCATATGAGTTATGCAACACCCATGGCTTATCAGACAAATCTGTTGGTCATGCGTGCAGGAAACTATAAATTTTGGGATTTTATGCGGGTTGGTTTGCCGCTCATTCTGATTATCTGGCTTGCTTATAGTTGGATTTTACCGGCACTCTATTATTCTTAGAGCTTCAGAATCAGGCTAATAGTGACTGAATTCCCATTAGATGCTTGATCAATCACGTGATTCTCTGCCAACAAGTGAGAATAGTGTCGGCCGAGCCAGGAAGGTCATTGAATATCAATGGACATAGTGTGAAATGGCTTCTATTCTTCACCGATTGGATAGGTTGGGTGTAATATCGCGCTGTAAGTGTTACACCTGACTTTTGATTTACTGAGGATATTCGAGAAATTGAGGACACTCATTATATGTAGCGTTATTATGCAATTGATCTATAAGTATTTTTATTGATATTACACAGTAGGCACCCGTATTAGGTTATCTTCTTTCTCTCTTAATAGAGCCTCGGCAGCAGTTTCCATATACGCTAAATGATGGACCTCCCTGTTCTTTGGTTCTTTGAGAGGAGCTTTATGCGCGAATCGACCCTCTGTCCAGGGATATGATTCAGTCTTCGATTGAAGTTGAGGCAAAAAATCTAATGATTGGTTTGAAAAAACAGCCGATCAGCCATCGGAGATAAACTAATCCTTGAAATGTCACCTATAGATTCAGGATAATCTGATGTTGGTCTAGTCGTAGATCAAACACCTATTTTGGCCCTTGACCCGCCAATACAGAAACGACAAGCGCCACGTAGGTGCTTTACAAAGACGGCCCAACCTCCGCCGAGAATAACACTGCAGGCTCCTGAACGGGCAGATATTGGTAATTATTTACCAGAATCCCCTGTTTCATTGAGACCGGCATGGTAGCGATCGATGGACGGCGAATATGAAAAATGGGTTGAATAAACGAGGATCAAAGCCGCGATGGGCCAAGCGCTTCGCCGACAAGAGACAGAACAAGGCGAAATTCTCAAACAACAAAAATCATAGTGACCCGGCTCTTGCAAACCGTATTTTCAGCGCGTTCAAGGACGGCATCCTGGTAACTGATGCCAAGCTTCAGATCATTGACGTCAATGAATCCTTCAGCCGAGTTACGGGCTACTCCCGTGAAGAGGCCTTAGGGCAGAAACCCCAGTTGCTCTCATCCGGCCGACATGGCCCCGATTACTACGAGCGCATGTGGCAACAACTTGAGCAAAATGGAGTTTGGCAAGGCACAATCTGGAATCGCAGAAAAAACGGGGAAGTCTATCCTGAGTGGCTATCCATTGAGGCGTTGACCGACAGGCGTGGTGATGTGACTCACTATACCGCGGTTTTCTCAGACCTGAGTAAACACAAGGATATCCACAATCAGATTCATCTGATGGCCTACTACGACTCACTGACCGGTCTGCCGAATCGTCAACTGTTCTCGGACCGGCTCGATCTGAGCCTCTCCCTGGCCAGGCGTGAAA
Source organism: Candidatus Thiodiazotropha endoloripes (assembly GCF_001708965.1). Lineage (NCBI taxonomy): Bacteria > Pseudomonadati > Pseudomonadota > Gammaproteobacteria > Chromatiales > Sedimenticolaceae > Candidatus Thiodiazotropha > Candidatus Thiodiazotropha endoloripes. The sequence continues at coordinate 252,809 of NZ_LVJW01000003.1, read as the reverse complement.
AACAGAAAGTGGCACTGTTTTTCATGGATCTGGACCGCTTTAAGGACATCAATGACTCTCTGGGCCACACCACCGGAGATCAATTGTTGAATGCCGTTGCCAATCGACTGACCAACAGCCTGCGCCAATCCGATACCATCGCCAGGCTGGGTGGCGATGAGTTCACCGTGATCCTCTCTGGTATCCAGGATAATGAAAAGGCTCTCAATGTGGCAAACAAGATCCTTGACTGCTTTCAGCAGCCGTTTCGTGTTGGCCGGCGGGACATCCATATCAGTACCAGTATCGGCATCAGCCTCTATCCTGAACACAGCACAGACAGCGAGCATCTAGTCAGGCATGCAGATACTGCCATGTATCAAGCCAAAGAGGCGGGAAAGAACCGCTTCATGCTCTACACCCCGCAGATGGGTAGTCAGCACAAGATGCGGGTAACTCTGGAAAATGAACTGCGCAAAGCCTTGACTGAGAATTCCCTGAAGCTGGCCTATCAACCGCAAATTGATCTGACTTCCAATAAAATTATCACCATCGAGGCATTGGCACGTTGGAACCATCCGGAAATCGGAGCCATTCCGCCAAACCACTTCATCCCAATCGCCGAGAAGTGTGGCCTGATCAATGATCTGGGCAGTTGGGTGCTCCACTCTGCCTGCAGTCAGTTAGCAAAGTGGCGCCAGCAGATTGGAATTGACCTTCGAATCGCTGTCAATGTCTCAGGCATTCAACTGCTTGAGGGTCGGCTCGACAGTGATGTCCGACTCGCTTTAAATGCCAATAAACTACCCCCATCCTCACTCGAGCTGGAAATCACTGAAAGTGTGCTGATGCTTGAAAATCATGAGGCGCTCAACGTGCTTTCGAACATCAAGCAGATGGGTGTTTTGATCTCCATTGATGATTTCGGCACCGGTTACTCTTCACTCAGTTACATAAAACGATTCGATATTGACAAGCTGAAGATCGATCGCTCGTTTATTTGCGACGTCAGTTCCAGTGATTGCGACCGTCAACTGGTCAGAACCATCATCAACATGGGTCACGACCTCTCCCTGAAGGTGACCGCAGAAGGCATTGAGGACAAGCTACAACTCGACTTTTTACAGGAGTCAGGTTGTGATCTGGCACAGGGGTATTATATAAGCCCCCCGGTGAGTAGCGGAGAGTTGACCCAACTGCTACAAGAAGCGCAACGAAGATTGCAGGCACAAACGACTGATGAAACCGATTGCCTTGATCCCATCTGACGTCAGAGAACAGTGTTGTATATGACCACCTCGATATATTCGAGGTCTATAAAAAGCACTTCACATTCATAAACTCAGTGTATGAGTAGTGCCATTTTCAAGAGACTATTCTACAAGCTGATGACAGACATCAACGACTCTGATACCGCAAAGTATTACAATTCGAATGGGCATGGAAGTCAACATCGAAGTCCTATATTGTGTACAGGAAGTACGATCATGAATACTTGGCGGGCTTTAGTATGAACAAGCAGGCCAAACTGTTACTTGTGGATAGCAATCAGCCTTCGCTGAAGGCGATGCGCTGCAGTCTGGAAACCACAGGTTACAGGGTATATACCGCATCCAACAAACAGGACGCAGCACGACTGAACAATCTTGAAAAACCCAACCTCGTCATTCTCAATAATCGATTGATAGGCAGCATAGGGTTGGATCTTGCGGATACGCTGTTGGATTCAGGTTCTCCCTTCATCTTTTACCAGCATCAGCAAGCGCCAGATCCGCTGCATTCGCACGAGACTGGTGAAGATTCCGCCATCTTGCTCAGACAGGATGAACAGGTTTCGAGCTTGATTGCCTGCATCGAGTCGTTACTTAAGCAGTCCTTTGAGTCAGAGGAGCTCAAAGGGCAAGAACAGCACTACATCAAGGCTATCGAGACAGGTAAGATCGTTGGTACGGTAGTAGGAATTCTCATGGAACGACATCGACTCAACCGTGCCAACGCATTCGATCTGCTGCGAACTAGAGCCCGCTCCCAACGACGCAGTCTGGTTGAATTGGCACAAGAGATTCTGGATGCGCTGGAAACGCTCACCCAGGTTAGCGAATGAAGGCAACTTCGTCTGCTATAAGCAGAATAACCGTTCCCTCCTGAATATCAAGGCAGAATACTGGAAGCGGGATATGCCTGAAACATCCGACTATCCAGTCTTAATCGATTTAACACCCTGGGATTCACGCTGATTCTGATCTCTTCTGCTCAGTTTCAGGCCCTCCGGTTTCCAACAGACAACGGATCACCGGCCACCTGCACTACGTTGCCGTGACGTGCTGTGATTGCTGATAAAAACCCAGTGCTATGCTGACCAGTCCGATGCGGGTGAGGCTCGTGTCTCAGGCAGCAATTCGGTTGCCGACGGACATGCGCCGATCTTCATGCAGGAAGCCAGAATTTTGTCGATGATCGGATGAAACTTGATGCTGGCAATAATTAAAGGGTACTGCCCCCCTTTAATCAGCTGACGGATATTCCCTATGGAAGTCAGGGATAGCCGAGTTTCTGAAACCGCTGGTCTTGAAATAGTTTCTGATTTAAGGTCTACGGTATGACTGAGACACACCCCAAGGTGGGCAGCAGCGCCTGCCCCTGTTACCGGTGAAAGAAGAGGAGCGGCTCAACGACACAGTGCTGCATAAAAACTTCGTCAACCGGAGCTATCTCCTGCAGCGCTGGCAGCAGCTGTTGGAACAGGGTATCAGCGCCGCCGGCCTGATCGAGTTTCACACCATTCACAAGTATCTGTTGATGGCCCACTCCCAGGCCGCCTATCAACCCATGCGATGCCTGCTTTCCAACATACCAAGCAAAGAAATCAATGCTATATCTGAATGTGTTATCAATGAACTCATACTGGCGCTCAAACGTGGCGTCAAGCGTAAACGGCACGTGAATGTCCTTCATCACATCAATGGATACCTGAAACGTGAAATCGACAGTAACGACAACCCGAAGCTGAACGACAGACAGTATCGAGGCGAGACGCCGTTGGTGGTTCCGGTCAGCCTGCAGCATCACTACTTTCGGCGCCATCCCGATCCCTACATGGCGAAGCAGGTCTACCTGCAACCCCACCCGGACAATCTGGGTCTACGTAACCACATTTGAGCGGCAGAGTCACACCACCCATGCAATCCATCGTCACCGCCCTGCTGCCCATCCTGACGCTGATCCTTTTAGGACTGGCGCTGAAGCAGGTACGCTTTATCCCGGATGAGGCCTGGATGGGGATGGAGCGGCTCACCTACTTCCTGCTCTTTCCCGCACTCTTGATCCATACCCTGAGTCGCCAGCAGACCGACGGCCTGCCCTGGCTGGCCATACTCGGCGTGGTGGTCGGAGTGCTGCTGTTGAGCGCACTTCTGCTTGTGATCGGCTATCGCCTACTGCCAAAGGTCTCGGGCCCCACCTTTACCTCAATCTTTCAAGGGGGCGTGCGCTTCAATACCTATATCGCCCTGGCGCTGGCCCAATCCCTGTTCGGGGCCACCGGGCTCGCCCTGGGTGCGGTGGCAGCCGGTTTCATGATCCTGCTGATCAACTTCCTCTGCATCATGGCCCTGTCGATTTGGGGGGAGAGGCACCAGCGACCCAAGGGTGGCCTGGCACGGGATATCCTCGGCAACCCCCTGATCATCGCCTGTCTCATCGGCTGGGCATTGAGCCTGAGCGGCATCGGTCTGCCTGGCCCCAGTGAGGAGATCCTGGAGATCATCGGTCGGGCCGCCCTCCCTTTCGGTCTGCTGGCGGTGGGCGCCGCCCTGCGGCCCAGGGCATTGCACGGTCACCTGGGACCGACCCTGGCTTCTTCCCTGGTGCAGTTCCTGGTAAAACCCCTGGCCGCAGCAGGTTTGGTCCTGCTCACCGGCCTCACCGGGGCCGCCGCTGGCGCGCTGGTGATCGCCTTCATGACACCAACCGCCCCGTCCGCCTACATCCTGGCCCGACAGCTGGGGGGCGATACCGAGACCATGGCCTCGATCATTACCTTGCAAACCCTGCTCGCCTTCGCGGTGATACCGCTGATCGTCTATCTCATGTTGAGCTGGGGCGTTCTGACCCACGTCCTGTAACTACAACTGTCGCCCCGCTATGCGGCCATCCTCTCCGGACAGCTTCGGCCTGATCGCCATTGGCAATGAGATCCTGTTCGATCAAAATTAAAGGTCTCTGACTCCTTTAATCCATATCAGCAGAAACAGGGGCTGGTGGCTGATGGTATTGCTAGTGAATATCTTTTGCTGCATCTGCAAAAATAGATTCATTATAAAAAAAGGGCTTTGGGTAAATCCAAAGCCCTTTTTGATTTGCTCAGAAAAGAAACCATCGGTTTAGTATGACCTTTTATAAAGGGTCAACGAACTGGAGTGGTGGTTTAATCTTCATCATCATCTTCGGTAATATTCATAACAACCGAAATCGGGAAATGATTGCTAAAAGTTTCGCGCCATTCAGCAAACGATTCTGGAGCATTCTCTGGCAGCCAGAGAAATGCCCGATTGCCAAATAGATGCCTTTGAGCTGCTTGACTGACAAGCACGTGATCGACAATGCTGTCCAGTTCGGTGTCCATACGCGTGCTTTTAAAGTCTGCTGGCACGTAATCCATATAACCTTTGAAGGCCATGTGGTAATACATGGCTGGAGAGTATTTCAGAGTACCTGTTTCGGATACTTTTTGAGGGTTGTCATTAAAGTCACCCAAAATAATCCGGTCCTCCTCATTAATATTCATGGCTGTGAGCGCATCATCCAGACGATATTCAATCAATGTCATGGCTATGAGGTGATTTTCATCATTGTGCTGGCCTGGTGCCAGGTTGACATTTACCAGGGCAAAGTCATTCAGTTCACTTTCTTCGTCTTTGTCATTCGCTTCAAAATAACCGATGACTGGAGTGCGGGGAAAAAGCGCTGCACCGGCAAGTGATACCTGGGGAACCCTCATGGGAGCGATTGCAATTGCCTTTACTTTCTCTGTATTCCACAGGTAACCCACATACATGGAATCAGGCGTATGATTGTAGGGAACTGGGGGCAAGTAATACTTCCAGCTTGATCCAAGCTTTTTAACGATGGCATCAAGTTGCGTATTCCGAGAAACAGGGCCATAGGCATGGCTAATACCGATTTCCTGCAAGGCAATTACATCAGAACCAAGGTCATCACGGATAAAATCGGCAATATCGTTCAACTGCTCCTTGGTGCGGAGAGGAAGATCAGCTTCACCATGACCGCCATCAGAACCCCTGCCGTAAGTCCCCAGGTTTTCAATATTCCAGGTCGCGATTCTTAGTTGATCAGCAGAAACGGATGCACTGATGATCAGCGCGAAAAGAGCAAAAAATAAACGCATAACCCCTCCATGAAAAATCAAGACAGTTATCTCAAAAAAATAGCAAATCAACGCTACTGAAGCTTATAAAATCTAATAATTTTATGAAGTATCGCATATTTCATTGATCGGGGTTGGGTTAAAGGCTATTTATGCATTTCAGAGAGTTGTGAAGTGGCTGTGCTATATTGAGCCGCAAATAGTTAACGGTACTGCGAAATGAGTATAGAAAATATTAACACCCTTTTCGCCCTGCTACTGGTATAGCCGAGGATCAATTTCACCGGCACTGAACCGTTCACCATCCCGGCAAACAGTTTTCCGCTCATAAATCAGGATTTCGTGAGCACATATTTCAACGGATATGGGTCAACACAGAGCAAGATCAGCTAATGAGTATTGACATCAAGAAACTGTTGAGTGCGGCTCCGGCAATCCTGGAGGCCAGCAGCGAGGCCATCGCCACCATCGACGGCGACGGTCAGATCAAGGGCTTCAACAGCCACTTCCTGGAACTGCTCGGCATCGCCGAGGATGAATGCAAGGGTCTGAATATAAGCCAAATATTCCGTGACTTGGATGATACCTTCATCATCCAAGGGACCAAGGATGAATTTGAACCCGCCAAGCTCACCAGTGCAGAGGGTCAGGTGTCCTGGGTACTGGTCAAAGTCATCGGCATCGGCAAGACCGGCAGGGAGACCCGTACCGTGCTGGTACACGATCCGGAGACCATTCGCCGCATCATCGATCGCCTGGATTACATCGAGAACTATGACACACCCACCGGCTTGTTGAATCATCGCAAAGGCATCGTCGAGTTCGAACAGCTCCAGGCGAGTAATCTGGCCGGCGGCTGCATCCTGCTGGACCTGGAATCGGGTCCATCTGTGGCAGCCGGTATGGATCTGACCGCCTGCATCCGCTCCATAGCCGGGCACTTCAAGCTCATCGAAGAGCAGAGCGTGCTCTGCCGCCTGGCCAATTCCGAGGTCCTCTGTATCTACTCCTCAACGGAGCCGCTGCCGGCCGAAGCCCTTTCATCCCTGATCGAGGCCATCAGGAAGGACAGCAGTGTCCCCGACGGGGTCAGGCCGCACATTGCCCACCTGGACTGGAAAGCCGGCACCATATCGGTGAACGGTATCCTGGACCGTCTCAAGGCAGAACTGACTCCCATCGATGAGCCCCACCTGCTCGCCCACCTGGATGCCCAACAGCACGCCACATCCCACGCCTCGTTCCTGCTGCGCCTGAACCAGGCACTGGAAGCCGGTGAGCTGGATTTTTTCATCCAGCCCCAGATCTGTTCAGAGGGCCGCCAGGTCATCGGCGGCGAACTGCTGATCCGCTGGATCCCATCGCCGGGGGAGATCATCCCGCCGGCCCACTTCATCGAGTTCCTGGAACAGGGTGAATTCGCCGACAAATTCTTCCACTGGGCGCTGGTGCGCACCGCCCAAGTGTTGAAGACTGTCCATGATGAACTGGACATGTGGATACCGCTGTCGCTCAACCTCGCCACCACCCACTTCCACGACCGGCAGATGATGAAGGCACTGGCCGACACCATGCGGGAGTACAACATCCCCAGCGACATACTGGAGGTGGAGATCACGGAGCGGATCCTTGCAGACGACCCCGAGGCCGTGCTGGAGAACCTGGAACACCTCCGTGAACAGGGCTTCAAGATCGCCATCGACGACTTCGGCACCGGCTATTCCAGCCTCTCCTACCTACGCCGTTTTCCCTTGGACCGCCTGAAGATCGACCGGGTATTCGTTTCCAACCTGGAGGAAAACGAGGAAGACCGTCTGATCGTCACCTCCATCGCCTCCCTGGCACACATTCTGGGGCTGGAAGTCGTCGCCGAGGGCATCGAAGAACCCTTCCAGGCCTCGTTCCTCATGAATATCGGCTGCGAATACTTCCAGGGCTACCTGACCGGCAGGCCCATGCCCGTCGATGCCTTCATCGAGTTCACCAGGCACAATCCCGAACACAGCGAATGGCTGGACGAACCCAGCAAGTTCCGCAGCGAACACAGCCTGGAGAGCAAGGCCCGGAAGGTCAAATGGAAAAAGAGCTTCTCCACCGACGTAGTCTCCGTCGACAATGAACACCGCGCACTGATCGATGCCCTGAATGCCTTCAGCGACCTGTTTATAAAAGATCCCGAATCCATCGATATCACCGAGACTCTGGACGTGATCGCACTGGAGGCCATCAAGCATTTCGATCACGAGGAAGACGTGATGTTCAACATCGGCTATCCCCGCTATGAAATGCACCGGGAAAAACACAAGTGGCTGATTGCCGACATCGCCAAGCGCAAACTGGAGATCAGCGAGCACAAACAGAGCACCAGTTTCGACGAGGTCCTGCAGTACCTGAAATACTGGCTGTTGCGTCACCTGGTGAGCGAGGATACCCACCTGCACCGTTTCATCAACAAGCCGTCCTCGGAACGGCGCACCTGAATCTGTGTTAGGCGTATAGGAAATATTAACACCCTTTTTTCCCTGCCACGGGTATAGCCGAGGACCAATCCCACCGGCACTGAACCGTCCTCCTTCCCGGTAAACCGCCGCGAAACCGCACAAATCACCCGTCTGGCGGGTCGAATCAACCCGTTACTCAGGTACCCGGTAATTACCTGCCCTGCGCTGCCATAAGCGCAGCGAATGCCGGTAAATACTCGTCAACGATCTGATAGAGAAGGGTTTGCTCGGGCCGGTGACGCTGGTAGCCACCCGCATCCACGTCCCGGCCGGCCATCCTGGCCACCACATGAGGTAGGCAATCGATATAGAGTCAGCCAGTGCCAGACATTGCCTGCCAGTGCCGCTCACTCCCACTCGATTGTAAATAATCCTTTTTTATCTTTTATATTCAATGGCTTATTTTTCCACTGATTGGTAATACCATGAAAAATACCATGCTGAGAAATGGTCACTATATTATCACTATTAATTCAAATCTAATGCGACCAATTGACAAGCTCTGTCAGCTTTCACTGTAGCTCAGGCGCCAATCAACGACACGCCCTTGCGTAATCACAGCATAATAACTATCATCATTTGATGTCATATATTATGCCTTCCAATGAAGGAGGATTACTTATGAGAACCACACTGAACATCGATGACCAATTACTAGAAGAGGCTCAGCGGATTACCGGGGTGAGCGAGAAAGTTGCTCTCGTTCGAGAGGGACTGCGCGCCCTGATTGAACGAGAGAGCGCTCGCCGGTTGGCGCGACTGGGTGGAAGCGAGCCTCAGCTGAAGCCAATACCTCGTCGCCAGTCCGCTCCTGCAAAATGATCCTGGTCGATACTTCGATCTGGATCGACCATCTGCGCTCCGGCGATACCCGGCTTGCTGATTTACTGGCTCAAAGTCAGGTACTGGCACACCCTTTTGTCGTAGGTGAACTGGCATGCGGCAATTTGCGTAACCGCGATGAAATTCTCAGACTGCTCAATGACCTTCCACAGTCACCGATCGCCACTCCAGCAGAGGCACTGCACTTTATCGAAAGTCATCAGCTGATGGGGCTGGGAGTCGGTTATATTGATATCCATCTGCTTGCTGCAACCGCATTGGCGGAAAATGCTAGGCTCTGGACAGGCGATAAACGACTGAAGAAAGTTTCAAGCGAGATGAAACTGGTGTTTGACGAATAACCACTGGATTATCTGAAATCCAGCGGCCAACTTGTTTAGCATAGAGTGCTGCGGCTACCCTGCCCACACTCCGGGACTCATAAAGCGGTCATCAATATGCCCGCTCAGCTGAGCGCCATAAAATACCATGACAGCATCAATCTACTTCTCATGGTATCACTTCTTTTTGCCTTACAGAGCGCAGAAAATACCATGAATAATACCATTGATGACGTAGATTATATTGTTGATCATGTTATTTTAATTGTTATAAATCAACGTGTTAAAAACCCCTGTCACTCCCACTCAATGGTCGCCGGCGGCTTACTGGAAATATCATAGGCCACACGTGAGATACCCGACACTTCATTGATGATTCTGCGCGAAACCTCTTCCAGAAAATCAAATGGCAGATGAGCAAACTTGGCGGTCATGAAGTCGACTGTCTTCACCGCTCTCAGCGTGACCACATATTCATAGCGCCGTGCATCGCCCACAACGCCCACTGATTTAACCGGTAGGAACACGGCGAATGCCTGGCTCACCTCATCATAGAGATTGTGCTTGTGCAGCTCTTCAATATAGATGTGATCCGCCTGGCGCAGCAGGTCAGCATACTCTTTCTTGACCTCGCCAAGAATCCGCACACCGAGCCCCGGCCCGGGAAATGGGTGGCGGTAGATCATCTCATAGGGGAGACCCAACTCAATGCCAATTTTGCGCACCTCATCCTTGAACAGTTCGCGCAGAGGTTCAACCAGGGCCAGTTTCATGTACTCCGGCAGACCACCCACATTGTGGTGTGACTTGATCACATGAGCCTTGCCCGACTTGGCGCCGGCAGACTCGATCACATCCGGATAGATGGTGCCCTGCGCCAGGAAGGAGACATCCTCCAGCTTGCTCGCCTCCTCCTCGAAGATATCGATGAACAGATTGCCGATGATCTTGCGTTTCTGTTCAGGGTCGGTGACACCGCGCAGCGCTTTGAGAAAGCGATCTTCCGCATCGACACGGATCACCTTAACACCCATATGCTCGGCAAAGGTGGCCATCACCTGGTCCCCCTCATGCAATCGCAGCAGTCCGTTGTCGACAAACACGCAAGTCAGCTGATCGCCGATCGAACGATGCAGCAACGCAGCGACCACGGATGAATCAACCCCGCCGGAGAGCCCCAGCACCACCTGTTGTTCACCCACCAGTTCACGCACATGGTGAATGCTGTCCTCGATGATCTGTCCGGGTGTCCAGAGCACTTCACAGCCACAGATCTCAAACAGAAAACGTTCGATGATACGCTTGCCCTGACGGGTGTGAGTCACCTCGGGATGGAACTGCAGACCATAGTAGCCGCGAGATTCATCAGCTATACCCGCCACCGGAGCATTCTCGGTTTCACAGATCACCTGAAAACCTTCGGGCAGGGACTCGACACGATCCCCATGGCTCATCCACACATCCAGCAGGCCATAGCCTTCCGGACTGGTATGATCCTCGATATCCTTCAGCAGGCGCGAGTGCCCTCTGGCACGTACCTGGGCATAGCCATATTCATGCTTGTCGGAAGACGCCACTTCGCCACCAAGTTGTGCGGCCATGGTCTGCATGCCGTAGCAGATACCCAACAGCGGCACCCCAAGCTCAAACACATCTTGTGGTGCAGCGGGCGCTTCATCGGCGGTGACCGTCTCTGGGCCACCGGAGAGAATGATGCCGGCAGGCTTGCTACCGGAGAGCCCTTCATCCGCATTGTCATAGGGATAGATCTCACAATAGACACCGGCTTCACGCACCCGGCGTGCAATCAGTTGTGTATATTGAGATCCAAAGTCCAGAATCAGGATTCGATGGGCATGAATATCAGTTGTCATTACTAGGGCCTGCTAAGACTTAACCGGTAAAGTGGATCACAAACGATCAATCACGCCGATAGTTGGGCGCTTCCTTGGTAATCGTTACATCGTGCACGTGGGATTCAGTGACACCCGCATTGGTGATCCTGACAAACTCCGGCTTGGTGCGCATTTCGTCGATATTGGCGCAACCGGTATAGCCCATGCTGGATCGAATACCACCGATGATCTGGTAGATGATCGCCACCACCGGACCTTTGTAGGGCACCCGCCCTTCAATACCTTCCGGTACCAGCTTCTCTTTCTCACTGGACTCCTGGAAGTAACGATCACTGGAACCATCCTTGCCGGACATGGCGCCAAGTGATCCCATGCCCCGGTAAGACTTGTAGGAACGCCCCTGAAAGATCTCCACTTCACCCGGCGCTTCATCGGTTCCGGCAAACATACCGCCAATCATCACAGAGTAGCCGCCGGCCGCGAGAATCTTTGAAATATCCCCGGAATAGCGCAGGCCACCATCAGCAATCAGTGGCACTCCGGTGCCTTCCAGCACCTTGGCCACATTGGAAACCGCCGTCACCTGGGGTACACCGACACCCGCAACCACCCTTGTGGTGCAGATCGAACCGGGCCCGATACCCACTTTCACCGCATCGGCACCGGCTTTGACCAGATCGAGCGCGGCATCAGCGGTGGCGATGTTGCCGCCAATAACCTGTACTTGAGGGTAGGTCTTCTTTACCCAGGCGACCCGATCCAGTACACCTTGTGAGTGTCCGTGGGCGGTATCCACAACCACCACATCGACACCGGCCTGGACCAGTGCGTCCACACGCTCTTCGGTACCTTCACCGACACCAACGGCCGCCCCAACCCGCAGTCGCTCCTGATCATCCCGGCAGGCGTTGGGATTGTCTTTCGCCTTCTGGATATCCTTGGCGGTGATCATCCCCTGCAATTCAAAGCTATCATCAACCACCAGTACCTTTTCGATACGGTGCTTATGCAGCAGGCTCATCACCTCATCACGGCTGGCACCCTCTTTGACCGTCACCAGGTCTTCCTTACGGGTCATGATATTGCGTACCGGATCATCCATTTTGCGTTCAAATCGCAGATCCCGACCGGTGACAATTCCAACCAATTCCTTGCCATCCACCACCGGTACGCCGGAGATGTTTCTGGAGTGGGTGAGTTCAACCACTTCGCCAATGCTGACGTAGGGTCCAACGGTGATCGGATCCCGGATCACACCACTCTCATATTTTTTGACCTTCTCCACCTCCTGGGCCTGAGTGGTGGCATCCATATTCTTATGGATGATGCCGATACCCCCTTCCAGCGCCAGAGCAATGGCAAATCTGGATTCGGTAACCGTGTCCATGGCAGCAGAAACCAACGGGATATTGAGATCGATCTCCCGGGTCAGTTTGGTCCTTAAATCGACGTCCTTTGGCAGTACCTGTGAGTGGGCGGGTACCAGGAGTACATCGTCAAATGTGAGGGCTTCCTCGATTACACGCATAGCATTTTTTCCGGCTGGAGGGATGAAGTAGCCGGGCATTATAGAAGTTGCAGTCTAACCGGTAAACCTGCAACAAGTTCACCACAACCCTGCACACCCCCTGAAGCTTCGCCAATCGGCAGCCAATGGCACGCGTAGTAAAGTCACTTTTAGTGAATTTTCAATACGTTACAAAATTTCGCAATAAGTCATCATGGACACACAACTGACTTTGTGTACGGCCATTTCCAGCGCCACCTCACGGCCGAGTAAGGGGTTCGGCCTGGAATATCGATTGATCACCGGCTCTAAAACCCTCTTGGCATCGAATTTCACCCTATTGCGAGTCGACCGGCAGTCGATTCATTCACCTTTCAATTTGGCCAGCCATCGAATTGAATTCTTGACCGTACCGCGACCTGCCAATCCTCTCAGCAACCTGCATTTCGAGGATTCTGGCGCTATGCTAAGGATTAAGGAATCGGACAATGAAGTCAGGAAGTGCAGATGCACAAATTTGTGTTTAACTGGAGTTTTTTCCTCCTTTTTGCCATAGGCCTGCTGATCAACTGGGGTATTGCGCTGGGCAATACCCCCATGTCCCTGCGTGTGGGTGTCTACAAAAACCCACCCTTGGTTGATACCGATTCTATGGGACGGCCGGGGGGACTTTTCATTGACATCCTTGAGCAGATCGCCCACCAGGAGGGGTGGAAGGTGCGCTATGTGCTCGGTACATGGAGTGATCAGCTCTATCGACTCTCTGCCGGAAAGATCGACCTGTTACCTGCGATCGCGATCAATGACTCACGGGAAAAGCGTTTCCTCTTCTCAGATCAGACCATCATTGCCAACTGGGGGCAGATTTACGTTCCTGAAAACTCGGATATACAGACCATTGCCGATCTTCATGACAAGAAGATTGCCGTATTGACGGATGACATCTACCTGACCTCAAAAAATGGACTGCATGAGATCTGCAACTCATTCAGGATTGAGTGCCCTACCCAGAAATACGCCACCTATGACATGGTGATGAGGGCGGTTGCCAGCGGCCGTGCGGATGCCGGCCTGATCAGTCGCCTGTATGGCTTGAGCCATGGCCATTTCCATAGTCCGGTGCCCAGTCCAATCATCCTGATCCCCCTGGATATCCGCTTTGCCATATCCCAACAGAGTCCCAAAGCGCATACCATCAAGCAGCGACTCGACTTTCATCTCGCCAACCAGAAGAGCGATGAACTCTCGATCTACCATCAACGACTCAAGACACTGTTCGAAACCCATACACCTCCGCAAACACAACCTCCACTGCTCTACCAGGTCATCTTTGCGATTGGCATCCTGGTGGCGGCGCTGGTGTTGATTGCGCAAATTCTCAGATGGCGGGTCAGGGTCAAGACCCGGCAACTCGCTGAAACCGAGGCCCAGTACCATAACTTCTTCGATGGGGTCGCCACCGCATTATGCGAGGGTGACAGCTCAAAAGCCCTGGCCAGACTGGATCAGCTGTTGGACTCGGGTGTGGAAGATCTCAGAACCTATTTCGATATCCATCCGGATCAATTGCGCGAGATGTTGTTCCTGATCCGGGTGATCAACGCCAATCCGGCCACCTTCAGACTGTTCGGTGTAAAGAGCCTGAGAACCCTGCAGGAGTGGTTGCCGAAAAGCATCACTCCGGAAGTGTTCACCGCCTTCAAAGAGTTTCTGATTGCTTCGAGTGAAAAACAGACGGTATTCACATGCGAGGTACCGCTGCTGACCGCAAAGGGTCAACTGATCCAGGTTATGATCAGCTTTCCTTTATCGGACTCTGTCGAAGAGGTACGGCATATGCCGGTAACCCTGGTAGACGTCTCCCATCTGCGAGAAACCGAAAAGCAACTCTCACTGGTGGTCAAAGGCGCCTCTCTGGGGTTTTGGGACTGGAACCTGATCACCGATCAACTTACCGTCAATCAACGTTGGTTGGATCAGCTTGGACTGGAAGCATCCGCCATGAAGCACAACATTGACGATTGGCGGGAGCGTCTCCATCCCAAGGACAGGGAGCGGATCATGCCGATCATCAATCAGCGGATTGAAGAGGGCAAAACCTATAAAGTCGAATACCGCATGAAACATGCGAACGGCCAGTGGGTCTGGATTGAAGGTTCGGGTGGAGCGGTGGAATTCGATCCGATCACCCAGCGCCCGACCCGAGCCTGCGGCACCCATCAGGAGATATCGGAGCGTAAGCGCGCGGCAGAGACCCTCAACACTCTGATGGAGAGTATGGTCGGCATCACCGGCGAGGATTTCTTTGAACATGTGGCCCGCGAGCTGTGTCGCTGGTTTGGTGCCGATGGCGCGAATATCGGAGAACTGGCAGGCAGAAATCAGGTCAAATCCCTGGCCAACATCATCGATGGCCGGGTGATCGAGGATTTCGCCTACCATATCAGTGAAACCCCCTGTGACAAGGTCATCCGCCAGGGAGCCTGCCTTTTCCCCCAGGGAGTTCAGGACCTCTTTCCCAACGATGAGGACCTGGTGCTGCTGGATGTCCAGGGTTATGCCGGCTCACCGATCCGGGATCGCAACAATACGGTGATCGGTATTGTCTGGGTGGTATCCCGCAAACCCCTCTTCATGCCACCTGACTGGGCCGATGTGATGGATATCATCGCGGCCCGTATAAGCGCTGAAATTGAGCGTATGCGAGCCATGGACCGACTGGCCTATCAAGCCACCTACGACTCTCTCACCTCCCTGCCCAACCGACGCTTGCTGATCGATCGTCTGGGTCAGGCTCAATCCCGCTGCCGCCGGCACAACCACCGCGGTGCCGTCCTGTTCATGGACCTGGACCATTTCAAAACCATCAACGATTCACTCGGCCACAATGTCGGTGACCTGTTACTGCAGCAAGTTGCGGAACGCCTGACCAGTGAGATCCGGGATGAGGATACCGCTTCAAGGCTCGGTGGTGATGAGTTCATCGTGCTGTTTAGCGAACTCGACGGCAATCCACAGATTGCGGCCCAACAAGCCCGCCAAGGTGCTGAAAAGATTCAGTCGACCCTGTCGGAGCCCTACAACATCAGTGACAATGAACTGCATATCACCCCCAGTATCGGTATCGTCATCTTTCCGATGGATGGCGCCAGTGCTGACGATATCCTCAAATATGCAGATACCGCCATGTATCGAGCCAAGGAGGAGGGTCGCAATACCATCCGCTTCTTCCTGCCCGGTATGCAGGACGCGGCAGAACAACAACTCAGGCTGCAAAACGATCTGCGTAACGCACTGATCAATGATGAGCTGTCACTCAACTATCAACCCCAGGTCGACCTGGCTGGCAATCTGGTCAGCGTTGAAGCACTGTTGCGCTGGCACCATCCCAACCATGGGCAAGTTGAACCCCGCCGATTCATTACCGTTGCTGAAGAGTCAGGACAGATCCTGCAGATCAGTGAATGGGTACTCAAGCAGGCACTGCAAAAGATCAAACACTGGTCTGAGCAGCTTCAGGGCCCGCTCAACCTGGCCGTCAATATCAGTGCGGTTCACTTCCATCAGGCCAGCTTTGCAGACCAGATAGAAGAGCTGGTAACCAATACCGGGGTCGATCCCAGACACCTGACCCTGGAGATTCATGAGGGCACCCTGGTAGAGAACTTTGAAGAGGCCACGGAAAAGGTCCTGAAACTGAAAAAACTTGGGGTCAGATTCTCCATCGACTGTTTTGGCATCGGCTACGCCTCGATCGCCTATATACGCCGTCTACCTGTGGATCAGCTGAAAATCGACCGAAGCTTCATCCGCGACATCTCCAGCGATCCGAAAGATGCACAACTGGTACAGACCATCATCACCATGGCTCAGACCATGGATATCGAAGTGGTTGCCATCGGTGTGGAGACCGATGCTCAATTGAAATTTCTGCGTGACAAAGGCTGTAGAATATTCCAAGGTTACTACTTCAGCCATCCACTGCCGGTGGATCAATTTGAAATCTATCTGAGTAAAGAGATCGCTTGAATCAGCAATCCCCAGCCAATAACGGTACAAGAGAGATCTTCTCCGTCTCCCGCCTGGTACGGGAGACCCGTGCGGTACTGGAAGCCAGTTTCCCGCTCCTCTGGGTCAGTGGAGAGATCTCCAACCTAGCACAACCCGCCTCTGGTCATATCTACTTCAGTCTCAAGGATGAAGCGGCCCAGGTACGTTGCGCCATGTTCCGCATGAAACGGCAACGGCTGCGCTTTCGCCCTGAAAACGGGCAGCAGGTGTTGATCCGCGCCAAGGTCAGCCTGTACGAGGCTCGCGGCGAGTTTCAGTTGATTGCCGAGCATATGGAGCCGGCCGGTGAAGGAGCATTGCGAATTGCCTTTGAGCAACTGAAACAGAAACTGGCGACTGAAGGCCTGTTCGACAGTGAACAGAAAAAACCGATACCCGTACCGCCCAAACAACTCGGCCTGATTACCTCGCCAACAGGCGCAGCCGTTCGGGATCTGCTCTCCGTATTGAAGCGGCGTTTTCCCGCCCTGCCTGTGATCATCTATCCGGTCCAGGTACAGGGCGAGGATGCAGCGAGACAGATTGTTCAGATGCTGAAACTGGCCGAACAGCGCCAGGAGTGCGACCTGTTGATCTTAAGCCGGGGCGGCGGCTCCCTGGAGGATCTGCAGGCATTCAATGAAGAACAGGTTGCCAGGGCGATCCATGAAGTCAGCATCCCGGTGGTTACCGGTATCGGACACGAAATCGATTTTACCATCGCCGACTTTGTGGCGGACCGACGGGCCGCCACTCCCTCGGCAGCGGCTGAACTGGTCACACCGGATCAACTGGAGTGGCAACAGCGTCTGCATGCCGTCACCAGACGCTTGAAGCAAAACCAGCAGCAGCGGCTGCAACAGCTGCAGCAGCACTTTTCAGCACTGCTCAAACGTCTGCAGATCCAACACCCGAAACGACGCCTGCAACAACAGGCTCAGCGTCTGGACGAACTGTCCGACCGCCTGTCACGCCAGTTTCATGTCAACCTGCTGCAAAAGCACCAGCGTGTTGACCGGCTTCACACCCGCCTGGCCAGACAGACACCGGAGCAACGACTCAAGCGTTTGGTTCAACAAACCACCAGCCTGGAGCAACGACTGCATCGTGCCGTAACCCAGCGCCTGAACCGGGAACAGACCCGCTTCACACAGCTTGGCAGGGATCTGCACAATCTGAGCCCACTCAACACACTCGGACGGGGTTATTCGATTGTCAGCAGTCCGACAACCGATGCCATCATCACCGATGCCTCAGACGTTGAGCTAGGGGATGAGTTGCAGGCCAGACTGCATAAAGGCAGTCTCATCTGTCAGGTGGTGAAGAAAAACCTGTAGTGTGGAATGACCATTGGCCGCGAATGGACGCCAATAAACATTCAGCAGTGTAAATCAGGACAAGGCACTCAACTTTCCTTCAGGATCTCATCGTAAAGCGACTCTGTCTTCTGCACATTCACATTGATATGAAAGTGATCCATCAATCGGTCAAATCCTGCTTTGCCGATCTGTTCCGCGTAGTCCCTGTCTTGAAGCAGACTGATGACGGAATCCGCAAGATGGTCATGATCCCCAGGGGTGAAGGTCAGACCGGTTTTACCATGCTCCACGATCTCCGGAATTGCCCCATCGTTCGAAGCGATCAAAGGTTTCGACAGGGACATTGCTTCAATCAAGACACGTCCAAAGGGCTCAGGATCGATCGAGGTATGCAGCATGATATCCAGAACGTTGAGATAATCCGGCACATTTTTCACATGGCCGGTAAAGATAATGTTCGACTCCAGCCCAAGCTCGGTGATAAGTGATTTCAATCTCTCCTGGTAATAGATATCCTCTTTTGAGGTATCGCCGATCAACAGACAAACCGTTTTCGGGAAAGCATCGACCACCTTGCGCATCGCCCTGACAGCCACCTCCTGCCCTTTCCACTCCTTGATATTGCCAATCACCCCGATCACATTGAAGTCTTTGCCGATCTTCAGCTGCTGCAGCATATCCTGGTCCGACACCTTCAGCCTGACATCATCCGGATCGATACCATTGTGTATGGTGACGATCTTTTCGCTATCTATGCCATGTTCGGTCAGCCTTTCGGTTACCGAGTTGGAGATACTGATAATCGACTTCAGACGCTTGGCGAGAAATTTCGAGATAGCTGGGTAGTGATCATTGATACCGCGTTCATGGGTTATGCAGGGAACCCTTGCCATGGAAGCGGCTACGATCCAATTGTTATTGCGGATGATGGAGTTGTTCAGATGCAACAGGTCGACCGAGTTCTGCTGCAGCAGTTTTTTATATTTGTTGCCATAGACAAACAGATAGCCGAACAGATTTGCCAGTTTCTGTACGATCTTGATGATCGGGCTCAACAGGGGAATTTTATTGGATTGAAACAGAATCGGATCGAATGAGGGCACGACCAGGGTTCTGACGCCTGCCTTGTTGTACTCGGGAATCAGGGCATTGTCTCTATGAAATACGACAACTGGTACGTATTTGGTTTTATCCAAACCCCGGGTCAGATAGAGCAAACTGTAGTATGACCCACCGATTGTGCCATCGATATTACCTTCACAAAACATTATGGTCTTTTTATTCTGCATCACTGCTGTCCCGTTAACTCATAATTCGCCAAGCAGATTCCTAAAAACCCCTCTCCCTTGATGGGAGAGGGTGAACGTCTTGCGTATTTATGTCATTAGGCATAAGTCGCACTGCATGAAAACATAATCCTTATATTGTGGATTATCTATAGATAGGAGGGTGCTGAAGGATTCTCCCCCTCTCCCCCGGCCCCTCTCCCGCAAGGGGAGAGGGGAGCTACTCTCTTAGTCTGTTTGGTACGCTGATGATTGGTTATATCTCTTCCCCACACTTCAGTGTCGGCAATTACAGCCACAGCTTAATCCTGTTTTCTCTTGCGTAGAATGAAGACCGTCAAGGCAAATGCTCCGAACAACGCATAGTAGACAGCCTCATTTCGATCAACCCCGAAAAACAGCGCGCCATAGCCACCGATCGCAGCACCGATGCCGCCAAAAGCCAATCCGCGCATAACCCGGCAGAGGGTGCAGTTGCTGAAGTTCTGCTGAGCAGTCATGATTCGATCAACCGTTTGACACACTCATAATAGGCCTGTTCATCCGGCATTCTGTTCTCAACCTGAGCTTCCCAGAGGATACGCCCCAGACACTCCATAAGCTGGTGTTCGGCCTCATGGGCATCCCCTTTGCGCTGACAGAACCTTTGATATAAACCGCTGATGCCGGGAGGACGATCGGTGGAGACCTGCTCAATCAAAGTGAGATGCATGGCCATATGCAGAAAGGGGTTGGTCTCACCCCCCTCGGGCAGATAGTCCCGGTCAAGACCCTGCTGCCGATCGTTCAGCAATCTGTGATACTCCGGATGTTGTTGGATCACCGTTGCGACCATCTCTTCCAGAGGCTGCAGGGATTCACCTTCAGAGCGCTTTCGCCAGGCCTCGAAAAAGACCTGGCGCAGCTGATTGCGATCGTTACTAAACATCAGATATCAAATACTCAGGGCTGAGTGGCTTTGCTGGCAAACTTCTGCAGCGCACCGGTCACTTTTTTTCTCACTTTTTCCCGATCATTGATGGCAAACCGGTCAAACAGTCTGTCCGGATTATTGTAACCCAGCCAGACCTTGGCCTGATCATCCACCCAGACCAGTGCCTTCATCGGCAGATCGATGCCGGCCCGCTGATCGCTGGTCATCAGTGCCGTACCCACTTTCGGGCTGCCAAAGATGATCAACAGGGTGGGGCGCAGGGATTGACCAACCTTTTGGGCCCCCGCACTGTGATCGATTTTACTGAACACTTTCAGCTCAGCCCCCTCCACGGCGGCCACAAAGCGATTGACCGTCTCTTCGAAACTGAACTGACTGGGCAGGGTTACCAAACCGCCATCCGCCCGGGCCAGGCCAACACTGAACAACAGACTTACCAGCAGGATCGTTATCGTTTTCATTTCAGACTCCTTTGTCAATTGACGAACCAACCTCTATTCCGTCTTCTCTTTATATTCGCAAAGATCTTCAATCACACAACTTCCGCATCTCGGTTTGCGCGCCACACAGGTATAGCGCCCGTGCAGTATCAACCAGTGGTGTGCATCCTGTAAAAAAACCTCCGGGGTGGAACGCAACAGCTTCTTCTCCACCTCCAGCGGCGTCTTACCCGGAGCGATCCGGGTACGGTTCGATACCCTGAATATATGGGTATCCACCGCCATGGTCGCATGGCCGAAAGCCGTATTCAGTACCACATTGGCAGTTTTCCGTCCCACACCGGGCAGCGCTTCGAGGGCCTTACGCTGCTGCGGCACCTCTCCCCCATGGGTCTCCATCAGGATACGACAGGTCTCGATAATATTCTTCGCTTTGTTGTTGAACAGACCTATGGTCTTTATATACCGCTTCAGCCCCTCAAGACCCAGATCGTGGATTTTCTGAGGGGTATTGGCCACCGGAAACAGCTTATCGGTTGCCTTGTTGACCCCCTTGTCGGTGGCCTGCGCCGAGAGAATGACCGCCACTAAGAGTTCGAAAGGGGTTTGGTAATTGAGTTCCGTGGTGGGATTGGGATTGGCCGCTTGAAGTCGCTCAAAGATGGCCTGGCGTTTTTGTTTATTCATGAAGCAGGTTGGACGGCTGGTGGATCCGCGCCATTCTAGAGCAAAACGGGGTCATTATTAACCCGGTGACTCGATCGGTCAGTTTCAGATTTTTGCCGGATGCGCAGGGAGAGCCTCACAGCCAAGATGGAAAACTCGAAGATTCTGAAGTTTCACCTCCTGTCAACAGAATTCCAAGCCGGCCAAAATCTTCGATAACCGAAAAGATGAAGCCCTATAAACTATATTTATAGATGGATAGCGAATTTCTTGTTGGTTTCCTATACTGGTGAACCTGCTCATTACCCATGCAGATCCACCCCCTGTCTGTATCGCGATAAGGCCAAAAGCCTGGACAGTTAACTACTCGTAAACAAACGAAAAACAGTGTCGGACAATCACCATGACCAGAAAACATGATGGCGCTTCACGCACAACCAATCAAAAACTTTTAAATTGGGTTGATGAGATCGCTCAACTCTGTAATCCGGACCGGATCTACTGGTGTGACGGCTCACAGGAAGAGTACGACCGATTGTGCGATGAGATGGTGAAAGGCGGTACTTTTATCCGTCTCAATCCTGAAAAGCGACCCAACAGTTATCTGGCCCGCTCCCATCCAAGTGATGTGGCTCGCGTTGAGGAGCGCACCTATATCTGCTCAGAAAAGGAAGAGGATGCCGGTCCGACCAATAATTGGATGGATCCGAAAAAGATGAAAACCATCCTCAAGGGATTGTTCAAGGATTGCATGCGGGGCCGGACCATGTATGTAATCCCATTCAGCATGGGGCCTCTCGGCTCCCATATCGCCCACATCGGCGTCGAAATCTCCGATTCACCCTATGTGGCGGTGAGTCAGCGCATCATGACCCGGATGGGGCAGGCGGTACTCGATGTCCTCGGGGACGATGGTGCATTCGTACCCTGTGTACATTCGGTCGGCGCCCCTCTGGCGCCGGGTGAAGCGGACGTCCCCTGGCCCTGCGCCGGGAATATAGAGGACAAGTACATTACCCATTTCCCCGAATCGCGGGAGATCTGGTCCTTCGGCAGCGGTTATGGCGGCAACGCCCTGCTGGGCAAGAAGTGTTTTGCCCTGCGTATCGCTTCGGTAATGGGCCGGGATGAGGGCTGGCTTGCGGAGCATATGCTGATCATGGGTGTGGAGACACCTGAGCAGAAGAAGTTCTTTGTCGCCGCCGCCTTCCCCAGCGCCTGCGGTAAAACCAACTTCGCCATGCTCAAGTCACCCAAAGGCTTCGAGGGCTGGAAGGTCACGACCATCGGCGATGACATTGCCTGGATCAAACCCAACCCTGTAGATGGTAAGTTCTACGCCATCAATCCAGAATACGGTCTGTTCGGCGTCGCCCCGGGAACCAATGAATCATCCAATCCCAACGCACTCGCCGCCTTGCGGGAGAACTGCATCTTCACCAACTGCGCCCTGACCGATGATGGCGACATCTGGTGGGAGGGATTGACCGAGGATCCCCCGGAACACATGATCGACTGGCGCGGCGATGATTGGCTGATTGGCTGCGGCCGCCCGGCGGCTCACCCGAATGCACGCTTTACCGCACCAGCCTCAGCCTGTCCTTCGATCGATCCTGAGTGGGAGAATCCGGACGGCGTACCGATCACCGCATTTCTGTTTGGTGGTCGGGTCAGCCACAACTTTCCGTTGGTATTTCAGAGCTACAACTGGGAACACGGGGTCTATATGGCGGCCACCATGGGCTCGGAGGCCACCGCCGCCTCCATCAATCAGGCCTCGATGCGACGCGATCCAATGGCGATGCTGCCGTTCTGCGGTTACAACATGGCGGAATACCTGAAGCACTGGCTGCGAATCGGTCGAAAGAATGTTGCCACTCCACCCGCCATTTTCCGCGTAAACTGGTTTCGCAAGGATGAGCATGGTCGTTTCATCTGGCCGGGATTCAGTGAAAACATGCGTGTGCTGAAGTGGGTGGTGGATCGCTGCAACGGCGTCGGCCATGCGGTGGAAAGCCCATTGGGCTGGGTCCCTTCACATGCAGCGATCAACTGGGAGGGTCTCGATTTCAACAAGGACGACTTTTTTGAAATCATGAATATCGACCGGGAGATCGCGCGCCACGAAACCGTTGATCAGGAAGAGCTGTTCACCCGTTTTGGCGATCACCTGCCCAGAGAGATGGAGCTGGAGCGGGAGCTGCAACTGGCACGCTTATACCACTCCCCGAAATACTGGGACCTCTCCGCCAGCTGTGATTGAGCGATAGAGCGCCTCACTGAGGTATGCTGACCGCCCGTTAACCCGGCCCTCGATTGTTTTCCGGGGCTGCGGTAGGCTGTGGCGATGGAACAGGTTCCGAACAGCGCATTCAGTATCCGGCGACTCAACCCGTTCAACGGTTTACTGCAGGTCTTCCAACTTGATACCGCCCGTGCACTCAGTGCCAATGGCCAGGTTTGGGAGATCCAGGTACTCAGCGATTCCCCCCAGGGACTGTGGGCCAACACCCCGCTGGGCGCCCAGCAATATTTCACCTTTGGGCTCTGGTCCGAAACCAGTGGACTCAAACAGGTGCCCGTCAATCCCCTGTTCGACATCCGCACCATGATCGCCGCCAGCGACAGGCTCATCGAATCTCTGCAGCCCGTATTGAGCCAGCTGCCATTCCCGATGGCTGACCGTTATGAACAGTGGCTGCTGGATGAAACCGACCAACAACCGCTGGCACTGTTGCGGAGCTGTCGCACAGAAAACGAAATGGCGCTGACTGACAGTCCTGCCAAATGGATTGCGGCAGAAGCGGACGATTGCAGTTTCATCTCATCGTATCTGAATCAGCGGGGCCTACCCGACCATGACGGTGACAACCCCAGGGTACACGCCTCGACTCTCGAGGCTGAGGTTCGCCACAGAGCCGGATCCAAATCCCGCACAGCCTGGTTCTATCGGAATGGGGAGAACGAGATGGTGCCGTATCACGAAAACCAACCGCCGGATCTCGAATTCCCCACTCTACTGCTTGCCGAATCGGGCTATGATGCGAAAAACGCCCCATTGATCGAAGATTACATTGCCTGGAAGGCGCCACAGCTACTGATGCTCCCTTATATAAGTGGCGGCTGTCGCGAAAGACTGGAACAATTGGCGGTCAAGCAACCGGAACAGATCGACCGCTTCTGGCCCCTCTATCCGGAAATACACAATAAAGACCTGTTGAAACGGGCACGGGTAGAAGCCAGAATCCGCTCAGCCAACCGGGACTGATGCCATACACCATGAAATATCTGAATCAAAAACAACAACTCTCGATGCCGGATGGCGGCCTGGCTATTCTGCTGATCAACTTAGGCACACCGGACGCCCCGACTACCGGCGCGGTACGACGCTATCTGGCGGAATTCCTCAGCGATCCAAGAATTGTGTCGATTCCGAAACTGATCTGGCAGATCATTCTGCACGGCATCATCCTGCGGGTAAGGCCCAAGCGTTCCGCCAAGGCTTATGCCTCGATCTGGACCGACGCAGGATCACCGCTGCTGGTGATTTCAAAACAGCAGCGGGACGCCATCGAGCAGGCGATCGAGAACAGATTCACCGGCCAGGTGAGTGTTGCGCTGGCGATGCGCTATGGCAATCCATCAATCGCCGATACCCTGAAACTGTTGCGTGAGCGGAATATTCAGCGACTGCTGGTACTGCCCCTCTATCCCCAATACTCGGCAACCACCACCGCCTCGATCTTCGATGCGGTCACCGCTGAACTGCAACAGTGGCGCTGGATACCCGAGGTCAGATTCATACAACGCTACCATCACGAGCCAGACTATATCGATGCCCTGAGCAGTCAGATCGCCGACTACCGAATGACTCACGGAGGCGCAGACAAACTGCTCTTCTCTTTCCATGGCATCCCCAAAGACTACTATGATGCAGGGGACCCCTATCCGGATCAGTGCCGGGATACGGCTCAGGCCGTGGTCGACAGGTTGGGGCTGAACGAGGAGCAGTGGCTGCTCGCCTTCCAATCCCGCTTCGGTGCTCAGGAGTGGGTCAAGCCCTACACCGATGAGACCCTCAAACAGTGGGCGGCCGAGGGGATCAAAAGCGTGCAGGTGGTCTGCCCCGCCTTTGCCACCGACTGTCTGGAGACCCTGGAGGAGATCGGGGTCGAGAACAGGGACTATTTTCTTCAGGGTGGCGGCGCGGAATACAGCTATATCCCGGCCCTGAATGACGAACCGAAACATATCGAAATGTTCGCCAATCTGATCCACCGTCACGCCTTGGGCTGGCCGGAGGCCAAACCACTTCCCCCGCCATCTACAATCAGTGACTGAGTCTTCAGCGGGATTCAGACAAACCATTGAAACTATCTGCCGGTGACGATCTCAAAACAATCGATAGCAGACACTCACTCCCGGAGTGAGAAGAGTCGAATCAAAAGCCGCATCAACGACATTCAAATTAGGACCTTATATCAACATGAGTTCTACACCACGTCCGCTGGATATCAAAGTCCACCAACAGAGCCGCTTTCTCGATATCGCCTTCGATGACGGCGCCCATTTTGCCCTGCCCTGTGAATACCTGCGGGTCTATTCCCCTTCGGCGGAGACCCGGGGGCACAGCCCGGCCACGGCAAAACTGGAGAAAGGCAAAGAGCTGGTCACCATCACCAAGATCGAACCGATAGGTCAGTATGCGGTGAAGATCCACTTCGATGACGGTCACAACTCAGGGCTCTACGACTGGCAGTATCTCTACAATCTGGGAAAGCACCAGGATGAGCTGTGGCAGGCCTACCTGGAGAAGCTCGAAGCAGTGGGCCATCAGCGACAAGAGCCGGAGTTGATTCCCCGTGATGGTGGAGCCTGAAAAGAGAGATGCCATCCTTCAGCCTCGACCCAAGACTGGCTGCAGATTGCCATCTGCTTGCAGAGCTGGAGTTGAGCCAGCTGCTGCTGATGAACAATGCTCTGCTGCCCTGGTACATTCTGGTCCCCAGGGTGAGTTGCGATGAGTTGTACCAACTCACACCCGAGCAGCAGAAGCTGCTGTTCGAGGAGATCAACCAAATCTCCCTTTTCATCAAAGCCGACGAGAACATCGATAAACTCAATACTGCAACGATCGGCAACATCGTACGACAGATGCATATCCATATCCTGGGACGCAAGAGCAGTGATCCCTGGTGGCCCGGTACAGTTTGGGGTACCAAGCAACGGCGGCCATACAACCAAACTGAACTGAATGAAATCAAACGCAGGCTGATCCTGGAACTACCCAAGACAATAGAGATCCTGCAGCCTACCGCCAAGGCTTAATCAATTCCGCCCTATCCTGAATACCAACAGGGGTTAGTCGACTGAATATTCCTATTCAGACAACAAGTTTCAGAACAGCGAAAAGCAACAACTCTGAACAGCAGGAGCAGAATGCTTACGTTACAGTCATATAAACATCAAGCATCGAAGTAGCACATATAGCTCCCTTCTCCCCTCGCGGGAGAGGGGCCGGGGGAGAGGGGGAAGGCAGGAGCACAACAATCACCACAACTCATTAACCCTCCAACAACTCACCCATTGCGTAAACAGATCACAGCATCAGATCCGCTCTCTGCACAAATAACAAAATCCCTAGAATTCATGATCCAGCTCAACCAAGCCTTAACGATATTAGTCCACATAGAACGGTCAAATTGACTACACTATCTATGTGCTTCGGAGACGCCCAAAAACGTCTCCCTTACACAACCTCTGAAAACAATTTGCTGTCAAAACAAACCATGGGGGCATAGGGGTTAATGGAAGAGTCACTGCAGCGCTTACTCGATGCCGAAAACAGGGCACAACAGATCCACAACAAGGCCGAAGAGCAACGGGAGCGCATCATTCAGGAGGCGTTGCAGGAAGCCAAGACCAAAGAGCAACATTTCGAAACCCGCATCCCGGAGCTTCACAACAGCTTTATGGAAAAGGCGGAGAGTCGCGCCGAGCAGACCATTGCCGAACTGAAAAAACGTTTCGATGAACGCCACGCCCAGTTGCGTGAATACGCCGAGGCGAGAGAAGAGGATGCGCTGAGCGCCGCCTTTGCGGTACTGATCGATCCCAATGCCGACGAGGATTGAGCCTAACCGATGAACTCACAACGGGATCAGGCCTACCTCAAGACCCGGGTCGGAATCTACGCCTCCAGACTGCTCTCCGCTGAGGATATCCGGATACTGAAGCAGATGTCCCTGCATCAACTCGGGGAGCGTTTCGATCTGCTGCCGATCTTCGAACAGGAGATCGAAATCCGCCAGAAGAGCGGCCTGGTGGAACACCAACTGCTGCAGCAGCTAATGAATGAACTGAAGGTTCTGCTGCGGCCTCTGAGCGGTCGCTCACGGGGACTGATACTCTACTGGCCACGCAAGTATGAGCTCTATAATCTGAAGACCCTGATCCAGGGCAAGTGGAACAATCTGGGCATCCAGGAGATACGCCACAATCTCTATGCCCTGCCGGAGAACATCCGGCTGCCCCATGAAGCCCTGCTGCAGGCGGAAAACGTTCAGGAGATGCTGCGCCAGCTCGAACGGGGGCCCTACTCCCAGATCGCCAGTCAGGCCCGCACCATCTACGAAGAGCAGCACGAAAACTTCTCCCTCGGCGCCGCCATCGACCGGCTCTACTACACCGGCATGCTGGCCCAGGCCAACATCACCGACTGCAGCGACAAGCGCGGCTTGAAAAAGGCCATCGGCTGTATGGTGGACCGGCAGAACATCCTCTGGTTGATGCGCTATCGCCTGGTCTATCAGTTTGCACCCAGTGAGGTCTACTACCTGTTGATTCCTTACGGCGGACAGATACAGCGGGATAAACTGATGGAGCTGGCCAATGTGGAGGGGCTGGATACCATTATCGAGCAGCTGCCCGACCCCTTTCACAGCCTGCTCGCCGGCAGCGCCAACATCACCGATGCCAGACAACGGCTCGACTTCTGGGTCTCCGATGAGTTACGCAAACTGATGCTGGGCAGTCGGGACGGGGTGGTCGCTGCGCTCTGCTATCTGATCAGCCGGGACACGGACATCTGGCGTCTCTACGCCATCATCCAGGGCAAGCTGCTGGGTATGACGAACGAGCTGCTGGATGAAGCCGTTTCTGGCATCAAAGGCTCCTCATCCTCTGAGGAGGCGGCATGATCGTCCGGCCGTTTATCCGATACAACCCGCTTCACGCCGACCGAGGGACCGCTGATGTTTAGCCCCCTGCCGATGAAACAGATCAGCATCAAGGTACTCAACGAGGACCTGCCCGGCGCATCGGTGATCCTGGCCGGTCTCAACAATTTCAGCCCGGACAACCGTCCCTATGCGGAAAACGCCCTGACCGAGATTCCAGGACAGCACTTTCGCGAGCAGTACAACCAGGCGAAGAGCCGGCTGGACAAGATCAGCGCCCTGGTGAGCTACACCCCGACCCCCTTCGATGGCGAAGTGACCACCATTACCGAAGCTGAACTGGAGCAGGCCAATCAGTGGCTGGGCGAGGCCTGGGAGACCTGTTCCGACTTTGAAGAACGACAACGCCGCCTCACCGAAGAGTCACGCAATATCAGCCAGCTCGAGACCAGTCTGGCGAATTTCAGCAATCTGGATGTGGACCTGGGTCAACTGCAGCAGGATCAACCCTTCCTGGAATCCAGTATCGGCGTGGTATCCAGCAACCGGGTGGAACAACTCAAGGATGCCATCGGCCTCGACGGCTATTTGCTGTTCCCCTTTCTGCAGAGTGAGAAAGAGAGCCATGTGCTGATCATCGGCGCCAAGCGGACAGAGCATTCAAAGCTGAAATCGGTCCTCGATACCGCCGGCTTTCGACCACTGGATATCCCACCGGAGCTGCACACCGAGCCGGAGACTGCCAAGAGCCGACTGGCGGAGCGCCATGCAGCGGTCGATGAAAACTCACAACAGCTCAACCTGGAGATCGTTGCCTGGCGGGCCAATGCGCTGCAGGGCCTGGAGCAGGCCGCCCAGACCCTACACCTGGCTGTCCCCTATGTGGCACTTGGCGAAGCAGCTCGTAAAAGCGGCAAGCTGGCACGCCTGCAGGGCTGGGTACCCGCCGAGGATATGGCCCAGGTGGAAGAGGCTCTGCAGCAGAAACTGCCCAACGCCTTCGTCCTGGAGAGCCGTGATCCACTGCCTGAAGAGCGTGCCATCGTACCCTCGGTGATGCGCCACAGCCGCCTTTTCAAACCCTTCTCATCCCTGGTGATGCAGTATGGGGTACCCCGTTACGGCGAGGTCAATCCGACCCATCTGTTCGCCCTCACCTATATCCTGATGTTTGGCATGATGTTCGGCGACGTGGGGCATGGTGCTGTGATCCTCGGCGCCGCGCTGATCTGGCGCCGCAAGCTGGGCAGCTTCACCCCGTTCGGGGTGGCCGCCGGTATCTCCTCGATGGTGTTCGGGCTCCTGTATGGCAGCATCTTCGGCTTCGAGCATCTGTTTCACGCCTGGTGGATCGCCCCCCTCAGCGACCCCCTCTACATGCTCACTGTGGCCCTGTTGTGGGGAATCGGCTTCATCGTCATCTCCTCCCTGCTGAACATCATCAACCACCTGGTGCAGGGAGATCGGCTGGGCGCCCTGTTCGGCGACAACGGCCTGCTCTCGCTGCTGCTCTACAGCGGCATGCTGGGCAGCGGTTATTCTCTTTACGCGGAAGGGTCGGTGGGCGGCTTCTGGGCCACCCTGGCGATCCTCACCCTGATCGGTATCTTTGCCCACAAGCTGATCGAGCAGGAGGCCTCCATTGGCGAACGCATTCTGGTCGCCTTCATCGAGACCTTCGAGACCATCACCGGCTACGCCTCCAACACCCTCTCTTTCCTGCGTGTCGCGGCGTTCAGCCTGAACCATGTGGCGCTGGCGATCGCGGTGTTCACCCTGGCCGGCATGATGGGTGACACCGGCCACTGGATCACGGTGGTATTGGGCAACGTATTCATTCTGGTACTGGAGGGGCTGATCGTCGCCATCCAGGTGCTGCGTTTGGAATTTTACGAGGGCTTCTCCCGTTTCTATGCGGGCGACGGCAAGGCCTTCAAACCCTTGACACTCTCCTGAAACCCTGGCTTCGGGAGTGCATGATGATTGAACTGAAAAACAGCAAGAGGAGCACACTATGTACTGGCTTATCGCGGTAATGACACTCGGCATCGTTGGCCTGATCGCCACCGGCATCGTCATGGAGATGCAGCCGGCCAAAGTTACCAAACCCTGGTTCAAGCCCACCATCGCCATGAACCTGGTGATCTTTGTGTGCGCCCAGGCCGCGCTGATTTTCATCGGCGCCCAGGATGTCATGGCGGCCGTTGAACCGGCGGTGGAAGCCAGCGGAGAGATCTCCATCGGCCTCGGCCTGGGTATCATCGGTGTGGGTATCCCCACCGCCCTGAGTACCATCGGCGCGGGTATTGCGGTGGGACCGATCGGTGCCGCTTCGCTGGCGGTACTGGCGGAAAAACCGGAGATCTTCGGCCGGACCCTGATCTATCTGGGACTGGCTGAAGGTATCGCCATCTACGGCCTGGTGATGAGTATCCTGCTGCTCGATAAGATTTGAAACCATGTCAGAGAGCAGCAGCCACAACGTCCGCAACATCTTTATCGGCAGCCATACCCTAGGCGACGGCTTCCGTCTGATCGGATTCGAAACCCTGACCGATCCGGACACGGCAGCACTGGATGAGCTCCTCTCCAAGCTGCTGCAGGAGAAACAGCGGGCGCTGCTGATCATCGAACAATCAGTCAACCGGCTGGAGTCGAAAATGTTGCAGCAGATCCGCAACGAAGGGGGACGTATCGTACTCTCGGAAGTGCCGTCCCTGCATGAATCGGACAACTTTCAGTCTGAGCTGGACGAAACCTTGAAACAACTCACCGGCGGTTAACCAGGAGATCACGAGTGAACCAGGTCGAAGCCCTCGAAAAAGCAATCTTAGATCGCGCCGAACAGATGGCCAGCGAGTGCCACAGTCGCGCCGATGCGGGACGCAAAAACATCCTCAGGGAAGCCAGCGACAAACTCCACCTGCGGGAAGAGAAGGAGACCCTGCTGGCCAAATCCCAGGCCGACCGGGCCTACCTGCGCAAGGTCCAGGCGGATGAGCTGAAGCTGCACAGCAAGATGGATCACATGCGCTGGAATCTGGTGCAGGTGGTGGTGGATCGGCTGAAACAGGAGATGGCCGATTTCTGCAAACAGAAAGCGCAATATTTCGAACTGCTGCAGGCGCTGCTGAAACAGGCCGCGGCACAGATCGACGACGATCAGTTGCTGGTGAAGGTCAACCCGGAGGATCTTCGCCGCTTACAACCCGAATGGCAAAAACTGACCGACAACCTGGTGGACGGTAAACAATTTCAATTGCTGGAGGAGACGCTCAACACCGTTGGCGGATGTCTGGTAACCACCGCGGATCAGCGGGTGCAGATCGACCACACCTTCGAGGGTCGACTCACCCGTCTGGAGCGTAAGGTGCACCAGGCGCTGGTCGAACGGCTGCTGCCCCCAGTTGGTGACGGACAGGCACTCTAATCATGAACACGACATCCAATAAAAAAGGCAAAATCAAAGATATCAACGGCCCGATTGTCACCATCGAGCTGCCCGGCGTGCAGAACGGCGAGCAGGTCCGCATCGGCAGTCTCGGACTCTATGGCGAGGTGATCTCGCTGGAGGGTAACGAGGCCCTGGCGCAGATCTACGAATCGACTGAGATGGTTCGCCCCGGCGAGCCGGTGGAAGGGCTTGGCCACCCTCTCTCCGTGGAGCTGGGCCCAGGCCTGATCGGCGGCATCTTCGACGGTGTTCAGCGCCCTTTGGAGGCGATGTTTCTCAAGGCCGGCGATCAAATCCCGCGAGGGCTCAGTCCCCTGCCCCTGGATCGGGACAAGACCTGGCACTTCGTACCCTCGGAAAATCTGGAACCGAACATGCCGATCATCGGTGGCGCGGTTCTCGGCAAGGTGCAGGAGACAGAGACCGTGGTGCATCGGATACTGGTGCCGCCCAATATCGCCGGGGAGCTGATCGAACTTGCTCCGGAGGGGGACTACCACCTGGAGGAGAGCATCGGCCAGGTCCGGGACCAGCAGGGTGAGATACACCATCTGAAACTCTACCACCGCTGGCCGGTGCGTCGGCCTCGCCCCTACCAGAGCCGGGACAACGGTGTCGAGCCTTTGATCACCGGGCAGCGTATTCTCGACACCTTCTTTCCCCTGCTGAAGGGGAGCAAGTGTGCCGTACCGGGTCCTTTCGGCGCCGGCAAGACGGTGGTTCAGCACCAGGTCGCCCGCTGGGCCAATGCGGACATCGTCATCTATGTGGGCTGCGGTGAGCGCGGTAATGAGCTGGTGGATGTACTCGACAGCTTTCCAAAACTGAAAGACCCCTACACCGGCCGGCCGCTGATGGACAGAACCCTGCTCATCGCCAACACCTCCAACATGCCAGTGGTGGCCCGTGAGGCCTCCATCTACGTGGGCATCACCATCGCCGAATACTACCGGGATCAGGGCTATGACGTGGTGATGCTTGCCGACTCCACCAGCCGCTGGGCGGAAGCATTGCGCGAGGTCTCCGGCCGTCTCGGCCAGATGCCCGTGGAAGAGGGTTATCCCGCCTATCTGGCCTCCCGGCTTGCCGCCTTCTACGAGCGCGCCGGTCGGGTCGACACCATGGACAGCGGCAAGGGATCGGTGACCCTGATCGGTGCGGTATCACCACCGGGCGGTGACTTCTCCGAACCGGTGACCAGTCACACCAAAGAGATCATCCAGACCTTCTGGGCCCTCTCCAAGGAGCTGGCGGATGCCCGTCACTACCCGGCCATCGACTGGGTCGACAGTTTCTCCGCGGATGTCAGCACCGCCGCCGAATGGTGGCACGAGAACATCGACCGGGAGTGGGAGAAAAGACGCTCCCAGGCACTGGGGATGCTGGCCCGGGATGCGGAGCTCTCCCGCATCGTCAATCTGGTGGGTCCGGAAGCCCTCTCCTCCGCCCAGCGCTGGGTACTGGAGGGTGCAGCTTTGATCAAGGAGGGTGTATTGCAACAGAGCGCCCTCGATCCGGTGGACACCTTCTCCTCACCGGAAAAGCAGTTCATGCTGCTGGATCTGATCCTCTCGGTCTACGATGCGGGGGCCGACCTGATTGAGCTTGGGGTGCCGGTACAGGAGCTCTCCGAGATGTCGGTGCTGGCCCGCCTGAGGCGCTGCAAAGAACTCTATGACTCCAACCAGATCGATCAACTCAAAGCCTTCCGGGAAGAAGCCCTGAACGACTTCAAGGAGATCCATTCCGAATACGCGCAACGAGGAGAACAGCCAGCATGAGTGCCAAGGAGTATCGAACCGCCTCCTCCGCCCGCGGTGGCCTGCTGACCGTGGCCAAGGTGCCCAATATCGCCTTCGGCGACCGGGTGCATATCCGCGATCAACAGGGTAACACCCGCAACGGCCAGGTCATCCGCAGCTCCGATGAGGAGGTGCTGATCCAGGTCTTCGAGGGGACCTCCGAGCTCGACCTGGAGAGTACCTGGGTACGCTTTCTCGACGAGCCGGTGGAGATCGCCCTCTCACCGGAGATCCTCGGCCGCATCTTCAACGGCCTGGGAGAGCCTCGGGACTACCGTCCCCCCATCGTCTCAAGCCTGCGTCGCAGCATCAGCGCCGCCGCCTTCAACCCGGCAGCCCGCACCTACCCGAAAGAGTTCATCCAGACCGGCATCTCCACCATCGATGGACTCAACTCCCTGGTGAGGGGACAGAAGCTGCCGATCTTCTCCGCCTCCGGACTGCCCCACAACCGTCTCGCGGCACAGATCGTCCGCCAGGCCAAACTGCCCGACGACGACAGCCGCTTCTCGGTGGTGTTCGCCGCGATGGGCGTCTCCTACGCGGATGCCCGTTTCTTCCAGGAGGAGTTCGCCTCCTCCGGTGTGTTGGGCAACGTGGTGATGTTCGTCAACATGGCCGACGATCCCCCGGTGGAACGGCTCACCCTGCCGCGCATGGCGCTCACCGCCGCCGAGTACCTGGCCTTCGATCTCGACCGCCACGTGCTGGTGGTGATGACCGACATGACCCACTATGCGGAAGCCCTGCGTGAGGTGGCCACCGCCAAGGGTGACGTACCCGCGAGAAAGGGCTACCCCGGTTACCTCTACTCCGATCTGGCCGAGATCTATGAGCGCTCCGGACGGATCAAGGACCGCCATGGGTCGATCACCCTGGTGCCGGTGCTGAGTATGCCCAGTGACGACATCACCCATCCGATTCCGGATCTGACCGGTTACATTACCGAGGGTCAGATCGTACTCAGCCGGGAGCTGCACAATCAGGGCATCTATCCACCGGTACACATCTCGCCGTCCCTCTCGCGACTGATGAAGGACGGCATCGGCAAGGACTTCACCCGGGAAGACCACCCTCATGTCTCAAATCAGCTCTACGCCCTCTACGCCAGAGCCCTGGAGACCCGCAACCTGGCCTCCATCATCGGCGCGGATGAGCTCTCAACCCGGGACCGTCGCTACCTGGAGTTCGCCGACGCCTTTGAAAATCGTTTCGTCCGTCAGAGTGAGGATGAGGACCGCAGCATCGAAGAGACCCTCAATCTGGCCTGGGATCTGCTCTCCACCTTCCCACCCCAGGCACTCACCCGGGTCAATGAAACCGAAATCGCAAAATACCATCGGCAGAGCGTATGACCGTAAAACGCATCAAGGCGGCACCGACCAAAAACACCCTGTTGCAGCTGAAGCGACAGCTCAACTTTCTGCAACAGGGTCATAGCCTGCTGGAACGCAAACGGGAGTTACTGACCCGCCTGGTCTATCAGCGGATCGGTGAATACCGGGAGATCCGCGATCAGGCCCATCAGGCGGTCAAACTCGCCTACCACTGGCTCAGCCTGCTGCAGATGCGGATGGGGAGCCGGGCGATCAACCAGACCGTGCTCGGTGTACAGCAGGTGCTTGAGTTAAAGGTACTCCCGCGCAGGAACCTGGGGGTGGAGTTTCCTTCGGTGAGCGGCGAAGTGAAGCCCCTCAACCCGGTCGGCCTGCTGGGCACCGATCCCAGCTTTGACGACACCCGCCGACACTTCGGCGAGGCCTCCCTGCTGCTGGCGAAAATGGGTGAGGTCTCGATGAGCCTGAACCGGTTGATTGCGGAACAGAGGAAAGCCCAGAAGCGCGTAAACGCACTCCGCTACAACATCATCCCCCAGTACAAAGAGACCATAAAGTTCATCGAAAACGCGCTGGAAGAGGAAGAGCGCAACGCTCTGTTTCAGGTTAAGGTATTGCGGGATCAGAACAGAATTTAGTCGTCCTGATCTTGCTGGTTTGGTGAATGTGGATTTTTTATTCAGTCCACAAATGAACGCAAACAATACAGATAATAAAAAATCGGTTCGAGCAGACCAAAAGTTGCAATCACCCCACAATCATTCGATTTCAGTCTATCTTCTATTCTATTGGTAGAGAATAAAATCCTATTTGCTTTTATTAGCGTTCATTTGCGGACTAAAAATATAAAAAGGGGAGAAGGATGATCGAACATGCACTCGTTGCAGATGCGAAGATTCGCTGGCAGAAGCCCAATACCGTGGCGCAACAGCAGAACGGTGCCATCGTCCAGAGCGTCAGTGCCGCCAGTACCATGCGCTATATCGGC
Organism: Candidatus Thiodiazotropha endoloripes; assembly: GCF_001708965.1. Classification (NCBI taxonomy): domain Bacteria; kingdom Pseudomonadati; phylum Pseudomonadota; class Gammaproteobacteria; order Chromatiales; family Sedimenticolaceae; genus Candidatus Thiodiazotropha; species Candidatus Thiodiazotropha endoloripes. Next base: position 216,963 of record NZ_LVJW01000003.1, on the reverse strand, counting down.
AGCAACCAGCAGCAGCGACGAGGGCTGTTCAGACGCCCGGCAAGGGTCTATCAAATGCCCCTCAACTCACCAATTCCCCACAACTGGCTCGACTACATTCCGGGACGCACCGCCTATGTCGCCCAGGGCACCGATGTATTGACCGGCTTTATGAGCGGCTGCCTGATCGCCCGGGGAACCTACCAGGGCGGTATGCGGGTCTTCCACATGGGCACCGTTGAAAACCAAGTAGTCAACAATCAGGTAAAGACCACCTTCCGCGCTGCATTGCCAAACGACGCAACCGGTTTCTATCCCGCTGACGCCTGGAGCGTGGCTGAACGCGCCGCGACCAATAAAGCGACGGACATCATCGCCCTGGTCACATCCGCAGGCGGTTTCTTCTCAATTCTTCTCTGCCATGATGGTGTGGGGGAGTATTTCGTTGGGGGGATCAAGAAAGTGCCACCGATACATCGCCCTGCACTTCTGGCTCGGTTAGCCTAGGGCCTGTCAACACGAATCCAATAGGCCCTAAGTAACCGATATAGTTTGTCGTCAAGGACATCTATTGAGCAGACGTTAATTGTTCAGCCGAATTATTTTGATTCATTTGTTACATCGAGACACAAATGATCGATGTTCCGATTCAGGCGCTTGACTTGAAAGGCCTATCGCAGGCGCTGCATTACTGATACCTATGCATTGACATTGCCGATCTAAGCGTGAGATTGGAAGAGCGACTGAAGATCTTCTCCTGAAAGGATTTTAATTCCTTCGCGGTCTCCGGTTTGAAAGGGTATAATTATAATCGTTTAAGGAAAGAATAACGCAAAATCATAACAATACCCAGCTGCAGAGCAATTCTGCGCTGGCGACAGAGAGTGGAAATGTCGCGGCCTTCATTTTTACGATCAGCGGTTGCCACGCTCACGGCCATTGTGTCGTTGGTTTACCTTGTCTCTCTTCACGCTGCACAGCCTTCGCAGCGATCCACTGATCTTGATCTGACGACTGAGGAAACTGTCTGGCTGGAGGCCCATCCCATCGTAGATATTGGGGTGGATGGCAGTTGGCCGCCTATCGATTTTATGCTGGACGATGAGCACCGAGGCATTACCGCCGATTACCTGAGTCTGATCTCAGAGCGGCTTGGGATTGAATTCAAAACACACCCCGGACCGACATTCAAAGAGATGCTGCAGAAGGTGCGCGAGGGCGAATTGCCGCTGGCGGCCTCTGTGGTAAAAAACGAGGCGCGTGAGAGAGATCTCTATTTTACAGAGCCTTTTTTGCAGACGCACAAGGCTATCGTCACGCGTTCCAGCCGTCAGGGTCTGTCCGATATCGAATCTCTAAGAGACAAGGTGGTTGCCGTTGAGGATGGGTTTTCTACCATGCGTCAGCTGCAGGAGTTACATCCAGAGATAAATCTGTTGCCGGTACTCAATACCCACGAGGCGCTTCAAGCTGTTTCCTGGAAAAAAGCAGATGCCTATATAGGGACCAGGGCAGTGGCACAGTGGGTCATCCAAGATCAGCAACTGGTTAACCTTCACTTCAGTGGTGATGCGGGAATAGGATCTTCTTACCAACGTTTCGCGATTAACCGCGATGAGTCCTTGAAGCCACTCGTCTCCGTTTTGAACAAGGCATTGCGGTCTATCACTGACGCAGAGCGGCAGGAGATTCTAAATCGCTGGATATCGATACCCAAGCCACCTTTATCCGACAAAAAGTTGCTGAAACTCACTGTAGAGCAGAGAGAATGGTTGAAGCAGATCGTTACGGTACGCGTTGGCATCGATCCAGCCTGGGATCCAATCGAGTTTGTTGATGAAAATGGCGTATACCAAGGCCTCTCGTCAGACTATGTCAGTTATTTCTCTAAAGTTTTAAATTTACAAACTGAAGTAATAAAAGATCTGACTTGGCATGAAGTCATGGACGCGGCAAGAAATCGTCAACTGGATCTGCTGCCGGCCTTAGTGAATACGCCAGAGAGACGAGAGTTTCTCAATTTCACCCAGCCCTATCTTGACTTTCCATTTGTTATATTTGTGGGCGAAAAGCAACCCTTTGTGAATGGTCTGGAGGACTTCATTGGCCGCAAGATCGGTGTAGTTAAAGGCTACGTCGCGGAAGAGTACCTCAAACAGGATTATCCTGGCATTGAGTTGATATTGGTGCCTAGTGCATTGGACGGCTTAAAGCGACTGGCCCTTAATGAGATTGAAGGGTATGTAGGCAACCTGACTGTGGGAAGTCACCTGATCCGTAAAAATGGATTGACAAACATCAAGGTCGGAGCGCCGACTCCCTATCATTATCAATTATCAGTCGGAGTACGTAAGGATTGGCCGATTCTGGTTGAAATTCTGGATCAAGCCATCCGCACTATGACTGAGAAACAAAAAAACGAAATACAACAGAGATGGATGTCGATACGTTACGATGTGAGCGTGGACTACACGACTGTGTGGCGTGTTATTGGTGTGGCTTTGTCTGTAGTGATGGTGTTTGTAATCTGGCTGTTGCGGCTACGCAGAAAACACCAACTGGCAAAACAGAATGAAGCACAACTTAACTTGATTATAAATACTGTACCTGTAGCGATTGTGGTCAGTGATATGAATGGTGTTATTAGAATATCCAATGAACAATCACTTTTAGAGATCGAGGCAGACGGATCATCAATCATCGGAATGAATATGGCTGGTTTTTATGCTGATCCCGCAGACCGTGAACGGGTATTGACTGCATTACAAACAAAAAGAGAAGTACGGAACATGCGTATTGGCATAAAGACCCTGAAAGGCAATCGGATTGAGGGTCTGCTATCTGCCATTCCCATTCGCATGCAGGATCAGATGATGCATCTCGGAGTTCTGGTCAACTTAACAGAACGAATACGGGTAGAAAAAGAGATAAAAAAAGCGATGAAGCTGCAACGCCAGGCGAATCGCTTCAAGAGTGACTTTCTGGCGAACATGAGCCATGAAATCCGCACACCGATGAATGCAATCATCGGTATGACTCATTTGGCGCTGGATACTAACCTTACAGAAAAGCAGTTTGACTACCTCAGCAAGATCAAACTGTCATCAATCAATCTGCTGGGCATTCTGAATGATATCCTCGATTTTTCAAAGATTGAAGCGGGCAAGCTACAGATCGAACAGAGTGAATTCAGACTGGACTCAATTCTGGAAAACCTATCCAGCTTGATTTCAATCAAAGCTGAGCAGAAAGGACTTGAGTTCATCTTTAAGCAGGATTTGACTATTCCACAGAAACTCATCGGCGATCCGTTGAGAATCGGCCAGGTACTCATCAACCTTGCGCAGAATGCGATTAAATTCACCGCTGAGGGAGAAATTCTCTTATCGGTCGAGCTGGAAGAGCAAAGCGGTTCGGATATCAGAGTGAGATTCTCTGTAAAAGATAGTGGCATTGGTATAGAGCCGGAAAAAGTTGAGCGCCTGTTTGAGGCCTTCGTACAGGCAGATGCATCAACCACACGCCGCCACGGAGGCACTGGCCTGGGACTCAGTATCAGCAATAATCTTGTAAAGCTGATGGCTGGAGAGATCAGTGTAAAAAGCACGCCCGGTGAAGGCAGTGAGTTCAGTTTTGCCCTTCCATTGAAGGTAGCCAGGAAACAAAAGCCAAGCGAGTTTGTTTTCAAGGATTTTATGCGTGGTATGAAGGTGTTGGTTGTCGAAGACAACGACACCACACGTGAGGTGATCACCAAGACGCTTGAATCATTCTCTTTCTCGGTAACAGCGGCATCTTCTGCCGAAGAGGCCTACGCGGCATTACAAGCAGTGAATGATATCCGCTTGTTGATCATGGATTGGCGCATGCCTGAGATCGATGGTGTGCAGGCGGTTGAACAAATCCGCAAAGATCTCGATACATCACATTCAATACCAATCATTATGATTACAGCGTACGATCATCAGGATCTCCTGATGCATACAGACCGTCTGGGCGTGGAAAGTGTTCTGATAAAGCCGATCAGTCCATCAACCCTGTTTGACACGATAAGTGAAGTACTCTTTGGCCAAACCAAACAAACGCAAAAGCGCCATATCAAGTCCCGTCGCTTCAAGGGGCAGGTGCTGCTGGTTGAAGACAATGTGATCAATCAGCAGGTTGCTCGAGAACTGTTGGAAAAGCTCGGTTTACTGGTTGTTATCGTCAGCAGCGGTGAAGAGGCACTCAAGAAAATCAAAGAGATTAATTTTGATCTGGTGTTTATGGATCTCCAGATGCCAGGTCTCGATGGCCTCGAAACAACCCGTCTGGTGCGAAACGAGCTCAAAAATACCTACGTGCGGATCATTGCGATGACCGCTCACGCCATGCGAGGTGACCGGGAACGCTGCCTGGCAGCAGGCATGGATGACTACCTATCCAAGCCGATCGATCCGGACAGGCTGTCGAGTACATTACTGGCTTGGCTCCCCATAGATGATCGTCCACTCTCCGATATACAGCCTGACTCGGGCCATGTCCACGCTTACGATCTGCCCGATACGCTAGAGGGTATTGATCTGAGGTGGGGGACCAATCGGGTTGGAGGAAATCAGCGTCTCTACGTAAAACTCCTGCTGGAATTTCAACAGCGCTATCAAGATAGTGCGATTCAGGTTTCGGAGCTGCTTCGCTCGAACGAGCAGGACACGCTGAAGCGCCTCCTACATACCTTGCAGGGCGTTTCCGGTAGTATTGGAGCCAATAACCTGCAGGAGGCGACACGTAATCTATTGAATGCCGTGCTTGACCCAGCTGATGGAGAACAGATCACAAACTTCCAAGAGCTATTCGATAAGCAGCTGAGTATCGTTTTTGACAGCATTCAAATACTTCAAGATATGATTGACAAAGCTCAGATTGAGGATGGTTTCAATGAAGGAGTAGATACTGAGGACCTTCAACTATTACTTGAGCAGACAGATACTGCTCTTAAACAAGGTGACGTCTCATCGTCAGGACTGCTTGAAAAGCTGACCCCTTTGGTTCTGGCTCTGGATTCAAGCCTCTCGGATTCGGTCAACGAATTGAAAATTCATGTTGATAATTATGACTTTGATAAAGCTATAACTACATTACTGGCTCTTAAAGGACGACTGCTGGCGGCAACAGATGAAAAAATATAATGAACAGAAAGCACGTATTCTATTGGTCGATGACGAGAAATTTTATATTGACGTACTCGTTGAAATATTGAATCAGAATTATCAGGTTATCGTCGCTAAAGATGGTGAGAGCGCACTCCAGCGTGCTACCCATGAAGACCTTATACCTGATTTGATCTTACTCGATATATTGATGCCGGATATAGATGGCTATGAGGTCTGCCAGAGACTCAAACAAAACCCATTGACGCGTGATATTCCTGTCATATTCCTGACAGTAAAGAGTGAGGTTGACGATGAACTTCGTGGTTTCACCCTAGGAGCGGTTGACTATATTACCAAGCCAATCAGCCCCCCCATCGTAGAGAGTCGGGTTGCGAATCACCTGGCATTGGCGAGAGGAAAGCGAATATTAAGTGACGAAAACAGCCTGCTGGAGCTACGTGTTCAAGAGCGAACCAAAGAGATCAGGCGTACTCAGGATGTGGCCATACGTTGCATGGCATCACTGGCAGAGACGCGTGACAACGAGACAGGCAATCATATCAAGCGAACCCAATACTTCATACGTTTGCTTTGTGAAAAGCTGAAAGACCATCCGGAGTACAAAGAGTATCTTACTGATGATACGGTCGACAGACTATTTCGTTCAGCACCCCTGCACGATATTGGTAAGGTGGGCATACCCGACCAGATTCTTATGAAGCCTGGAAAGTTGACGGAAGACGAATGGGTAGTTATGCGGACCCATTCCCAACTCGGCTACGATGCCCTGGTAAAAGCTGAATGTGATTTCGGCACAACTGAATTTCTGGCAATGGCAAAAGAGGTAACGCTCACACACCATGAAAAATGGGACGGCAGTGGTTACCCCCAAGGCCTTAAAGGGTCGCAGATACCCATCTTTGGCAGACTGATGGCCCTTGCGGATGTCTACGATGCATTGGTGAATAAGCGCGTCTACAAAGAAGCCTACAGCCATGGAAGCGCGGTCGAGATTATTCTGGAAAGCTCAGGGAGTCACTTCGATCCCGTCATTGTGGAGGCATTCAAAGCGCTGGAAGGTGAGTTTAATGACATTGCAATCAAGTTCGCTGACAGCTAGAAACCCTTTCTTGATACGATAAAACCAGCGCAATCGAACCAACAAACCTGTTCAGGATCTAAATAATAGTGAACTTACAGAGACTTATACCAATGCTGAATGTCAGCAACATTAAACGTAGTCTTAGTTTCTACGAAGACGCTTTTGGTTTCAAAGTGGTCAGTGATCCTAACGCGGTCGAAGCGTGGCGATGGGCAACGATACAATCGGGTAACACTGAGTTGATGCTCTCCGAAACGGAGACGGATATCGGTTTAGAGTACCCTATAGATCCCCAACAGAGCACACAATGGCCAACAATTTTCTATTTTTATCCTGACAACGTCAAAAAGCTGTACGATCATGTTGTAAGGCGCGGGTACAAACCGACACCCTTGATTCATACAATCTACGGTATGAGAGAGTTCAGCATTCAGGATCCTGACGGCCATATGCTCAGTTTTGGAGAAGACGCAGAGGAGCCGTGAAGGATTTCTTAATCCGCCGTCAAAAGACATAATTATAAAAAGCTCTTGAATCATGCAGAAAGTAATTCTGGACATCCACTGCATAATGATTTCATAAATCCCAATAGATCAACAATATAACTTTCTTATAAGTGAAGGATACCCTTCATTTCAGAGTAGGATCTCCCTCTGGAGAATACCAGTAACTTCTTATACAGGATAAGGTGTCAAATGAAGCAGAGAATACTCTATACATAGAGCTGGATTTTATACATCACTTAGTACGTGGATTTTAATCTTTACTCGAGGTTTGGATGAGCACCAACCAATTGCAAGAGTTTAATTGGAGGCACGCTGTACTTCTGTTTCTGCTGCTCTTCCCTCTCGTCTTGCTTCTGCTGATTGAACCAATTCCTCAAGAAGAGGCCTATCACCGCTTTACTGATACTGCCCCTTTCCTTGGAATCCCAAATTTTCTCGATGTGATATCCAACCTGGCCTTCCTGCTCGTCGGTGCCATTGGCATCGCATTTTGCCTGAAAAATCATACAGGCCCCGGTCATAGCGCATGGCTTGTACTGTTTGCGGGTGTCAGCCTGGTGGGTATTGGTTCGATCTACTATCACTGGAACCCAAGTAATCAGACCCTTGTCTGGGACCGGATACCGATGAGTATTGGATTTATGGGTTTTCTCACGGCACTCCTGAGCGAATATGTCAATCGCCGGTTGTCTTACCTACTGATCCCGCTCATCATTGTTGGTATCAGCAGTGTTCTCTATGGCTACTTCTTCGAGGACCTGCGCCTCTACGTATGGGTGCAGTTCATCCCGCTGCTGACGTTGCCCTTCTTCTTGATGTTGTTCAACAGTGGCTTTACACACCAGGGTCTGCTCTTCGTTGCCCTTGTGTTATACGCCTTGGCAAAAGGTGCGGAGGCATACGACACGGCCGTGTTTCAGATGACAGGAGAGATCATGAGTGGACACACGGTGAAACATCTACTGGCAGCTGTCGGTTGCTACTCCATTTTAATTATGCTTAAAAGACGAAAACTTATCGCATAAGAGCCCAGGTGATGAGCAACCGACTGCACAAGGATGTCTCCCACTCACGGTATACTCCCCTCTCCCCTTGCGGGAGAGGGGCCGGGGGAGAGGGGGAGAGGGGGAGAGGGGGAGAATTAGAACCTTACTCTTCAAGAGAAATCAATCCGACAAAATTGAATGGTGAGTTAGATATTTGTCTTTTGCCCAGGTGAAACGCTTCGCGTACACACTTTTCAGAGTCCTAAAACCGTATCTTGATTGGTCATCTGAATAGAAAGTCAGTATATATATTAATGTAAGACATGAGGCCGCCACCCCACCTGAACTAAAAGTAACTGCTAAGATTGAATTGATAAATTAACCATCACATCCGGAAGAGGTACTCGACTTTACAGCTCCACCGGTTTGGTTGGTACAGAACACCATGAGGCAGTTGTGGAATATCGAGTCAGAGCACAATTCGTAGTCAATCAGCTTCCAGCCTTTTACGAGGTCTTAGCTGACGGAACAGTCGCGAACCAGAAGCCGGATGGTGCTGAGATCGTCTCATCGATGAAGCAAGCCAAGATCGTCGCCCCAAACACAATCGAGTGGTTCGAGACCTGTTACTGTCCATCCCCTTTGAAACATGAGCGAGTGACAGTTTATGACAAATACCTGGTCAATTTTGAAACGCTTCCCGTAAAGAAACGTGATGAAATTGAAGGTGATTCATTCTGGTCTTTCTTGCAAAATCACAGCAAGACTCAGTTTAATAAGTAAAAAGGAGTAATTGTGTATGGATCCGGTCACTCAGATATTGCTCGGTGCGGCCGTTGGCCACGCGGCGCTAGGTGCGCGCGTCGGCCGTAAAGCGCTTATCTGGGGGGCCATATTCGGCGGAATGCCTGATCTCGATGTTTTCCTGCCCCACGCGGACGACGTTGCCGCTGTGACCAATCACCGTGGCTTCAGCCACTCCCTTGTCACTCACACCATCGTCGCGCCGGTCCTGGGTGCGGGGCTTGCACGCCTGCATGCGAGAGACGGTGCATCGATCACACGCTGGTCCCTGCTCGTGTGGCTCGCACTCGCGACCCACGCCTTGCTCGATGCAATCACCATCTACGGCACACAACTCTTCTGGCCAAGCAACGGACCGCCGATCGGGCTTGGCAGCATCTTTATTATCGACCCCCTGTATACGCTACTGCTACTGGTCGGGGTGCTTTGGGCTGCTTTCAGCAAACGCAAGCTGACTACCGGACGACGCGCGAACAGGATTGGACTTGGCCTGAGCACGCTCTATCTCGCAATTGCCATCTCCATACAGGCGCAGGTGCGTGACATCGCCGAGAGTGAACTGACTCGTCAGGGCATTGAGTACAATCGGCTGATAGCGACACCGACGCCATTCAATCTGTTGCTCTGGCGCATTGTCGCGATGGAACCGAATGGCTATCGGGAGGGCTACTATTCACTGTTCGACCCACTACCCGAGATTGGATTCGAACAGTATTCAAGCAACGATAGCCTGCTCTCCCCGGTTAGCGATGCACCCGCCGTGATGCGGCTGCGCTGGTTCACCAAGGGCTTCTATCGCGTACGGGAGATCAATAGCCGATTGGAGATCACCGATTTGCGTATGGGATTCGAACCACGCTACATATTCTCCTTTGTTGTCGGTCAACGAGAGGAAGGAGTCATGCGCCCATTGATCCCGCCCGAACGCATCCCCGCCGAACGACCCGACATCGAAACATTGCGATGGGTTTGGCAGCGGATGCTCGGCGAAGTGTATTGAATAAAGTAATGAAAAGTGAGAAAAGAACAGGGACATGCAGGGTTTAATGAGTCAAGGGTAGCCTGAGACCTCTATACAGGCCATGCAAACAGATGACATACCCTTTCCAATCGAGTAGATGCGTAGAAAAGCAAAACTGACGGCCTAAGTATGACAAATCATACAATCCACGATCATTCAGACTACAAAAGCCCATTCAACCTGAAAAGGGAAATGGGTTACACACATGATGAGATTTTTAACCTGCTGCCGCGTGCGCTGTCTGATTATCGGTATGAGATTAAAGATGATGTTGTAACAATTGAACTAGAGAAAGAATCAGTACTTTTGGAAATAGGCGGTGAGCGTGGACGCCGCTATACAGATAATGTCTATTTTCCGATCCTCCCTATTTCAATCAGTTTTATAGATGTTGACAAGGCAGTCCAATCCAGGTTTTTACATAAGTTTGACACTTCCTATATGAAAGGATTAGCTTAAGTTATCTACTCCCCTACTCTGTGAAACACTTGCTTCTGACCTGTAACAGTCATACTTGATGATCTAAAAAAAGACCTTAATCAATTTCTCTCAGATCAGCATAATGGCAAAATCACTGATGTTTTCAAATATCCAGCAACCCCTCACCAGACAGAGCAAGACCAACCGGTAACAAACCACTTATTAATGTACAAGCCATCCAATTCATCAAATCAAAACAATTTTACCGGCAGCCTGTGGATGACCATTTCCATGGGATGTTTCGCCATTGAGGATACTTTTCTTAAAATAGTCACTCAGACAATGTCCATCGGACAGTTGCTCATCGTTTTTGGTTTAGGTGGCGCTCTGATTTTTACGGGTATGGCACGCTTCAGTGGTCAAAACATTTTCACAAAAGCGTGTTTCTCAAGACCGATGCTGACACGCATCCTATTCGAGATTATGGGTCGGTTGTTTTATGTGCTTGCCTTGGCATACACCACGTTATCCGCCACTACCGTTATCCTTCAGGCTGCACCTATATTCGTCGTCTTGGGCGCTGCTCTGTTCTTTGATGAAAAAGTGGGATGGCAGAGGTGGACAGCGATCTTTATTGGCCTGCTGGGTGTGGTTGTCATTATCCGCCCAGGCTCTGAGAGTTTTTCCATCCTCTCCCTGTTCGCGGTTGCCGGAATGCTTGGGTTCGCTGGTCGCGATCTGGCCAGTCGGGCCGCTCCGTCAACGCTCGGCATTTCCATACTGGGCTTTTATGGCTTTGTATCGATCGTGATTGCCGGTTTGCTGTTCTCTGCCTGGCAGAACACGCCGTTTATCACTCCTGACTTCTCAACATCACTCTATCTACTGGGGGCCATATTATTCGGGGTTATTGCCTATTCAGGATTAATGAAAGCAATGCGCACTGGTGACGTTTCGGCGGTAACCCCATTCAGATATACAAGACTGCTGTTTGGTGTCTCTCTGGGCGTGCTGCTTTTTGGAGAACCACTTAGCACTCCGGTGGTTGTGGGTTGCTGCCTTATCGTCATCTCGGGAATTGTGATTCTCTGGAGTGACAAAAGCCAGCGATCAGCTGCCTGATTCCAATTAAACTGATTGAATTTACACTAATCAGTTGATCAACTGTATTTGATGTATTTGAAACGGGGATCGTCGGGGGTACCTTCGAGGGCCCCCTCCGCAAGCCTGGGCTGCCACATCACCACTTCCTCGATTTTGCCTGCCAGTTCAAAATCCTTGTTGGTGACGCCTTTCGCAGAGTGGGTCACCAGTTTGACAATAACGAACGCATAGGAGACGGTGAGATCCGGGTGATGGAACGCGGCCTCCGCCAGGTGTCCTACCCTATTTACCACCATCAGGGTAGCTTTCCAGCCACTGGTTTTATATTTACGTCGGATCCAGCCCTTCTCCAGATACCAATTCGGAAGCGCCTCTTTCAGCCTAGCCTCTATCTCTTCATCACTGTAGGTCTCATCTTGTTTGCCTGTCATGACAGCCTCCTGTCATCTCTATCAGCACTGTTACTAAGACTGTAGATGATAGGGAGTCAGGATTAACACTGAGATTATTACGGGTTGTTTTCACTCTATATCGAGCGAGTGTTTGCGTTCATTGGCGGCCATTAGATTTGTAATCTTCTCAATCAAGGAATGATTCAACAATTCACGCATTTACAAATCAGTACCAACCGCAGTGATTGATTGGTGGCATAGAGAACTCCGGTTTTATCTCAATCCCGTTCGCCAAGCAAAAGCCCGGCAATCAATCTTTCTACCGGGGCATAGTCATCGGTAAGCACCGGCAGCTGATCCAACGGTTTTCCCAACTCCATCAACTTTTCAGTAACCCGAAACCAGGTTCGTTCGAAACCGAATCGGGCCTGAACGATCTCCGGCGGTCGTTCACTGTTTGTGGCACTCAGCACGAAGGTAACCCGATCGGCGCCGGGTACACCCTCCATCCATAGATCGACGTGGGTGAACACCTCACTCAGGGTTTTGGTGATGGCACGTACCAGACGGGGATCGGGAAAGGCGTCGACGATATTCATGAGATAGATACCATCAGGTCTCAACCGTTGGCGGACGATTTCAGCAAACTCCAGCGTGACCATATGCTCGGGAATCGCAACATCGTGAAAGACATCGCCGACGATAACATCGAACTTACCGGTTTCTGCCGTCAGGGCCCGACGTCCATCTTCATGTAGGATACGCATCGCTTCCGGCTCCAGATAGAGCTTCTCCACCGCGGTCAAGGTCACCATCGGATCGAGCTCGGCCACGGTGACAGAGGACTCCGGACTCAACGCCTGAACGGCTCGGGGGTGGGTATAGCTGCCTCCCCCGAGAAAGAACCAGTCAAGTCCGGCGTCATAACGTTGATCGAAGTGCTCATAGACAAGCTCATCGATGGCATGCACATAGGGGGCAATGATAATCCTCGGATCGGTGTCGTGGTTGATGCCGTGGAGCAGATGGTCAAGCACCATCCCGCGGGCCTGGCCAAAGGGGGCGTCACTGCTGCGATCGACCACCCGGATGCAGAAGTACTGACTCTCCCGGTCACAGGAGCCACGCAGCCCCTGTTGAGAGAGGCTGAGAATGCCTGAGGCGAGCGTGATCAGGATCAATACCACCAGTACGGGTGGACGTAGCCGCAGCAGGAAGGGTGCTGCGAGCAGGATCAGTCCCACACCGGTACCGAACAGAATGGCCCGGGAGCCGAACGACTGAACCAGCCAGTACCCGGTAGCGAAGGTGCCGACGATGCTACCGATGGCCGCCAGTGCATGCATCCTGCCAACCACATGCCCTGCCCGGGGATCCAGGTCGAGGGCCCGGGTTGTCAGCAAGGGGGTGACGATACCGATCGCCACTGCGGGTGGCGCAAACAGGGTGAAGGCAAAGACGAAACTCGATCCAAGCAGACCCACCTGTTGCGCAGCCAGCAAGTTGCCCAGTCCATCCATCAGCGGCAGCGCGAGGATGGCATAGATGCCCGCCAGCGCCATGGCAACGCCGGCCACCCGCCCGTCGGCTCCCCGATCCGCCCAAACCCCACCCAGCCAGTTACCGAGTGACAGGCCAGCGAGGATCACTCCGATGATCGATGTCCAGGTATAGAGCGACACCCCGATATGGGGCGCCAGCAACCGACCGGCGAGGATCTCAAGCACCAGCAATGCAGCTGAGGAGAGGAATACGGTCAGGGAGAAACCCAACAGACGCAGTCGATTGGAGTCAGTTGCTGCAGATTGATCACTCATAAAAATCTCTCGATTCGATGTGGTATCCGGAAACCAGCTTTCACACAGAAAGATGATTCAACACTCATGGCTGCAGGGATTAATAACCGGATCAGGGCCGTCAATCAATACACTGAGGTGTCTACGGAAGCTGATTCAACTTTATTTTTTTAACTCACTGCTGTTCCGTTAACTCAAAATTAGCCAAGGAGATGCGGTAAAGCCCCTCTCCCACAAGGGGAGAGGGGGGCTATTCTCTCTGTCTGTTTGGCACACTGATAATTGCGTGTTTTTCCAACCTTCATCTTCTTAATGGTTATCTCTTTTCATGCTACACATCCCGATAGGCTAGGGCTTGTTACCACAACAATCCAGTATATCGCTTTCCAACATAAAGTGACGGCTTACAACTTGCCTGTTATTCAGATAATCTCATAAGAAAAAGGTGGTTGTTGTAGGATCCATTGGAACCTCGATAACCACCCGCCGCTCAAACAACCAACAATAAAAACCGGACCAAGTAAAAAGGATATACCTATGGCAAATGCTTACCTCATTGGACATATCACGGTGAAAGAGAACGATAAGTGGCAGGAGTATCGTAACAAGGTACCTGCTACCCTTGAGCCCTGGCAGGGCTCTCTGGTCTTCCGCGGCAGATTGTCGGCGGTTCTATCCGGCAGCCATCAGCATAGTGACACGGTTGTCATCGAGTTTCCCGATATGCAGGCCCTGGACGACTGGTACACCTCTCCTCAGTATCAAGCACTGATTCCACTTCGTCAGGAAGCGGCGGAGATGGATCTGCTAACCTATGAAGCGTGAACCTCAGACTGTGTGAACGACCAAATGCTCTATTTCGCTTATGGTTCGAATATGTCTTCCAGGCGCCTCAAGGAGCGAGTGCCTTCGGCACGATTCAGATTTACCGCCACATTAGAATCACACGATCTGCGCTTTCATAAAAGAAGCCGGGACGGTTCAGCCAAATGCGACGCACTGGAGACCCGTGATCCGCAACATCAGGTGATCGGTGTTGTGTTTGAAATTGCTCAAGCTGAAAAAGCGGAGCTTGATCGGCACGAAGGCCTGGGGAACGGCTATGAAGAGAAACAGGTTACCCTGTTGACTGGATCTGACGACAGCATAACCGCCTTCACCTACTACGCCACCCACATCGATTCTTTGTTGAAACCTTACAGTTGGTATAAACACCATGTATTGAGTGGCGCCAGAGAGCACCGGTTCCCCACCACCTACATCGACAGAATCGACCGTATCGAAACAATCACCGATCCGACCAGTGAAAGGCATGCACTGGAAATGGCCATCTATATCGACAAATTGGAATAGACCGATTTGAGACTAGTCACCAGCCCTCCCCCGAGGGAGAGGGCATCAAGGATTTGATGCGAAAACTCAAAGCAGTTTAACGACGACCATCCTGCTGGTCAGCACACCGCTCTGATCCACATAGTCGCCACTGGCAAGCACGCCTTTTACCAGACTGCCCGCCTCGATTCGAGCCTGCAGATCCTCGGCAAAATTGGTGAAACTGGTATGCAGCTGCAGGGATTCTCCCTCCTCGATCCAGAAACTCCCCTCCCCATCCGCATGGGGGACGATCACAGGTTCCACACCCAGTTCAGTCAGATCGATCACGATACCGGCCCGGCCCAGGTGGTGAAAGAGCTCCGCATCGGTCAGATCGAGGGTCAGACCCTCGGCCGAGATGGCACTGAACGCATTGGCGCTGCCGCTGCCGTAACCCAGGGTCAACACCGCCGCAACCTCGGTCAGGTCCACCAGGCTTTGGGCTGTGAAATCCGCCGGTGCCGTAGCGAAAGGGGTTACAAAGCCAATCACCCGCAATGGCACACCCGCACCGATCTGCGAGATATCCAACGCACCATGATCCACTTCATAATTTTGTGGATCGGCATCGGTCGCCGCACTGCTGCCGGTACCGCTGAAATCGAAAAGCGAAACCGGCCGGCCATCGATCTTCTGCAGATCGACCACCAGAGCGCTCTCATCATTGGCCCGGGTAGTGCTGAGTACGGTCACCAGCATCCGCAGATGATCCGCGCTCAGGCTCGACTCGGCCCCATCCAGGTTACCGAACACCAGCACCCGCTGCCCGACGGAAATTTCACCGCTATCGTGCTCCTCGGTCGACAGCTGTTTCTTGACCACGGTCTCCCCATCCAACTGCACGTCGATGGTATCCCTGAAAACCACCGAGCCATCCGACCTCATCAGCGTCGCACCCCGCACGGTCAACTGCTCACCATCCCTGGCGATCACATTACCTCTCACTACGTCCAGCTCTCCACCTGGCACACTGGAGCCGGCATAGACTTCCGTTGCCTGATAGGTGAACCTGTTGTTGTTCCGCTGTAACTCCCCGACTGCCAGGGTCGCCGTGAATGTCGGAACGTCATCGAGGGCAGCCAGTCCACTCTCTCCCTGGTAGGTCTCGCCATCGATCTCATAATAGGTCTCATCCGAGACCTGCACGGTCAACTCGCCGAAACGGTTCTGTCGATTGAAGCGGTGACGAAATGGACGAATACTGATCTCAAACTCACTGTTCTCACTGTCCACATCCAGTAAGGGGCCACGCAGACGATGGGGCTTGGGGCGATCGAGTTCCACATCCGCCAGCAGAATCGGTTGAACGGTCAACAGCGGTTCCGCCCCGCTGAGATCAACCTGATTTGAAGTATTGAGATCGAAATCGAGGGTCAGATGAGCGGGTATGCCTGGCGCAATCAGCAATGACTGCCGGCCTTCAATATGCACCGACAGCTCTAGCTGGCTCAACGTCTCCCCGGCTTCGTTGAGAATGTTCGCCGCTGGCACCTCCAGCAACTCGCCGCTCTCGTCTTCCACCCAGATCTCGGCATTACTGTAGTCCACCACCATCTCCGCCTTAACATAGCGTCCTGCCGGAACCGTCGCGGCGGTGATGAACTCGGTCATATCCGTATATTGGGCAAAATCGATGCGGGTGTTGAGCGGCAGGGTATCGACGATCGCGCCACTCTGTTTGGTCAGGGTCATTGAGACCACATCCACGGTATAACTGCTGAAATCCCCCGGAGCATCGGTTACCCCGATCACCAGCCTACCGCTCTCGTCCGTGCTGGTTTCAGAGGTGGTATCGGAACTACCACCACCGCCACAACCTGCCAGCAACAACAACAGACTGACCAAACCCGGCAGCAGCCAGTTATCTAACAAACCTTTCATTACAGTCTCCTCTTTTTTGATTGATTAATCCTTATCAGACGATTTATTCCGTCCTCTGTAGGGATTAACGCAATCAATGCAGTCAGGTTGACAGGGTGTTTGTATGAAAGTCTGCGTTAGTTGTCTGAGGAGAGTCTGTTACCAGAAGAGGCTCAAGCCGATATTGGAGAAAAGGATCTTCTCCTCGGCATAATCCACATCCTGTATGCCACCCATCAGATTGAAACTGAATTGGTCGTTGAGCGGAATATCCAGTGAGAGACTGGTCAGGCTGGCATAGTTGCCATCCACCGCGGAACGACCTCGACTCCACGCCAGATCGATATTCATCTCACCGAGCAGCTTGCCGATTCCGATTGAGTAACGGTAGTCATCCAGGCCACTGGCCAGATCGAGTGTATCGAGAGGGAAGATATAGACGACCCGGTAGTCCTCATCCAGACGGCTGATGTTTTTCGAGTAGTCATAGTTGAAATAGCTGCCATGGAAGAGCCAGCCGTCTGCCGCATAATAGTCCAGCATGAGACCGATATCCCGACTCTCAAGATCCACATGATCCGCACGACGTCGATACCATTCGGTGACCTGCAAGCGGATATCCCGCTGCTGAGGCATCAAGGTAACCGAGAAGTCACCCAGGTTCATGGTGAAACCGAGCCACAGGGTTTCGATGGTCAGCGCCTCATCATCCCCCCACTCCTCAAAGCCGGCCGAGACCGCGATTTCTGCCAGAGGATCGGTCGTAACACCCAGTGAGTAGTAGTCGGTCTCCAGTTGTGCCTGATCCGATTCGATATAACTTTCACCATAGGAAAAATCAAAGCGGGAGTAGAGCGGCCCCGCCAGACTGAGATCGAACTGACGACTCCAGCCATCCGCATCGTCAGCACCGAAATTGACCGTCAGACTGGATTGGGCAGGTGGCCCGAGCTCATCCAGCCAATCCCACTCCAGCGGTGCCCCCTGCGCATCAGCAATGAGGCCACAGATCAGCAGGGTCGATGCGATATAACGATCCATCACTACTGTTTCAACTTCCTCAACAACCGTTGTCTCTGCTGTGGTGTCAGACGACGCAGTAATTTTGACCGTTTAAGCGCCCGCTGCCGCTGTTGTGGCGACATGCTTTGCCATCTTTTGCGTAGCGCCTGCCGCTCTTCCACAGAGAGGTTCTGAAAACGCTGGTAGCGATCGAGCAGCTGCTGTCGCTGTTGCGGTTCGAGCGCGACAAACTCCTGAAACCGATCCCGCACCAGCTGTTTCTGATCAGAGTCCAGGTCACGCCACGCCTGAAGACGTGATTTTGCCCGTTGCCGCTGCTGCTCCGTCATCTGCGACCAGCGATCCGCCCCTTTGAGCAATCGTTGACGCCGCGCCTGCGGAAGACGCTCCCACTGCTCCTCCAGAGGTGCAAGCAGCTGTTGCTGACTTTCACTCATCCCAGTCCAGGAGAGATCCTCAGCCATCAACGGAGAGACCATCAGCAGCAGGCCTATCTTTAACCAGAACCTAATCATATTCCTGTTCCACATCATCTTGCCGAGCTTCCCGGTCATCAACCAGCAGCAGTGGATCCAGCCACGCCCCTTCCGGGGTTTCGAATCCACCCAGAAACTCCAACAGTTCCATACTGGGAGCCTCCTCAGCTCCGGATTGAACCTCACCGGCCAATACCGCCCCTGTCGTCAGAAACAGCATCAGACCCCACTCAGCCTGAATCCTCTTCATCCGTCACCCATAGGTAGAAATCCAACTCCTGGTAAAACTCCAGCTCCTCAGCAGCCCCCAGCAGCTCCATATCCTCCAGCAGGGTGATTGGCTGCAGTGGTTGCTGCACGGGAGGATAAGCGGGCTTCAGCAGAACGATGGAAGCGATCAACAGCACACCGGCCAGCAACAGCATCGGCAACCCGCCGCGACTCAGGCTCAAGACATCGCCAAAGCGGAAAACCGCAGCTCGATCCGCAGCCTCCACAGCACGTCTGCGGGCGGCACCGAGCTTGGCCAGAGTCAACTCGTCCAGCTCATCGGTTGTGCTCTGCAGCTGCTGTTTGACCTTATCGAGGAACTCGTCGTCCGATCTCATGGCCAGTGGTCCTCCAGTCTCGCTCTCAGGGCGGATACGGCTCGGAAGTAGTGGGTCTTCACGCTCCCCTGGGAGCATCCCATCACCTGCGCCGTCTCCTCCACACTCAAACCTTCCCACAATCTCAACATAAATGCCTGCTGCTGTCTCAGGGAGAGGTCATGGATCGCCTGCTCCAGATTGGCTATCGCATCCTCCTGCTGAAGTCTCTCCACGGATTCCGTCTGCCGACTGTCCGGGTAGTCCTGCAGTGGATCCGCTGCATCGGATTGACCCTCCCCACCACCGATAAAGCGACGCCAACGGTTCTTCACCCAGGAGCGGCGGTGCCAGTCAGTGATAGCGTTCTGCAAAATACGCTGAAACAACGGTCCCCACTGATCTTCGGGGCGTTGTGCATATCGGCTCGCCAGCTTCATCATCGCATCCTGAACCAGATCCAGGGCATCGTCCACATTGCCGACCGAAACAGTCGCCATACGCAGTGCCCGCCGCTCGACTCCTGCGAGAAAGCGATTCAGCGCCTGGTTGCTGTCCAGCCCATCCCCTTGCAAAGCAAACTCCTGCATAACAGCAATGGAATCAAGCGGTTGTTTTACCATCAACTGCACCTGAGGATTCCACTGCGGCTTATATTTCTCAAGCAAAGCAGTGGCCATGATACACCGGTAACTGTGGTAAATAGCAATTTCTGCGGTTTCAAATGGAGACCCTGTTTATGTAACATCACTCTCCATATAACGCAGCCTGGGACCATTGGTTGACAGAGAGTAATCACTCCGCGCCTGATCAATAGCGGAGCTGCGATTCGGATATGATTTCCACGCTCAGGACTGGAGCGTGCTGAACAAATGGACACTTATGAAATTACCGAAAATCTTAAACAGACTGTTGATCGCGGTTAGCATCTCAATCATTGCGCTCATCGGATACTATGGATGGGAGTTATATGCCGCTTATCACTACACCGTTGACAGTGTCATACCGATGGAGAATAAGACATCCTACCCCCTGACGACCTCATCCCTTAGTGTGAGTCAACATGACGCCCTGCTTAAAATAGAAGACCCGGACTTCTATCACCACACCGGTATCGATCTATCGACCCCAGGCGCTGGCATCACGACCATTACCCAGGGCCTGGTCAAAAAGATCTACTTCGATCGATTCACACCGGGTATTGGAAAAATCAAACAGACCCTCATAGCCCGTTTTGTTCTCGACCCCTTGATGCCAAAGGAGATGCAACTCAGACGTTTCATCAATACAGTCTACCTGGGGCCGAATGCCAGGGGTTTTGAACAGGCCGCCAACTACTATTTCAATCGACCTTTCGAAGAGATCAGCGAGGATCAGTATCTGGCTCTGCTGGCAATGATCATCGCACCGGAAACATTCAACATTGAAAAACACCCGGAACGGAATCAGACAAGGGTTGCACGAATCAAACAGGTGATCAGCGGTGACTATCAGCCGAAAGGTCTATTCGATCTCTACTACGGCAGACTGGATGACAAGACGCAGCAGAACCTGCCCAAACTCTCTTACTTCGAATCTTATTACCGTTAACTGACCGACGATTGTTTTTAATCGTGATATCCAACAAATACATTGCACCGTTCAATTTTTCTTTTTGATCAATAACTGAACTATCACTACCTATTGCAAACGCATTTCCTTTCAACAGATGAGTCTGTAAACAAGAAATGAGACTTTGTTCATTTTTATCGAACCACCCCTACTATAAGATTGGCTCCGTTTGTATTAGGGTCTGTTAACACGAATCCATTAGGCCCTAGCTATAGATAGTTAAAAAAACAAACAATTAGATAATCAGTAAGAGACAGTGACCCTCCCCCCTGGTTCGTGAGTTCAATAACACAAGCCCGCATCCACCCAAAGTCAGCTGTCGACATAATTGCAAGGAGAGAGCAATGAAACTTATCAAGACTATTGCATTGATCAGCGCCTTTTTATCCGTTCCCTTATCCACTGACATCCTGGCTGATGGCAACCGCTACTTTAAAGATCGCCTCTACCATTCCGAAATCAGTGCCGCCGAGGCCTACCAGGCACTCAAGTCCCGAGGACACTATTACGGCAGCCACCGGAGTCATGGCGGTCGTGCCCTGCTGGTCGATGTCCGTACCATGGAAGAGTTCGCCGCAGGCCATCCGAAACGCAGTTACAACATCCCCTACCCCCGGGTCTGTACAGGTTGTGATACACAGACGGAAGAGAACTTCTACTGGGAAGTCTATGAGCTGGCCAACGGGGATACAGACCGCCTGATCATGACACTCTGCAGAACCGGATCGCGTAGTGTCGGCGCAGGTAATGTACTGGCCAATCCTTCTGAATATGGTATCGATGGCCCTGCTTTTACCAATGTAAGAAATATCTGGGAAGGTTTTGTCGGCCAATATAAATATGCCTATGATGGTGGCACCATCCTGCTGGACACGGATGGCTCACCGGTCGCGCTCGATCTGAACAACAATGGTGAAATGGACAGTGACACCGCCGATGTCTACGTGGAGAGAAATGACATGAATCCGGACAAGGATGGATGGCGTAACTTCCAGCAACTGCCCTGGACCACCAAGGTCAATTATCGCAATGCCTACCAGAACGATCCGGATCCGTACGAGGCGCTTACTTTGACGCCTGTCGACTGATCGTAACTCATTTTTCTTTTGAGTCCTTTGACGCCCTGCTATTTAGCAGGGTGTTTTTGTATTAGCCCGCTAATAATCGCAGATTGAATTTGTGGCTGGGATTGGATTGAACCCGGACAGAGGCATAACCTTTCACTGTTGTCCCGATAACCCGATATCAACCCATACGAATTTATTTAGATATGTGAGAGTGCTGATAAATACTCCCCCTCTCCCCCGGCCCCTCTCCCGCAAGGGGAGAGGGGAGTTACTCTCTCCCTTTATGTGGCAAGCTGATGATTGCGTGCTTTTTCCAACCATCATCATTGCCTTTGGAATGATGAAGAACGATCTGATCGCACCTTTTCCACTGCCTATTTTGTACTTCTCACACCTTTCATGCTGATTCAGATCAAAACCGTTGCGGTCTATTTGAAACTGAGTTGTCAGCTATTGAGATATGGGCTTTACCGGGTTTGAGAAGACTTAATGAGTTTGAATCCAAGCCATAGAGAATGAGCAACACACTGATCTTTTAGTTCACAGCCATCCCGGCATTCGCCGGGATCACGGGATGAATTTGATGTGAGGTTATATCTATCATGACTATTGCATGTAGAATTTGACAAACTATCGATCAACATTGTCTGACATCAACCTGGTGCCAAAACCCTTACACATTGGTTTCTAGGCCGTCTCTTCAGCACCCTCCTTCATCACCCCGGCCAGAGCCGTATAGGTAACAACCCAGGCCTCTTTGACCTCATCGGTAAAGGCATCACCCAACCCCTCTCCCAATGTCCAGAGCAAGGCATCGGCCACTTTGTCGTAATCCACCGCCTGCACACCATACTCAGCATGCCGTTTACCCGATTCACGGATCACCGGTAGCAGCGGCTCCAGATTATCGAGACTGCCGACAGCCGTTCCGATCATGCTCATCAGCTTCTTGCCCTGAGCCTCCATATCACCTTTGAAGTAGGGTTTGACTTCGGGGTAAACCTCAAACAAGCGACCATAAAAGAGCGCCGCTGCCTGATCGGCAATCGGCTCCACTTTTGACCAACTCGATTTCACGTGAGTGATCTGTTCAGGTGTCATGACTTTCTCCTTTACCTTTCAAAAATAAACCAAATCTGTTTAGGCCGTTTGAGCCTGTCTCTCTTTGATCAGACGATTGATCTCCGACAGGCAGGAACCACAGTTGGTGCCCGCCTTGAGTTTTTCACCGATCGCCTGGGCACTCTGAAGCCCCTGATCTTCGATTGCGCTGACCAAGGTGTTCAAGCCCACCCCGAAGCAGGCACAGACTGTCTTACCCGCATCCTCCTGGGCATTCATCGGTGCACCGGCAAGCAGTCGCAATCGCTCCTGGCGTGAAAGGTGCTTTTTCGCAAACAGCTGCACCAGCCAGTCCCGTTTCGGCAGATCGTGGTCCGGGCCGATGAAAAGGCAGCTCTGCAGCTGACCATCATTGACACTGACACCCCGGTATTGGCCACCGGCACTGTCCATCATCTCGGCCCATTGACTGGTATCACTGGCCGAGCTGAGTAGGTTACGGGCCAATGCGGACCAATCCTCGGCAGCGCTCTCCCCGGCCAGCTCGAAGTGCCATAGACCATCCCGTTTGGCCTTGGCCCAGTAGGTTGCATCTTCCAGCATGACCTTTTCACGGGTCAGCAGAAAACCGTACCAGGTGGGTTTGTAGGCTTCGATCGCCACCGGTGTATGTTTGAACTCCGGCTGTCCGGAGATCGGGTCGAGTGCCGGATTGACCAGACAATCGACCGTGGCATTACTGGCAAACTGATCGTTCCAGTGCATCGGTACGAAGATCTGCCCCAGCTGCTGACGCTCACTGAGGCGGGCACGAACCACTACATCCCCCCAACGACTGCTGACCCTCACCAGCCCACCCTCGACCACGTGACTGACGTCAGCATCCTGCGGATGGATCTCGGCAAAGGGTTCATTATCGTGTCCGGAGAGACGGGGGGATTTACCGGTTCGGGTCATGGTATGCCACTGATCCCTGACCCGTCCCGTATTGAGCGCCAGGGGATAGGTCTCTGACGGAGTGTTGCCCGGCGGTTTTGGTGTCACAGCAACAAACTGCGCCCTTCCGGACGGAGTATAAAACCGGCCATCGCTGAACAGCCTGGGTGTCCCCTTGGCCTGGCCATTCACCACCGGCCACTGGATTGGCTTAAACCGATCATAGGATTCGGCATCGAGCCCGGCCAAGGCAGAAATATCGAAATCACGCCGGCCTCCATTCTCGAAACCGGAGAGTTCGGCATACTCGCTGAAGATCTGCGCTACAGCACCATAGTCAAAACCTTGGTAACCCATCCGTTGCGCTACCTGGCTGAGAATCCACCAGTCGGGCTTGGCCTCTCCCGCCGATCTCAGAAATCCGTGCTGACGACTGATGGTGCGTTCGGAACTGGTTACTGTTCCAGACTTCTCCCCCCACCCCTGTGCCGGTAGCAGCACATCCGCATAGCGGGCGGTATCGGTTTCAGCCATACAGTCCGAGACCACCAGAAACTCACACTTTTCGAGTGCCCGTCTGACCTGATTGGCATCCGGCATACTGACGGCCGGATTGGTGGCCATCACCCAGAGCGCCTTGATCTCACCCGACTCCACAGCCCGATAGAGATCCACCGCCTTGAGGCCCGGTTTTTCAGTCACTGAATCGCTCTGCCAGAAACGCCCCAGCAGTGAGCGGTGATCCCGGTTTTCGATATCCATGTGGCAGGCCAGCTGATTACTCAATGCACCCACTTCCCGACCTCCCATGGCGTTGGGCTGCCCGGTAATGGAGAAGGGCCCCATCCCCGGCTGACCGATCCGACCGGTGTAGAGGTGGCAGTTGATGATGCTGTTGACCTTGTCGGTACCGCTGGAGGTCTGATTGATCCCCTGGGAGTAGAGGGTCACCACCCGCTGTTTTTGCAGAAACCAGTGGAACAGGGTCAACAGATCATCCAGCGGCAACCCACACTGTTCTGCAGCTGCCCTCGCTGTGGGGGCATACCAGCGGGCAAGCTTCAGCGCCTCTTCCAGACCTTCGGTATGAGCGGCGACAAAGTCATGGTCTTTGGCATCGTGACTATCGAGAAAGCTGAGCAGACCATTGAACAGCAGACTGTCGCTGCCCGGCTTGAGGGGCAGGTGCAGATCGGCGATCTCACAGCTGGCAGTCTCACGGGGATCGATCACCACCACCTTCAGCGCCGGATTGTTCTCCTTCGCCTTGACGATGCGCCGATAGAGCACCGGATGACACCAGGCGGTGTTCGAACCGGTCAGAACAATCAGTTCAGCCTGCTCGAAATCCTCATAACAGCCCGGCACCGTGTCTGAACCAAAGGCCCGTTTGTGACCGGCCACGGATGAGGACATACAGAGCCGGGAGTTGGTATCGATATTACCCGAGCCGATGAAGCCCTTCATCAGCTTGTTCGCCACATAGTAGTCTTCGGTCAACAGCTGGCCGGAGACATAGAAGGCCACCGCATCCGGGCCATGCTCATCGATCACCTGACGAAAGCGTTTGGCAACCCGTTCGATCGCCTGATCCCAATCCACCTGAATCCCGTCAACCAGCGGTGACAGAAGACGACCATCCAGATCCAGGGTTTCGTTGAGTGCGGTACCCTTGGAGCAGAGCCGCCCCTGATTGGAGGGGTGATCGGGATCTCCCTGTATCAGCCATCCCCCATCCCCGTCCTGCTCGACCAGCAGGCCGCAACCAACCCCGCAATAGGGACAGGTGGTGTTGATCGTCTCAGACATGGGCAGGGATCCGCTTCATCGATAGCACTGTGTGATCAATATTCTGTCGTCGCCGGATCATTTAGAACACCAGTCAATTCAAAGGGTAAATAGCCGCTTAAGCGGCGGACTCCAGGGAGGCGATATCGAGATAGACCACCCCGTCTTCGATTCTCACGCCGAAGCTGCTGACACACCCCTGATCCGGTCCCTGCACTTCTCCACTCTGCAGATCGATCTTCCAATTGTGCAACGGGCAGGTCACCGCCTCTCCATGAACAATGCCTTGTGACAAGGGGCCTCCCCGATGGGGACAGCGATCCCGCAGGGCGAAGACCGCATCGCTGCCGGTACGGAACAGGGCGATATCCAGATCCCCCGCCTGCAGTTTGCGGGCACCCAGCCTGGGAATCTCTTCTAGTTTGGTCACGGGAATCCAGTCGCTCATGATGCGGCCCTCATACGGTCGATGCTCAATGGTGTGAATTCATGGGTCTCAGCACCCTCGGCTCGCGCCTTCCAGGGATCGACCTGGGCGAACTTCTGACTCAGCTTGAAACGATCATAGAGGGCCTTTCTGCCCACCTCATCTTCCACGACACGCTGCTTCACATAATTCAAACTGACCCGCTCCACCCAGGGCGCGGTACGCTCCAGATAGTGGGCCTCCTCCCGGTAGCACTGGATGAAGGCACCAGTGTACTCCAACACCTCCGCTTCGCTCTCTACCTTGCAGAGCAGATCGGTGACCCGCACCTTGATTCCCCCATTGCCGCCGATGTGCAGCTCATACCCGGAATCGACACAGACCACACCCAGATCCTTGATGGTCGCTTCGGCACAGTTGCGTGGGCAGCCGGAGACCGCCAGCTTGAACTTATGGGGCATCCACGAGCCCCAGGTAAGCTCTTCCAGCTTCACCCCCAGTCCGGTGGAGTCCTGAGTGCCGAACCGGCACCAGTTTTTACCGACACAGGTTTTTACCGTACGCAGAGCCTTGCCATAGGCGTGACCTGAGACAAAACCGGCCTCGGAGAGATCCTTCCAGACCGCTGGCAGCTGATCCTTCTTCACACCGAACAGGTCGATCCGCTGACCACCGGTGACCTTGATCTCAGGCACCTCGAATTTGTCCGCCACATCCGCGATGGCACGCAGATCATCGGCGCTGCAGAGACCACCGAACATACGTGGCACCACAGAGTAGCTGCCATCCTTCTGGATATTGCCGTGGGCCCGCTCATTGATGAAGCGGGATTGGGCATCGTCCTGATACTCGGCCGGCCAGGCGGCCAGCAGATAGAAGTTGAGGGCAGGCCGGCAACCGGGGCAACCGTCCGGCGTCCCCCAGTCGAGTCTGTCGAACAGCTCAGGCATCGATTTCAACTCAAGTTCGCTGATCGCCTTGCGCACTTCATCATGGCTGTAACTGGTGCAACCACAGACCGCCTTCTTGCTCGGTGTGGCCGCATACCCCTCGCCGACTGTGGAAGCCAGCAGCGCTTCCACCATGCCGGTGCAGGAGCCGCAGGAGGCAGAGGCCTTGGTGTGGGCTCTCACCTCATCCAAAGTGAACAGCCCCTGCGTGGTAATGGCGTTGACGATATCCCCTTTACAAACCCCGTTGCAGCCACAGATCTCAGCCTCATCGGAGAGCATGCCGACCCGGGTCTCCTCCCCGTGTCCTGCATCGCCCAGATCGTGCTGACCGAACAGTATGGTGTTGCGGAAACTGGAGATGTCCGTGGCTTCCCGCAACAGCTGGAAATACCAGCTGCCATCCATGGTGTCGCCATACATCACGGCGCCTTTGATGCGGTTATCCCGAATCACCAGTTTCTTGTAGACTCCCTGCGCGGGATCCTGCAGCACCAGGGTTTCATCCCCCTCGGTCTCATTGAATTCACCGGCGGAGAAGAGATCGATACCTGTCACCTTCAGTTTGGTGGAGGTGACCGATCCCTGATAACGGCCGTAGCCAAGCTGGGCCAGATGGTTGGCGCAGACCTTGGCCTGTTCGAACAGGGGCGCCACCAGGCCATAGGTGTTGTTTCTGTGCTGCACACACTCACCCACCGCATAGATGCGGGGGTCGAAGGTCTGCAGGGTATCGTTGACCACGATGCCCCGCTCGCAGTGGAGCCCCGCCGCATCGGCCAGGGCCATGTTGGGGCGGATACCCACCGCCATCACCACCAGGTCGGTGTCGAGCTCACTGCCGTCCTTGAAGCGCAACCCGGTGACCCGCTGATCACCAAGGATCGCCTCGGTCTGCGCCTCCATCAGAAATTTCAGTCCGCTCTCTTCCAGTGAGGCCTTCAACAGACCGGCGGCGGGTTTGTCCAGTTGACGCTCCATGAGAATATCCATCAGATGAACCACCGTCACATCCATACCGTTCTTTTTGAGCCCGTTGGCCGCCTCCAGACCCAGCAGCCCGCCGCCGATCACCACCGCCTTTTTGTATTGGCGGGCAGAGTCCAGCATGGTCTCAACATCCTGTATGTCACGGAATCCCACCACCCCGGGCAGATCGTGTCCGGGTATGGGAATCATGAAGGGATTGGAACCGGTAGCGAGTAACAGCCGATCGTATGAGGCTTGCATTCCCGATGCCGTGGTGATCTGCCTGGCCTGACGATCGATGGCTGTCACCGGATCGCCGGTATGCAGGGTAATACCGTTTTCCGCATACCACTCACGACTGTTGAGCACGATCTCATCCACCTGCTTTTCACCGGCCAATACCGGGGAGAGCATGATACGGTTGTAGTTGGGATGGGGCTCAGCGCCGAACACGGTAATGTCGTATAACTCGGGTTCCAGTTTGAGCAGCTCTTCCAGGGTGCGAACCCCGGCCATGCCGTTGCCGATCAGGATCAGTTTCTGTTTTTTCATTGGCTTGCCTCTTCGGTCAAAGGCTCGGTATCCGGTGATAGGGATCGCTTGGATGGATTGGCTTGCTGCAGAGCTTCAAGAGAGCAACCCAGATTACTCACCGGTTGCCCGGTCAGATAGTCGATGGGTTGCTCCGGATCGAAGGCTTTGCCGTCGAAAAACAGATCCGAACCCATCGTCAGGTTCTGCTGCTCACCGGCAAGCTGCCAGGCTTCCCCATGGACCCCTTCCGGCTTGCTGTCACTCTGTGGCAGATCAATGGAGAGGGAAGCGGCGGCCTTGCGGTAGATCTCAGGCTGATAGACCAGCTTGGCGATACGTTGCAGGTCGAACGGATCCCGTAACTGTCCCCAACGAACCATCTGGGTCAAAAACCAGAGCGCATGGGAACGCCAGGGAAAATTGGCGCTGTAACGGTTGAAGACATTGAAGTCGGCCCGCTCCACGGCTGCCTCGTCACGGGAGAACTGAAAGGTGCCGAGCATCGACTTCTCCAGTATCTCCTGAGGTGCATTGACATAGCGTCCCTGACTCAGCAGTTCACAAACCTCTTTGCGGTTTTGCGGCTGATCGATCCACTCACAGGCCTTGATCAATGCGGTAATCACCGCCTGATGGGTATTCGGATTGGCGGCCGCCCAACTGCTGGCCACACCAAACACCTTCTCCGGATGGTTGTTCCAGATATCGTAACTGGCCGCCAGAGTATGACCCAGGCCGTTGCAGACCGCCAGGGTGTTCCAGGGTTCGCCGACACAGAAACCCGAGATCACCCCGGCCTGCAGATAGTTGACCATCTGTGGTGGCGGCACCACCGTCAGCTGGATGTCGTTGTCCGGATCGATACCGGAGGCGGCCAACCAGTAACGCAACAGATAGTTGTGGGATGAGTAGGGAAACACCGTGGCGAACATCAGCGGCTTGCCACCGGCAGCCCGGTTCTCCTCGATCACCTGTTTGAGTGCCCGGCCACTGCCGGCCAGGCTGTCGAGTTCGGTTTCACCGGTGGCCACCATGCGCTGATAGATATCCTTGGATACGGTGATGCCGTTCCCATTGAGGTCGAGACTCATGGCGGTGATCATCGGCACCGAACCGCTCACACCCAGGGCGCTGGCGAGTGGCATCGCCGCCAGCATCTGCGCCCCATCGAGCATGCCGATACCCACCTTGTCGCGGATGTTGGCCCAGGAGTTCTCCCGTGACAGTTCCACGTTCAATCCCTGTTGATGAAAGAAACCTTTCTCTTTCGCCACCACCAGAGGGGCACAGTCGGTAAGCGGGATAAAGCCCAGAGTGAGCTGATCCTTTTCCAGGGTTTTACCACTGGCCGATTGACTCGATTTCAACCAGGCCGAAAGATCGACCACGGTATCACTTTCAGCCTCAGTCTTCGGCTGTGCTTTCTCCTCTTCCGGCTGCTGATGACGTTCGTGAAGGAAGCGCACCACTTCCGCCCGGTAGTGGTT
Source organism: Candidatus Thiodiazotropha endoloripes (assembly GCF_001708965.1). Lineage (NCBI taxonomy): Bacteria > Pseudomonadati > Pseudomonadota > Gammaproteobacteria > Chromatiales > Sedimenticolaceae > Candidatus Thiodiazotropha > Candidatus Thiodiazotropha endoloripes. Next base: position 187,570 of record NZ_LVJW01000003.1, on the reverse strand, counting down.
GTAGACCGGGTTCTCCGCCAGGGCCAGGCGGTTGCGCGGCTTGGGCAGATCGACATTGAGAATCTCGCCGATGGTGGCGGAAGGCCCATTGGTCATCATGATGATCCGATCGGAGAGCAGTACCGCTTCATCCACATCGTGGGTGATCATGATCACCGTATTGTTGAGCCGCGCCTGGATCTCCATCAGGGAGTCCTGCATATGGGTACGGGTCAATGAGTCGAGCGCACCGAAGGGTTCATCCATCAACAGTACTTTGGGTTCCATGGCCAGGGCGCGGGCAATGCCGACACGCTGTTTCATGCCGCCCGATATCTCATCCGGCTTGCGATCGAGAGCATGGGACATATGCACCAGTTCCAGATTGTGCAGGGTCCAGCGATGACGCTCCTCTTTCGATTTACTCTTTTTGAAGACCTGATCCACCGCCAGACGCACATTGTCATAGACGGTCAGCCAGGGCAGCAGCGAATGGTTCTGAAACACCACCGCCCGATCCGGCCCGGGTTCAGTGACCTCCTTCTCTTCGAGTATCACCCCACCCTCGGTGGCGTTGAGCAGTCCGGCCACAATATTCAGCACCGTGGACTTACCGCAGCCCGAGTGACCGATGAGAGAGATGAACTCCCCCTGGGAGACTTTCAGGTCCACATCGTTCAACACATTCAACGGACCGTTATCGGTCGGAAAGGTGATACTGACATGGTCGATATTCAGATAGTTGTTCATACTGTTTATCCAATCAATTCGTTACACGCTTACGCTGTTAGCGCAGTACCGCGTTCTTGTCCCAGCTGAAGCTCCGCTGCAGCATCAACATGCCGCGATCGAGCAGAAAACCGATAAATCCGATCACCAGTACCGCCACCATGATCCTCGCCAGGGAGTCGGAGCTGCCGTTTTGAAACTCGTCCCAGACAAATTTGCCCAGGCCGGGATTCTGCGCCAGCATCTCGGCGGCGATCAGCACCATCCAGCCGATACCCAGTGACAGTCGCAGACCGGTAAAAATCATCGGAATCGCTGAAGGTAATACGATCTTCACAGTCTTGGTGAAGGCGTTGAGTCGCAATACCCGGCTGACATTGATCAGATCCTTATCGACACCGGAGACACCCACCGTGGTGTTGATGATGGTGGGCCAGAGACAACAGAGCGTGACGGTAATCGCCGAGTTGAGAAACGATTTGGAGAAGAGTGGATCATCGGTCACATAGAGCGCCGAAACCACCATCGTCACCAGTGGCAACCAGGCGAGTGGCGACACCGGTTTGAAGATCTGGATCAATGGATTGATCGCGGTGTAGAGGGTTGCACTCATGCCACACACGATACCGATCGGAATGGCAATCAATGAGGCAACCACAAAGCCCGCCATCACAGTCAGCAGGCTGGTCAGAATCTGATCGAAAAAGGTCTCTTTGCCGGTATATTTTCTGGACCGCATCCGTTCGATGCGCTCTTCCGGCTGGCCTGCGGCCACTGCCTTGTCGATACGTCCCTGCATACGTTCATAGAAGGCATCCGCTTTCGCCCGCTCCGCATTATGCTCCTGGTACAAAGACTGTGTCTGCTCCCAGACTTTAACCGGACCGGGCAAAATACCCAGCGAGGTCTGCACATGTTTGGCGCCGACACTCCACAGTCCGAGAAATATCACCAAGGCAATGAGAGGTACCAGCAGTTGCTTGATCAACTGGGTGAAGGATTTACCGAACTGATCACTGGCCAGGCGATTGAGCGCTGACTCGAGCCATGGCAGATTGAAGGTCTTTGATGAGATTGAAGTTGCCATCTTAATTTTCCTGTTGATAGGCCGGTGCTTCTCTGAACCGATAAAGAGCGTCCCTGCTCAACCATGAAAGCTCTACCCGGATCAGGGCGCGACTCAGCCGCACCCTGTACCGGTTTAAACCTGATCATCCCCCTTCAGGCCGATGCTGAAACTATCGATGTACTCATTTGGCTTGGTGCCATCGAATGTCACTTCATCGATGAATTCGGTTTGAGGTTTGCGATAACCGGTCTCAGTTTTGAAATCGGGAAACTCATCCGCTTTCAACTTGCCCTCGGCAATCAGGGATTCAGCCGCTTTCTGATAGATGTCGGGGCGATAGACACTCTTCGCCACTTTGTCGTACCAGCTGTTGGGTTTCTGTTCCGAGATCTGTCCCCAGCGACGCATCTGGGTCAGGTACCAGACCGCATCCGAGTAGTAGGGATAGGTGGCGTTGTAGCGGAAGAAGACATTGAAATCCGGAACCGAACGTTTGTCCCCCTTCTCATACTCGAAGGTGCCGGTCATGGAGTTGGCGATTACTTCGTAATCGGCTCCCACATAGTTGGACTGGGAGAGAATCTTCACCGCTTCAGGGCGATTGGCATTATCGTTCTCATCGAGCCATTTACCGGCACGAATCAACGCTTTCACAACCCGGATGGTGGTATTCGGATACTTCTCGGTGAACGCCTTGGTCATACCGAAGACCTTTTCCGGATTATCCTTCCAGATCTCATAGTCGGTAATTACCGGCACACCGATTCCCTTGAATACAGCCTGCTGATTCCAGGGTTCACCCACGCAGTAACCATAGATGGTGCCCGCCTCCAGTGTGGCCGGCATCTGTGGCGGCGGTGTTACGGACAGCAGTGCATCGGCCTTCAACTGACCGGTGATATCACCTTTGTGTGGCGCGTAGTAACCCGGATTGATTCCCCCGGCAGCCAACCAGTAACGCAACTCATAGTTGTGGGTGGATACCGGAAAGACCATACCCATCTTGAAGGGTTTGCCATCCTTCTTGTATTGATCGACTACCGGCTTCAGGGCATCCGCCTTGATCGGATGAACCGGCTTGCCATCGGCCTGTTTCGGCACATGGGGCTTCATCTGCTCCCACACCGTGTTGGATACGGTAATACCGTTACCATTCAGATCCATGCTGAAAGGGGTGACGATATGGGCCTTGGTGCCGAAACCGATGGTTGCAGCCAACGGCTGGCCGGCAAGCATATGGGCACCATCCAGTTGCCCATCGATAACCCCATCGAGCAGCACCTTCCAGTTGGCCTGGGCTTCCAGGGTTACATACAGCCCCTCATCCTCGAAGTAACCCTTTTCGTAGGCGATGGCCAATGGCGCCATATCGGTCAATTTAATGAAACCGAACTTAAGGTCCTCCTTCTCCGGATAGCCTATCTCCGCTGACGCCGTACCGCTTGCCAAACCAATACCGGCGGACAAAGCGACAGCCAACGCCGCCCGTTTCAGGAAACCCCTGCGACTGCTGTTCTTGATCACACTGCTTGAACTCATGAAAAACACCTCTGGTAAATGTCAAAAAACCTGTATTGGTCAGCAGGCAAAAAAAAGCGCCCACTCCCAACCACGATCGGAGATCGTGTGGGAATGGACGCCTTTGTCCTGGTCGGCCTGCGTTGACCTGAATTCGTAAACCGGTTGGATGCCCGCCATTGGGCCGGTCCGCCTTGGGACCAAACTCAACCTTTGCAAACTTAGAGCAAACCACATGCCAAGTTCCCTGCAGCGGTCAGCATGTGCGATCGCCTCAAGTTACTTAGTTGTTGTTTTTTAAGAGAGATAATTCAGTAAAAAAAGAGAGAGACTGGACAAATCCGATGACAGAATGGCTCACCTTCCTTACAAACAACCGAGGCAAAGCGCACTAAAAAAAGTCACCAAGATTGTGCAAATGCACAACTTTGGCTCATGAAAGCGCACTCCACAGAATCATCCTGAGAGGATACTGGCTGCCTCGATGATGTTCTGTGCCACCTCGGCAATCTTACGATTGGTGTCCATCGCCAACTTGCGCATCGCCTGATAGGCCTGCTCCTCATTCAGTCCACGCTGTTTCATGATGATCCCCTTGGCCTTGTCGATCACCTTACGGTCATTCAGCTGCTGATGGGCTTTTTTCAACTCCGACTCAAGATGGTTGAAATGTTGAAAGCGCGCGACAGCCGCATCGATGATCGGGCGAACCCGATTGCCCTGCAGACCATCCACCACATAGGCGCTTACCCCGGCCTGTGTGGCGCGGCGGATCGTCCGGTTATTGTCATCCTGGGAGAACATCACCATTGGGCGGGGCACAGTACTCTGTACCGATTCAAGACTCTCCAGCGTATCCCTGCCCGGCGCCTCGATATCGATCAGAATCACATCGGGATTGCACTGCTGCACCGCTGACAACAGATCCCCGTCACCGGAAACACAGGCCACCAGTGCACACTCGATATCGCGCAGTGCAAAATCGATCATCTCCCGCCGGTCGGACTTATCGTCCACCAGCATGACACGCAGCGGTTTGTTCGGTTTGGAATGAGTCATGGGGTTCGTGATAGACAATAATCATGCCAAAAAAACCAGAATTTTTGACCGCCATTACAGGATATCTCCTTTCAGCGCATTGAACCCGCTCATTCATTCTGCTAATTTACAGGCAGTTAACCAATCCAAGCCGGAGGGTATGAATGAGTGTAATCGACACCCCCCGGGCAGCCAGCTGACCACCAGCTAGTCTCTGCCCGGTTTTTATAACCGGGGCCCAAGCCCCATCGAGTTATTGTCATTAGAACGATGCGTTTTATGCATCGGGGGCACTCATGTCTAACCATAAATCATTACACCAACTGGGTTGGTCACCCTCTTTCCAACAACAGCTCTCTCTGGAAGAGCTGGAAACATTCACCATCGGACGGGTAATCACCCAGCATCGTTCCAGACTGGAAGTTGAAACCGAAGCGGGTATCACCTCCCTGCCCACTACCCACGCTATGCCCGCCATGACGGTAGGTGACTGGCTGCTGCTGGACCTGGAAAACCATTTTTACAGAGCGCTGGACCGACTCACTCTGTTCGCCCGCAAGGCGGCCGGCAGCAAGGTTGAGACCCAGCTGATTGCGGCCAATGTGGATACCCTGTTCATCGTCAGCTCGCTCAATGAAGAGTTCAATTTGAACCGTATCGAGCGTTATCTGGCAATCGCTGCAGAGGCTGGGGTGGAACCTGTGGTGGTACTCAGCAAGGCAGACCTTTGCCAGGATCCCGACTCCTATGTTCAACAGATAGAGGCGATTGACCCAATCTTGAGTGTGGTCCCTGTGAACGGGCAACAGAGCGGCAGCGTGGCCGAACTGAATCTCTGGTGCACAACCGGCAGAACCGTTGCCCTGCTGGGATCCTCGGGGGTGGGCAAGTCGACTCTGGTGAATACACTCCTGGGTGGTGGCCACCAGGCCACACAGGGGATCCGCCTGGATGACAGCAAGGGACGTCACACCACGACCGGCAGATCGCTACACTTTATCCCTTCCGGTGGTATTCTGATCGACACCCCGGGGATGAGGGAGTTGCAGCTCTATGATTGTGAGCAGGGTATCGAGGAGAGTTTCTCCGATATCACCAGCCTTGCAGAGCAGTGCCGTTTCAGCGATTGCGCCCACCAGGGTGAGCCAGGTTGTGCGGTCGAGTCAGCCATCGAACAGGGTAAGCTGGATCAGCGACGTCTGCTCAACTATCAGAAACTGATGCGGGAACAGCAGCAGAACAGTGCAACCATCGCACAGAAGCGAGCCAGGGATCGGGCACTCGGGCGTTTCTACCGCAGCACATTAAAAGCTTCACAAAAGCTGAAGAAGGGTACCGGTTGATCCGTTTGTCCTCGAAACCCTGAATCGATTGCCACGGGTCAGAGACGCTCAGCCCCGTGGCAGTCGATCAACTACAGTGCCCGGAAATACCTGCGGCAATGCGGGGATATTTTTGTGATCTTTACGTGAGGATTGATCCATATTCATTAACTTAAACTGTAGATAATTCCACTGAAGTAACTTTCGTTACAGGCTGAGTTATGAAAAACCGTTGCAACACGCTTCTGACCCTGACACTGCTGATTTTGGCTCCCTTTCAAATCGCCCAGGCCAACAGCCAGCAAGATCATCTCGAGAGTATCATTCTGGGAATGGGCTGCTTCTGGGGTGCGGAGAAGAGAATGTCGGCGCTGCCGGGAGTGGTCGATGTGGAGAGTGGTTATGCAAATGGTGAAATCGAGGCAAGCTACCGCAAAATTCTCAGTCACGAATCCCTGCGTAAACTGGGGCTGTCCGATAAGCGTAACCATACCGAGGTAGTGAAAGTCACTTTTGACACCAACAGAACCAGTCTGGAAGCGGTATTGATCGGTTTTTGGCAAAATCATGATCCGACTCAGGGTGACCGACAGGGAAACGATGTGGGATCGAACTATCGCAGCGCGATCTATACCCACAATGATGATCAGACAGCTACAGCAGTTAAAACCCGTGATATCTATCAACAGGCCCTGTTGGCAAAGAAGTTTGGCAGGATAACCACTGAGATCGCCCCGCTCACAAACTATTCTGCGGCAGAAACCTACCACCAGGATTACCTCGTCAAGAACCCGAATGGCTACTGTGGCCTGGGTGGTACCGGTGTGATCTATCCGGACAGTCAGGAGAGCCGCCTGCAACCACCATCAACGACCGCCATGCTGGATGGTGCAAAACTCGATCCACAACAACAGCTGGTGGTTTTCGAAGCGGAAGAGTGCATCTTCTGCCAACAGTTCAAGGCCGACATTCTTGACCACTGGCAGGCTGAGGTGGAGATTGCCAGCACCCTGTCGAGACAACCACCTGCTGGCTGGAAACTGCAGAAGAGTCTGATCGCCACCCCCACCATTGTGCTGTTCGAACAGGGCAATGAGGTCTCCCGATTTACCGGCTATAACGGCAACATGAACAGATTTTGGCAATGGTTTGACAGCCAACGCATGAGGCCTGAAGCTTCACATATCGCCGGAAAAATGGAGGCAGGGAGAGCTAAAAACTCACTCTTTTAATTCCCCCATGAAGGTCTGTTCAGAAGCTTTGAACAGCACCTTGGGAGCTCCCGATCAGCCGCACGATTCCACAACCTTCCCTTGATTTATCAATGCGTTACAATCATGGCTCTTCGCATGGAACCAACCGGAACGATCGCGGATTCACACCACCTTCGAAGCGCTGAACAGACTAAAGATTTCGCCCTGTAGGCCGCTACAGGAAAGTGAATCCCAACTGAGAATTTCAGGAGTTGAGTTATGGACATTGCCGGTGTCAGCACTTCCGCAGTCAGCATGGTTGCGAATGCAGGAACAGAGACTAGTGTGGCCATGCAGAAGAAAGTCATGGAGATGCAGGAACAGATTGCCGTACAGATGGTTCAGTCTGTGGAGCAGAGTGCACCGAAAGCCAACCCATCATCTTCCCTCGGCAACAACATTGATGTAAAAGTCTAGCGACTGCAGTAAGGCCGAAGACCAGTTCCGCAAAATCAGCTCCTCAGGTTTAACCAGGAGCTGATTTTTTTGCCTCAGAATAAAACCAAGGCTCTGTTTGTGCCGCAAATGGAGACCAATCACCACAATGAGTTGCGATGAGCATAATGAGCTGATCAGTTACGACTGTAAGGTGGTCAATCTGGCCTGCTGGCCGTTGTGCTCGGTGAATTCGACAAACTGTTGACCAGTCATTGGCTTGGAAAATAGAAAACCCTGACCTTCATCACAACCCTCCTGACGAAGAAAATCCTGTTGATCGGAATACTCGATCCCCTCGGCAATCACAACCTTGCTGAGGGTACGACCCAGGGCAATAATGGTTCTCGAGATCTCCGCACTCTGTTCATCCTGACAGATATTGGTGACGAAACTTCGATCGATTTTCAATTTATCGACAGGCAGGGTGGCCAGTTGGGCCAAAGATGAATAGCCGGTACCGAAATCATCAATGGCGATATTGATCCCCATGCTTTGCAGCTCAACAAGCGAGTTGATCGACTTTTCACTGTCACGCATCAGTATGTTTTCCGTAACCTCCAGTTCCAGCAGATCAGTAGGCAGACCGGTTTTCAGCAGAATACTCTTCACCGTCTCCAGAAAGTCTTCACTTTGCAATTGAACACCGGAAAGGTTGACAGCCATTCTGCCGATATCGAGACCTCGAGATTGCCAATCCTGTGCGGTTTTACAAGCCTGCAACAAGACCCATTCACCAATCCCTCTGATCTGACCCGTCTCTTCCGCTATGGGTATGAATTGTTCCGGGGGTATCTCTCCGAATTGCGGATGGATCCAGCGTACCAGTGCTTCAGCACCTTTAATCGCCCCGGATGAGAGATCGATCTTGGGTTGATACAGAACCGAAAACTGCTGCTTGCTGAGAGCCTGACGAAGACCGGACTCTATGGTGTAGTGTCGCAGAGCCTTTTCACTCAGCTCTTCGGTATAAAACTGAAAACCACCTCGATCGATGTTCTTCGCTTTATACATGGCCGCATCAGCATTTTTCAGCAGACTGGCCGCGTCGCCCCCATCGTTTGGATAGACCGAAATACCGATACTGCCACTGATATAGAAGTCGTGACCACCAACCACAAAACTTTTTTCGAAACTGCTTTTGATCTTACCCGCCATCAGCGCCGCATGATGAGAGTGGTGAACGTTCTCCACCAATACCGCGAATTCATCACCACCCAGTCTCGCCAGCGTGTCATCCTCCCTGACAACCTTTTTCAACCTTTCCGCAATCATTTTCAATACATGATCACCGGCTGGATGACCAAAGCTGTCGTTGATATTTTTAAACCGGTCCAGGTCCAAAAACAGAATGCACAACTTCAGGCCAGTATGTTTGGATTGGGAAATTGCATGACTGATTCTGTCATTGAACAGTATACGGTTGGGCAGCTTGGTCAGCCTGTCGTAATAAGCCAGCTTCTTTATTTTATTTTCCGCTTTGACTCGCTCTGTGATATCGATATGCACACCGGTCAATCGAATCAACTTACCTTGCTTATCAAGCGTCGGTGTTGCTCTCGCCAGAATCCCCCGATAACCGCCACTTTTATTGAGTAAACGGAATTCCGCTTCCCAATGCCCTCTGGGGTGAATCAGATAGTTATCAAGCTTTTCGAGAATCACGTTTCGGTCATCAGGATGCAGCAGATTCTTCCAGGTATCCAGTTCACTCTTCAATTCGTGATCTTTATAACCCAACTGTGCCTTCCAACGCGGAGAGAGGTAGAGATCGTTTTTCTGCAGATCCCACTCCCAATATCCATCCAGAGAGGTCTCCAGAACATTGTCAAACTGTTGCTCAGCATTCTTTAAGGCATGCTCCATACTTTCCAAATTCTGTGTTCCATTCAACAACTCCTTTTGCAGAAACTGGTGTTCAAACGACAGATGGATACTTTCAATGTATTGGGTATAAAACCGTCTCGCGACAAACAGCATACCGATGGCAAACAACAGCAACAGCATACCAAGTACCGAGGTGAAGATTTCCCCCCTGGCAAACAGATCCAGCTCCAGGGGAAGCAGCAAGGGAATAAGAAACACCACATAGACTTCAAGTACTGCGGCATAAGCTGTAATGCTGAAAGCTGCCAAACCGGTCAGCAACATCACCAGCATCACTTGGTGTGACGTCGCCCAGTTCGGATCATAGGTAAGACTCAGCAATCCCCATATCAGGCCACTGAAAAATGTCAGAACAAGATGCCTGCGCAGCCAGATACTGAGTATTGCCTGACGCTTATTGATGCGTTTGAAACTACGCAGTAGATAGAGCCTGGCGAGATTCACTCCGATCAGCGACACCCCCCAGAGCATCAGCCAAGGTGTGTCGGTAACAAATGAGAAGTATATCCAGGCAAAACAGCCAACGGCTATCCCTGAGGCCACCACAGTGCCACTGTAGGAAAAAAGCAGATCTATCTGCTTGTCTAAAATCGCTTGCTTGATCGATTTCATGTTCCGTTTAGACCGTTCTCAGACTCTCCCTTCAATCCCCGGTATTGTACACACCGGTGTATAAAACACTAATTTCGAAAATAATTGTGATAAGTAAATCCCACCATTAAACCGATTCCGGAGAAAATCCCTTGCGCATGCTGTTTTCGGTGATATTTCTGGCCCGCAGAAACTGCAGCAAATAGTCAGGGCCGCCCGCTTTAAAGCCTGTACCACTCAATCTGAAACCACCAAACGGCTGACGATTCACATTGGCTCTGGTTATTTTTCGATTCAGGTAGAGATTACCGACGCTAAACTTCTGTTTTGCCAATCTCAGGTTGTCAGGTGAACGGCTGTATACCCCGCCGGTCAGTCCATAATCACTGTCATTGGCAATATCTATCGCCTCAGCAAAGTTCTTAGCCTTCAATACTGCCACTACCGGAGCAAAGAGCTCTTGCTGTGCCAGCGGTGAATCCTCCAGAACATCACTGAAAATCATTGGCGGAAGATAGTGACCCCTTAGTGATGCAGGCAGTTCAACCTTGGATACACATGAGGCAGTCAATTCACACGCATCCAGCTTATCAACAATTCGTTGCTTGGCAGCTTCAGAGATTACCGGACCCATTGTAACTCCGGGCAACGCCGGGTCACCGATCCGGATACTTTCGACCGCATCGACCAGTCTTGCAACAAACAGATCGTGAATCCCCTCCACACAAATCACCCGTGAGCAGGCGCTGCATTTCTGCCCCTGGTAACCAAAGGCCGATTCGATCACCCCTTTTACCGCCTCATCCAGATCCGCATCCTGATCTATGATGATGGCATTTTTTCCACCCATTTCAGCGATCACTTTTTTAATCTGACGCTGGGACTCTGAAAGCCCGGTCACAACGTTTAACAAGTGCAGTCCGACCTCTTTGGAACCGGTAAAGGCGACAAAATTGGTTCTTGGGTCACGCACCATGGCCTCACCAATCACGGCGCCACTACCCGGAAGATAGTTCACAACGCCTTCAGGCATACCAATCTCTTGCAAAAGTTTACACAAATGCCACGCCACGATTGGCGTCTCAGAAGCGGGTTTCAAGACAACACTGTTGCCACATACGATTGCTGCAGCAACCATTCCAACGGGGATGGCCAATGGAAAATTCCATGGCGGCAATATGACTCCGACCCCCAGTGGAAGATATTCATGAGTATTGATCTCACCTGGCATGTCGGGCTGCTCGACGGTGTCGAAGCGACGTGCGGTTTTAGCATAGTAGTTAAGAAAATCGATCGCTTCTGCGACATCCGCATTGGCCTCCTGCCACCCTTTACCCGCCTCTTTGACTTCCCAGGCGGCAAATTCATCCTGATGTTCGATCAACTTCGATGCCGCCGCTTGAAGCAGATCGGCCCTTTCACTGAATCGTTTCCGCCCCCAATCACGTTGCGCATCGACTGCTCTCTGCAATGCCACTTCCGCATCATCCTCACCGGCCCGGACCACTCGCCCAACGATTTCATCAGGCTTGGCAGGATTGAATGATTCAAGAAAAGCCTCTTCGATTGTTAAATGACCTGCCAGTAACAGTGGATAGGTCTTATCCAGATTCTGTTCAACCGATCTCAATGCAGCGGCAAAGTTTTCACGTTCCGACTGTTGGGTAAATCGGTGCAGTGGATGATTGATGAACTCCGCCTCAAACTCAGAGCGCCGATTCTCACCAACCTGAGGCGGAGCGAGGACTCTCTCAACATCCGCACTCTCCAGCACCGGCAGTATGGATTGGTCCGATGTGTTTTCGAGCAACCGACGAACCAGATAGGCAATACCCGGTAGCAGTTCGCCATAAGGCATGTAGAGTCTCAGTTTCAGGCCGCGCTCTGTAACCAGACCCTCGAGCTCATCAGACATACCGTACAACATCTGAAACTCATAACTGTCCGGCGAACGCTGCGTCTGATCGGCCAATACAACAGCACAGGCAAGGCTACGGATATTATGGGTTGCTACCGCAGGATAGATCAGTGGCGATGCAAAAAGGCGTTTTAAACAACGTTCATAGCAAGCATCCGTTTCAGCTTTTGTCTGCCACACGGGTACACTCCAGCCCTGCTGTCGTGCCATTACGGTCTCCATATCCCAATAGGCGCCACGGACCAGTCTGACAGAGACAGGCACGCCACGCTGCTCAACCCACTCGAGCAGTTCAGTCAAATCCTCATCACTCTCTTTGAGATACGCCTGCAACACCACACCAAACCCCTGCCACTGCCGATAGGATGGCTGCATGGCGAGGTGTTTAAACACTCTGAAAATTATCGCTTTATAGTCATACTGCTCCATATCGAGACAGAGGCTGATCCCAGCATCCATTGCCGCATCACAGATCGGCATCAACCGCTCAGACAGAATTGCAACCGCGCCATCCGTATCGACCGGTGTGATTTGCGAATAGAGGGATGAGAGCTTGAGTGAAAGATTCAGATCATCAAACCCTTGCCTGGCGAGCTGCTGAATCAGATCAAGGTAGGCCTGCTGATAGGCAAACGCCTCTTTTTCGCTTACCGTCTCCTCGCCGAGCAGATCGAGGCTGGTATGGATGCCGCTCTGCTGCAACCTGGATACCGAATCAACGATCTCAGCCACGGTTTCACCGCCTATGAATCGATGCGCAACGCCTTTCACCGCAGCCCTGATAACCGGCGCCATAAAGCCTGGTATGGAATAGAGGGAGATGCGTCTGATTCCCCAACTGATCAGCGCCGGGAGACGGCCCGGATCCACTTCACCAAAGTACTCCTTGAAATGTCTCACCAAAGTTTTATCATCGTTCAGCATCGGCACGGCATCGATGAACCTAAGTGCTTGGGTGCGCAAATGATTATCGGCGATCAACTGGGGAAGCAAACGGTCGATCCAGGCGGATCGATTGATCCCTTCCTTGAGCTGACGCTGTTGCCACATCTGACGGCCAATCTGTTGAATCTCGTCTTCAAACGACCTGTCCACCTTCAACTCCTGTCACCTTTTTTTAATTTAAGTTTAGTCGGCTTCCTTTTGACCAGGGGTAACTGAACACCCTTTCCTGCACCACAACGACTTGGGGGCAGAACCAAACAACACACCTATGTAGATGAAATAGTAATTAAACAACCAAATGCATCTTTCTGGTGCTTCTCCCACTCCCCATCCGCACCGCTTTGGGTCAGAAACTCGAAAAACCATATGCATCAAGCGCCAAAACTGTGCGCCTTAAAAATTCCACTTGCACTAAAATGAGATATCTAATTGAAATAGAACAAATATTTATAGTTGGCACAGTACATGCGATAAGGCTCCTCAGACCAAAAACGTTGACTCTAACGAAATAGGACGAATAACAGATGAGCATATCGAAACAGAAACTAAAGCAATTGGTTCTTGGCACAGCTACAGGTCTTGCACTCTCCATCACCTCGATTGCACAGGCATCCGACACCATCAAGGTAGGTATTCTGCATTCACTCTCCGGCACCATGGCGATCAGTGAGACCACCTTGAAAGACACCATGCTGATGCTGATCAAAGAGCAGAATGCAAATGGCGGCCTGCTTGGCAAACAGCTGGAACCGGTCGTGGTCGATCCTGCTTCAAACTGGCCGTTATTCGCGGAAAAAGCACGTGAACTGCTCAGCAAACATAAAGTCTCCGCAATCTTCGGTAACTGGACCTCGGTTTCCAGGAAATCTGTACTGCCGGTGGTCGAGGAGTTGAATGGCCTGCTCTTCTATCCGGTACAGTACGAAGGTGAAGAGTCCTCCAAGAACGTTTTCTATACCGGCGCCGCACCAAACCAGCAGGCGATTCCGGCGGTTGATTACCTGATGAATGAGATCGGTGTAAATCGCTGGGTTCTGGCCGGTACTGACTATGTCTACCCACGCACTACCAACAAGATTCTCGAAGCCTATCTGAAAGGCAAGGGAGTGGCAGACAAGGATATTATGATCAACTACACGCCGTTCGGTCATTCCGACTGGCAGTCCATCGTTTCGGATATCAAGAAATTCGGTTCCACCGGGGTCAAGACCGCTGTGGTCTCAACCATCAACGGTGATGCCAATGTCCCCTTCTATAAAGAGCTTGGTAACCAGGGAATCTCTGCAGAAGACATTCCTGTCGTCGCCTTCTCGGTGGGTGAAGAGGAGCTCTCCGGCATCGACACCAAACCTCTGGTTGGACACCTGGCTGCATGGAACTACTTCATGAGCGTGGATAGCGAAGCCAACGAGGAGTTCATCACTGCCTGGAAGAGTTTCATCAAAGATGAAAAACGGGTAACCAACGATCCCATGGAAGCCCACTACATCGGCTTCAACATGTGGGTCAAGGCGGTTGAGAAGGCGGGCACCACAGATCCGGAAGCGGTTCAGGAAGCCATTATCGGCGTAGCTGTTCCAAATCTAACCGGTGGCCTGTCAGCGATGATGCCCAACCATCATGTCACCAAGCCCGTACTGATTGGTGAGATTCAGGAAGATGGGCAGTTCGAAGTAGTCTGGGAGACATCAGGCCTGGTAGCCGGTGATGCCTGGTCGGACTTTCTGCCCGGCTCCAAAGATATCATTTCCGACTGGAGAGCCCCACTCGCCTGCGGTAACTACAACATCAAGACCAGCAAGTGTTCTGGACAGAACTACGAATAACTTGTTCGGGTTGATTTAACACCTCTCGGCTCCAGGGAAGGAGCCCTCCTAAACACCAGGACTGCTTGCAAGGGTACGCTCCGATCGTACTGCGATACTCGTTTATTCATAAAAGGCTTTGCAAGAACTTACTACCAGCAAATGAAAAACCAACAGGCAGCAACCGTGGTGCATCCACGATCAGAAACAGCGGCAGTGATAACTGACACAGGTTTCCAAGAACGATTCAGCTGATACCGGAAGATGACTATCACCAAGCAAATAAAAACCATCATTCTGCTGCTAGTCCTGCTACTGGCACCTGGCACATCGAGCTTTGCCGATGCGTCAGAACCAAAGCTCGACCAGGCTGTTGAACTGCTCAAAGGCAAGAAGTTTCAACAGAAGTATCAGGCGATAGAATTACTGGCAGAAACAGCAACCCCTCAGGCACAGAACCTTCTCAAAGCCCTGCTGGAACGTCGTCTTTTCAAGTGGAAGAAAACCAAGCAGCTGGTAATTGCAGAGAAGCAGGGGAAAACCTATCAAATACAACAGGCAGTCAGCCAGGAAGCCCTCGGTGAGGTCAAAAAACGAGCCCTAAAAAAGATCTCGGTGAATAACAAAATGCGTACTCTGATACGCAGTGCGCTGGCCAGCTTCGATCTGAAAAGCCCTGATCGAGAGAAGCGCCTGGCAGCCATTCAACAAATTCTCAACAAGGCTGATATCGACAAAGCTGAGATCATCCGGCCAATGTTTGAACAGGAGCAGGATGGTGAAATTCGTGAAGCGATGTCGATTATCATCGCCTTGTCCGATCTGAGCTCTGAAGACAAGCAACTGCGTAGTGATTCGGTAAAGCTGCTCAGTGGCAATATCCATCCCTCGGTACGAAATGCCCTGAACCAACTTCAGCAGCAGACAGAGGATGAAGCACTGGCCAGGAGTATTAAACAGGCGCTCGACAGCATCGATGCAAAACTGCAGTTCTACGCGGTGATCGAAAATCTCTTTTTCGGTCTCAGTCTTGGCTCGGTACTGGTACTTGCCGCTATCGGTCTGGCGATCACCTTTGGCGTCATGGGTGTGATCAACATGGCCCATGGCGAGTTGATCATGATTGGCGCCTATACCACTTATGTCATTCAGTTGTTGATGCCGGAGAGTATCGGTACTGCCACACTGATCGCCATACCCACCGCCTTTGTTGTCTCTGGATTGGTTGGTATCGCCATCGAAAGAGGTGTCATACGTTTTCTATATGGACGGTCACTCGAAACATTGCTGGCCACCTTCGGCATCAGCCTGATCCTGCAACAGACGGTACGCTCGATTTTCTCCCCTCTGAATCGTTCGGTGGAGACACCCAGCTGGATGAGTGGCGCCTGGGAGATCAACAGCGCCCTCTCACTGACCCTGAACCGGCTCTATATCATCGTATTCTGTCTGCTGGTGTTTGCGGCACTGTTCTTTGTCTTGAAAAAGACCGCCCTCGGTCTGCAGGTCAGAGCGGTATCACAGAATCGCGCCATGGCCCGGGCGATGGGTGTACGTTCCGAGTGGGTCGACGCCATGACCTTCGGTCTGGGATCCGGAGTGGCCGGAATCGCCGGGGTGGCATTGAGTCAACTGACCAACGTGGGCCCCAACCTGGGCCAGTCCTACATCATCGACAGCTTCATGGTGGTGGTGTTCGGCGGCGTCGGCAATCTGTGGGGGACCCTGGTCAGCGGCATGTCACTCGGGGTCGCCAACAAGTTTCTCGAACCCTGGTCAGGCGCGGTACTGGCAAAGATTCTGGTACTGGTGTTTATCATTCTGTTCATCCAGAAGCGGCCGAAGGGACTCTTCCCTCAAAAAGGCCGGGCTGCGGAGGGTTGACGCATGAAGCTGTTAAACATGCTGAAAGCCGACCGGGGCGGGCAGATTTTCCTCGCACTGTTGCTGCTGATCGCAGTGGTTGTACCGCTCCTCAATCAGTTCACCACAGCCGACAACCCACTGCATATCTCCACCTACACCATCGCATTGCTGGGGAAGTATCTGGCGTTTGCCCTGCTTGCGGTTGCGGTTGACCTGGTGTGGGGATACCTGGGGATTCTCAGTCTTGGTCATGGCGCCTTCTTTGCCCTTGGCGGGTATGCCATGGGTATGTATCTGATGCGACAGATCGGTGAGCGGGGTGTCTATGGAGATCCGTTACTGCCGGATTTCATGGTCTTCCTCGATTGGGACAGCCTGCCCTGGTTCTGGTATGGCTTCGATATGTTCTGGTTCGCCATGCTGATGGTCATGGTGGTACCCGGTCTGCTCGCCTTTGTATTTGGCTGGCTTGCGTTCCGCTCAAGGGTGACCGGAGTCTATCTGTCGATCATTACCCAGGCGTTGACCTATGCCCTGATGCTCGCCTTCTTCCGCAATGAAATGGGATTTGGCGGTAACAACGGACTCACCGATTTCAAGGATATTCTCGGCTACAGCCTGCAGGAGGACAGCACCAGAATCGCCCTCTTCGTCGCTTCGGCGCTGGCCCTGGCATTGGGTTACCTGGCCTGCCGGATGATTGTCACATCCCGGCTCGGACGGGTCGCGGTGGCGATCCGCGATGCAGAGGACAGAACCCGTTTCACCGGTTATAAGGTGGAACATGTGAAACTCGCGATCTTTACTTTTTCCGCCGTACTGGCGGGCATTGCCGGCGCGCTCTATGTACCCCAGGTGGGCATAATCAATCCCGGTGAGTTTTCACCCTTGAACTCCATCGAGATCGTCATCTGGGTAGCAGTGGGTGGCCGGGCGACCCTGTATGGCGCTGCCGCCGGTGCGTTAATGGTGAATTACGGCAAGACCTACTTTACCGCTGCACTGCCGGAGGTCTGGCTGTTTGCCCTGGGTGCCCTGTTTGTATTGGTAACCATCTTTCTGCCCAAAGGGGTGATCGGTCTGTTCAAGGCCAAGGATAAGCAACCATGAAGGCCCTCGATCAACTGCGCAGTACCATGCGGCGCGACCGGGTGTTCGACTTCATGATGCAGACCAGCGGTCTGGAGGTCGATGTCAGCCACGGCACCATTCTCTACCTGGAAGATATCTCAGTGAGTTTTGATGGCTTCAAGGCGATCAACAATCTCAACCTCTATATCGATGCGGGTGAACTGCGTTGCATCATCGGACCCAATGGTGCGGGCAAGACCACCATGATGGACATCATCACCGGCAAGACCAGACCGGATACCGGCAGTGCCTATTTCGGACAGAACATCGACCTGCTGCATCTCTCTGAGCCGGATATCGCCCAGGCCGGCATCGGTCGCAAGTTTCAGAAGCCGACCGTATTCGAATCCCACACCCTGTTCGAGAACCTGGAACTGGCGATGGCCGGTGACAAACGGGTCTGGCCTACCCTGATTGCCCGTCTCAACAGCCAGCAGTTGGAACGGATCGACGAGGTACTGGAGATCATCGGTCTGCAGGAGCATCGAACTCAGCTCGCCGGCTCTCTCTCCCATGGACAGAAGCAGTGGTTGGAGATCGGCATGCTGCTGATGCAGGATCCGAAACTTTTGCTGGTGGATGAGCCGGTCGCCGGCATGACCCACCAGGAGATGGACCGCACGGCTGAACTGCTCACCTCTCTGGCCGGACAGCACTCGGTGGTGGTGGTGGAGCACGATATGGATTTTGTCCGTTCCATAGCCCGCAAGGTCACCGTGCTGCACCAGGGTAGCGTACTGGCGGAAGGCAGTATGAATGAGGTTCAAAACGATCCCAGGGTGGTGGAAGTCTACCTGGGTGAACAGGGAGAGAGCTGAAATCATGCTGAAGATTGAAAAACTCAATCAATATTATGGTGAATCCCACACCCTGTGGGATCTGGACCTGGATGTACCCAAAGGCCAATGCACCTGCCTGATGGGGCGCAACGGTGTGGGCAAGACAACCCTGCTCCAGTGCATTATGGGACTGTTGCCGATCGCCTCCGGCGATATCAATTTTTCAGGCGACTCCATCAGCAAACTGATCCCTGAACGCAGAGCGCCACTGGGTATCGGCTATGTACCCCAGGGCCGGCAGATCTTCCCCATGCTGACGGTGGAAGAGAACCTGCGTATCGGCCTGCCGGTGCGCAAAAAGGAGCGCAATAAAATCCCCGATTTCATCTTTGAACTGTTTCCGGTTCTGCAAGAGATGCTCGACAGAAAAGGTGGGGATCTCTCCGGCGGACAGCAACAGCAGCTGGCCATTGGCAGGGCGTTGGTAATCGATCCGCAACTGTTGATTCTCGACGAGCCAACTGAAGGGATTCAGCCTAATATTGTACAAGAGATTGGTGATATCATAATAAGGCTGAATCAGGAGATCGGTTTGACGGTATTACTGGTTGAACAGAAGTTACCCTTCGCCCGCAAGGTGGCTGATCGCTTCTGCATCCTGGACAGGGGACGCCATGTTGCAGCCGGGGAGATGGGTCAGCTTAACGATGATCTGATTCGACAATACCTGACTGTTTAATGTCTACAGGAGCTTGAATATCATGAAGAACCTTGGCTTGCTCGTTTTCTCTCTGCTGGCACTCTTCAGCAGCGCAGCGATGGCCCACCATAGCCCGGCGTCAATGGAACATCTCGTTGAACACCTGTTACTCATGCTGGCAATCGGCTTGCCACTGTTTTTTGGTTTCAAGTATCTGCTGAAAAGAAAAAGGCATGACTAGGAGCCGTTGACACGAATCCCATGTTTGACCAGGTAACAAACACGGCCAGTCAGGACTGATCCAGTTCAATGCAAAGTCCACTCAGCGCCATGACGCCAGGCTGGCACGCCCGTCTCAAACTTGGGTTTCGCAAAACAGTCAATAGAACCATCCTCTCCGAGCGCTTTCGCCAGGGCCCGTTGTCAGTTCAACGGGCCCTCTACCCGGAAAGCGATCTGTGCCATATCTATCTGCTGCACCCTCCCGGAGGGGTGGTGGGTGGAGACAGACTCGATATCGATGTGGATGTCAGCCATCAGGCCAATGCCCTGATCACCACACCGGGTGCTGCCAAGTTTTATCGATCCATCGGACCAACCGCCCATCAGCAGCAACGACTCAACCTATGCGGCGGCTCTCTGGAGTGGTTTCCCCAGGAGAACATCCTCTTTCCCAGTGCACAGGTAGCCCTCTCGACAGAGATCAGACTCAGCGACGGCGCCCAATTTATCGGTTGGGAGATCAACTGCCTGGGACGCCCGGCAATAAACGAACGCTTCGATCCTGGACGGGCGGAATTCAAACTCTCCCTTTGGCGAGACGACCAGCCGCTGTTGATAGAACGCACGCTGATCGAGGAGAGCCCCGACCTTGATGGATTGGCAGGACTTGGCGGTAATCCGGTGGTGGCGACAATGCTGGCCACCCTGGATGATGTATCACTGAGCGATGAGATCCGCCAGCTCGACAATCAACCGCAACGACTTGGCATCACCCACACCGACGGTCTGCTGATTGTCCGCTACCTTGGTGACTCGACCGAACAGGTCAGAAACCATTTCAAACGAATTTGGCAGTTACTGAGACCCACCATGATCAACCGGCCCGCCTGTGAGCCCCGGGTCTGGAATACCTAACACACTATCGAGGAGGACGATGTGGAACTTACTCCCAGAGAAAAAGATAAATTGCTGCTGTTTACGGCGGGACTGCTGGCCGAACGGCGCAAGGAGAAGGGACTCAAGCTCAACTATCCGGAGGCGATGGCCTATATCAGCTGCGCCATCCTCGAAGGGGCGAGAGAGGGCCGCACCGTGGCCGAGCTGATGGACTATGGCCGCACCCTGCTGAGCAGTGAGGAAGTGATGGAGGGGGTTGCGGAGATGATCCACGAGGTTCAGGTGGAGGCCACATTTCCTGATGGTACAAAGCTGGTCACCGTGCATGACCCAATTCTACCCACCGAGCGTGACCAGGGCGCCGCCATCGTACCGGGTGAGATTCTCACCGAAGCGGGCGAGCGGGAGCTCAATGCAGGACGCCAACAGCTGACCCTGTCGGTGGCCAACACCGGTGATCGTCCGATCCAGGTCGGCTCCCACTACCACTTTGCCGAAACCAATCCGGCCCTGGAATTCGACCGGGAGCAGGCCAGGGGTTTCCGTCTCGATATCGCAGCGGGTACCGCGGTGCGGTTCGAACCGGGCCAGACCCGTGAGGTGACCCTGGTGGCCCTTGCCGGCGATCGCAAAGTCTATGGTTTCAACGGGGCCGTGATGGGCTCACTGGAGGATTGACCGATGAGCAGCATCAGCAAAAAAGCCTATGCGGAGATGTATGGCGCCAGCGTCGGCGACCGGGTCAGACTGGGCGACACCGAACTCCTGATTGAAGTGGAACAGGACCATACCCAGTATGGTGACGAGGTAAAGTTCGGCGGTGGTAAAGTGATCCGTGACGGCATGGGCCAGAGTCAGCGGGTCAGTGCCGAGACGGTGGATACGGTGATCACCAACGCCCTGATCCTGGATCACTGGGGGGTGGTCAAAGCCGACATCGGCCTCAAGGATGGTCGCATCAGCAGCATCGGCAAAGCCGGCAACCCGGACGTTCAGCCCGGCGTGAATATCGTCATCGGCCCGGGCACCGAAGCGATCGCCGGAGAGGGCTCCATTGTTACCGCCGGCGGCATCGATTCTCACATCCATTTCATCTGCCCCCAGCAGGTGGAGGATGCCTTGATGTCCGGCGTCACCACCATGCTTGGCGGTGGCACCGGTCCGGCAACCGGCACCAATGCCACCACCTGCACCCCGGGGCCCTGGCATATCCAACGCATGCTGCAGGCTTCAGAGAGTCTGCCCATGAACCTGGGCTATCTGGGCAAAGGCAACGCCAGCCTGCCTGAGGCGCTGAACGAACAGATCCTGGCCGGCGCCATCGGTCTCAAGTTGCACGAAGACTGGGGCACCACCCCGGCGGCGATCGACAACTGCCTGAGCGTTGCCGACCACTACGATGTACAGGTCGCGATCCATACCGATACCCTGAATGAATCGGGTTTCGTGGAGCACTCCCTGAATGCCATGAAGGGGCGCACCATCCACACCTACCATACCGAAGGCGCCGGCGGCGGCCATGCACCGGATATCATCAAGGCCTGTGGCCAGGCCAATGTGCTGCCCTCCTCCACCAACCCGACCCGGCCCTACACCATCAACACCGTGGACGAACACCTGGACATGCTGATGGTGTGCCACCACCTGGATCCCAATATCGCCGAGGATGTGGCGTTTGCGGAATCCCGTATCCGCCGTGAAACCATCGCCGCCGAGGATATTCTGCACGACCTGGGGGCCTTCTCCATGATCGCTTCCGATTCACAGGCCATGGGAAGGGTTGGTGAAGTGATCACCAGAACCTGGCAGACCGCCCACAAGATGAAGATACAGCGGGGCAGCCTGGAGGGAGATCCGCAACAGCACGACAACCTGCGGGCCAGACGCTATATCGCCAAGTACACCATCAACCCGGCGCTGGCCCATGGCATTGCCCATGAAGTGGGCTCGGTGGAGGTGGGTAAACTAGCCGACCTGGTACTCTGGAAGCCAGCCTTCTTCGGCACCAAGCCGAGCCTGATCATCAAGGGCGGCATGATCGCCGCCGCGCCGATGGGTGATCCCAATGCCTCGATTCCAACCCCTCAGCCGGTGCACTACAGAAATATGTTCGGCACCTTGGGGCCAGCCTGTCAGGCAACCCGCATGACCTTTGTTTCAGAGGCGGCAAAAGCGGCCGGGGTGGATCAACAGCTTGAACTGAAGTCTCAGATCGGCACCGTCAGCCAATGCCGTTCGATCAACAAAGCCGGAATGATCCTCAACGACTATCAACCGGAGATCGAGGTGGATCCGCAAACCTATCAGGTCAAAGCCGATGGCACCCTGCTGAGCTGTGAACCGGCGTTAGAACTGCCCATGGCGCAGAAATACTTTCTGTTCTGATTGGCATCCTGTTAACTGGTCCTAAGACAATCAATGATCAAATTGACCAATAAAATCGAACAGGCAGAGCAGATTGAAGCCACCCTCACCCTGCCGTTGCAGAGTCGGATAAAAAGCCGGCTCAGGGTAACCCTCGACGATGGCCGGGATGCGGGCCTGTTGCTGCCCAGGGGCACCACCCTGAAAGAGGGGGACCTGCTCTCCACAGACTCCGGACTGGTGATCCGCATAAAAGCCGCTGATGAGACCCTCTCGATAGTGGAGACCGACGATCCCCACCTTCTCTCCCGGGCCTGTTATCACCTCGGTAACCGCCATGTTTCGATCCAGATTGAAGCCGGGCGCATCAGCTATCCCCATGACCATGTGCTGGATGAGATGCTGGCCGGCCTGGGTCTGCAGGTGACGGTCGCAGAAGCTCCCTTCGAACCGGAGCCCGGCGCCTATGGCGGCAGCGCTGACCAGGGACGCCAACACCAGGGGCACAGCCATGCACACCATCACTGATAGCAATCTGAACAGACTACGGCTGATGCACCTGGTAAGCCCCTCACTACCACTGGGAAGTTTTGCCTACTCCCAGGGGTTGGAGTGGGCGGTCGAGGATAACTGGGTCAAGGATGAAGCCGATCTGCTGCAGTGGACAGAGAATCTGCTGCAGACCAGTCTGACCCACCTGGACCTGCCCCTGTTACAGCGGCTCTATGAGAGCTGTGAAAAAAAGGACCTGGAGCGCTTCAACTACTGGAGCCGATACCTGAGCGCCAGTAGGGAGACCCGTGAACTGCGCGAAGAGGAGACCAGCCGGGCGAGAGCCCTGGCTGCGCTGCTACCCCAATGGGAGATCCAAACGGACGCCGCCTGGCTCGACGTGATCAAAAACAACCACCTCAGCGGCTATGCCTTTGTCGCTCACCACTGGCAGATCGGCATCAAACAGGCGGCGGAAGGTTATCTCTGGAGCTGGCTTGAGAACATCACCCTGGCCGGGGTCAAGATCATCCCCCTCGGGCAGATGGCGGGACAACGGATTCTGCAGGCCTGCATCGAGCAGATTCCAGCCCTGGTGAAGACCGGACTCTCCCGGCATGACGAGGAGATCGGTCACTCCAGTCCGGCCCAGGCGATTGCCAGCAGCCTGCATGAAACCCAATACACCAGAATTTACCGATCATAGAGAGAACAACAGATGAGCCAAGCCTCACCCCTGAGAGTCGGCGTCGGCGGTCCAGTCGGCTCCGGCAAAACCGCCCTTCTCGACGCCCTGTGTAAAGCGATGCGGGATCACTATCAGCTGGCGGTGGTGACCAACGACATCTATACCCAGGAGGATGCCAAATTCCTGATGCGCAGCCAGGCGCTGGATGAGAGCCGGATCATCGGCGTCGAGACCGGCGGTTGCCCGCATACCGCGATCCGCGAGGATGCTTCGATGAACCTGGCCGCCGTAGAGGACCTTTGTCAGCGTCACGCTGATCTGGATCTGGTTTTCATCGAAAGTGGTGGTGACAACCTGAGCGCCACCTTCAGTCCGGAGCTGGCTGACCTGACCATCTATGTTCTGGATGTGGCGGAGGGGGAGAAGATGCCCCGCAAAGGCGGTCCGGGCATCACCCGTTCAGACCTGTTGATCATCAACAAGATCGACCTGGCGCCCCATGTCGGTGCCTCCCTGGAAGTGATGGAAGAGGATACCCTGCGAATGCGCAAGGAGCGTCCGTTCGTCTTTACCAATATGAAGACGGGGCAAGGTCTGCAGCAGATCATCGACTTCATCGAGCACCAGGGGATGCTGAAAGACTAGCGGGCACAAGGTCCTCCGATTCAACTTGGCAGCTGCGATCTGACTGCACTATGTTAACAATGATAATAACGACAATTCCGGAGAAGCAGAATAATGAAACTCATGATCATCGGTAGTTGGCAAAGAACCACGTTGCAGGAGGTTGGTGGAAGATTCGCAAGTGGCGAGCATGCCATACCTCCAGAGCCTTGCACACTGATCACACGTTGGCATGATCCCTCGTCGAAACTCTTCTGGCTGGTTGTCGATACACCTGATGCAAAGATCATTCAGGAGTGGCTATCCCGCTGGACGGACATCATCGACTGGGAGACCTTTACCGCACTTGATGATCAGGAAGTGGGTGAAATGCTGAGCAAGCTGTTGTAGTCGTACCAGGATTGTCTCAATGGGGCGCTGGCAGGCAACACGCTATTACCGCTCAGCGAGCAAGTAACGGATCGCTTCAAGTATCATCACCGAAGGGGTTTGGTGGGGCAGCAGGAAGCGCAACTCACCCTCTGGTGAAATCAGATAGGTGGTTGCTGAGTGATCAACCGCATAGGCGAATGCTGACGCCTCCAATTTCACTTCCACATATTGCGCACCATAAAGTTTGGCCACCTTGGCTACCTCACTTTCACTGCCGGTAACACCAATCAGATTGGGGTGGAAATAGCTGAGATAGTCATCCAGGGCCTGAATCGTGTCGCGCTTGGGATCGACGCTGATGAATACCCCATGGACCTGTTGCAGCTCTTCCTCGCTGAGCTCATTCAACGCCTGGGATAACAAAGCCAGGGAGGAGGGACAGACATCCGGGCACTTGGTGTAACCAAAAAACAGCACCACCACCTTGCCTCTCAGCTGCTCCAAAGAGAACTCGCCCTGACTCGATTGCAGGGTGAAGTCCCCCCCCAGCTGCTCACCGCGCAGATCAAGCACTCTGTCCAGCGGTAGAGATTCAGCCGACTGGATGGATGATACAGAAATAGACAGCACCAATATAAACAGGAAATATCGAAACATAGGGATCCGTGGTTCTGGGCATCTTGAGTCTACCCATCACTTTACTGAAGCAACACATAGCCCCTCGTCATTCACCCTGCAAGCCAACCTATTACCCTCCTTCCTGAAGCATCTCAGTTTTGAGCAGGGGGTCAAATTCGTGACAATTTTCAGAGCGAATCAGGAATTTCATTCCTTATACGACGTACAGTTAATAATAATTGACTACTATTTATCCTACCAAAATACCCTGTCATTCGAAGGATGCCTATGATAACCACCCAATCACTGAGAAGAGGCCCGTTTTGCGTAATAAAATCATTAGCTTATTGATACTGACCCTACTGCCGGCCATGTCACTGGCGATGGAACTCTCCTGGGTCGGCTGTGGCATCACCCGGAACGCCTTCATGGCCGATCTGGCGGCCGCCTATCATGAGAAGACCGGCGTCAATATCAATATCTCCGGTGGCGGCGCCACCAAAGGGATCCGCGCCATCACCAGCAAACAGGCCGATATCGGTGGTGCCTGTCGCTTCACCCTAAACATGTCCAGGGAAGAGGCGGCAGCCACCATGGTCCCGGTTGCCTGGGATGCGCTGGTGGTTGTGGTACACAAATCCAACCCCATCGAGTCGATCAGCCTCTCTCAGCTGCGCAGTCTCTACCAGGGCAAGATCACCAACTGGTCTCAGCTCGGAGGCAAAAAACAGCCATTGGAGTTGCTGATCCGTCAGGGAAAGATCTCCGGTGTTGGCTACACCCTGCGCAAACACCTCTTCGAAGACCCGAAAGCGGTGTTTATCGGCCACCAGGAGTTCCCCTCTTCGGGCCCTCTGGAGAAGAACGTCGAAGTGAATCCCAATGCGATTGCGGTCACCGGTGTCGCCAGTGCCTACAAACGGGATTTCAAGATCCTCAAACTCGAAGGCCGGGATCCAAGTTTTGAAAACATCCGCACCGGGGACTATCTGCTCTATCGCCCGCTCTACCTGGTGCTCAGTAAAAGCTCCCCCAACAGCAAGGAGTCGGACCGCTTCATCCAGTTCGCCCTGGGCCCCAAGGGCCGCGAGATTATCCGCAACAACCAGGTGGTGCCCTATTTTGACGGCATGCTGCTTTTGCAGAAACGATTCGACGACTGGAAGCGCTTTATTCGTGAGTCTCTGGCACAAAACTGATTTGGCACTGAAGCTGCCGCTTTGGTGATCCTGGCAGACACCCGACATTGGTTGAATTGCCGTTGTCGCATACTCAACAATGTCCATCTGAAGACCAAACCATATCTACCTTAGTCATTGTAATCATTAATAATTACAAATCATGATCTGATTGGCACCAAGATTGCTCACTGGCATTAACCACAAATTAATTGGAGTTAAATCATGCCACTGCAGCTATTCAAAGAAGAGGGCCTGCTCTTCAATACCAACTTCCTGGATCAGACTTCCACCTCAGGGCTCTACGCCTATCGCGGCGAACTGGTGCTGGTCGAAGGGGAGATTGCCGATGAAAAAGGTCACACAAAACCCCCTGTCGAAGTGATGCGTGGCGCAGTGCTGCTTGGCGACGAGAAATTGAAACTGCTGGTCGGCTCCATCGACGACATCGCTTCGATCAACACCCTGACCGAAAAATATAAGGATCTCTTCTCACCGGAGATGAAGGCACTGCTCTATGTGGTGAATATCGAATCACCGGCCCAGGTGGAGATCGAAGGCATCACTTTCGTACTGATTCCCTTGGTTCAGGGAGTACCCTGGAACGAGGTCATCGATGAACTGGCGCTGGAAAAGAGCGACTTCAAGGGACAGTCATCCGCTGACAAGCTGGTTACCCTGCTGGATGAGCTAAAGAGCTATAAACCGAAATATCCCACCGCACCACTTGCTGATGTCATCGCTGGTGCGACAGATGTAAAAAGAGAGGGCTGGGGCGCCGTTTAAACCAAGTCTCGCTTTTGTCTGGTGGGGCTCTGCCCCACCTCCCCCCTCTTCCATTGCATATACTCACATTTGTCTTTTACCCCTTTTTGCTCGAAAATTCTCATGTCTGAGACGACTCCCCTGGCCTTAAGCCTCCACCAGATAGCATCAACTGAACTGATTCCGTGCCTGACCGAATACTCTCCATCGCCCCAATGCTGGACTGGACCGATCGATACTGCCGCTATTTCCTGCGCCTGATCTCCAGCCATGTGCTTCTCTATACAGAAATGGTGACCACCGGCGCCATACTGCACGGCAATCGCGCCCGCTTTCTCGACTTCGACCCCAGTGAACATCCAGTGGCTCTGCAACTGGGCGGCAGTGAGCCCGAGGCGCTGGCCGAGTGTGCCAAGCTGGGTGAGGCGTGGGGATATGATGAGATCAACCTGAATGTGGGCTGTCCCTCCGACCGGGTCCAGTCGGGCCGCTTCGGCGCCTGCCTGATGCTGACCCCTGAGTTGGTCGCAGACTGCGTCAAGGCGATGCGCGATCAGGTCGTGGTCGATGTCACTGTCAAACACCGCATCGGCGTGGACGACCAGGACAGCTACCAGGCGCTGTGTGATTTTGTCGGCAGGGTATCGGAAGCCGGTTGCGAGACTTTTATCGTGCATGCACGCAAAGCCTGGCTGCAGGGGTTGAGCCCCAAAGAGAACCGGGAGATCCCTCCCCTGCACTATGAGACGGTGCATCAACTGAAGCAGGATTTCCCTGCTCTGGAGATCATCATCAATGGGGGCATCACCACCCTTGAGCAGGTCGAGCAGAACCTGAAACAGGTGGATGGGGTGATGATCGGCCGGGAGGCTTACAACAATCCATGGATCCTCTCTCAGGCGGACAGTCTGATTTACGGTTCTGAGGGAAACCCTTCAAGCCGTCACCAGATCATCGAGTCGATGATCCCTTACATCGATCAGGAGCTCTCTGCGGGCACTCCGATCAACCGCATCACCCGGCATATCCTGGGACTGTTTCAAGGCCTGCCGGGGGCCAAGAAGTGGCGCCGAATGCTCAGCGAAGAGGCGCACAAAGCCGGTGCCGACAGCAGCCTGATCCTGCGTGCCGCCGCTCAGGTTATTGAGTAGATGCGTTTTTAGATTATTTGGTGGGGCATGGCCCCACCAAATACGCGCTGAGAAGGACTAAAAAAGCACCTTCAATCCTCTTTGCTGGCGGCAACTCTCAGGCGCAGGGCGTTGAGCTTGATGAAGCCCTCCGCATCCTGCTGGTTGTAGGCGCCCGCATCGTCTTCGAAGGTGGCGATCGACTCGTCGAACAGGCTGTTGGTGTCGGACTTGCGACCAACGACGCTGACATTGCCTTTGTAGAGTTTGACCCGCACGACACCGTTCACCACGGACTGGGTCTTGTCGATGGCCGCCTGCAGCATCTCCCGCTCCGGGGCGAACCAGTAGCCGTTGTAGATCAGTTTGGCGTAGCGGGGCATCAGCTCATCTTTCATGTGAGCCGCTTCCCGATCCAGGGTCAGGGACTCCATCGCCCGATGGGCCTTCAGCAGGATGGTGCCACCGGGGGTCTCATAGCAGCCCCGTGACTTCATGCCCACATAGCGGTTCTCTACGATATCCGCCCGACCGATACCGTTGGCGCCACCCAGTTGGTTGAGCTTGAGCAGCAGTGACGCGGGTGAGAGACGCTCACCGTCGATGGAGACCGGATCACCCTGTTCGAAGCCGATCTCGATGGTGGTCGCCTGATCCGGCGCCTCCTCGGGTGAAACCGACCAACGCCACATCTCATTACCCGGCTCGGTCCAGGGATCTTCCAGATCGTAGCCCTCGTAGGAGATGTGCAGCAGATTGGCGTCCATGGAGTAGGGGGACTTCTTGCCCTCCCGCTTCATTTCGATGGAGATGCCGTGATCCTCTGCGTAGGCGAGCAGTTTTTCACGGGAATTGAGATCCCACTCCCGCCAGGGGGCGATGATCCTGATATCCGGGCGCAACGCGTAGGCGCCAAGCTCGAAGCGGACCTGGTCGTTACCTTTACCTGTGGCCCCATGGGAGATGGCGTCTGCGCCGGTCTCATTGGCGATTTCGATCAGCCGTTTGGCGATCAGCGGGCGGGCAATGGAGGTGCCGAGCAGATACTCACCCTCATAGATCGCATTGGCGCGAAACATGGGGAAGACGTAGTCACGTACGAACTCTTCGGTCAGATCCTCGATATAGATCTCTTTGATGCCGGCGGCTTCGGCCTTGGCGCGAACCGGCTCGACCTCTTCACCCTGACCTACATCGGCGGTGAAGGTCACCACCTCACACTGATACTCATCCTGCAGCCATTTGACGATGATCGAGGTATCAAGACCGCCTGAATAGGCCAGAACCACCTTTTTAACATCCGCTTTGGACATCCGGAATCTCCCACAAAAGAAGCTTGGAAAGCCCGCCATTATAGACGATTCTGCGCCAGATCAAATCCATTCCGGCCAGGTTTTATTGGTCTAACAGAATAATGAGTGACAGGATGGAGCAGTTTTCGAATTCTGCAGTCAACCAGTTCGTTGCATGGCGTCTCTGCAGCAGGCGGGGAGTCAGACTGGCCCGGCTCAAAGAGACCCGGGCCAGAGTCAGTAAGGATCAGTTTTTCGACTTGTCGACGATCTTTTTGATCCAGGGCATCATGCCGCGCAGACGCTCACCCACCTGCTCGATCGGGTGCTCTTCATTGAGTCTGCGATAGGCGGTCATTGAGGGATAACCCAATGCGCCTTCAGAGACGAAGTTTTTGGCATATTCACCGGTCTGGATATTATGCAGCGCCTCTCTCATCGCCCAACGGCTCTCGTCGTTGATCACCTTGGGTCCGGTCACGTATTCACCATACTCCGCATTGTTGGAGATGGAGTAGTTCATGTTGGCGATACCGCCTTCGTACATCAGGTCGACGATCAGCTTCAGCTCATGCAGACATTCGAAGTAGGCCATTTCCGGGGCATAACCCGCCTCGGTCAGGGTTTCGAAGCCGGCCTTCACCAGCTCAACCGCACCACCGCAGAGTACCGCCTGCTCACCGAACAGATCGGTTTCGGTCTCATCCTTGAAAGTGGTCTCGATAATACCGGTACGACCACCGCCGATGGCGGAAGCGTAGGAGAGTGCGGTATCCATCGCTGTGCCGGTGGCATCCTGATAGACAGCAACCAGATCCGGAATACCGCCACCTTTGACGTATTCACTGCGAACGGTGTGTCCAGGCGCTTTCGGTGCGATCATGATCACGTCAAGATCCTCACGGGGGACGATCTGGTTGTAGTGGATGGCGAAGCCATGGGCAAAGGCCAGGGCTGCGGATTCCTTGATGTTGGGCTCGATCTGGTTGCGATAGAGGTCTGCCTGAAACTCATCAGGGGCCAGGATCATAACGATATCCGCAGCCTTCACCGCCTCTTCGATCGATTTTACGGTCAGACCTGCATTGCCGGCCTTGATCGCCGAAGGAGAGCCTTCACGCAGACCAACGATGACATTGACACCGGAATCCTGCAGATTATTGGCATGGGCATGCCCCTGAGAACCGTAACCGATGATGGAGACTGTTTTTCCCTTGATGATATTGAGATCACAGTCTTTGTCGTAATAAACATTGATAGCCATGTTGTTTCCTTCGGAAAATTTCAAATTAATTGGGTTAGATTTTTAACGGGCCGATTGTGCCAGAGTCCATCATTCACCGGTAGGCTGCCGGTCGACCATCCCGGACCAGCAACAGTTTCCCCCGGCGCAGATCGATCCGATTACAGACTCAAGCCTTTTGGACCGCGACCGATGCCGGAAGGGCCGGTTCGCACCACTTCGATGATCAGCTCTTCGTTCACCGCCTCGATGAAGGCGTTAAGTTTACTGGCCGCACCGGTCAGTTCAACGGTGTAGCTGGTATCGGTGACATCGATGATCTTGCCACGGAAGATATCGACCAGTCGTTTGATCTCCTCCCGTTGGGTGCGCTCAGCACGCAGTTTGATCATCATCATCTCCCGCTCAAGATGACCCCCTTCGGTGAGATCGACCAGCTTCACCACATCCACCAGCTTGTTCAGCTGTTTGGTGATCTGCTCGATGATCTCATCACTGCCACTGGTGACCAGGGTCATACGGGACAGACTCAGATCCTCAGTCGGCGCCACGGTGAGGGACTCGATGTTGTAGCCCCGGGCGGTAAACAGATTGGCCACCCGCGCCAGTGCACCGGACTCGTTCTCCATCAGAATAGATATGATATGCCTCATCAGACCAACTCACTCCCAGGTGACAGATACATCTCGTGATGCCCCTTGCCCGCCGCAATCATCGGGTAGACATTTTCAGACGGGTCGACCACCACATCCAGGAACACCAGACGATCTTTATGGGAGAAGGCCTCTTTCATCGCCCCTTCCAGATCTTCCGACTTCTCGACACGCATGCCGATATGTCCATAGGACTCGGTCAGCTTGACGAAATCCGGTGTCACACTCATCCCCGACTGGGAGTAGCGGCTGTCGTAGAAGAACTCCTGCCACTGACGAACCATACCCATGTAGCCATTGTTCAACAGAATGATCTTGATCGGCAGATCGTACTGCAGACAGGTGGCCAGCTCCTGGATACACATCTGAATACTCGATTCACCGGTGACCACCGCCACATCCGCCTTGGGATGGGCCATCTGTACACCGATCGCCGCCGGCAGACCGAAGCCCATGGTGCCCAGACCACCGGAGTTGATCCAGCGACGGGGTTTGTCAAAGCGATAGAACTGAGCGGCGAACATCTGGTGCTGCCCCACATCGGAGGTCACATAGGCGTCGCCCTTGGTTACCTTGTGCAGCACCTCAACCGCCTGCTGGGGCTTGATCAGCTCGCTCTTTTTGTCGTACTTCATGCAGTCCATGGCGCGCCATTTGTCGATCTGCTTCCACCACTTTTTCAGCGACTGCTGCTTCGGCTTCTTGTCGCCCTCATTGACCACCTTGAGCATGTCCTTCAGCACCTGCTTGACCGGTCCGACAATCGGCACATCGACCCGCACGTTCTTGGAGATGGATGAGGGGTCTATGTCCACATGGATGATGGTCGCATCGGGACAGAACTGCTTGACGTGGCCGGTAACCCGGTCATCGAAGCGGGCACCGACAGCGATCAGCACGTCAGTCTCATGCATCGCCATGTTGGCCTCATAGGTACCATGCATCCCCAGCATGCCGAGAAAGTTCTTGCCGCTGCCAGGATAGGCGCCCAGTCCCATCAAGGTCTGGGTAATCGGGAAACCGAGGGTATCCACCAGGTCGGTGAGCGGCTTGGCTGCATCGTCCAGCACCACACCGCCACCGGTATAGAAGACCGGGCGTTCCGCTTCCATCAGAATCTTGACCGCCTTCTTGATCTGCCCCAGATGCCCCTTCACAACCGGATTGTAGGAACGCATCTTCACTTTGTTCGGATAGTGGTAGGGGATCTTGATGCCGGGATCGGTAATATCCTTGGGGATATCGATGACCACGGGACCAGGTCGTCCGGTGGTGGCGATATAGAACGCCTTTTTAATGGTGTCAGCCAGATCCTCCAGCCGCTTGACCAGAAAATTATGCTTCACGCAGGGGCGGGTGATACCGACGGTATCAACCTCCTGAAAGGCATCACTGCCGATCACCGGTGTCGGTACCTGTCCGGTCAGCACCACCATAGGAATGGAATCCATAAAGGCGGTGGCAACGCCGGTGACCACATTGGTCGCGCCTGGGCCTGAGGTTACCAGTACCACACCGGGCTTGCCGGTGGCACGGGCATAGCCGTCCGCGGCATGTCCGGCAGCCTGTTCATGACGTACCAGGATGTGCTTCAGCTCTTTCTGTTTGAAGAGTGCATCGTAGATATGCAGAACGGCCCCACCAGGGTAGCCGAAAACATGCTCTACGCCTTCATCTCTCAAACATTGAACGATGATCTCGCCACCGCTTAGTTCCACGTGATGCCTCCAGTTGCGCCGATTTGTCTGTCGAGCGCAAAAACAATATCGAAACAGTGCAAAATACTAATACTCCACTAGCAGGTCAAGCGGATATACCCCTGTCATGGTGTGATTTCACTGATTGTGGCTTGCCATCAACCGCCCATGCCCCATAATATCAATCAATCGTGCAACCGGATTGACAGGGAACCTGCAGTGCAATCAAGAATCCTCCTCATACTTCCGTTACTGATTTCTACCGCAATATCCGCAGAAACCTACCGCTGGGTAAACGAGGATGGTGTCGTCACCTACTCTCAAACACCACCTCCCCAGGGCGAATCCGAAGTGGTCAAGACCTACAGCGCTCCCTCCAGCGATGCGGCGGCAGCCAAACAGCGTTTACAGAAGTTACGCCAGGAGCTGGCAGACCGGGAAGAGGACAGAGCCCTGAAAAAGGCTGAACAGAAGGAGAGTCAGGAGAGCCGGAAGCTGCGCGAAGAGAACTGCAAGGCGGCCAGGTCAAATCTACAGACCCTGAAGAGCCTGGGTAACCGTCTCTATAAAGCCGGCGACGAGTATCTGCGACTCTCGGATGAGCAGAAGCAGGAGCGGATTGAGGAAGCGCAACAACAGATCGAAGAGTATTGTAAGTAGAACGATATGCCACTACTCAGAATCACCACCAATCAGACCGTTGATGAAGACCGCTTGAAGGAGCTGCTGACAACCGCCTCGGCAACAGTCGCCGAGATGTTGGGTAAACCGGAGCGCTATGTGATGGTCGACTACGTGCACAGTCCTCACATGATCTTCAACGGCACCACCGCTACCACCGCCTACCTGGAGCTGAAAAGCATCGGACTGCCCGGGGATCGTACCGGGGATTTCTCCAAGCTGCTCTGTCTGCTGATGCAGCAGCAGCTGCACATCCCGGAAGACCGAGTCTATATCGAGTTCAGTTCCGCGGAGCGCCATCTGTGGGGCTGGAACTCCGCAACATTCTAGTGGGCGCTAATCAGCGCAAATAGTTGTCAATAGTATTCGAATTTTAATCCTGATCATCCCGCAGCAGGCCGGGATCCGGTCTCTCTATGAAGCTTCTGCAAGTTACATCCCCCTCGATATAACTTGGGACAAGCTGCTAAAAAAAACAGACACTTACATATTTTCTTCTGGACTGTCAGTAACCGGTATTGGTCCCTGTAGCCTGACGGTTTGGGACGCTACATCCAGCCATCTCACATTGACTGTGATGCTCTGGGCGTTGCCGATCTTTCTGCCCATCGCGATCGCATACATCGCCTGAACTATCGAAACATGAGGGAGCGTCTCTGCATTCAAGAGATACATAATTGCAGATCAGCCTATTAAACAGTAAAGCATTAAATATTAAGAAATTTCTTTATGGGGTACTTCACCAGGGTTGTTGGCGTACTGCCGGCATTGGCATTGGGAATTATCAATGTCATGTGGTACGAAGCCGAGTACGCTCAGCCCCGCGGGGACGAAACACTCCCTTAATTGAGTACCTGAATTAAGCTCAGGTAGGAACGAACAGGACCGGGCCGAAGCTGTTTATGTGTCGCGGTCATAACCGTCATCACGGATTCAAGATGCATAAACAACGCTTACTGGCTGCCAAGTCCGGTATCAGGGCCGGCGTATGTACCCTGATATTGATCCTGCCCCACCCCACCCAGGCTACTGAGGATCACAGCAGTCAACCGGTGGACAGTGACATGAATTTTCGCATCATCGAGGATACCGGACCGAGTATCCGGGATGATGGGGAATCAACCGCCGACCATAGCAAATTCGAAATCCTGCAGAAGGATTTCAAGAGTGGTCCGCAAGTAACGGAAGCCTGCCTTTCATGTCACACCGAAGCGGGCCGTCACTTCATGCAGTCGATTCACTGGACCTGGGAGTACGATCATCCGGCCAGTGGCCAGAAGCTGGGTAAGAAGACCCTGATCAACACCTTCTGCACCAACGCAAAAGGCAATGAGGGGATGTGCGCTCAATGCCATGCCGGCTATGGCTGGAAGGATGAAAACTTTGATTTCTCCAAACAGGAGAACATCGACTGCCTGGTCTGTCACGACCGCACCGGCAGCTACCACAAAACCCCCAACTCAACCGGCAACAGAGCCTGTTCAATCATGTTTGAAGGCAAAAAACCGATCGAGTGGAGCAAGGTGGCCCAAAATGTGGGTAAACCTGGACGGGAAAACTGTGGCTCCTGCCACTTCTATGGCGGCGGTGGTGATGGAGTCAAACATGGTGACCTGGATTCATCCCTGAAGCGGCCCAGCCGTGAACTGGATGTGCACATGGACGCCGAAGGTCTGAACTTCGCCTGCACGACCTGTCATGTTACCCGACAGCATATCTGGGCTGGCAGCCGCTATAACGTGATCGCACATGATACCGAGGGGTTGGGTCTTCCCGGTGAGCGTCGGGATGTGGCCACTTGCGAATCCTGCCATAGCGAAGCACCCCACGACTACAGCACATTGGTCGGCATCAAGCTGAATGGCCATACCGATAAAATTGCCTGTCAGACCTGCCATATCCCAACCATCGCCCGCGGCGGTGTTGCCACCATGGTGGACTGGGACTGGCGTACTGCAGGCAAAACCAAGCAAGGCGCCGGCTTCAAGGAGAAGAACTACACCCAGGCCAACGGCACCCATCGGGCCACCTATAAATCGATCAAGGGTAGCTTTGAATACGCGGAAAACCTGGTACCCCATTACGATTGGTTTGATGGGCAGATGAATTACACCACCATCGAAACCAAATTCGATCCCAGCCAGGGGCCGATTGAGATCAACGGTTATCAGGGCAGCCACAACGACGGCCAATCCCGCATCTGGCCGTTCAAACGCATGCATACCATCCAGCCCTATGACAAAGGCAACAACACCATGGTCTATATGCACCTGTGGGGTGACGACGGGGACGCCTATTGGGGCAACTACGATTTCGGCCGAGCCATCAAGGTGGGCATGGAAAAAAACCGTGTGCCCTACAGTGGCGAATTCGATTTCGTCGAGACCTACTCATTCTGGCCAATCACCCATATGGTTGCTCCCAAAGAGGATGCCATGGATTGTGCCGACTGCCATAGCAAGCAGGGGCGGCTGGCCGATCTGAACGGTTTCTACATGCCTGGACGGGACAGCTTTGGCTGGCTCGATATTCTGGGTTATCTCGCGCTCGGCGGTGCACTGCTCGGTGTACTGCTGCACGCCCTGTTGCGCAAGGTCTTCGGTAAGAAACCATCACAGGGAGGTGCACAATGAGCAGTCAAACCAACAACTCAAGCCAAAACACCAAGGTCAAGACACGGGGCAAAAAACACTATGTCATGATCTACAGCCGTTACGAGCGCTTCTGGCATTGGTCTCAGGCGATACTGATTTTCACCCTGTTCTACACCGGACTGGGTCTGCACGGCACCCATGACCTGCTCGATTTTCAGACCGCCGTGGTGATCCATACCTACGGGGCACTGGCGCTGATCGTACTCTGGGTCTTTACCACCTTCTGGAATTTCACCACCGGCCAATGGCGGCAATATCTGTTCAAAGAGGGTGTGCTGAAGGTCATCCGCTTTTATGCCTACGGTATTCTTGTCGGTGAACCTCACCCTTACAAGAAAGGGCTCCAAAGGAAACAGAACGCCCTCCAGTCGATGGCCTACATGTCATTCATGGTGCTGATCGGTCCTGCCCTCTGGGCCTCCGGGATCATCTATTTGGTGTACGACCTGTGGAGCGGCCATAGCTGGTCGGCTAACGGCTTGACCCTGATCGCCTTCATCCATACCGCAGCGGCATTCCTGATGGGTACCTTCGTGATCATCCATATCTACATGACCACAACGGGCAAGACACCCACCCACTACATCAAGACCATGGTGACCGGTTACGACAACATCGAGTTGACTGAAGCAGAGATCGCCTACATCGAAGAGACTCATGCGATTGCCGTGAAGGATGAGCCGTAGCCGAACCGGCCGCAAAACGACCAGCGGTTGAGGCCAGGGAGGGCAGAGTGCTTCAGACTGCACAGCCAGTCACTCATTGATGGCCGTCGGCCCCAGGATTGCGCGGGTCACTGGTCCTGCCCAATCAATCGACCGGAAAGTAGAGAGTGTCAGGGTCTGTGAACACCAATCCAATAGGCCCTGGGATGACAGGTAGTTTCCGTCTGAAGAGAAAAAGGGGTCTCAAAAGTTCTGGCAACCATAATGGATACCCGCTCCGGCTGGTTGACCATCATCCAGGTCAGGCACTCTCCCAGGTCATCACCGGAGTAGAGATGGAGAATCCACCCATGCAGCAACAGCTGCCTCAACTCGATAACATGCTGGCGTTTTTTTCGCTAGGGAGGTGCTGATCTAGGCATCAAAACCGAGCGCATTCGTTGCCGCCAGTCAGTTCAAGCAGAGTCCGATTTACCAACAATGGTGACCCGCCAGACAATGCGGGATAGAATCACGCTTTTTTTACACTTAAGGCTGAATGCTACTCATGCGTACTTCCCAGTTTCCACTCCATACCGTCAAGGAGACCCCGGCAGATGCCGAAACCGCCAGCCACCAGTTGATGTTGCGCGCCGGTCTGATCAGAAAACTGGCATCCGGACTCTACACCTGGCTGCCCCTGGGCCTGCGGGTACTGCGAAAAGTTGAACGGATCGTCCGCCAGGAGATGAACCGGGCGGGCGCCCTCGAAGTGTTGATGCCGACGGTTCAACCCGCGGAGCTGTGGCAGGAGTCGGGCCGTTGGGAGCAGTATGGTCCTGAGTTGTTGCGCCTGCATGACCGCCATCAGCGGGATTTCTGCTATGGCCCCACCCATGAAGAGATCATTACCGACCTGGCACGCAATGAGCTGCGCAGCTATAAACAGCTACCGGTCAACTTCTATCAGATCCAGACCAAATTTCGCGATGAGGTCCGTCCCAGGTTCGGTGTCATGCGCGCCCGGGAATTTCTTATGAAGGATGCCTACTCCTTCCATCTCGATCACGCTTCCCTGCAACAGACCTACGATCAGATGCATCAGGCCTACAGCCGTATCTTCTCCCGCTGCGGACTCGATTTCCGTCCGGTGGCCGCCGACACCGGCAGCATCGGCGGCAACGCCTCCCATGAGTTTCATGTACTGGCCGAGTCGGGTGAGGATGCGATTGCGTTTTCCAGTGGCAGTGACTATGCGGCAAATATCGAGCTGGCGGAAGCGGTCGCGGTGGAGCAGACAAACAGCGACGGGGATGAACCGATGTCCCTGGTGGATACGCCGGATGCGAAAACCATTCAGGAGCTGGTGGAGCAGTTCGACCAACCGATCGATCACACGGTCAAGACCCTGGTTGTCAAAGCGACCGAAGAGAGTGATGTGAGCTTGATCGCCCTGCTGGTGAGAGGAGACCACGAACTGAATGAGATCAAGGCGGAAAAGCTTGAGGAGGTCGCCACTCCCCTCTGTTTCGCCACCGAGGAGGAGATCCGCGAAAGCCTGGGAGCCGGCCCCGGATCACTGGGTCCGGTCAATCTGACGATACCCATCATTGTGGATCGCAGTGTGGCAGAGATGAAAGACTTCAGTGCCGGCGCCAACCAGGATGGCAAACATCTGTTCCACATCCAGTGGGGACGGGATCTCGAACAGCCTGCCAGGGTTGCCGACCTGCGCAATGTCCAGGAGGGAGATCCGAGTCCGGATGGTGAGGGCACATTGACCATTGCCCGGGGCATCGAGGTCGGCCATATCTTCCAGTTGGGGGATAAATACAGCCAGGCACTGAATGCCACGGTGCTGGACGAAAACGGCAAGGCCGTGGTGATGACCATGGGGTGTTACGGTATCGGCGTCACCCGGGTGGTGGCTGCCGCGATCGAACAGCATCATGATGATCGGGGTATCATCTGGCCGAACTCACTGGCTCCGTTTCAGGTGGCGCTCTGTCCAATGAAAATGAGCAAGTCCGAACGGGTCAGAGAGACGGTGGAAAAACTCTATGAGCAGTTGAATGCTGTTGGCATTGAGGTCTTGCTGGATGATCGGGATGTCAGACCCGGCTTCATGTTTGCCGATATGGAACTGATCGGCATACCCCATCGCATCGTGGTTGGCGATAAATCCCTCGACCAGGGTCAGGTGGAATACCGGGCGCGCGGTGATTCGGAAAACCAGTTCATTCCTGTGACGGATATCGTCAATCACATCAGCTCAGTGTTAATGAATAGTTAATTTGAACAACAATTCACATCAGAGCGATTGACACAACCCTATCCGAACTAGGACACTACTGGGTTTTTCCGCCCCGGCCGGGTGGATTGCTAAATTGAGAGGCATGAGCAGAATGACCAAACAGAGTTCTTTTAACCGCGATGAGCTGTTGAGTTGCGGCAGCGGCGATATGTTTGGCACGGGCAACGCGCAACTGCCTACCCCGAATATGCTGATGATGGACCGCATCACCAAGATTGCGGATCAGGGCGGTGAGTTCGGCAAGGGGGAGATCCAGGCGGAACTGGATATCAATCCCGATTTATGGTTTTTTGACTGCCACTTCCCCGGAGACCCGGTAATGCCTGGCTGTTTGGGCCTGGATGCGATGTGGCAGCTGGTCGGTTTCTTTCTTGCCTGGATCGGCAATCCGGGCCACGGTCGGGCGTTGGGCGTTGGTGAGGTTAAATTTACCGGTCAGGTATTGCCCACAGCCAAGTCAGTTACCTACCAGATCGATGTCAAACGGGTCATTACCCGGAAGCTGGTGCTTGGCGTGGCCGACGGCGTAATGAAGGTCGATGGCCGGGAGATCTATACCGCCAAGGATCTGCGGGTCGGGCTGTTCACCTCGACCGACAATTTTTAGTGGTAGCCACCAGCTTCCCAGCTTTATTTCCACGGCATAAGGTGTAACGATCCGTCACGGCATCAATCACGCCTCAAAACCAAGAGAGGCACTATGAAGAGCCAATGGAACCCAACTGAAGCGGCGGCCTGCGAAAATGAGTTGTCTCTACGGGTCTACACCTCCCGCTTGCTCGGTTCAGATCCCACGCTGGTACTTCACGGCGGTGGTAACACCTCCGTCAAGATCGTCGAGCCGGACCTGTTCGGTGAAGATCAGCAGATTCTCTATGTCAAAGGCAGTGGCTGGGATCTGGCCAGCATCGAAGCGCCGGGCTTCACCCCGGTGCGCATGGATCACCTGTTGCGCCTTGCCCAGCTTGAGTCCCTCAGTGACAGTGAGATGGTCAACCAGCTGAAGACCCATCAGACCCTGGCGAGCGCACCGACCCCCTCGGTTGAAGCCATTCTGCATGCCGTGTTGCCTTATAAATATGTGGATCACACCCATGCGGATGCGATCATCACCCTGACCAACACCCCACAGGGTGAGCAGCGCATCAGAGAGCTCTATCAACAGCGGGTCGTCGTCATCCCCTATGTGATGCCGGGCTTTGATCTGGCGCGCACGGTGGCCGAGCAGTTTTCCCAGCAGGCAAACGATCAGACCCTGGGCATGGTGTTGATGAATCACGGCATTTTCAGCTTTGGAGATGACGCCAGACAATCCTATGAAAGGATGATTCAGCTGGTTGACGAAGCAGAGCAATACCTGCAGAAAAACAGCGCCTGGGAGATCTCTCCGCAGGTGCAGCAGAGGGAAGTCCAGCCACAACGGCTGGCCCGCTTGCGCAAGGAGATCTCCGATGTCGCCGGTACCCCGGTGATCATGCAGAGTCACCGCACAGAACAGGAGCTCAGCTTCTGTCAGCGCACCGACCTTGAGCAGATCGCCAGCCGTGGGCCTGCCACTCCGGATCATGTGCTGCGTACCAAACAGCTACCGATGATCGGCTGTGAAGTGATCGACTATGTTGGCCGCTATCAACGCTATTTCGAACAACATGCACCACTCGCCCGT
This sequence comes from Candidatus Thiodiazotropha endoloripes, assembly GCF_001708965.1. Taxonomy (NCBI): domain Bacteria; kingdom Pseudomonadati; phylum Pseudomonadota; class Gammaproteobacteria; order Chromatiales; family Sedimenticolaceae; genus Candidatus Thiodiazotropha; species Candidatus Thiodiazotropha endoloripes. Next base: position 146,411 of record NZ_LVJW01000003.1, on the reverse strand, counting down.
ACCCCGGTGGAGATGCTCGATCCGGCACCAAGGGTGGTGCTTGATCCCAGTCTCGGGATGCTCAGCATAGGCAAAAACAGTGCTCAGGCAAGCATGGTGGCTGATATCTACCGCCATACCATGAAGATCATTCAACGGGCGGAGCTGTTGGATCAATGGCAGGCCCTGTCGAGCCAGGAGATCTTCGATGTGGAGTACTGGGAACTGGAGCAGGCGAAACTGCGCAAGGCTGGTAGTGCACCCGCTTTCCAGGGTGAAGTGGCACTGATCACCGGCGCTGCATCCGGCATCGGCAAAGCCTGTGCAGACTCCATGCTGCAACGGGGTGCAGCGGTGGTGGGTCTCGACCGCAATCCGGCTATCAGCCAGCTGTTTCCCGAACAGGCCTTTCTCGGCATTCAATGCGATGTTACCGATACCCTGGCACTGCAACAGGCGCTCTCCGACACCTGCTTGAAATTCGGCGGTCTCGATATGCTGGTGCTGAATGCGGGTATCTTTCCGTCCGGCTGTGATGTTGCCGAACTTGAAGATGCCAGCTGGCGACAGGTGATGCAGATCAATCTGGATGCCAATCTGGCCCTGTTACGGGAGTCACACCCCTATCTCAAATCCGCCGCCAGGCAGGGACGGGTTGTGGTCATTGGGTCAAAAAATGTTCCTGCACCCGGACAGGGTGCGGCGGCCTACTCTGCCTCCAAGGCGGCACTCAACCAGCTAGCCAGAATCATTGCCATGGAGTGGGCCAGGGACAATATCCGAATCAACAGCCTGCACCCTGATGCGGTCTTCGATACCGGCATCTGGACACCACAGGTCCTGGAGACCCGGGCCAAACACTATGACCTGTCGGTGGAAGCTTATAAAAAACGTAATCTGCTGGGGTGTGAGATAACCAGCCACGATGTGGCTGAGTTGATAGCGGAACTCTGTGATCTGCGTTTCAGCAAAACCACTGGCGCCCAGATTCCCATCGATGGAGGAAACGACCGGGTCATCTGAAGTTGTTGTTAACCCGGCACCTTAGCAGGTTAGGTTCAGCCGACTGCCAACTCCACGGCCGGCTCACCATCCACCAGACTGACCCCATTCAGATCACTGGCCCTGATCGATTCACCCAGTAACTCTACAGCCCGGGGTCGTGGAAAGCTCTTGCGCCAGGCCATGGCGATGCAGCGTTTGGGTGACTCCTGAGTCAATGGACGGGTAGTCAACAGATCCCAGCGCAGCGAGTCCCCACCGATGGCGGAATCGGGCAGGATCGAGATACCGATGCCGCTGGCCACCATGTAACGGATGGTCTCCAGAGACCCCCCTTCAAGACTCTTCTGCAGACTGATTTCCCCATTGGTGTGTTGCAGACACCCGGGACAGATCGCTTTCACCTGTTCCCGGAAGCAGTGGCCTTCACCCAGAATCAATACCGCCTCCTTCTCCAACTGGTCCACCGAGATGGTGTCGTGTGCTGCCAACGGATGATTGACCCGCATCAGCACGGAGAAGGACTCCTCATAGAGTGGTCTGGTGACGATCCCGGGCTCCTCATAGGGTAGCGAGATCACTACCACATCGAGCTCTCCCTGCTTCAACTGTTCAGTCAGATTGGCAGTAAAATTCTCTTTGATAATCAGGCTCATATCCCCTGCACGGGAATTCAGGACAGGAATCAGTTTGGGAAACAGATAGGGACCTACGGTGTAGATGGCGCCGACCCGCAGTGGACCGTCCAGCTGATCCACACTCTGGCTGGCGAGCTGCCGGATGGTTCCGGCCTCTTCCAATACCCGCTGGGCCTGGGCCACTATGCGCTCCCCCGCTGCCGTCAGGGAAACCTCACCCTGTCCACGTTCGAACAGCCCCACTCCCAACTCCTCTTCCAGCTTTTTTACTGCTACGCTGAGTGTAGGCTGGCTGACGTAACAGGCCTCTGCAGCGTGGCCAAAGTGTCTTTTTTGAGCCACAGCGACAATGTATCTTAATTCATTGAGCGTCATAATCTATATTGTAGACGAGGCGATAGAAAAAATTAATTGACGGAAAAATGTTAACCTATCAACAGAATTCGACATAGAATGTGGAACAATTCATAAGTTTAGGACATTGAAGCAAAATATCGGTTTAAGATTTGCTGATTCCTGATCTAATATGATGACAATACAATGATCATCCTGCTGGGGCCTGGAGAATCAAATTGCTCGTCAGCTTGAAAAACATAAAGATGAAACGCTCTATGAGTAGCCATCCCGACAACAAGCCAGAAATATTCCGGCAAATGCCTGCTGATGGATTGAACGTACTTCAGATCACGGATTGTCATCTCTATGCGGACCCTTCACGCTGTCTGCTGGGCATCAACACCCTTGAAACTTTCGACCAGATATTGGAACAGGCTCTGCGTGAAGCGGGCAGACCCGACCTGATCATGGCCACCGGCGACCTGGTGCATGACGCCTCCGACAGCGGCTACAAAAGGTTGCTCGGCAGATTCAAGCTGACCGAAATCCCAACCTACTGTCTGCCCGGCAACCATGACCAGCCGGGCAAGATGACTCAGCTGCTGAATCAGGACAACGTTCATTGCATCCCCAGTGTACAGGCCAAAGACTGGTCACTGGTGTTTCTCGACTCAACCATTCCGGGCAGTGACGGCGGCCGCATCGATCAACGACAGATGGCCCTGCTGAAACAGCTGCTTGAAGAGCACCCGGACAAAAACACCCTGATCTCCATGCACCACCACCCACTGCCAGTGGGCAGTCGCTGGATGGACACCATGGTATTGGAGCAACCCCAGGCCTTCTTCGATCTGCTGCAGAAGCACCCCCAGGTGAAGGGGTTACTCTGCGGACATATCCATCAGAATTTTGAAGCCACCTACCAGGGTCTAAAAATTCTCGGCAGCCCCTCGACCTGCGTACAATTCACCGCCGGTGAAGATGACTTTGCCATCGATCCGGCTCCTCCCGGGTATCGTTGGTTGAGTCTGCAGGCGGATGGTGAGATCGTCAGCGGTCTGAGCGCCCTTCCGGAGATCCCCTCAGGTCTGGATCTGGCCTCCATGGGTTACTGAACCAACTTCAATCCAGCCTGATCGGAACCTCACCGGTAACCTTCATCGCCTCCTTGCTATGCCCAATGCGTAGCGCCATCAACTCCACCCCGGACTTTTCCACCGCCTGCCGCAACGCCTGTCCATACTCCGGATCGATATGGTCTGCCGGTTTGAAACAATCACCTTCGGGGCGGTTCAGTGCATAGATCATCACGCCCCGCTGTCCCGTATCGCATAACTGGGCCAGTTGTTGCAGATGTTTGCGTCCACGGGTTGTTACTGCATCGGGAAAACAGAGACAATCCTGCTCCCATAAGGTGACGTTTTTTACTTCAATCCAGACATCCTGCCTCGCTCCACCCGGCAGCATAAAATCAAATCTGGAGCGTACTCCCTGACTCTGATGAGCGACTTCACGTCTGACCTCGGGATAATCAGAGAACGGCGCCAACGCCCCAGACCGAAGCGTCTCTTCGATGACCGGATTGGTTCGACCGGTATGGACCCCGATCCACCCCTGCCCCATATCCACCCGTTCCAGTGTCCAGGGGAGTTTTCGGCGAGGGTTGTCGCTGTGACTGATCTGTACCGGTGCCCCCGGTTCCCAACACCCCGACATACTGCCGGTATTTGGGCAGTGCACGGTAATCACCTCACCACCCGAGAGTTCCACATCGGCCAGAAATCGTTTGTATCGTTTGATGATATGGCCATCGGTCAAAGGCGGCAGGCGCATTTCTCAATCTCCAGGGTAAATAATTCGGACTATGCCGGGTTTATCGCCAATCCGCTTGGTGTATTATCATGTAGGAATACGATGTGGTAGTAATATCGTAAAAAACAATAAATGCCACATGCCGATAAAACGACCACCCCACCAGAGGTACCACAACATGAGACGTTTGAAATGGTTTTCACTTTGCACACTGATCATCCTGGGATCTACGGATCTTCATGCTGAAGGGGATACCCGGCAGTTCAATGTCAATCCAGGCAACATGATGGGTGGCATGATGAACCCGATGCGCAACATGTTCGGTGGCTATGACAGAAACCAGGGAGGTTATTACGACAACTACGACGCTCCCTACTATGCCCCCCAGGCCTATCCATACCACTACCCCCAGGGATATGGCGCCTATCCCGGCACAAGCTACCCTCAGGCTCCGGCTGGTTATGCAGCACCTTCAGCCCAGTATCCGGCCAATCCCGGTTACCAGCAGCCCAGTCAACCGGCAGCACAGACTCCCGCCTACCAGCAGCAGGCCGCTCCAGTCTATCAACAGCCACAACCGACGATGCCGCCGGCGACCCCCTACGCCAATGCTCCCCAGGAGCAGTTCCAGTTCCGCCCCATGGATCAACCATCGACGATGCAGGATTCGGCTCAGCCAGCCACCCCCACCTATGCTCAACCTCAGATCGCCGAACCTCAAGGTGGAACAGCTTACTATGGCAACCCTGCACCATCGGCCGCCCAGGGATACCAGCAACAACCCCAGGTTCCCGTGGAACCAAGCATGAAGTTCAGACCCCTGGACCAACCCGGTTACGCTCAATAGTGGATACCGGTCAGCTGGATAAACAGCTGACCCAACGAAGCTAACGGCCGAGCGGATTCACACCCTGCCATCAATGATCACTGGCCGGGGTCAAGGCGCAACTTTGAATTCTTATTCACCCCGAAGCCTGTCTGCAGGCCTTAGTGCAGGTTTAGCAGACGCCAGGGCCTGTTAACACGAATTAGCCTATGGTGAAATCACTATAGTTATGTTGATCGATCACCTCACAGGAGACTCCCGAGACACTGGCACCAGAAGGTCCCTTACGCAGCCAATCCTTGAGTTCATCCAAGGCGTCAGCACTGCCACAGGCAACAACTTCCACACGCCCGTCGCTGAGGTTCTTGGCAAACCCGGAAATCCCCAGTCGCTGGGCTTGATGTCTGGCAGATGCCCGATAGAAGACCCCCTGCACCCGACCACCAACAAAACAGCGCACACAGATCTCTCCGGTGCTGATTCGATCACTCATCTGCTATCCTCAAAACAGCCTTCTCTCCAGCCCGGACCACCACCGACTTGGGCGGCTGAAACATCGCTTCAAGCAGGTATCTGGCACCATTCGCATCTTCAGCAACGGGCTTGAGACCCACTCTGGAAATCTCACCGTTCAACCATTCACCCCGCAGGCCGATCTGCACGCCAATACCCGACTTCAGTTTATCAGCCTGCTGAGCAGTGACATCAGTCGTGACCTTCATTTGCCCGGTATGACAAAGATTGAGCAGTGGTTGCGCCTGTTGGCGGTTGATTACCGCCTGACCAGGTTGGACATAGATCTCCTCTACAATACCATCAAACGGCGCAGTGATACGGCTGTAATCGATATGCAACCGAACCTTGGCCAGTTGCGCATCCGCCTCCCGATAAGCCGCATCGGACTCTGCCGCTTCGATCTCAGCCTGCTTGCGTTCATGGTCGGACAGCAGAGTTCGATCGTAGAGCTCCAGGGAGCGATCCAACTCTCTTTTGGCCTCCGCATTCTGCTGCGTAGCCGCCTCCAGTCTCGATTCGGCCGCTGCCAGGCGACTTGTGTAGGCCCGTTGGTCCAATTCGATGAGTATGGTTCCACGACTGACCTTCTCGCCCACCCCGACATTCACACGACTGACCATGCCATCCACTGTCGTACTCAGCTCAACCTGCTGATACCAGCTGGTCACCGCCTCCAGGTCCAGGGCCACAGACTGTCCACTGTATAACAGACAGATTATCATCAGCACCCTCATGACTACCCCCTTACACTTATTAGATTTTATCCACTTGCCCAGCCAGGCCTCCACTCGTCAGCCACAACAGACCGAGAGGGATAACAGGAGCTCATTGCGGCTGAAAACCACTCAACTGCGGCACCTCAATGGCTGAATCAACGGCCGTCCTGTTCAAGGCCAGTACAGGCCCCTTTATACGCTTAAACCCTAAGGCTTCCCGGCACCCTTTTCCTGTTCCAGCAAGCCACCCGTCAATGCCTTGAGATGGGCCAACGCCAACTGTATTTGATATCTATTCTTCGCCTGCTGGAACTGGATATCGGCAATCTGGGTCATCGAATCACCCAGGTCTGAAGAGAGATCGAGCTCATACAGGGTACGACTGCGATCCAGGTAGAGATCCCTGAAATCCCCGGTGACCATGATCTCCTCTGCGGCCACGCGCAGTTGATTGAGCTCCATCCAATAGTCCAGAACCTGTTGCCGAAGGGCAAGCTCATAAGCCGCCAACTCAGCCTGTTTCTGTTGCACTCTGGCCCGCTGTCTGGCGGTATCCGCGTCCACACGACTGCCCTGATAGAGAGGCACTTCAAACACCAGAGCCGCAGTCAGCGGATTCCGCCCGCCAAGCTCCCGCTCGTAGGCCGCGGCCTCCAGCTGGGCACGAATCACAGGATTGCTTTCCGATTCACTCGCCTGCAGCTGCTTTTGTGCTGCCTGAAGCTCCGCTCTCAGTTTCTGCATTCCCGGATTACCGCTCAATGCCAAGGCCACCAACTCATCCACATCCCCTACCTCATCCGCCGCATCGAAACTGGGCGTTTCCAGGTCTGCTGGAAGATCGAGGGGGCGGTTCAGACTGATTGCCAGCTGGGAACGGGTGATACGCTGGCGGTTTCCGCTCAGCGCCATCTTTCTTCTGCTTTGCTGGTAGCGGCTTTCAAGCTCGAGCATCTCCACATCGGAGACCCTGCCGAGCTCATTTTTGGTACGGGCCCGATCGAAGCGGATGTAGTCGATCGACAGGGCCTCGGTGTCGCGGGCATTCTCCAGATCGGCCAGCAGCACATTGAAGTAACGGGCCATGACATCGAGCCTGCGCTGCTGACGCACCTCCATAAGCTGCCAGCGACGGGACTCCAGATCCGCATCCGCAGCTTCCAGAGCGTGTGCAGTGCGTCCAAAATCGTAGAGCTGCTTACTGATTTTGAGCCTTGCCAGGCTGTCGTTGTGGGTCTGATAGATGGCGATTTCCGAGGGTTCGATGGCTCGCAGTTCGGCACTCAGATCGACACGCAGATCATCTTTTGAATCGGCCAGGTGCCTGGCGGCTTCAGCCTGGGCCAGGGCCGCATCAGCAAGGCTGCGATCCGGATGTTGCGCATCGGCCAGACTCAGAGCGTACTCCAGCGTCAGTGGGGATGGCAGAGGCTCGACAGCCATCGCCCAGCCGCAAATCGAGCTCAGTAGAAACAGCAGAAATCGCCTGTAACAGGCTGTGTAGGACAACCTGACCACTACTTGCGCATTTCCTTTTTCTTGGCTCTTTTGTAACGGGAGAAGTTGGTCGACTTGTAATGACCATCCACAACGAACTCACCCAGCCACATGAACTCGTCGGCGCTATTGGTCGCACCAGTGAATCGGGTCAGCAGATTGCCATCGAGATCAAAAAAAGCGAACACCGGAGTTGCTCTTACCTTGAAGTGTCTGAAGGCAAAATCCTTCTCTTTGATCGGTTGTCCTTTAAAATCGGAAATCTCCACATCACCCTCGATATCCACGGTATAGATCTGGAAATGCTGCTGAAAGTAGTCCTGTACCACCACCTGATTGAGCACACGGCTCTTCATACGGTGACAAAATGGACACTCATCCATTTCAAACATGATCAATACGCCCTTTTTTCCCTCCTCCCTGGCGACCATCAGCTCTTCACTGAAATCCCCCAGAGATTGATTGAAAAAGTGTTCACCCGGATCCCGGGTTGCAGCAGATGCCTCGGCAAGCGTCAGGCAGAACAAAACCAGCAGCAGGATGGTTCGTATCATCTATCGCTCCTTAGGGCTGTAATCACTAATCCCTAGTTGGTCTCTTCATTTATGAAAGTCTCCAGATCCTCCAGAGTGACCGGTCCAACCTGACGGGCAACCAGCTCACCTTCAGGGTTGACCAGAAACGAGGTTGGCAGACCGGGCACCCGCCCCAGCTCGGTGCGTGCTGCCGGCTTGGTCAACAGGATCGGATAGCTGAGAAACTGTTCATCGACAAAGGTCTTCAGCCGGTGCGGATCGATCCGCTCCATCGCCACACCCAATACCACCGCATCCTTGTCTTTGTGATTGTTGTGGAACACCTCCAGTTCCGGCAACTCCTCCCGACACGGTGGACACCAGGTAGCCCAGTAGTTGACCAGAACCCATTTCCCCCGATAGTCGGAAAGGCGGTAATTTTTGCCATCCAGGCCCGGCAGTTCAAAATCCACCGGTTCGGCTACGACCGGTTGGATAAACAGCCACAATCCACAGATCAACAGGATACGGCTCAGGGGATTGTTGCAATGCATAGATCTCTCCAGTGGAACGGTATTCGTCTAGGGTCTGTTGTCACTCATTCAATCAGCCCTGGTTTGGACGATCTTTCAGACCGCCATTTTCATGCTTAATTCCGATAAGTTCAATTCAGGTAAACCATAATCGACAACCTGAAACGGATCGGAGGCAGAGCAAAGCTCTGGGAGATCCAGGGGTATCCAGGGAGATGTCAACACAGGAATATTCAAGAATTAACCTACTAAATTACAATAACTTTGTCTAAAAAACCGGGGTCTTTCAGGCTGAGCTTGGATTATACTCCACCTATACAACGATCAATTAAACCACTGACTAAAAGACTTGTTGCGGGACAACGCTGTGTTGAGGATTAAACATCCCTGCAGCAACCAATAATGATATAGTTTCCGTCAGGGCCTGTTAACAGCCTCCCGTGGGCCACGCAGTAAACAAGGCAACAATCAGCCGGACCCGCTAATCACCCTCATAAAGGAAACGGACCAACACCACACCATGTTTGATTTTTTCAGCCAGCGGCCCCCTGTACAAAAGCAACCTCAGTTCTTTGTACCCAAGGCCGATCCATTTGAAAATCCGTTGGTTGAGACCGATCCTCATCAATTAGCCCAGTGGGCTACCGCGCTTCCCTTCGCCAACCCTCAGCAGCTTGCTGAAAACGTGATCACCAGCCTGAGCCGCCTGAACCGTTTTCCCGGTCAGGTGAAAAAACGCGACGAGCTGATGCAGATCTATGTCACCCCGGCCATACGGTTGGCCCACGGCACGTCCCAGCGTAAGCAACAGGCACCGATCAGCCTGGTGCGGCGGGTTATGCTGGAGATGGCCTATGGATATTGCCATATCGTCAATCAGTGCATCAGCAGCAAGCAGAATAAAAAATCGGTACAGCGACTCGGGCAGGCAATCTACGACGCCAACAAATACTTCACGCTCGAATATCTGTTGGCCTGTGAGGATTTTGATTGCCGCTGCGTCTCACCCTATCAACATATCTCAAGGCTGATGACCTACGCCTGGGAGCAGAATCTGCATCTGCTGGAGATGGAGGATCATGACCAGAGCGAATCCCATCAGGCGACGATATCCCATCAGTACAACCGATTTCTCCTGCTGCTGCTGTTGGACCCTTGCCACCTGCAGGAGGGGGAACCCAGAATCTGCTTTGACTATCTGAACAGCCTCGCCGGTGAAGCCCTGATTACCGCACCGGATCAGGATGAGGATGCCACCGGCCGCTATGTGATCGATCGTCTGGGTGAGGTACCACCCTACCTCTACCATCCGGACTGCCTGGAAAACCTGCCACTGCCCAGGTTCACCCTGTTCGATCTGAGTCCCGTCAGTAAAACGCTGCACCAACAGCTGCGCCTGATGGAACAGTCGGAACAGAGTAAGCCGATCTGCATGAATCGTTTGACCACCAAAGAGGCCAACAATCTATTGGCCAGGATGCTTAAATCCTGGCACATAAGACTCAAGCGAGACAGTGAACGACACAATACCTCCGGCCAGATCATGGTATGGATCGGGGTGCAGAATGCCTATCAATACCTGGTCGGACAGAGTGCCAACGACGAGCATGGTGATGAGGAGATCACCATGACGCAACCGGTTGGCATGAGAGATTCGACACTGGGCGCCGGCAGCAGCCGAATTCTTGCATTACGCAGTAACCAGAGTCGCTCCGGAGTCGCTCTTCGCATACCGCGGCAGGCCATATCGAAAGATCTGATCGGACAACTGATTCTGATCTCAACCCATGAGACCAAACAGGGCAGTGACTGGAAACTGGGGGTTGTCAAACGGGCGATGAACTGTGGCGACAACCTGTTGGAAGTCGGTGTGCAGTTTGTGGCGGGCAAGTTGGAACCCATCACATTACGACTCGCCAAACAACAGACAGAGGAAGATCCGAATCCCGATCAAGGGGGGATATTCATCGATCAGGGCCACAACAATCGCAGCTCGCTCATCGTACCCAAACATTTTTTCGTCATCGGACAGGAGTACCGGGTCGAGGAGATGGTCCCCTCTTCGAGTATCAGCCCAATGCAGCAGCTTGAAACCACAGCTCACTTCGAGCGGTTTCGAATCAAGAGTGTCTAACTATCAACCCACAGATCCGCGCTGCTCTTCCAGTAACTCCTCAAGTGGACGATCCATGCTCTGCTCAAGGGTCAGGTTCAGGCTCTCAAGCAGCTCCTCTAGGGCCATGGGTATGTCGGCCAGTTCATCCCTGTCGGGGAGCACATAGGCGGCCGACTGGTAGAGATCCTTCAGCATCACCTGTCTCAGATCTCGGGCCAAAACCCAGCCTTTATCATCCGCTCTGAGTACAAGGTGGGCATTGTAGAGCGTGTTCAGTGACGCTTCGATGCGCTCTTCCGTAGTACCCGTGATACGGCTCTGAAGCTGACGGGTGGTCATGGAGAGACCCTGCCGCTGAGCATCCCGCAATTGACCAAGCAGTCGCAGCGCCAACAGAAAGGCTCCGCCCCTTTGCTGGGCATGCTCCCGCCAATCCTCCCGATAGATCCCCAGACAGTAGGTAAACTCAGCACCAAGCAGGGTTACCAGCCAGGAGAGATAGATCCAGATCAGGAAGATCGGTACCACGGCAAGTGCGCCGTAGATCGCTTCATAGGTCGGGAAGGTGGTTACATAGAGTGCAAATCCCCGCTTTGACAGCTCAAACAGCAGGGCTGCCAGCAGACCGCCCAGCAATGCGTGGCGCATGGGAACAGATCGATTGGGTACCAGTGCGTAGAGCAGGCTGAACGCCAGGGCGGAAATCAGCACCGGCATCATACTGAACAGCTTCGATCGCACCATCACCACCGCCTGGGCCTGTTCGAGTAACGGGATGGAGACCAGGTAGGAGGTAACACCGACGCTGACCACGATCAGTATTGGTCCCAGCGAGAGGATTGCCCAGTAGACGGTAAATTTTGCCAGGGGTGGACGCTGCTTTCTGACATGCCAGATGGTATTGAAGGCCTTATCGATATTACTCATCAACAACAGGGCGACAAGCACCAGAAAGACAAACCCCACACCGGTCAGTTTGGCCGCTTTCTGACTGAAATTCCTCAGATGCTCCTGCACGGCCTCACCGGCTGCGGGGACAAAATTCTGAAACAGAAAATTCTCGATCTGTTCCGACATTCGTTCGGAGGCCGGAAAAACCGAAAACAGGGCCAGCACCACCGTCATCAACGGTACCAGGGAGAGCAGCGTGGTGTAGGTCAGCGCGGCAACATGCTGTATCCCCCCATCGGCTGCGAAATGGTGAAACACCAGGCGCAGAAAGGCACGAACATGCCTTAGGCTCGAAGAGAGGGTCTGTTTGGTGTCCTGTAGATTCATTGATGTTTCCTTCTTGCGTCTTGATTGGCGCTTATTCAGGGCAACAGGGGCGATTGGATTCACATCATCAACCCGCTGACTCGGTATCTCTCAATAACAACAGGCCCTGGGCACTATTAAACCATGAAGGGGATAAAGATCACGAAAGCTTGCTCGCTGGATTATGATGGAGCGACCATCACCATCCGGATACAATGAACACCAAACAACATGAGACAGGAAACCAGAATGACCACAGAGATCTATCACAATCCGCGTTGCAGCAAATCGAGACAGACCCTGCAGCTGCTGGAGGAGCAGGGGGTGGAACCTGAGATTGTCGAATATCTGAAAACCCCGCCTGACAGTAAGACGCTGGAGACGATTCTCGACATGCTTGGCCTGGAGCCACGTGAACTGATGCGTCGCAAGGAGCCGGAATACAAACAGAATCAGCTCGACAATCCTGAGTTGAGCCGCAAGCAGTTGATCGAGGCGATGGTCGCTCATCCGAAGCTGATCGAACGACCGATTGTCATCAAAAACGGCAAGGCGGCCATCGGTCGACCACCGGAAAAGGTTCTGGAGATCCTCTGATCCTAGGGCCTGTTAACCTACGGAAACAAATCTATGGCGCAAGTCCTAATCTTATACTACACCCGACACGGTGCCACTGCGGAAATGGCACGCCTGATAGCCCGTGGGGTTGAAGAGATCGCCGGTGTGGAGGCCAAATTACGTACGGTCCCGGAAGTCTCTGCGGTGTGTGAAGCCACTGAAGACACCATCCCCGAGCAGGGTGCCCCGTATGTTACAGAGTCCGATTTCAGGGATTGCGACGGTCTGATTCTCGGCAGCCCGACCCGCTTCGGCAACATGGCCGCAGCGATGAAGTACTGTCTCGACTCCACCAGCTCACTGTGGATGAGTGGCGCCATGATCGGCAAACCCGCCTCTGTCTTCACCTCCACTTCCAGCCTGCATGGCGGGCAGGAGAGCACCCTGCTTTCGATGATGCTGCCGCTGATGCACCACGGCATGCTGCTGATGGGCATCCCCTACAGCGAGACCGCCCTGCTGAGCACCCAGAGCGGTGGTACTCCCTATGGATCCAGCCATACGGCGGGCAATGACAGCAAGCTGCCCATCACCGACGAGGAGAAACGCATCTGCATCACCCAGGGCAGACGCATGGCGGAAACCGTATTGCGGCTGGAAACACAGACCTGATCCCATGTCCAACCAGCTACCTCTTGGCCTGAGCATCAGACCGCGGATCGATTTCACCCATTTCGTGATCGGCAGAAACGGGGAGGCAGTCTCCCGCCTGCGCGGCGAACAGGATCCCTATATCTACCTCTGGGGAGAGTCGGGATCAGGCAAAAGCCACCTGTTGCAGGCGGCCTGTCAGCAGTCCCAGTCCAAAGGAGAGCAGCCGGCTTATCTGCCATTCAAATCGGAACATGGCCTGCAGCCGGAGATGCTGGAAGGGCTTGATGGTTTCTCCCTGGTCTGTCTGGACGATCTTCAGGTACTCGCCGGCGAGCAGGCCTGGGAAATGGCGATCTTCAATCTCTACAACCAACTGCAGGAGCGTGGCGCCAAACTGATCATCGCCGGTGACCGCCCGCCGGGGCAGCTCTCCCTGCATCTGGCCGATCTGGCCTCCAGGCTGACCTGGGGGCCCTGTTACCATCTGTTTCCACTGAATGATGAGGAGCGACTCGAACTGCTGCTGAGCAATGCGGAACTGCGGGGGCTGTCGATGAGCGTAGAAACCGCTCAATTTCTCCTGCAGAGAACCCCCAGGGATATCCATTTCCTGACCATTCTGCTGGATCGACTCGACCAGGCTTCACTTGCAGCCCAGCGTAAACTCACTATACCCTTTGTCCGGGAAGCGCTGAAACTATGAAACAGAACCCGGATCCAATGACTGATGTCGGTAAATCCTGAAGGTAGGTAGTGATATGACAACCACACAGAAAATCATCGAAAAAAAGCTGCAGGAATCCTTCTCACCACTCCACTTGGAAGTGATCGATGAGAGCCATAATCACAGTGTACCGGATGGGGCGGAATCCCATTTCAAGGTGGTACTGGTCACTGAGGCTTTTGAAGGGGAGAAACTGATCCAGCGTCACCGTCGGGTCAACAAGGTGTTGGCGGAAGAGTTGAGCGAGGGGGGTGTTCACGCCCTGGCGCTGCATACCATGACGCCAGAGGATTGGTTCAACCATGGCGGCACGGTGCCTGCTTCACCTGAGTGTCTGGGTGGTTCAAAAAAGAGCTAGCGGATGATGCTGCACTGGCTCACCAGTCTCATCTCCAAACCGCTGCGCCGTGATCCGGCGCGCCAGCGACAGGTTGATCAACAGACCAGTCGCCTGGCTCTCTACCACTTCCCCATCTGCCCCTACTGCATCAAAGTCAATCGCGTCATTCGCAAGTTGAACCTGAAGATCGAGCAGCGAAATGCAGCCAGCGATTCGAACTGGGCTGACGAGCTGCAGCAATTCGGTGGAAAGCTGCAAACACCCTGTCTGAAAATCCAGCAACAGGATGGTGACCGCTGGCTCTATGAATCGGATGATATCATCCGCTATCTCAGACAGAATTTTGCAACCCCGGAAGACCTTGCGAAAGATCCCAGCGCCTGAAACGACCAGAAGCGCAATCGATCCTCAGCATCAACCACGGTTAACAACAATCCTGTTCCCGAGTGAGCCACCCAAGCAGAACAGGGGCCGTATTGCAGCGTTGTCGGTGCATACAATGAGAGGCTCCCCCGCAATGGGGGAGCCGGATGAAACACCAACAACCGCCTACTTCAATGAATTCTGCTCAAAATATTCCCGAGTCAATTTGAAAACCACCGGGCTGAGCATCAGCAGCGCAACTAGATTCGGAATGGCCATCAGGGCATTCAGCGTATCCGCCACCAGCCAGACAAAGTTAAGATAGTCCTGCGCCAGCGCGCCAACCGGGATCATGATGATCCAAAGTACGCGAAATGGAACAATCGCCTTAATACCCGCAAGGTACTCAACGCAACGTTCACTGTAGACACTCCAGCCCAGAATGGTAGTGAAGGCAAACACCGCCAGACCCACACTGACAACCAGACCGCCAACTCCAGGCAGCGCCATCTCAAAGGCGGCAGAAGAGAGTGCCGCCCCGGTCTCGCCCGTGGTCCAGACCCCGGTGACAACGATCGCCAGGCCAGTGACCGAACAGACGATCAGGGTATCGATAAAGGTTCCCAGCATCGCAACCGTGCCCTGACGCACCGGACTGTCGGTTGCCGCAGCGGCATGTGCGATTGGCGCACTACCAAGTCCAGCCTCATTGGAGAAGACGCCCCTGGCCACGCCAAAGCGAATTGCAGCCCAAACCGCAGCACCGGCAAATCCACCTGTGGCGGCAACCGGCGTAAAGGCATACTCTATGATCTGACCGATGGCCGCCGGAATCTCGGAAATATTAAGAACGATGATCACACCCCCGGCCAACAGATAGGCGATAGCCATCAGTGGTACCAGTTTACCGGCCACTTCCGCGATACGACGGATACCGCCGATCAGTACCAGCGCGGCCAGCACGGCCATCACCCCTCCGGTAACTGCCGGTTCGATACCGAGACTCTCATTTTTCAGCAGCGCCTGAGCAACTGAATTGGCCTGTACGGTATTACCGATACCAAATCCGGCCAATGCTCCGAAAACGGCAAACAGGGTACCCAGCCAGGTCCACTTGCTGCCCAGGCCGTTCTTGATGTAGTACATGGGACCACCGACGTGGTTGCCATTCTCATCCACTTCCCGGTAGCGGACAGCCAGTACCGCTTCCGCATATTTGGTAGCCATACCGACCAAAGCGGTACACCACATCCAGAACAGAGCCCCTGGGCCACCCAGAGCGATGGCGGTGGCAACCCCGGCGATATTACCCGTGCCGATGGTTGCGGAGAGCGAGGTCATCAGGGCATTGAATGGGGTGATCTCCCCTTCCCCCCGGCCTTCGCGCCCTCCCCAGAGCATTTGAAATCCATATTTGAGCCGAGCCAATGGCATCAGCTTCAAGCCGATCATCAGGAACAGCCCGGTACCCAGTATCAGCACCAGCATGACAGGTCCCCAGACAATGCTGTTCAGCCCGCCGATCAGTTCTTTGATTAGTTCCACCGCATACCCCCTTATATGTTTTTATGTTGCATGGCAGGTAGTTAGGACATTTTTCGAATAGATTCGCCATGCACCTTGCGGGACCTCAGACGATACATCCGTGACCTACTATACACACTCACAAGTTATCGGTAAAAAATCCCAAATCACCCATTTTGCTTGAGATTATTGTCGTTGAAGACTAACCTGATACTGATTGCATCCAAATAATTTTGGTGAATGAATCCATGTCTGTATGTAAAAGTCTTAAGGGATACTCCCGAAAACATGAGCGTATAGCAGATCTGTTCTCTTTGTTGGCAGTTGCACTGCTGTTCGGCACGCTCTATCTGGTGGTCAGCAACCATTCCGAAGTCATCAGCTGGATGAAAGCCGATGCGGTGATCCATGTTCCTGTGGTGGTTGGCGTGCTGATTCTGGATCTGTTCCTGATCTATCTGTTCCTCAACATTGGCGCGGCCCGCTTTGAAGAGGAGGAGGCGGGATGTTTCCATACTTTCAAAGGGCGCAGATCGGGTAGCGGCTCTGTCGGCAACCTGTTCACAAGCTGGCTGCATCACATGGAACAGGTCGGCAGAAAACATCGCTGAAATCTGTCACAATCGGCGGATGATCAAGAACCGTCGTCGTCGCATCATCACTGTCTCACTGCTCTGCGCAGCCACACTACTCCTGGATAGCGGCTGCAGCTCACTGTCAACCAGTCGCCTGGCAGCAAACCTCTCCAATGCGATGCTCAATCAGACGGACCCTGAGCTGGTGCGGTATGGTGCACCGGCCTATCTGCTGCTGCTCGACTCATTCATTGCGGAGAGCCCAGACGATCGTGATCTGCTCTATGCAGGAGCCAGACTCTATGGTGCTTACGCAGGCGGACTGGTCAAAGATCCACAACGGCAGAAGAACCTCAGCCAGAAAGCCATGGACTACGCCACCACAGGATTCTGTGAAGCTGAACCGGAAATCTGCCGCGACAGCAACAAGCCATATGAGCAGTTTGCCGCCACCCTGGCCAGGACTGAAGAGCCCAACCTGGAGGATCTCTATCTCTATGGCGCTACCTGGGCAGGCTGGATTCAGGCACACAGCGATGACTGGAATGCGGTCGCTGATCTGGCCAAAGCCGAGTCCCTGTTGCTGCGGGTGGTTGATCAGGAACCGGGCTATGAGCAGGGTCGCGCCCAGCTCTATCTGGGTGTTATTCGCAGTCAGATCCCTCCTGCGCTGGGTGGTAAACCGGAACTTGGCAAGCAACATTTTGAGTCGGCATTGAACTACTCCGAAGGCCAGGACCTGATGGTGAAACTGGAATACGCTCGACACTATGCCCGTTTGGTTTTTGATAAAACTCTACATGACAGGTTACTCAATGAGGTATTGCAGGCCGACCCGGTGAAAAACGGTCTGACATTGAGTAACATCATGGCACAGCAACAAGCCAAGTCATTGATTGAAGAGGATTATTTTTAGATTCCAGAGAGCGTAACATCTTGTAAACAGTGAGCATCTATACTACGGTAGTCGGATCAACCGAGTGCACCGCAAAGTGGAAAGCGCCTTGGGGTAAAAGAGCATTAACCCCACAAACCCCAATGACATACAACCTGAATGAGTCCAATCGGATCAGTCTCACGTATATACGACAGAGCTTTAACACCAACTTCACTCGTTCACCTTTGAGGATTAGACACATGCTCCGCCTTCTGGCCATACTCATCATGACACTTATGCTGGTCCCAGTCAGTCATGCCAAGACCACTTTGAAAATCGCCACTCTGGCACCGGATGGCACCAGCTGGATGAAACAGATGCGGGCGGCAGCGAAAGAGATCCATGCAAAGAGCGAAGGACGGGTGAAAATCCGCTTCTACCCAGGCGGGGTGATGGGTAACGACAACAGCGTGCTGCGCAAAATCCGGATCGGCCAGTTGCAGGGCGGCGCCATTACCGGTGGCGGCTTGAGCAGCATCTACTCAGACGCCCAGATCTACACACTGCCGTTCCAGTTCCGCAACCTCGAAGAGGTGGATGCGGTACGTGAGGTCATGGATAAACGGATCATCGGTGGCTTGCAAAAGAAGGGCTTCATCAGCTTCGGCCTGAGTGAAGGGGGATTTGCCTACCTGCTCTCCAACTCACCAGTCAAGACCACCGATAACATGAAAGGCCTCAAGATCTGGATACCGGAAGGCGACAAGGTGAACGCGGAGATATTCAGCAAACTGGGCATTTCACCGATCCCCCTGCCGTTGACCGATGTACTGACCGGCCTTCAGACCGGCTTGATCGATACCATCGCCAGTGCCCCCATCGGGGCGATCGCACTGCAGTGGCATACCCGGGTCAACTATCTGACTCAGGTCCCGCTCGCCTATCTCTACGCCACGCTGGTGATCAAGGAGAAGGCATTCAACAAACTCACTGAAGCCGACCGGGAGCTGGTGAAACAGACGCTCCAATCCACCTTCGTCAAACTCAACCAACAGAATCGTAAAGACAATATCGCCGCGCTCTCTGCTCTTAAAAAACAGGGCATAGAGTTCATCAGCCCGACTGAACAACAGCAACAGGCCTGGGAAAAGCATGCCAACTTAACGCTGAGGAGTTTGCGCAATGATGGTGTCGTCTCAATCGAACTCTTGGAAGAGATGCAGAACCTGATCAGGCAGCAGCGCGATTCGAATCCAATCACAAACCAGACTGAAGACATATTGATCAATCGTCGCGATACCGCACTCAAATCCAGTTTAAATGAGACCCACTCACTCCAGTAAGAGGCGGGATTGATACGGGTGGTAGCCCACCCGTACCAACATGGAGCACATTCAAGACAATGTGTCTGGTCTTTTGCTCTATTTGAGGCTTGCAGTGGATGACCGATGCGGAGAGAATGTCACTCTCTCTGCAACTGAGTATCGTTGCGAGGGATATCCAACTGAGACCCGAAGGACCGATATGGATTTGGTCATCGATAGATAACAGCCGGTATCCCTAAACCAATCACTCACACTGCAGGTATCGCTAGCCATGCCGGAAATGAATCTGTTCAGACCAGATAAGGCTGATGGAGAGAAGGAGACTCCGGAGACTCTGTTGAGCAGGAAAAACGTTACGATCGAGCGTATCCTGAGTCCGCCGAACAGTGTCACTGAGAATCTGCAACAGCCGCATGACGAATGGATCAGCATTCTGCAGGGTAGCGCAAAACTGGAAATGGATGACACACAACACAATCTTCATCGTGGGGATTGTGTACTGATCCCAGCCAACACGCCCCATCGTGTGCTGACAACCAGCCACCAACCTCACTGTATCTGGCTCACGGTACACATACGTTAATCCCAATTCCGTTCTGCCGCAGAACGCATCATTGCCGAATACTGAAACCAGAGCGTGAAATCGACACTGATCGCAACTGATCACGCTTATTGTCACTGGTCGTAAAGAATGGATACCGGTTTCACATCCAGTTGAAACATCTGTTACAAACCGGAATAACTATCGATCTTGATAGCCGCTATAATCGATCCCCATGAAAAATATGCTCCAGACCATTCGCCAGATCATCCATCGCTTCGAAGAGTTGCTCACTGCAATTCTGCTGGGTGGCATGATACTGCTGGCAGGCAGTCAGATCGTGCTGCGCAATCTGTTTGACTCCGGTCTGATCTGGGCAGACCCCAGCTTGCGCATCATGGTTTTGTGGGTCGCCCTGCTAGGCGCCATTGCCGCCACCAGGGAGAATCGCCACATACGTATTGACCTGCTATCCCATGTACTCTCAAAAGGCGGTCAATCCCTGCTGAGCGTGGTGCATGATCTGTTCAGCGCCCTGATCTGCGGCTTGATCGCCTGGCACTCCGCCCGCTTTGTCTACTTCGAGTGGCAGGATGGCACCCAACTGTTCTCCATACTGCCGGCCTGGATTGGGGAGATCATCATACCGATCGGCTTTGCCATCATGACCATCCGTTTCATCGTCAACATCCCACTGCATCTGATGGATAGGAAAACCGCATGATCGTCACCATCGGCCTGATCCTGCTGGCACTGAGTGGGGCACCACTGTTTGCGGTGATTGGTGCAGGAGCCCTCTGGGGTTTCTATCAATCTGAAATCGACCTGTCAGTGGTCGGCATCGAGTTTTTCCGACTGGCAGAGACCCCTGTCCTGCTTGCCATTCCTCTGTTCACGTTTGCAGGTTATCTGTTGAGTGAAGGTAATGCGCCAAGTCGTCTGGTCAGACTGACCCAGTCCCTGCTCGGCTGGATGCCAGGGGGCATGGCCTTTGTCGCCCTGATCGCCTGTGCCCTGTTTACCGCTTTCACCGGCGCTTCCGGTGTGACCATCGTGGCCCTGGGCGCCCTGCTCTATCCGGCATTGAAACAGGCCGGCTACAAAAAGAACTTCAGCCTCGGTCTGGTAACAACCTCAGGCAGCCTGGGCCTGCTTTTCGCACCGGCGCTGCCATTGATTCTGTATGCCGTGGTGGCCCAACAGCTGGGTATCGGTGGTTCGATCACAGTGGATGATATGTTTCTCGCCGGCATTCTGCCCGGACTGCTGATGCTGTTCATCCTCATGGCCTGGGGACTCTACTCCGGTCGCCATCTGCAACTCACCCCCTTCTCCTTTGCACAAGCCAGCAGCGCAATCAAAGCCGCCGCATGGGAACTGCCCTTGCCGGTGATCCTGCTTGGCGGTATCTACAGTGGCTACTTCGCCATCTCTGAAGCAGCGGCGGTTACCGCAGTCTACGTACTGTTTGTTGAAATGGTGATCCATAAGGAGATCTCGTTTCGCCAGCTACCCCGTATCATGCATGAGGCTATGCTATTGGTCGGCGGCATATTGGTCATACTCGGCCTCTCCCTGGCATCCACCAACTATATGATCGATAGCGATGTACCTGGGATGCTATTCAACTGGCTGCATGAGCGGGTTCACGATCCACTCACCTTTCTGATCCTGCTGAATATCTTTCTGCTGATACTCGGTACCATGCTGGATATCTTTTCCGCTTTGGTGTTGATGGTTCCACTATTGCTACCGGTTGCGCTGGAGTATGGCATCGACCCAATCCACTTGGGCATTATTTTTCTGGCCAATATGCAGATCGGTTATTTCACCCCCCCAGTGGGAATGAACCTGTTCATCGCCAGCTACCGGTTCGGCAAGCCGATTGCGGAGATATACCGCGCCACCCTTCCCTGGTTTCTGCTCCTTTTCGGCGCGGTATTGGTGATCACCTACTGGCCTTCACTCTCGCTTGCCCTGTTGAACCGGAATTGAGCCAGGTCCCTACCCCAAAACTCAAACAGTGCCAGACCCAACAGGATCAACCCGGTACCAAACCAGACCCGCTGATCAATCTGTTCACCGTTAAGCCACTGTCCGGCCAACAGGGCAAACAGCGGAGTGATCAGTGTGATCAGTGCAACCTTGGTGGTCTCCACACTCTTCAAAATATAGAAGTAGAGGGCAAAACCAAGCACTGAGCCGATGATCCCGAGATAGACGATCGATGCCAGAGCCCGCTCTCCGATCACCTGGGGCCAACTCTCCCCCTGGATGAACCAACTCAGCAGAAACAGGGGTACTGCGACCAGCAAACCACCCGCTGTCACCACCAGTCCATGCAGTTGAGCATCGATCCGTTTCACCCAGACTGCACTGGCGGAATGGGTTATGACGGAAACCAACATGCCACACAGTCCCAGCGCAAATTCAGGGCCCGCTTTGATGCCGACACTGAAGATGACGACCAGTCCGGAGAGTGAGATCAATACCGCCACCAGCCTCGAAGCGTCAATCCCTCTTTCGTTTAACCAATAGCGGGCCATCAGACCGGTAATGATCGGCGACAGCCCGAAGATGACCGATATCCAGCCGGATGGAATGTACTGTGCAGACCAGTAGACTGAGGTCATGGCGATAAAGATACCCAGACCGGCTGCCATATAGGTGTGTCGCGCCCTCTTATGCCATGCCAGTCGCAGTCCGATCAGACGCAACAGGGACAAGGCCAGCACCACACCGATCACCATACGCCCCGTTACACCGAACAGATAGCCCACTCCCTGACCACTCCATTGAATGGCCAGGGGCGTGGTACCCCAAATCAGCAATACCCCCATATAGGCTGCTGGCACAGACATTTTGACACCTCCCATAATAGAAAAGGCCGCAGATGTTTCCATCGGCGGCCTTATTAAAAAATCCTGAGATTTAAACTTTCGTTCTAACCGGATCTTCTGACCACAGATGGATCACCCACTGCCCAGAGGAACAGTCGGCGCATAATCACCATCTTGTTGGTCGGTTTGATCTGATTCATGGGTTGAGCATTGCATGGATGGAAGCTTGAGGTCAAGGCGTTATGGATCAACCTGCTGGACCATGCGGTTAATTCTGTAACACTCAACACGATATGCAGGGATAAATGCATCCTGCTGTTACAATCCAGTTTTTTAAGTCCCGATTCAGACCGTGATGAAGATTGAACTTGCCGAGCTGTTTCCATCCTGCGCCATGCTGGTCAAGGCAGACCAGGCCATGTGGACTACCCCGCTATGCAAGGAAGAAGAGAAGCTGATCGAAAAGGCCGTGCAGAAGCGTCAGCAGGAGTTTCGCGCTGGACGCCATGCTGCCCATCTGGCCCTGGAAAAGTTGAGCGCCCCCTGGGAACCGCTGTTGCGTGACGAAAAACGTCAGCCATTATGGCCAACAGGCTTTCTCGGCAGTATCAGTCACTGCCGTGGTGAATGTGTGGCGGTATGTGCAAAAACCACTGAACTGGCCAGCCTGGGCATCGATGTGGAACCGCTCGAACCGCTGCCTAAGGGGGTCGACCAATACATCCACACACCCCAGGATCAGGTCACCATGGAGGCAGACAGCTCTCTGCCGGAGCGCTTGATCTTCAGTGCCAAGGAGAGCATCTATAAGTGCTACTACCCACTAATCGGTGAACACATGGGATTTCAATCCGTATCATTGAGCATTGACGTGGATAGTCGGAGCTTCGAATTCATTCCCTCAGCAGAGAACACCATTCCCTTCCCGGCAGAACTGAAATTCCACGGGCGCTTCATGATGAGTGATAGCCATCTTTATACAGGCTGTTATCTGACGCGCGACTGAGGGATCGGGACTGATTCAACCCATGAGTACGGTTACCGCGGTAGCAGTCCACCGATCGCCGCCAACCGTCGGCTTACCGCTGCCATTCCACAGATCAGCCGTCTGTTCAGGGGAGATGCAGTTGACCTGCAGCTCAACCGCCTCACGATTCAAGGCAGCGATATAGCGATCCTTACCGACCACGTCGATCAGATCGTAGTAGTTGATATCCTTACCGAATTCACTGTTGATGATATCGATTGCGTCATCCACATGATAGCTATCGACCAGCTCTATGAGGCGGGTTTCAACGGCACTCTTTTCCGCCAGCACCTTCTGATAGGCTTCCCAGATCAGTTCTCCGCGCCGGAACATATCCTCGTTCCAGTTATCCAGGGCATGGCGTACCGGCTGGGTGGTCAGATGTGGATAATCCTTTGACAGCTTCTTCAGCTGTTCAACCGCTTCTCTGGCGGCATCCAAAAACTCGCAATTTTCAGTATCACTCATGGGAATATGCTAGTTACAGGCCTGATATTACTAACGGCAATCAGGGAAATTCCTTTACCGCCTCCAGCGGTCACACCAACTGCTTCAGGCTGGCGAAGCCAACCACCACCCCGTATACTTGCCGACTGATTTATTCACCTGACCCAGACAATGTATACGGTTACCAAAGAGATACACTTCTGCTATGGCCATAGGCTATTGAACCACAAGGGAAAATGCCGCCATCTACACGGCCATAACGCGACTGCGGTGATCCACCTTGAGTCCACCCAGCTTGATGAGTTGGGAATGGTCTGTGACTTCTCGGAGATCGGTGATTACGTCAAAAAGTGGGTTAATCAGAACCTGGATCACAATATGCTGCTGCACAGTGATGATCCGGTATTGCCCCTGCTTCAGGAAGCCGGTGAGTCGGTCTATGTGATGCCCAACAACCCAACGGCAGAAAATATTGCACGGCTGATTTTTGATTATGTCGAAGCTGGCGGCTATCCGGTGGTGCAAGTATCATTGCATGAAACCGACAGCGCATTGGCGAGCTATCGAAAGCCTTGAGTCAACAGCTCAGCAACAGCTCAGGGTCAGACCCGCAGCGGGTATTGATGGATGCGTCACGAGATGACGCACCCATCTATTAACCCGGCGATCAGCTGATTTCGTTGTAACCACGCTCTTCGTGCAGAACGATATCCAGGCCTTCAATCTCCTCTTCTTTGTTGACCCGAAGACCGATCAACGCATCGACCAGCTTGAGAATGCCCAGGGTGACCACAGCGGTAAAGACGACGGTGACAACAACCCCAATGAACTGCACCCAGAGTTGACCGCCCATGGAGGTTATGCCATCCGCAAAGCCATATCCGGAGAAGATACCCAGTGAGGTGGAGGAGAAGACACCGGCAAGCAAGGTACCCAAAATACCGCCAATCCCATGGACCGGGAAGACATCGAGAGAGTCATCGATTTTAAGTACCTGTTTCAGATAGTTGGTGGCTGAGAAACAGATGATACCGGCCAGCAGACCGATCACCAGGGCACCTGCCGGTCCAACGAAGCCAGAGGCTGGTGTGATCGTACCCAAACCGGCGACCATACCGGTAACCGCACCCAAAGCACTGGGCTTACCAAACTTGATCCACTCCCGAACCAGCCAGGTCATCGCACCCGTGGCCGCAGAGATGTGGGTGACCAGCATCGCCATCGAGGCACTGCCGTCTGCCGCCAGTGCACTGCCCCCATTGAAGCCGAACCAACCGACCCAGAGCATACCGGCACCGGCAATGGTCATGGTCATGTTGTGGGGCATCATGGATGCTGTACCGAAGCCACGCCTGGGGCCCATTACCATGGCTGCGACCAGAGCGGCCACACCGGCGGTGATGTGAACCACGGTGCCACCCGCAAAGTCGTACAAACCCATGCTACCGAGCCAGCCACCACCCCAAACCCAGTGGGTAATCGGCACATAGACCAGAAACAACCAGATGGCGCTGAACAGCAGCATGGCTGAGAAACGCATGCGTTCTGCAAAACCACCAACAATCAGTGCCGGTGTGATGATGGCGAATGTCATCTGAAAAAGCATGAACAGGGATTCCGGAATATCGCCAGACAGTGTCTCCTTACCGACACCTGACATGAGAATCCGACTGAAATCACCAATCCAGGCGTTGCCTTCGCCGAAGGCCAGGCTGTAACCGGCAATCAACCACAGGATCGATACCATGCCGGCAATGGCAAAACACTGCATCAGTACGGAGAGAACATTCTTGGTTCTCACCAGGCCGCCGTAAAACATTGCCAGCCCCGGTAGCGTCATAAACAACACCAAGGCGGTTGATGCCATGATCCAAGCTGTATTTGCACTATTCATGAATACCCCTTCTAGTCATTACTCCCCCCCTTCACCCAAGATCAGGAATAAGCACACAATTTACTGTTTTTTTACAAAAAATATCTTTAACTCAATAATTTCATTGAGTTAGAGTCACAAAATGGCAGATCCAGGCTAAAGTTACCACCAATTTAGCCGTTATGCCTCATGTGGGTTCGCGGATGAACAATACCATAGAGTGGATTGTCCAAAAATACTTGACTATATAAGCAATTATTAATACAGTATCTCGTGAAGCAGTATATTACTACTTACGACCCGACTGAGAGACATGGATAACAGCACACAGACACAGACTCAAGCTGTAACAAATGGGGTAACCCCATTTAGAATCAACAGCATAGAGCAGTTACCCACACTCGCTCAGGATGAGTCGTGTCATATTATCAAGCAGTATTTCGACTATCTTGAGCACACCCTGTCAAATCAGGAGAGCGTCGTCGACGTCGATCAGCTGCGTGCGATGCTCAACGAAGTCTCCGGCTTCATCCGTTCCAACAAAAGTCAGCTCAGGGCGGACGGTTACAGCCGTATGCTGAAGCGTTTGAACCATATCTATTCTCAGGGCCTGCGCATCAACAATGA
This sequence comes from Candidatus Thiodiazotropha endoloripes, assembly GCF_001708965.1. Classification (NCBI taxonomy): domain Bacteria; kingdom Pseudomonadati; phylum Pseudomonadota; class Gammaproteobacteria; order Chromatiales; family Sedimenticolaceae; genus Candidatus Thiodiazotropha; species Candidatus Thiodiazotropha endoloripes. The sequence goes on along the minus strand of NZ_LVJW01000003.1, from coordinate 120,373 downwards.
CCGTGCCTTCACCCGTACTGCGGTCAACTTTGCCGACATATTGAACACGGTCAGTCAGAGCTTTCCGAGCTACGACTACAGTGAATCGGTCGGCCTGCTGCTGCACTACATGCATAAAATGTTCAACTATCGGGAAGAGGGCTGGATCGAGGTGTTCGAACACCTGATCTCAATGTCCGACTCGCTCGAGATCATGCAGCTGATCAAAACTCAACACCTTCAGGAGATCCAGAACTGGGTTGAAGAGGGTGTGGACAATCTGTTTGCCCTGATGGATGAGCAGCTGGAGGTCATCGACAACATCGATGCTGAAATCCTGTCGCTTGACCAGGAACTGCTGCTGCGTCGTAAGGAACTCTCCACAGAAACCCGATGCACTGAATCTCAACTGGTGATTCCCATCTCCAGAGCCCGTGACAAGCAGTTGATCCAGATCCTTTTTAATCAGCGAGCCGAGCTGATCACCGAACGGGTCAGCAAACTGGAACTGGCTGACCTGCTGGATGAGAATATCCAGGAGTTTACCGATCGTCTGATTGAGATAAGGCGCAGTGCAATGATCCAGCTCGTGTGGAGCAATCCTGCCCTTCAATAGACAATCTCCAGCAGTCAACCGAACCTGGAATAAAATGGCCTGATCAACTCAGGCCATTTTTTTGATACGGAAAACTCACTGCACCAGTGTAAGCGGAATTCACCGTCTGGTTAGCGCCCGTTAACACTAAGAGACCTTAAACCGATCCATCTCCTCAGTCAGGACTTTGGAGAGCCCCTTCAGGTCCCGTACAACACTGCTAGTGTTGTTGGATTGGGTTGAAGTCTCATCGGCACTTTTGGAGATTCTCTGAATATTCTGGTTCATCTCCTCGGTAGTGGCCCGCTGCTGATCAGCCGCCGCAGAGACCTGGGAGCCGAGTTGATTGATCAGTTCAATCTTCTGCTGTACGGAGTCCAGGGTATCTCCAATGGTGGTTGCCTGTTGTGATGACTCTTCGGCATGGTTGACACTGACAGCCATAACCTCAACAGCCTCATTGACCCCCGCCTGTAGCGCGGAGATGATCTGTTCTATCTCTTTGGTCGAATCCTGGGTTCTGCCAGCCAGGGTTCTCACCTCATCAGCCACCACCGCAAAACCTCTTCCCTGTTCACCGGCCCGCGCGGCCTCAATCGCCGCATTCAGTGCCAACAGATTGGTCTGTTCAGCAATACTCTTGATCACCTCGAGCACAACGCCAATCTGCTGACTCTCATCAACCAGAGTCTGGATGACATCGCTGCCCTTACGGATCTCTTCAGTCAAGGTACCGATGCTCTGTACCGACTTTTTGACGATCCGATTGCCCTCTTCTGTCGCGGTCATCGAATCTGTCGCGGAGCTTGCCAGATGATTGATATTCTCTGAGACATGGGTTGCGCTGGCAGTCATTTCACTCAACGATGTCGCCAACAGATCCAGTTCCTGTTTCTGGTGCGTCACCGCAAGATTGGTTTTTTCAGATGAGTTGTTTACCTCATCTATAGTCATAACCAGACTCTCGGAGGTATTGGCCACCTTACCCACCAATCCGCTCAGGTCATGGTTCATTCTCTGCATCGCACCCAGCAAGCGTTTGAATTCATCATTGCGATTGCAGGTAATATCCTGAGAAAGATCGCCGGAAGCGATTCTCTCCATATGCTGCACACCCATATCGAGCGGCTTCAATGCCGTCTTCATATAAAGCATCACCCCGAGCATGAGCAAGCCAAGCATCACCACGGCAATGGTGTAACTGATGAGGATCAGTCTCTGCTGGGAGTTGGCATTTTCAGTGATATCTTCCATCGACACCATTCTGCCGACCACCTTGCCATCACTGCTGATCAAGGGCAGTGAGCCAACGCCCTGGATACTCTCCTGCCAACTGATCTCATGATAACTCTGTTGGTCATCCTGTTGATTCTCCAGATCGGGATAGATATCTGTTGTCGTGGCAGCCACTTTGCCGGCATCGGTCATAAAAATGATCTCTCTGCCATTAGCCGCTTTGATTTTTTCAGCAACGGCATCGAGTTCTTTTTCATAGACACCGACACCAACCAGATCAGAGCGGTCATAGATCGGAAACGCCACCAGATTCACCAAACGCCCATCCGCCGTCAGCTCAAAGCCATCCGCCGACTTGCCCGATGCGATAGCCTGATTTGCCACTTCCGGACTCTGTGTAACACCATCCTGCGAGGTAAATCCGATACGGCCATCTTTGGCAACGATCATCACATTGTCAGCAATCCCCATCGCCTGCAAACGGGTTGCGGTTGGTCCTACCGCGTCTTTAACACCCTCCTCTTTAAAACGATAGAGGGATGCGCTGAGTTTTCGATTGCGGGTCAGTGAAGTGAAATTTGCTGCCATGGTTGAACGTTCGTTTTCACTGATGGCCCGCCAGAGATCATCGAGGCCAGCCAAGTAGGCCATCTGATAGTCCGTGTTTTTCTTTTCGTAGAGATGCTGCCCCAAAGAGAACAGCACAATGGTAAAAATCAGCGTCGCCAGGCCTATCACGAGACTGAGCCTGAGCTTAAGCGAAAGTCGATTTAGCAATGTCATCAGAGGTCTCCGAAGGGAGCTTCAACCAGGTCGTTTGCAGTTGTCAGGGTACGCCGAGAATCACTCCCAGCGCACCGCTTCGCTATCACTCAACCGGATAACCTGCCGTTGTCCAGCCTGGAAAACCATCTCTGAAGTAATAGACTTTGCTCCAGCCCCACTCCACAGCCAAGGCGGCACCCCAACTGGAGCGATCACAACCCTCTGCGTTGCAATAGAAGACCACCGCCTCATCCTTGGGGACTTCCGCAGCCAGTGTATCTGCAGTCAGTTGTTGATTCGGAGTACCCGGATCATACTCAATATTCAATGCACCAGGGATACGGCCGGCTTCATACTGTTCCGGCTTACGTGGATCGATAAACCAGGCTCTGGCTTTCCAGAGTTCGTGTGCTTTGGCACTGTCTACGGTGGTGGCACCGGCAACAGATGTTGGTGAGATATAACTCTTATCCGTTTTGACTGGCAGATCGACTGCGAATGCGGAACTGGTAAATAAAAGACAAAGTGATATTAAGGTACTCTTGGCTACCGATTTCATCTGAGAATCTCCTTGGTGATTAATATATAACACTGTTCAACCAATACTTATTGTGGAAGCATCAGAATTCAGTTTTTATAACTCGAATCCATCGGTCAGATTTCAGCAGTAGGATTCGAGATTGATTTGTAATCTCTCATTTTTACTCGACTGCAATTTGTAAAACTTTAATAAAGTTTATTTTTTTCAGATCAAGATCAGTATTCACCCAGGACACAATCAATTGAGCTGATAGGGATTACAGCTCAGCGAAGGCGCTTGAGCATGAACGCCTTTCAGCAGCAGAAATATAGGACAAGCTCTAATCGACGATGCAGAGTTACCACTTAATTGAATACCATTAGATTCCTCAACCAACAGAATCATTAATGTCAGTAATTCAGTATTTTATTATTTAGGGCCTGTTAACACTATTCCAAGTAGCTCACACAATTCACCACTACTGAGCCATTCGAGATACTCAGTATCGGTCGGTTTTCTCAAGCGGAGATTGCTTGCAGGAATATCGCGTGATCCGTCGATATATTCAGAAACGACTCAACGGTTAAAAGTAACAGTGACTACCAGTTCTGAAGATCGGTTTATTGTGATAGCCGGTAACAAGCAAGCCCCCAGAACCTGTATCAATTCAGCATATTTAAGTGGCAGAAACTGTCCGTCTTGCAATAAGACTTTCTCGGTAATAGCGAACAAGGCCGTTAATCGATGCTTCAATCGATTGAAGACCCTCACAATGATTCAACAGCAGCTTACTGAGATCCTGGTCAGCAAAAAATAAAACTGCCTTTATCTTTTAATCCGTGGCAAATATTGAGATCTGCTACCGCAGTTGGTGAGAGAGTTGAATCGTGGGTAATGCTCCAGAAAACATATTTCATCCAAACGGTTAACTCATTTTTACCCTGCTTGAGATCCAGCGCCAGTTGGTGTCCAGAGATAATGATCTTCAACGCCTGCTGATAATGAATATATAAACCCAGGTCTTATTGAATTTTTTTTAAGAAAAATCAGCTTTTTCAAGTGAAATAACAACCATACAAGCCTGTCGGCAAAGCACTTTTTTATAACATCACAGGTCTCTATGCTATTAATGCCTTAAGAATTAGCTTCTCAACTTCAAGCCCTTTCTGTTAACACCCTCTATATGGTTACAAACGATTCGGCAATCCAACCAAACCTGAGACCAGTGTAAGGGATATCATTCAGGCAGATTCAGCACTGGACTACTGGCACTTAACGGTTCAACCGGCAACGTTATAAAGGCATGGTCGTTCTTACCGTGGCAGGTCATGCAGGCCTGATTCAGCTTAACGAATGCCGGTTTGAAGTCATCCCAGTTTCTGGATTCCACCCCATCACTGATTGCCGGAAGCCCTGTCTCGATGAACTCCTGTGCCGTTTCAGCCCGTTTCGGCCTGGCCAACTGAACAACCTTGATCAGTTTTTCAATCTCTTCCACCTGATACTGGGCAAACTCCCAGCGCCCCTGTTTTGCTGCCCAGTAGAGATTCTTGTAGCGCTCACCAATTTCAAACATCCAGTGGGAAGTACCAGGCACCAGCTTGACAAGATTTTCCAGCTGATCTGATGGTTCACTCTCTTCGCGCCAGTCTGCTTGCAAGTTGAAAACAAATAACAGCAGTAACAACGGAACAACAATCGAAGTCTTCATAAAACATCCACATAATTAAACAGTATCAACTTTACAACAACACCTGCTTCACTCTGTTTACACTCTGATTTCGTGAGGCTGCAATCAGTGAAAGCGATTTCATGGTGCTGATTCAGATCCTGCACAAGAGCTGTGTTGAAAAGAGATAGCCAATTAAAACGACTCAGTAACTGAGCCATCACAAGGTGTGGGAAGTCTATTATTTACCGGGCGCACAAAAAACCCGGCGATGCCGGGTTTTTTGTGACATATTGAAATATGGTAGCAAGGGGCAGATTCGAACTGCCGACCCCAGCATTATGAGTGCTGTGCTCTAACCAGCTGAGCTACCTTGCCATATACACTTGAAGGGCGTGAAATATACTGATGCTGCGGCCAAGTGTCAAATCAGACATTGAAACGGAAATGGATCACATCCCCGTCACTGACCACATACTCCTTCCCTTCTGAGCGTAACTTACCCGCTTCCCGGGCACCCTGCTCCCCTTTACAGGCGACGAAATCGTCATAGGCAATCACCTCAGCACGGATGAATCCCCGCTCGAAGTCGGTATGGATCACCCCGGCAGCCTGGGGTGCGGTGGCTGCAGCTGGAATCGTCCAGGCCCGCACCTCTTTCTCACCGGCGGTAAAGTAGGTCTCCAGACCCAGCAGCTGGTATCCGGCACGGACAACCCGGTTCAGACCCGGCTCTTCCAGGCCCATGTCAGCCAGAAACTCGCCTCTTTCTTCCTCATCCAGTTCCACGATTTCAGCCTCAATGGCGGCGCAAACCGGTACCACTTCGGCACCCTCTTCAGCGGCCAGATCGTGTAGCGTCTGCAGGTGGGGATTGTCGGCAAATCCCTCCTCATCCACATTGGCGATGTAGAGCACTGGCTTGATGGTCAGCAAAAACAGATCCCGCAATTCGATCAGCTGCTCTTCACTCAATCCCATGCTGCGTACCGGTTTACCCTCATTCAGGTGGTCACGAACCGACTCCAGCAGCTCTTTACGGGCAAGTACCTTCTTATCTCCGGTTTTCGCCTGGCGTGCGGTTTTATCGAGTCCCTTCTCCACCGACTCCAGGTCGGCCAGGGCCAATTCCGTGTTGATAACTTCCACATCACCGGCCGGATCGACCCGGCCCGCCACATGCACAACATCGTCATTTTCAAAACAGCGGACCACCTGGGCAATGGCATCGGTTTCACGAATATTGGCGAGAAACTTGTTACCGAGCCCCTCGCCCTTGGAGGCACCAGCCACCAGGCCGGCGATATCGACAAACTGCATACTGGTGGGGATAACCGCCTGTGGATTGACAATCGATGCGATCACATCCAGCCGTTGATCGGGCAGGGGAACCACCCCGACATTGGGGTCAATGGTACAGAAGGGGTAGTTTTCCGCTGCAATCGTCGCCTTGGTCAAGGCGTTGAAAAGAGTGGATTTGCCCACATTCGGCAATCCGACGATACCGCATTTGAAACCCATGAATGCTGCCCCTGAGAAAAAAAGGAGCCAGCATACCGGAAAGCGGCGCTGATTGGCACCACTACTGAATCGTGAACAGCTTACCGAAGTTGGCGATCTGCAGGATTTCCAACACAGCGTCGTTGCCATTGATCAGCATGACATTGTTCTCCTGAACCGCACTATGCTCTCTCAACTGCAGCAACATACCCATTGCCGAACTGTCCAGATAATCCGTCTCTGCCAGATCCACGACAAACAGCTTCTCACCCTTGGGATAGCTCTTGTAGGCCTGCATGAAATCCTGATGGGTTGAAAAGTCAAAACGACCGGCGATTTTCAGTGTTACGGTCTTTTCGTCATCAGATAGTTCAGAGGATATGGACATAACTGGCCTCGTTGATTGTATGAATTATTAGGGCCTGTTAACACGAATCCAATAGGCCCTAACACTATTTATCGTCACAGCCATCCATTGCTTAAGTCAAAATTATCGTCTCACCATTGCACTATACCGCACCATCAAGACAGAGCAGGCGCTGAATTCATCAACAGATCTGCCAGCGCTTTAAACTCTTTTGCCGACTGACTGTTGGGTTTGTACTCAAAAATCGTACGCCCCACCCCAGGGCACTCCGCAATGGCTGCCGCCTCGCGTATTGGAATCTCCAATAGTTGCTCCGGAAAGTGGTTGTGTAATTTCTCAGCGATATCCTTCGAGAGTTTTCTGCGGGGAAAAAATCGGTTCAATGCAATCCACTGAGTCAGGGGCTTGGACAGATAGGGTTCGAACTTCTTCAAGGTTTTCAGCATCATAATCAGCCCATTCAGGGACATATGATCGGCACAGAGCGGAATCAGAGCCTCGTCTGCGGCAAAAATCGCATTCGCTACCAGTAAACCGGCTGAGGGAGGGCAATCGAACAACACAAAATCCTGGTCCGCTGACATTCCCTGCAAGCCCTGTTGCAATAACCGGGCACGGGTTGCACCGCCATCCTGTAGATACTCGATCTCCTGCAGTTTTTCACCGGCCGGAATCAGGGTCAACAGATCCCGGATACCCTGCCTGACATCAGTGATTCCCTGCTGCTGCAACAGAACCTGGTCAATCCCTTTTCTGGGTGCACGGAACAGACCATAGCTTGAAGCCAATTGCCCCTGGGGATCCAGATCGATGACCGTGACCCGCTGTCCAGCCAGCGCCAGGGCATGACCCAGGTTGGTGGTTAGGGTGGTTTTACCCACGCCACCTTTCTGATTAATCAGTGCAATTCGCCTCATGCGGTTTCCTGTTCAATGATCTTTGCAACTTCTCCACCCCTCAAGGGTTGATTGGCAGTACCCACTCCATCTGTCCTATTGATGCTGAGGTCTTTGATATAAAAGAAAAATAGTGCCACTATTTTGTATTGATTCCCAATTTCACAGATACTTTCGAGGAGCGGATCCCAGCCGACTCATGGATCTACACCAAGGCTTGGAATCATTCCCAGGACCTATCACGGTGAATTCACAGATGATTACAATAGAGCCTCAAATGGCGTTAATGGATAATCAGCTGTTTTACCCGGGCATTGTTTGATAGGTGAAAAATATCAATCAACACAAGACCCTACAGTGACTATCGACCCTGAAACCCGATTCTTTAAGAACACACGAGAGTAATCCATGCGAATAGTGAATTTACATAAGTGTCTGATATTTCTCAGCAGTCCCCGCATAATCTGAGTTAAACTCAACTCTATAGGTTTGTTGTTTATTTTGACTGGCATGTATCACAAGCAATTTTACGCACTACTCTGGTTGTCATTGATGAGCTGTTCGCTCATGGCAGTCACTTTTGATCTGCCCGAAGCGGGTGAAGACCTGGTTGGCCGCTCGTTTCGATATACCACACACTATGAGGAGACATTCTCCGACATCGCCCGGATCTACGACATAGGCTACCGGCAGATGGTTGCCGCCAATCCCGAGGTGGATCCCTGGCTGCCTGGAGAAGGCAGTGAGATTGTCATCCCGCAACAGTACATCCTCCCTCCTGGTCCCCGCGAAGGTATCGTAATCAATCTCGCAGAACTGCGTCTCTACTACTACCCCAAGGACAAACCTGTGGTGATCACCTATCCGATCGGCATTGGCAGAGAGGGCTGGAGTACCCCGACCGGCAAGACCTCGGTGATCGGCAAAAAGAAGGATCCCAGTTGGACAGTACCCGAGTCGATACTCAAGGAGCACGAAGAGCAGGGCGATCCGCTACCGGATGTGGTTCCTCCCGGTCCGGATAATCCGCTTGGCAGCCATGCCATCTATCTGGGTATGAGCGGCTATCTTCTGCACGGTACCAACAAACCCTATGGGGTGGGCATGCGGGTCAGTCACGGCTGCATCCGACTCTATCCTGAGAACATCTCAAACTTTTTCAAGGAAGTGGATACCGGTATACCGGTACGCATTATCGACAAACCCTATAAGGCCGGCTGGCTCGATGGGGAGTTGTACGTCCAGGTCCATCCACCGCTGGCTGAGTATGTCGAAGAGCGAGGTCACAATCAGACTGATTTGGTCAATGCGGTGATCAGCAAATTGATAGAGGACAAACGAAGACCCGACTGGAAACAGCTGCAGAACTATGCAGATCAGAAAACCGGTCTACCGATGCCGCTCTACCTTCTGCAGGGAGACGAGGTAGCTGACAACCACTGATGGGATCCAGTCAGATCCGCTTGTCTGCGCAGAAAACAGAACCCCCCGCAGATCAGATCTGACGGGGGGTTCGCAACACTCAAATCTCCGGCTGACGCCGCAGACAGAAGGTTGAGGCTCTTATTTAGCCATGGCTTTCTCAGACATACGTCCACAGCGCTCATTACAAGCTTCAGCAGAATCTTTGGCAGCATTCGCAGCTCTTAAAGCACTGTCAGCTGTGCCCTGAGCAGTAGCAGCTTCAAGTTGAGCCTCTTTCGCAGCTTTCATAGCAGCATCGGCAGCGGCCTGAGCGTTTGCGACATCAGCTTCCAGGCTGCTGTTGGTAGCACAACCTGCGAACAGACCAAGACTGAGAATCATTGCGGCAGTTTTGATGGTAGTTTTCATGTTTACTCTCGATCTCTCTTATGAGTTTTTACAATATGTGGCAGACGCTCCGTACCTACGCACCTGTGGTTTAGCGATACAGAGTTTCCCAAATAGACCCTCTCCAGGTATCTCTCGCGATTAATCCCAATCCCGGGATTAAGGACCCTTTGATCTCTTTTGGAAAAGGCGTGGTGGCTGAAATCGCTTTCAATTCCTCCAACCGATCCTGATTCGATCAGTGGCTCCAAAACTTTCAACGGCCTATTTGGGACACTCCCAAAGTGATAGGTTATACCCTGTTATGCTCGACTCACCCACCCTCATGGTTAACAGAGCGCTGAATCGGGTAGAACATTGTATGCCCTGCTCTCCACCGTTAAACACGTATCTTCAAACTTCAGGCTGTAAAGAGCGGTAACATCTGGCACGGAAGCTTGATCCAAAAGTTAAACAAATTCAATGGCAAGATTCCAACTTTTAGAACTTTTTTGCAAATAATCACCCATGGTAGCTCAATAAACAGGGTTATTATTCAATTTTTGCCATCCCCACTCCCCTCGGATCGCTGGCCGCCTCAACCTGACCTGTGGATTTATGCCAGACAACGGCCTGCATATTGCCATATCGGTTCTTCAAGGGTTTGAAATTATGCCCCATTTCGGTCAACTGACTGATCAGCTGATCATTGAGAGCGTCAGATTCGATCTGAATAACGTCAGGCAGGTACTGATGGTGGAATCGGGGAAGTTTTACCCATGCCTCCGGCCCACGGCCATTGGCCATCTCCAGGATTCCGAGCAACACCATGGTGATGATCCGGCTGCCCCCAGGGGTGCCGAGAATCGCAATCCGATGAGCGTCCTCGACAAAAGTGGGCGTCATGCTGGAGAGCATACGCTTCCCCCCTTCGATGGCGTTTGCCTCCCCGCCTACCAGACCATACACATTTGGCACCCCCGGACTTGCAGAGAAGTCATCCATCTCATCATTCAGCAGAACCCCGGTACCGGGCACCACGACGCCGGCGCCAAATGGGTAGTTGATACTCAGCGTGGCCGCTACCCGGTTACCCTCCCGGTCAAGGATCGAGAAATGGGTGGTGTCCTGCCCCTCGGCAGTGGATCTCTCGGCCTGTTTCGGACTGGGGGTCGCCCGTTGCATATCGATACTCCGCGCCAGACCCGCTCCGTAGAGGGGATGCGTCAGCTTCTCCACCGGCACCTGAACATAGTCCGGGTCGCCTAAATATTCCGCCCGGTCCCGATAGGCCCGGCGCATCGCCTCAACCAGTAGATGGGTCTTCTGCGGCTCGGACAATTCAGCATAGTTATTCTCTTGCAGAATATTGAGAATGGTGAGGATTGCGATCCCCCCGGATGAGGGAGGCGCAGCACTGGTAATACGCATCCCCTGATAGTGACCGGTAATTGGCCGCCGCTCCACAACCCGATAATCGCGCAGATCCTGCAGCGTCCAGATACCGCCTGCCGATCTGACGCCATCGACCAGCCGTTGTGCCAATTCACCCCGATAAAAACCATCAACTCCCCGCTCCGCCAATCTCTTCAAAGTGGCAGCCAGATCGGGCTGTTTGATCAGATGTCCGACAGGAGGCACCTCTCCCTGCAGCAGAAACTGCACAGCGGAGGCGTCATGGGCCTGCAACACCGGCAGGCGCCATGAAGCCATGCGCCGATAGTAGTCATCAACGGCAAATCCCTTCTCGGCGATCTCTATGGCTGGCTTCAGCAGTTCTGCGAGGGGCAGTTTCCCATAGTTTTCTGTCAAGTGGGCCAGTGCTGCCGGGACACCGGGTATGCCGGCAGCAAGGGCACCATCGATCGATTTCTGCGCAACCACCTCACCCTGCTCATCCAGATAGAGATCCCGATGCGCGGCCAGAGGCGCCCGTTCGCGGCCATCCAGCATGGTCTGGAAACCATCGCTGGACCGATGCAGTAACCAGAAACCACCACCACCCAATCCGGAACTGTAGGGTTCGACGACCGCCAGAACCGCAGTCACCGCCACCGCGGCATCGAAGGCATTCCCCCCCTTTCTGAGGATTTCATGGCCTGCTTGAGTAGCCAGGGGATGGGCGGAAGCGATTGCCGCCTTGGCAGGCTTTTCCGCCGCCCAAAGCTGGCAGTAACAGCCAAACAAAATAATAAGGCTCCACAGGGGAGCCTTATACAATCTCATGACTCGCGTCATCATCTATTCGGATTCACCGGTAATCTTCAGATACTTGCTGTAGAGCTCTTCGTAGCTCTCCTCATGATCCGGATCTTTCGGAATACAATCAACCGGGCAGACTTCCACACACTGGGAGGTTTCGTAGTGCCCAACACATTCCGTACAGAGGTCTGCTTCAATCTCATAGATTTCATCACCCTGTGTGATTGCCCCATTGGGACATTCGGGTTCACATACATCACAATTGATGCATTCATCGGTGATCAATAAAGCCATGCGGTTCTCTCCTACGTGTTCGGACGATTGTCTGTTACTGGGGCTGACGAACGGATCAACCCAGCTTGGTTAATAAGCGCCACCTCTGTAATGGCGCGGGAATTTTAGGCTAGCCATAGCGTTGACTCAATGCATTTTGTACAGCCGGATGGGTAAATTCAGAGACATCACCGCCCAATGCAGCGATTTCTCTGACCAAACCGGAGGATATAAAGGCAAATTGTTCAGCGGGCGTGAGAAACAGGGTTTCAATGTCCGGGGACAGCCGCCGATTCATACCTGCCAACTGAAATTCATACTCAAAGTCGGAAACCGCGCGCAAGCCGCGCAGAATCACATTCGCCCCACACTCCTTTACGAAGTCCACCAACAGCGTATCAAAAGCGAGAATCTCGACATTCTCGATGCCCCCCAGCACGGTATGGGCCAGGGAGAGGCGCTGGTCTAGATCAAACGCAGGATTTTTACCCGGGTTTTTCGCAATCGCCAAAATTACGTGATCGAAGAGTTCGGAGGCCCTTCTGACCAGATCGCTATGGCCATTGGTGATTGGATCAAATGTTCCGGGGTATACGGCTCTAATCATATGTTGCTATCAATTGAACAAGATAATCATAATATCAGACTTGAAAGTTATGAATGATAATTCTCACCCCAGTCTTTAACGGGTTAAAACCACCCTCAGCCGGCGGTAACAGCAGAGTTTAGCAAGCTTTAGCGCATCGCTCATCCCGGAAGGGGAGCACAGGCCAAACCGTAGCGCACCTCTCCGGCGCGCTTCTCTTTCAGCAACTGCCACCCCTCGGGTAGTACCGGCAGCGGCCTCGATACCTCATCCTCCATGTAGATACGAGCATTGTCCGCCAACCAGCCCTGGTTCAGTTTGTGACAGAGGGGCCCAAGCAGATCAGCGGAGAACGGCGGATCGAGAAATACCACATCAAAGGGTACAGGCGACTGCTCAAGCCACTGCAGGGCGTCTGCCCTGATCACGGAAACCTGATTCAGGTTCAGCTGCTTGCGGTTCTCTTCCAGTTGCCGGACCACCGGATTGGCGGTATCGAGCATCACCACCTGACCGGCACCTCGGGAGGCCGCCTCGATTCCCAACGAGCCGCTTCCGGCAAACAGATCCAGGCAGCGTGCGCCGCTTATCCAGGGCTGCAGCCAGTTGAAGAGGGTTTCCCGGATACGGTCGCCGGTGGGCCTGAGTCCGGGAAGCTCGGCAAATGGCAGCTTCCTGCCCCTGTGCTCACCGCCGATAATGCGGACTTGGCTTGCTGAGTGATTGGCCATTCGTTGGTCTCTGATTCGTTATTCAGTTGTGCTCTGCTCCTATTCAGCGGCTTCTGCCCGGTTAACCTGAGCCACAGGCGCGGTAAATCTTCCCACCTGAACTCTGACCAGGCGTTCTGAATCGACCCGACGCCGGAATGAATCACGGATCTGCTCCTTGCTGACCGCCTTGATCCTGTCGACAAACCGATCCAGATAATCGAGGGGCAGATCGTAGAAGCCAATTACAGCAAGATATTCGACAATCTTGCCGTTGGATGCGATCCGCAGCGGAAACCCACCGGTGATGTTCTGTTTCGCCGCCTTCAGTTCCTCATCAGACGGTCCCTCAGTGATGTAGCGTTGAAGGGTATCCTTGACCACTTTCAGTGCCTCATTCGCCTGTTCGTTTTTGGTCTGCAAACCAACCTGAAAGAGGCCCAGTTGGCGCATCGGAATAAAGAAACTGTAGACGCTGTAACTCAAACCACGCTTCTCTCGCACCTCCTCACTCAACAGTGAAACCAGTCCACTGCCACCAAGAATATGGTTCCCCACATAGAGCGGAAAATAGTCCTCATCACCCCGTTTAAGGCCGGGTTGCCCAAGATAGAGGTGGGATTGGGTCGATGGAAAGGGGATCTGCTTGCTCACCCCTTTATCAAGTGGCGGTACCGGCGGCAGAGGTGGCATTGCTTGCCCCGACGGCAGGCCGCCAACAGCCTCTTCGGCGATAATCGCAGCAAGATCCTCATCGACCGCACCGACAATCGCAACCACTGCATTTTTTGCCACGTAGAGTCGCTGATGGGTCTTTACAATCTCTTCACGGGTGATCGACTCGACAGACTCACGATTTCCCGAAGGGTCCGAAGCGTAGGGATGAGTGCCGTAGACCAGCTCATAGAGTTGTTTTTTACCGACACTTCCGGGGGATTGCTCATCCTGTAAAAGACCGGCCAGTATGGATTGGCGCTCCCGTTCGATATCCTCCTGGTTGAAGCTGGGACTCGCCAGGATTGCCGAGAGGGTTTCCAGAGAGGTGTCCAACACCTCAGGCTCGGTCAGGGAACGGACGGCAACCCAGGCCATATCCCTTAAAGATCCCGATTCCAGTTGTGATCCCACCCCTTCGAGGCGTTGCGCGATCTGATAGGCATCCCATTTCCCGGCACCTTCGCTCAACAGACTGTTGGTGAAGGAGGTTATGCCGGCTTTATCCCCATCTCTGGCGCTGCCGGCATCGAACACGACCCGCACATCGACCATTGGGATTTCCGGTGCATGGACATACAACACCTTGGCCCCATTGCCGGTTTCCCAGGTCTCGATTTTGGGTGAGGCCTGCAGTAGGCCCACAAAGCCGATTGTCACTCCTAAGAGCAGCAGACGCAGACTGTTATTGGCCATGACGACCTCCTGCTGCAGAGTGACGTGTGACGTTCTGTTCCATGGGTAGGGGCTCCAATACAGCAATCGTTAGGTTGTCATCGACCAGATACTTCTCAGCCACCTGCTTGACCTGCTCGGCGGTGACAGCCTTCAGATTGTCCACATACTCGTCGCCGAGACGCCAATCGAGGCCGACGGTCTCCAGCTGCCCGATCAGCATTGCCTGATAAAACACAGAGTCCTTTTCGAATACCTTTGAAGCGATAATCTGTTTGCGTACCCGCTCCATCTCTTCATCGGTAACCAGTTCCGTTTTGAAGCGGTCCAGCTGTTTCAGGATCGCTTTTTCCACGCGCTCAATCGGGGTGCCCGGCCTGGGCACTGCATCGAGCACCAGCATACCCGGCAGACGGGAGAAAGCGTTGTAGCTGGTATCCACCGAGACTGCCAATTCGCTACCGCGAATCAGGTTACTGGCCAGACGGGCACTGGCGCCACCATCGAGAATGTAAGCCAGCATCTCCAGCGCATAGGGCTCCCAATCCTGATCTGTGTTACCGATCACCGGGGTTTTGAATCCCATTACCATATAGGGTTGGCGCGCCGGCACCTTCAACGCCATCCGCTTGACGCCTCTCTGCTGAGGCTCCTCTCTCGGCTTGTTGATCGCCACCGGTTCCGGTTTGAGTACACCGAAGTAGCGCTCCGCCAGGCTAATCACCTGATCTGGTTCGACATCCCCGACAACCACCAGGGTGGCATTGTTTGGGGCATACCACTTGCGGTACCAGACCTGAAGGTCCTCCACCTGCAGCGAGTCCAGGTCAGACATCCAGCCAATCACCGGTATCCGGTATGGTGAAGCCTGGTAGGCTCCGGTGAGAAACAGCTCATAGGTGAGGGATTGGGGCTTGTCTTCGGTGCGCATTCGCCGCTCCTCCTTGACCACCTCAACCTCTTTTTTGAACTCCGCTTCCGGCAGCTGAAGATTTCTCATTCTGTCCGCTTCCAGCTCGAAAGAGACCTCCAGGCGGTCACTCGCCATGGTCTGATAGTAGGCGGTATAGTCACGGCCGGTAAATGCGTTCTCATTGCCTCCGTTGGCGGCAATGATTCGGGAAAACTCGCCAGGGGCATGGTTGTCGGTACCTTTGAACATCATGTGCTCGAGCACATGGGAGACACCGGTAATCCCACCATGCTCATAGCTGGAGCCGACCTTGTACCAGACCTGGGATACCGCAATCGGCGCCCGCTTGTCCTGCTTCACGATCACCTTCATCCCATTCTTCAGCTGGTGTTCCACCACATTGGCCTGTGCATCAGCCATGGCTATCAGCATCAGCATGAAAACCGCCATCAATCTTCGCATTAAGGTGTTCCTTATCATCATTATCAGTCTTTTAATGCCTCAAGTAAGCCCGAGCTGCAGAGCATCCACATCCCCCGGCAGAAACCGGCACTTTATCATTGCCCTGGAGGAGCTGTAGAATAGCGCCGGCGACAGCCCGCAGGCATTGTTTCAGAGGCCTGAAGGATTGTCCAAAATGGCTCCAGGCGCAACAGGGCCTATTGGATTAGTGTTAACAGGTCCTAGTAAGAACCTGCGATCAGTTTAGAGTTCCAATCACCCCATTGGTGTTACCCAATATGTTCGGATTCGGCAAACGTAAAAAGTCAGAAACAGAGGAAGTCGACATACAGCCGGCGGTGGAAGAGAAAACAGGTCTCTTTACCCGCCTGCAACAGCGGCTGTCACGTACCCGGCACAATCTGTCCGATGGTCTGGCCAATCTGGTGATGGGACGTAAAACCATCGATGAGGATCTGCTTGAGGAGCTGGAGACTCTGCTGCTTACCGCAGATGTGGGCGTCGATGCCACCAACCGCATTATCGATGATCTGACTGAACGGGTGAAACGCAAATCCCTCAACGACCCGGAAGCCCTGACCCAGGCCCTGAAACAGCATCTGCTTGAGATCCTTCAAGCCTGTGACAAGCCGATCGATAACAGAGAGGATGGCAAACCGATGGTGATGGTGATGGTCGGCATCAACGGCGCCGGCAAAACCACAACCATCGGTAAACTGGCGAGAAAGTTCCAAATCGACGGTGAAACAGTCATGCTTGCCGCCGGGGATACCTTTCGCGCCGCTGCGGTGGAACAGCTGCAGACCTGGGGTGAGCGAAACCAGATTCCGGTGATTGCCCAGCATACCGGAGCGGACGCCGCCTCCGTGGTGTTTGATGCGCTGCAGGCGGCCACCTCCCGGCAGGTGGATGTACTGATTGCAGACACAGCCGGCCGGCTACATACTAAAGCCAATCTCATGGAAGAGCTGGCCAAGATCACCCGGGTGATGAAGAAAATCGACCCGCAAGCGCCCCATGAGGTGTTGCTGGTGGTGGATGCGGGAACCGGCCAGAATGCGGTCAATCAGGCACTGCAGTTCAACGAGTCTGTCGGCCTTACCGGCCTGGTGGTCACCAAGCTGGATGGCACTGCCAAAGGCGGTGTGGTGTTTGCCATAGCGGATAAGGTCAAGGTGCCGATCCGATTCATCGGCGTCGGTGAATCGATTGAAGACCTGCGTGAATTTGATCCCAAGGAGTTTGTCGAGGCATTGTTTGAAACTGAAACGACGGATTAAGGCACTTGATTCACTTTGACAATGTCAGCAAGCGCTATCCGGGTGGACACACCGGACTGAGTAATATCAACCTGCGCATCGACGCGGAAGAGATGGTCTTTCTCACCGGCCATTCAGGAGCCGGCAAAAGTACCTTATTGAAACTGATTGGACTGCTGGAACGCTCCAGTGGCGGTCAGGTGCATGTCAACGGCCGCAACCTGACCCGGCTGAAGAACCGTCAGATCCCCTACCACCGCCGAGAGGTGGGTATGATTTTCCAGGACCATCGCCTGCTGCACGACCGCACTGTCTTCGACAATGTGGCCCTGCCCCTGGTGGTCTCCGGACTGGGTCATAAAGAGATCGGCAGAAGGGTTAGGGCCGCTCTCGACAAGGTTGGCCTGCTGCATAAAGAGAAGAGTGCTCCGATCACCCTCTCGGGTGGTGAACAACAGCGTGTCGGTATTGCCCGGGCGGTGGTCAGTAAACCGCCCCTGGTGTTGGCTGACGAGCCCACCGGCAACCTGGATCCGGAACTGTCGAAAGAGATCATGGAGCTGTTCTCCCAGTTCAACCGGGTAGGTGTTACCCTGTTGATCGCCACCCATGATCTGGCCCTGATCAGCAGCATGGATCAACGCATCCTGACTCTGGCCAACGGTGCATTGAGTCACGACAGCAAGATGGAGTACAAGGATGTCACTTAAATCCCGACTCTTCTCGCTGCCGGGAATCTGGTTGCAAAGACATGCTCAGGTTGCCCTCTCCAGCCTCGGCAGACTGTTCAGCAACCGCTTCTCCTCGCTGATGACCTGTGCGGTTATCGGTATCGCCCTGGCTCTGCCGGTTGGATTGCATGTGATGCTGAGCAACCTCGACACGATCAGTGGCGGATGGGAGAGCGGCGCCAGTATCTCCCTGTTTCTCGATCAGAATATCACCAACGACAAAGCCCGCTCCCTGGCTGAGACACTACGTCAGCACACGCGTATCGAAACCGTCGAGCTGATCAATCGTGAAACAGCACTTGAAGAGTTCCAACGTCTCAGCGGCTATGCGGATGCACTCCAGGCCCTCGATAGCAACCCGCTGCCCAATCTGTTGGTAATTCAACCGAAAGTTGAATACACCACAGCGGAGACAGCCGAGAAACTCGCCCAGGAGTTACGATTGCTGCCGGAGGCGGATATTGTTCAACTCGACCTGCAATGGGTCAGGCGTCTGCAGGCCATCACTGTGATCGCACAGCGTGCCGTGGTGGTTCTGGCGGCTCTGCTCAGCATGGCGGTCTTATTGATCGTGGGAAACACCATCCGGCTGGAGATCCAGAACCGACGCACCGAGATCGAGATCACCAAACTGATCGGTGCCACCAATGCATTTATCCGCAGACCCTTCCTCTACACCGGATTCTGGTACGGCCTGTTCGGCGGGCTGATCGCCTGGTTTCTGGTTGCCCTGTCATTGATTCTGCTCAGCGGTCCCATCGCCAGGCTGGCCCAACTCTACCAGAGCTCATTCGATTTAAGTTCTCTCGACCCAATCACCGTCCTGGTACTGCTATCCGGCAGTGCCCTGTTGGGCCTTGCCGGCTCCTGGCTGGCGGTCGGCCGCCACTTGAGCGCGATTGAGCCAAGCTAGATCCAATTAATACTAACTGATTGAATAATCAAATATAAAACCACACACACCCCATTGAACTTTCTGTCTAATAACCGGTCAGAATGGTCAGTTATTGGCACTCCCATGCAGAGAGTGCTAATATTCCACTTCAAGCAAACTGGGGTAACCTGCATGAGTAAAGAGATCGCACTGGCCACCTTGCCCACGGGTAACATGGATAGCTACATCAGCGCAGCTTTTCAGCTGCCTATGCTGAGCGCCGAAGAGGAGCACTCACTGGCGGTTCGTCTGCGTGATCAGAAAGACCTTCAGGCGGCCCAGGCCTTGATCACATCCCACATCCGTTTCGTTGTCCGTATCGCCAGAAACTACAGCGGTTACGGACTGGCCCTGCCCGACCTGATCCAGGAGGGTACCGTCGGCCTGATGAAAGCGGTAAAGCGTTTTGATCCGGATATGGGGGTCCGTCTGGTCTCCTTTGCAGTGCATTGGATCAAGGCTGAAATTCATGAGTTCATTCTGAAGAACTGGCGTATCGTCAAGGTGGCAACCACCAAGGCGCAACGCAAACTTTTCTTCAACCTTCGCAGCTCCAAGAAGCGCCTTGGCTGGTTTTCCAAGGAAGAGGTCGATAGTGTTGCCCAGGACCTGGGCGTGAAACCTGAAACCGTACTGGAAATGGAGTCCAGACTTTCCGGTCAGGATATTGCGTTTGACGGCCCGAGCCAGGAGAGCGATGAGCAGGTAACACCGACACCGGCCGGTTATCTCAGCGACATGCGCATGGAGCCCGCCTCAATGCTCGAAGCGGTGGATAGCGAGAACCAGATGAAACAGAAGCTGATGAGTGCCATTCAGGGTCTGGATGAGAGAAGCCGGCAGATTCTCGAAGCACGCTGGCTGAGTGATAAGAAATCCACCCTGCATGAATTGGCTGACAGATTCCAGGTGTCGGCTGAGCGTATCCGCCAGATTGAGCAGGGCGCCATGAAAAAACTGAAATCCCAACTTGCCCTATAACCCAGCGTCGGTAAGCCGTACCATCCGCCGATACCTTCTAGGTCCGGCGGATGCTTCTGCCGCGCGGGGAACCGCTACATGATCTAAAGCTATCCATGCCCCGGCCGATCATCACTAGAAGGGAATCAACATTATTGGAATCACAAAAGATCATCCTTTAATTCCCATCAGATCCGAATGAATGGGTCAGAAAAACATTTACCGGTCAGCATGGAAAAGTACCGGGAAGTGAGTTCCTGGGCCTTGGCCTAGTGAGGGTATTATGGCAGCTAGAGATTTTACATTTGAAAGAAGCTTTATAGATCAGCCTAAGGTAATCTTCTGTTTCAAGCACTAAGCTGCTTACAGTATGTGATGTATACGATTTAAAAGCATGGATTAGCTTAAACCATATGCCCGAACACTCCCATCTCCCCGCTAAGATCATCATCGCAGTTTTGATGTTGTGTCTGATGTTGCTGACGATAGCGGAGATGTCCGGTTTTTTTCCAGCTGCGGAAAACCAACCAGGCAAAAAGCTGCAAGCCTATGCCGAAAACCTGGCTGAACAACTCCACCCGTTGATCACAACCTATAACCAATCGGCACAACTGGCGGTGCTGACCAATGGTGTCTCCGACCATCCCGCCATACGTTCACTGGTGATCGAAACCATTGAAGGTGAGATGCAGAGAGCGATTGCACCTCAATCCGACAGCGCTCTCCAGACAGACCTGATTCAGCTGCCAATCGGCACCGGCAGCGAAACCATCGGCACCTTGTCGGTGCGTTATATCGAAGTCAACGCGGAGTCCGACTGGTCATCCATCGAGATCATGATCCTATGCCTCTGGGCACTGCTTGCCAGCGTGATCCTCTATCTGCTTTTCAGTGAGAACCATAACCTTGGCCTGAACTCATCCACTGTGATTCCGGAACGGGTCAGGGCTGCATTCAATGCCCTGTCTGAGGGGTTACTGATTCTCGATCACCGGCATCGAATCATTCTGGCGAACGACTCCTTCTGCCAGAAGATTGGTGAAAGCTTCAAAACCCTGCTGGACAGTAATGCAGATGCCCTGCCGTGGAAACACAGGGAGAACACGGATAAGACCGAGAAGCTTCCTTGGCATATCAGCCTCAACAACTGCGAGCAGGTCACCGGGGTACCGATTCGACTGGCCCTGAAAGAGAGCAACGACAAGGCCTTTTCAGTCAACAGTGCGCCGATCTTCGATAACAACGGTCAGATCCGGGGCGTATTGGCAACTTTTGATGATATGACTGAACTTGAAAAGCAGTATCGGCAACTCAAGTCAGCACTACTGAAACTGCGCAACTCCGAAAAAGCGTTGCGCAACAAAACCGTTGAACTGGAGTTTCTGGCAACCCGGGACTCATTGACCGGCTGTCTGAACCGCCGTGCATTCTTTAAAAAGTTCGACCAACTGTTCAAAGAGGCAAAGACTCTCAACCGGTCGCTGGTATTCATCATGGTGGATATCGATCGTTTCAAATTCATCAATGATCACTATGGACATGCCAATGGCGACAAGGTCATCAAGTATGTCTCGGAAATACTCAGCAGCAATTCAAGGCCGGAAGATGTAGTCGGTCGATATGGCGGGGATGAGTTTGCCATCGTACTGCCGAATGCCACGATGGATGAAGCCAGGTCGATCGCCGAACGCCTGCGCATGGATATCCAACAGAAGTGCCACTCCCTGTTCACCAATCCGCAAACTGTCACAACCAGTATCGGCATGGCTGCCCTGGAAACCGAGGTCGAGGACTCCATGCTGCTGATCAACAATGCAGATTGCGCCCTCTACGAAGCCAAACAGCAGGGACGTAACTGCATCATCAACTGGACCCCACAATTGAGGCACAAGGCGGCCAAAGAGACAACCACCGGCAGCCGTCTGTTGACCGACTCCGACTGGAAAGAGATGAGCGAGGCAGAACGTCATCTGCACTCGGAAATTTTGCGACTGGAGGATATCGTCGGGCACCTAGAGTCGGAGCTTGAATTCAACCGCCAGGAGATGATCAGGCGGCAGGGAAAAGATGAACTGACCGGTCTGCCAAACCGCTATATCTTCAATGATCGTATCAGTCAGGAGCTGGCGCGCTGCGAACGAAACAACAAACTTACCGCAATCATCTCGATCGATATCGACAGCTTTTCCCGTATCAATGAGGCATTGGGAGTAGCAACCGGTGACCAGATACTCAAGCTGACTGCGGAACGTCTCATCGAATCCCTGCGCAAGACCGATACCATTGCTGTTGTGGATGAGCATATCGAATATGACTCACCCAATATTTCACGCATCAACAAAGATGAATTCGCCCTGATCCTCTCCGATCTCGAGGAGGTCAAATCGGTGACCTGGGTAGCCCACCGGATTCTCAGTCATCTCAAAAAACCCATGTACATCGATGATCAGGAGCTGTTCATCACCTTCAGCATGGGTGTCGCCATATATCCCCATGATGATGAAACGCCTAATGAGTTATTGCAAAAGGCCGCCACAGCCAGACGCTCGGCGAAAGACGAACCGGGCAGCAACCACATACGATTCTTTTCCAGGGAGATCAACCGCAAGGCATTTCACAGCATCTGGCTGGAGACTCAACTTACCAAAGCGATTTACCATCAGCAGTTCGAGCTTGTCTATCAACCCAAGTTCAGTCTGTATGACGGCAGAATCGTTGGCCTGGAGGCACTTGCCCGCTGGCCCCATCCAAAGGTTGGCTATATCCCTCCGGATGAGTTCATCCCGATTGCGGAACATACCGGCCTGATCAACAAGCTGGGATTTTGGGTATTCAAAAAAGCCTGTGCGGATATGCGGCGTCTACACAAAAAGGGATTCCCGGATCTGATGCTGGGGGTAAACCTGTCTGCTGTTCAATTGAGAGACAGCACTTTGGCGGATAAATTTCTCAGTGTCTGCTCAAAACGAAAAATTCCACCGTCACTGATCGAACTGGAGATCACCGAAAGCACGCTGATCAAAAACTTCGAACACAGTAAGGATGTGATGAAAACAATGCATAGGGCCGGTATCAACTTTGCTCTGGATGACTTTGGCAAGGGTTTCTCTTCCCTGAACTATCTTCAAAAACTGCCGATCAACAGCATCAAACTGGACCGGGAATTCCTCAACAACACGCTACCCAATAATCAGGCACAAACCATCGTATCAGCCATCATCTCACTGGCCAAAAGCCTGGATTTGAAGATCGTAGCCGAAGGGGTGGAAACCGAAGCTCAACGACAGTTTCTCGAACAGTATGATTGCAACGAGATACAAGGCACCCTGTTCAGCCCACCGGTGAATGCAGACGATGCTCTGGATTTGCTTAGAAAGTTCAATGGCAATTGATCACCAACCCAGCCGCTGATGACCACCCTCAGGAGATCAATCCTGCACACAGGGATCAACTGACAAACCGGTAAGATCGCACAACGCATCACTCAGATACCCGGCAACCACCTCAGGGTTCGTCTCTTCAAGATAGGGGATCTCACCAAGGCAGGGCGCGGGCAGCCAGGTTCTCAAGGTAGCCAGATTCTCCTCTCTGGCCGACATCTCCGGCTCCACCTGATTGGCTACCCAACCGGCAAACGAGACCCCGGCATTGAGCATGCATTCAGTGGTCATGAGGGCATGATTCAGACAACCCAGGCGCATACCGACAACCATCACCACAGGGAGCTCCAAAGCACGCGCCAGGTCTGCAAGCGTATCCTGCTCGCCAAGCGGCACATGCCATCCGCCAACACCCTCCACCAGAACATGCTCTGCCTCCTCGCTGAGGCTTTGATAGCCATCTACGATTTCAGCGATGTCGATCGATTTACCAGCCTGAAGGGCAGCCAGATGGGGTGCGATCGCTGGCTGAAAAACGAATGGATTGACCTGTTGATAGGGAAGCTCAAGACTGGCCTGGGCCTGGATGCGCAACGCATCCTCATTACACAGCCCCTGATCGCTATCTGCTGCTCCCGAAGCGATGGGTTTCATACCCACGACCTGCTTACCCTGTTGCTGAAGCCTGTGCATCAAACCGAGGGTCACCTCTGTCTTGCCACACCCTGTATCCGTACCTGTTATGAAGAGACCAGCCATCTTGAATTACTACCTGCCCCGGGGATCCAATTGATGCAGTGGAACGCGACATACCGTCCCGACTCCCGCTTCCGCCGGAGCCCAGGCATGCCCGTAGACCACTTCGTAACTGGCCGGTAGTTTATCATCAAGCCTAAACTGCTCGTAGGCCTGAATCATGGCACGCATCCGCCCTTTCCCTGTCAACCCTTTGGCTCTTTGCGCGGTGACGTTGTGCGCACCCAGGCTCTTCAGATCGCGCATCAGGGAGGGCACGTCATCGTAACTGAGGGAGATTCGATCCACGTCCACAACCGGCTCGGCAAGCCCGGCATGCAGCATCGCATCCCCGACATCGTGCATATCGGCGAACGGCGAAACATGGCTGTAGCCATCCACCGCCGACCAGCTGGTGCGCAGCTCTTTCAGGGTATCGGGCCCAAAGGTTGAGAACAGCAGCATGCCATTGGGGCGCAACACCCTCAGGAACTCCCGCATGGTTCCCGCCAGGTCGTTACACCACTGCAGCGCTACATTGGAAAAGATCATATCCACAGATTGATCTGCCAGGGGAAGCTGTTCCGCATCGCCGCAGATACAGGGAGCCCGTTTGAACCATCCCCCCTGTTTGCGCACCTGCTGCAACATCGGCAGAGCGAAGTCGAGCGCGATGACCCGGGATTTAGCATAGTGTTTACCCAGCGCGCGCGTGGCATCCCCGGTTCCGGCACCAACATCCAGCACCACCTCGGGTTGATGGCGGATGTAGGCGAGACGTTCGATCATCCGCTTGGCGATCTCTCGCTGTAGCTCGGCTACCTCATCATAGTGGGGAGCCGCACGGGAGAAGGCGGCGCGTGCCTGACGTTTGTCGATTGTGGTGGCGGTTTCGGCACTCATACCATCGCCTCCAGACTCTCCAATACCAGTTTTTCAGTCTCCAGCGGATGGGAGAGGAAGGGGGTATGGGCGGCCCGCGCTATAGTATGCGTGGTGGCTTCAGGCAGCCATTGGCGGAGTATCTCCGATGCACCACTCGGCGCCAGCGTGTCCCGACTGCCATAGATCCAGCTGGTAGGACAGGAGATCCCCTTCAAGCGCTCGCGCAGATCACAATGCTTGAGTAACTCGAGCCCCGCCTGCAACGCCTCAGGATCGGGATCGGGACGCTCCTGCAGCCTGGTTTTGAGACCCCGTATCACGTCCACCGCCAGATCGCTACCCAGCATCTGCAAGGCCAGAAACCGTTCCAGCGCCCGGCTCATATCATCACCCAACAGTTCGATAAACTGCTCCAGGGTTTTCAGTTTCATGGCATGCGGCCAATCTTCAGCGCTAACGAATCTTGGCATCCCGGCAATCACCAATACTCCACTGACCCGCTTCGGCGCCTGCAGCACCGCTTCGAGAGTCACCATCGAACCCAGTGACCAACCGAGCCAGATCGCCTGTTGCGGTGCCGCTTCCAGGCAGGATTCCGCCCAGCTCCAGAGCTGCTCCTGTCCGGCGTAGGGAGTGTGCCCATGACCGGGCAGATCGATCAGCGTCACCCGGTAGTGTCTGGCCAGCCGTTGGGCGAAGTCGTACCAGACCGATGAGTTCATCCCCCAGCCATGCAACATCACCAGCTCTCTGCCCTGGCCAAGCGTCTCCACACCCAGTTTCATACATGCTCCAGGGATAGACTCTGCAGCGCATCCAGCAATCTGTCGAGCTGCCGTTCTGTATGATTTGCGCTGAAAGTAATACGCAGTCGTGCCTGACCTTCAGGGACTGTCGGAGGTCGTATGGCAGTCACCAGGATACCTTTCTCCTCCAGATGCCTGCTCCACTGCAGAGCCTGCTCGGCGCTGCCGGTGAGCAGGGGCTGTATCGGTGTATTCGATGGCATCAAGGGTAAGCCCATCACTTCAACAGCCTGGCGGAAACGGCCGATCAGCTGAGCCAGCCGTTGCCGACGCCAGCTCTCCTGCTGAGCGATGCGCAGACTGACCCGGGTCGCCTCAGCAACCGCTGAAGGCATGGCGGTGGTATAGACATAGCTGCGGGATTTCTGAATCAGGGTTTCAATCAACTCCTCGCTACCGGCAACAAAGGCGCCAAAGGTGCCAAAGCCTTTACCCAGGGTTCCCATGAGAATCGGAACCTGGTCGATACCCAGGCCGAAATGGGCCAGACTTCCCCCACCTGTGTCACCCAACACGCCAAGACCATGTGCATCATCCACCATCAGCCAGGCATCCTGTTTACGGGCGATCGCCTGATACTCCTCAAGCGGCGCAAGATCCCCATCCATACTGAACACACCATCGGTCGCAATCAGTTTCCGCCCGCTCGTGCAGCTTTCAATCTGCCGTCGCAGGCTCTCTGGATCGTTATGTTGGAAACGTTTAACCGTTGCTGGACTGAGTGCCCCGGCATCCACCAGGGATGCGTGATTCAGGCGATCCTCAAACAGCCAGTCGTGGCGTCCCAACAGCGCGCTGGCGACACCGATATTGGCCATGTATCCGGTCGAGTAGAGCAGCGCTCTCGGACGCTTGGTAAACTCGGCCAGCTCCTCTTCGAGGGCGTGATGAACCGCGCTGTGGCCATTGATCAAATGGGCAGCACCACTGCCAACCCCATACACATCCGCCGCCTGTTGCAGTGCCGCGATCACCTCCGGATGGCTTGCCAGCCCCAGATAGTCATTGCTGCAAAAGGTCAACATTGGCCGTCCATCGACAACCATCTCTGTCTGCTGTGGCGATGAGACAACCCGGCGCCTGCGATAGAGCCCGGCCTCACGCTGACGCCTCAATTGTTCCGCCAATCCGTTCATATCACGTGCGTCGAATCCCGCCACCGGCGAGAGTGGACACTCAAACGGCCTGGGCTTTCTGACAGGGAGTTTTGGCCGCCTTGACCTCAGTCTCGACCAGCGCCTCGGTTTTCATACCCAGACGTTCCAGTAGTGCTCTGTCCCGGTCCGCTTCAGGGTTGTCCGTGGTGAGTAAGCGCTCACCATAGAAAATCGAGTTCGCGCCGGCGAGAAAACAGAGCGCCTGCATCTCGTCACTCATCTCTCCCCGCCCGGCCGAAAGCCTGACGTAGGAGTTGGGCATCAGAATTCGCGCCACGGCGATGGTGCGTACGAACTCCAGGGGGTCAAGATCCTCAACCTGGGAGAGCGGTGTGCCTTCGATCTTGACCAGCATGTTGATCGGTACCGATTCGGGATGCTTCGGCAGATTGACCAGCTCCCGCAACATGCTGGCCCGGTCCCGTCTCGACTCCCCCATCCCGAGGATGCCTCCAGAACAGACATTGATCCCGGCATCACGCACATGGGAGAGGGTCTGTAATCGATCATCAAAGGTTCGGGTGGTGATCACCTCACCATAGAACTCCGGAGAGGTATCCAGATTGTGGTTGTAGTAATCCAGGCCGGCATCACGCAGGCGTTCCGCCTGTTGTTCACTGAGCATTCCCAAGGTCAGGCAGGTCTCCATGCCCATGCCGTTGACCGCCTCAACCATCTCAATCACCCGTTGCAGATTCTTATCGGTCGGATTGCGCCAGGCTGCTCCCATGCAGAAGCGGCTTGCACCTTTCTGTTTTGCCGCATCTGCGGCTTTGACCACATCTTCCAACGGCATCAACTTCTCGGCTTCCAGCCCCGAGTCATACTTGGCACTCTGGGAACAGTAGCCACAATCCTCGGCGCAGGCACCGGTCTTGATGCTCAGCAGGCTGCTCATCTGAATCTGATTGGGATCAAAACGCTCCCGATGCAGGCTCTGGGCACGAAACATCAGGTCGTTGAAAGGCAGATCGAGTAGTGCCTCGATCTCATCCAGAGTCCAGTCATGGCGTAGCAGGCTGTCGGTCATGATATCCACCAGGTTGTACAAAAATCAGTCAGTATTAGGTAGCGGGGAGTCTATGGTAATCATTGACCGATAACAGTCAACCTGGATTACGTTATCCAGTTTACTTCTGTATAATTTTTGTACTATTCAGCCAATTTGGAAATCACTGGTCCAGCAGACCATCAACATCTGTTGATTACCTCCAGATTACCTATACTGGGCAGACTGCAACGGTTAAACTGAAAATCGACTCAAAAGGATCACTGAGCGCACCGATCAACCACTGATATCCATGGATGGAGCGATGAAGTCCGACTGGCTGGAGCTACTGCTTAAACATATCTACCCACAGAACTGTCTGCTCTGCGGTGCGGAAGCCGACCATAGAACCCGTTTTTGCGACCCCTGCTATCAATCGCTACCGTTCAATCGCCATGCCTGCCCTCGCTGCGCTCTGCCACTTCCCCCCGACGCACCCGCTGAGACCCGCTGTGGCGCCTGTCTCAAAAGCGAGCTCCCCTATGTATCATGCCACACTGCCCTGCGCTATGAAGCACCATCCAACCATCTGATCGCACAGCTTAAGTTCCGTCACCAGCTGCATCTGACCATACCGCTCGCCCGATTGATCATCGATCGCCTGGGTGAGGTGCAAGATCCACCGGATCTACTGCTTCCAGTGCCTCTCCATCGACAGCGCATGAGGGAACGGGGATTCAACCAGGCTCAGGAGTTGGCTCGGGTCGTGGCGAAGCACTATCGGATTCCCCTGGAAGACCGTCTGGTGAAACGCAGCCGCAATACCAATGCCCAATCCGACCTCAACGAACGCTTGAGGCGAAACAATCTTCGCCATGCGTTTCGCGTCTATGGCAGCCTGCAGGGTAGCCGGGTAGCGATCCTGGACGATGTGATCACCACCGGATCGACGATCAACGAAATGAGCAAAACGCTGAAGCGACACGGTGCGGCTGAAATCACGGTCTGGGCTGTCGCCAGATCGACTATCGAGCGGTGATTCCCGAGTAGCGTAATGGAAGAAACTTTTTCTATTTCCGGCAGACCAATCTGAACCATTGTTGCTATAATGCGGTCGTCGCCAAAGGATAATGAATAACCGGCGTCAAATATTCATGACTGAACAGATCCTTCAGATTCTACCCACAGGAACCGAGGTTGAGCACTATCTGTTCACGAGGTGCCTATGTCGACACTGTGGGAAAAGATCACCCGGGACTGTAAGCTCATCACCTTGCCTGATGTCTATATCCGGCTAAAGGCTATTATCGACACACCGGAATACCGCCTGGATGATGTTGCCGATACCATCCGCAGCGACCCGGCCCTAACCACCCGCGTTCTGAAACTGATCAACAGCCCCTACTTTGGCCTGGCCAGTAAGATCGAGACCGTTTTTCGCGCAGTCTCCCTGCTCGGGACGCAACAGATTCATGATCTTACCCTGGCCACCTCTATCTCCGAGTCGTTGCATGAGCCGTCTGACAGCGCGTTTGATATGCAGGATTACTGGCGACGCAGTATCTTCTGCGGCTTGGTTGCCCAAGGCATTGCCAGACGCATGGGCCTGATAGACAGTGAACGGCTGTTTGTCTGCGGTCTGCTGTATGACCTGGGTCACCTGATCATGCATCAGAGCATACCGGAGCAGACCCAGCAGGCATTGCAGCGATCTCAACAACACTCCCAACCACTGGTGGAAGTGGAACGGGAGCTGATCGGTCTGGATTATGCGCGGGTCGGCGCCACCCTGATGCGCCAGTGGAGCTTCCCCCTCTGTCTCATCGAAACCACGGAATTTCATACCGAGCCACTCCGCGCCAAACACCACCCGGCGGAGACTGCAATGGTTCATATTGCGGCTATGGTGAGCGATACCATGATGGGAAATGGCGAGCTTGGTGAAGGTCTTAACACCCCCCACCCTGCCGCGCTGCAGAAAACTGGTCTCGATCTGGCAACCTGCCGTTCAATCGCTGAGGAGGTTGAACCCGGTATTGAGTATATCCTGCATACCATCTACCCGCTGAAAAAAGCTTCCTAGACCTTCACCCTGTCAACGCTTGAGCGGGCAGGTGCTGCGGGTATTCGGTCGTTTGCTGATTGTTTTAACCACACTCTTTTTTTGCGGTTTGGACTTCGGCTTACGCTTTTTCTTCGGGGTGAGAGAGACTTTAGGCGCTTTGCGCATCTCCATGGTGGAAAAGGTGCTGGTGTCGATGGGTGCCCGCTGACTGCCCTTGGGCGGCGGTGATTGACTGTAGTGCACCTTGCCCTTTTCGTCATACCATTTGTAGATCACAGCCTGGGCATTGAGTGGCAGCAGCAATAACAGATAAGCTCCCACCAACAATATGTTTCGTTCCTTCATCCTGCGCTCCTTGACCCAACCACACAACCATTCAGTGAATATCAATATACCCTGAACAGTGACCAACAGGCCACACCACAGCCTCTGGCTCATCGGCTCGACTCTACCGTCTGTCCAGATAATCGCTGATTTTCAGCAGGGCAGATCCCGCTCAGAGATTTCCCAGGGGAAAAATAAAACGTTCCCCCATATGCTCCATAATCACCCCTTCGGGCAGTATCTCGATCAGCAAGGGACCTTCAGCCAGATAGTCCCCCTCCCGGTACTTCTCCATGTTGACCAGTACATAGCGTTTCAGCGGACGAGGATCATAACTGTGAATATCAATATTCATCGCCGGCAGATTGGATACGAATCCACCCGGCATATCGTGCAGAGGTATGGCCCTTGGCGGCGGTGGTTTCGGTGCTGGCGGCGGTGGCACCTGGAGCGGTTTTACCGTCACCACAGGTTGCGGGGTCGGTTGTCCGGGCTTGTCAACAGGTTGAGTCGCTTGGGTCATCGGCTTTACGGGCGGAGCCTGTGTCACCACTGGTGCCGCCTCGGGCTGCGGCTTTACCCCGGTCGCACCCTGACCGGCTCTTACCGGCCTGACTGTAAGCTCCCCAGGAGGGCGTGCCGGCTCAGCCACCGGAGCGGTTTTGGTGGCCGGCTCAGGTTTGAGATTGACCTGAGGTTGGGAATCCGGCTGGGATCGGTTCTGAATGCCACCCAGGTAGAGACCGACCGCCAAAATGGCCAGCCCCATCAGCGACAACAGCCCCCACCTGAGACGACTGCCAGCCTGACTCTCCTGCTCGGAGGCCTGCCCTGAAATACCCGGAACCTTGCCCAGTTTATGCTGCCGTTCCGCCTTCTTCAGGGCTTCTAGAATCAGCGACATATCAGCGCCCCCCGCTCCCTGGATTGGCGGCAAGAGTTGGGGTGCCTGCGGGTAGCTGCAGATTATTCAGATAGACCTGGGTCTGCTGACCAGCCACACCATCTGCATCGAGACCATTTTGGCGTTGAAACGCCTCAAGACGGGACTTGAGGGCTGTGTCAAAACGATCCAGCCCCTCCACCAGGACCAGCTCTACACCATCCACAAGAGTGAGACGATTGCGCAACCAGGTAACCGCCTCTCCCGTGGAGCCCTGACCGATCAATGCCAGCCCGGCATGGGGTTTCCATAGCATGACAAACCCTCCCCGCCAGAAACGCTTGAGTTGATCCAGCTTGACTACACCCTTGGACTCACCGGTATCGACCAACAGCCACTCATCATCCACATGGGTAAGGAACAGCAGGCGCTCCTGGACATCCTGTTTCAGGCGAATCAGCAGGGGGCGATTTAAACGCAACAGAGTTGCCCAGTCGGCAAACTCACTCAAGCAGCGTAATCCATACTCCGGCGCCTGTTGGCAGGGATGGGATGCGGTGTTCAGATTAATCGAGGCATCCCACACCTGAAACAGCTTCTGGTAACTGCTGAAGCGGTCCTGTGGCTGACTGAAGAGTCTCTCCAGCTCGATCTCTCTGGGTGGATCCTTATGCTCCACACCCGGGCTGGCGGCAGTCTCAACATTTCCCTCATCAGTCTCAAGGATCCCGATCTCCTGCAGCGCTGTCAAAGGGGGCTGGGGCAACACTTCTGGCTGCTCGACTGAGGGAGTTTGTGACAGTTCAGCAGGCTGTCCCAACAGGCTGGTTTGGGAGTCGTCAGCCGATGTTTCGGATTGTTGAGGTGGTTCAACCTCAGCCTGAGGACTCAACTCCCCGCTCTGGGGCATCTTGCTTATCTCTTCAGCGGATTGCTCCTCACCTGTATTCTGTGTTTGAGGCGCTGATTCGACACTCATATCCACACTGCGGCTCAGGTAGTTATCAAACCAGAACCAACCGCCCCCAACGGCCAACAGCAACAGCAGAGCGGCCGCTACGCCGAGCTTCAGGCCATGCTTGCGTTTCGCCTTGCGCCCCTTGACCTCTTTGGCGGACCGCCACACCATGCGGGCATCGATTCGCTGTTTGCCGCTGGTATAGATCGCCAGCAGCGCCCGTTCGCAGATGGTGTTGATCAGCCGGGGTATGCCTCGGGAGTAGCGATGCATCAGCCACAGCGCGGCTGGGGTGAACAGATCCTCCCGTTCACCGGCGACCGCCAGGCGGTGACTGATATAGGCCCGGGTCTCCGCACGGTTCAAGGGTGACAGATGGTATCGGGCAGTGATCCGCTGATCGACCTGCCTCAACTCTTTGCGATCGAGAATCTGCAGCAGTTCCGGCTGACCAACCAGAATGATGCGCAACAGCTTATGCTGGGATGTCTCCAGGTTGGTCAGCAAGCGAACCTGCTCGAGTACTCTCGGACTCAGGTTTTGTGCTTCATCCACCACCAGCACCGTATGTTTTCCGGCACTGTGGATCTCCAGCAGATGCTTGGCCAACCGATCGCTGAGATGTTTCAGGGAGTATGGGGGGCCTTTGTATGAGATACCGAGTTCATCACAGATGGTTGCCAGAAACTCCCGTCTGGAAAGCCGGGGATTGAGAATCAGGGCAACTTCCACATCCTCAAGCTGTTGGGCCAGCAGACTTCGCAGCAACAGGGTTTTGCCGGTCCCGACCTCTCCCGTGAGCAGCACGAATCCGCCATTCGGTCCGGCGCCATAGATCAAATGGGCCAGACTCTCCTCATGCCCCCGACTCAGATAGAGATAGCGGGGATCCGGGGTGATGGCAAACGGATTTTCCTTGAACCCAAAATCACTGAATTTCATGGTCTTGCAAGCGGATCAATCACAGCCGTCTTCCGCCTCATCCTCATTTTCCTCGGCTATCTGGGTTGCCAGCTCAAGCCACTTGATGGCCTCGCTCTCACTGCGCTCCACCCACTGTCCAGCCAGGTAGATCTGACCCAGTTCATTGGCCGCCAGATAGTAGTAGCCATCCTCTGCTGCCTGTTTCAGCCAGTTGACGCCCTGCTGGGTATTCTGCTTTGTCCCACGACCATGGAGATAGAGCATGCCGAGCTGGAATTGGGCCTCCACATGGTCCCGCTTTGCCAGTCGTTTGAACGTCCGATAGGCGGTGGTGTAATCGCCACCTGTCAGCGCGGCCATCCCATCTGCGTAATCATCTGCAGTCACTCCGGCTGAGAGCAACAACATCAAACAAGCCAAGAGTAGCTTAATAATCGTATTTTTCATGATCACACTATTCTGACACAGGGCCCCGTGATTACCAGAGGGGCAGAATGTTTTTTCTCAATCGGTTTGGCGTCAGAATGAGGCCTGGAGTTCAAACCCTGTATGAAACGACCCTCCAATCGACTCAATCAAGCGAGTGGATTGATCGCAAGAGTTATTCACAATAACAGGCCGACTGGTAGTGATACAGAGAGTAAATAGCTGCTGACGCAACTTTATCCGAGGAATCCGATCACATAATTATCAACCCCGCGACTCGGTATGTCGTATAAAACAATCTCAATGCATTTAAACGGAGATCAGGCAAACCTTATGGTGTAATCTCCTGCCGACAACCAACACCATAGTAAAAAACTCGATATCAAGGTGCCATATGTACAGATTCGCTTTCATCCTGATACTTCTCGCAACCGCACTTCCCCTCTCGGCCCAACCACTGGTATCCGTCGAGTGGCTGCAACAGAACAAAAACAGCCCCGACCTGGTGTTGCTCGATCTGCAGAGCAACCAGAACTACCTGCGGTTTCATATCCCGGGATCCATAAACACCGAATATGGTCATTGGCGGACGGAAAAAAAGGGCCAACCCAAACTACTGCCCCCGGTTCCCATCATGGAGAAGCTGATCGGCTCCCTGGGCATCGGCAACAGCTCACATGTGGTGCTGATTCCGCTCGGTGCCAGCGCCGGTGATATGGCAGTGGCATCCCGGGTCTACTGGAGTTTCAAAGTCCTGGGACACGATAAGGTTTCAATCCTGGATGGTGGTCTGATCGCCTATGCGGAGACCCGAAAATACCCCCTGGAGAAAGGCAATCATCAGCTCAAGCCCACCACTTTCAAGGCAGACTACCGAGCGCAGATGAATCCGGATGCCAAGGCGGTTGAACAGGCCGTCAACTCAGGTGCTCTGGCGGTGGATAACCGCACCCGTGCGGAGTACCTGGGCATCTATAAAGGTGGCGCCAAGGAGCGTCCCGGCAGTCTGCCCGGCGCGGTCAATCTCAACTACGACTGGCTGACCGTCAACGGCAGCGGCAAACTGCACAGCGTGGAGAACCTGAAGCAGATCTACACGGCCGGCAATGTCCCTCTGCAAGGTGCACAGATCAACTATTGCCACACCGGCAATCGTGCTGCACTGGCCTGGTTTGTCTCCCACGAGCTGCTCGGTAACCATCAGGCCAAACTCTACGACGGATCCACCCAGGAGTGGGCGGCCGATCCGACTCTGCCGATGGATCAACAGGTCAGACTGAGCTTTTGACTCTGTACGGAATAGACAGCCTGCAACGGCAAGGGTGAGCGTTAGCTATGCCAAGAGTTCTGTTGATTGTTATCAGCCTGCTGGTTCTGCAACCGGCAGGCCATGCAGATGAGACCCTACATCTGGAGAGATCCGAGTCTATGGCAAAAAAACTCTATCAGGCCTATCTGGATAAAGGCATTGGCTACCGACCGCGAACCGAACATTTCAATGCGGATGGCACCCCCAGTTATATCAACCAACTAATCCTGGAGGATTCTCCCTATCTGCTACAGCATGCACATAACCCGGTCGACTGGCACCCCTGGTCCGAGGCAGCCTTCCAGAAGGCAAAACAGGAGAATAAACCGATCTTTCTCTCCATCGGTTATTCAACCTGTCACTGGTGTCATGTGATGGAGCGGGAGAGTTTTGAAAACCTGTCGATCGCCGCCCAGCTGAACCGTGACTTCATTGCCATCAAGGTGGACCGGGAGAGCCATCCCGATGTGGATGAGGTCTACATGACCGCTGTGATGCTGATGACCGGTCACGGGGGCTGGCCCATGTCCAGCTTTCTGACCCCCGAGGGTAAACCTTTCTACGGCGGCACCTATTTCACCCCTGAACAGTTCACCTCGCTGCTAGACCAGGTGAAGAAACTCTGGGTAGAGAGATCAGACGAACTGATTGCTCAGGCCGAAAAAGTGGCGGATGCGGTGGCGCAGAGCAATCGTCTGAGAGGCGAGGCAAAGGCACTCGATCCAGGGGTCATCGGCCAGGCAGTGAAGAGCATGCAGAACGCATTCGATGAGATCCAGGGGGGCTTTGGTCAGGCACCGAAGTTCCCCAGGGAACCCTGGCTCTATCTGCTGCTCGACCAGGCGCAACGACATGGGGATGAAGAGGCCCTGCAGATGCTGACGATAACACTGGACCAGATGGGACGGGGTGGCATCTATGATCAGGTGGCAGGCGGATTCCATCGCTACTCCACCGACTATGAGTGGCTGGTACCCCACTTCGAAAAGATGCTCTACAACCAGGCCCATCTCAGTCGTATCTACCTGGGAGCCTGGCGTATCACCGGCAGAGAGGAGTTTCGTCGGATCGCCACCCAGACCCTCGACTATGTACTGCGTGAGATGACCGCACCGGAGGGAGGGTTCTATTCCGCAACCGATGCTGACAGCGAAGGCGAAGAGGGACTGTTTTTCACCTGGACCCAGGATGAGCTGAACACCGCTCTAGATCAGCAGCAGGCGAGTCTGGCGAGCGCTCTCTACGGGGTAACACCATCCGGAAACTTTGAAGGTCGCAACATTCTCCACCTGCCGCAATCGTTCACCGAGTTTGCCGAAGAGAACCAACTCGGATTGACCGATCTGCTGACACAGATGGAGGAGATCAACCGGATACTGCTGGAGAGACGCAACAAACGCATCCCACCCCTCAGAGATGACAAGATCGTCACCGCATGGAACGGTATGATGATCACCGCATTTGCCCAGGCCGCCGATCTGCTGGATAACAACAGCTATCGTGATGCGGCAATCAAGGCGGCCGATTTTCTCTGGCAGCAGAACCGTTATAAAACCGGCCATCTGTGGCGGGTCCACCTGAATGGTCAGTCTTCCATCCGGGCCACCCAGGAGGATTACGCCTACCTGTCGGAGAGCTTTCTCTACCTCTACGACCTGACCGCCGAACAGCGCTGGTTGAACCGCGCCAAAGAGCTTGCCGGAGCGATGACCGAACGCTTTCTCGACGATCAGCAGGGCGGCTTTTTCATGAATGAGGCCGAGAGCAGCATCACCGGTATGGGACGCCCCAAGGATGAGGGCTCTGACAATGCCATTCCCTCGGGCAGTTCCGTCGCAATACACAGCCTGCAGCGACTCTGGCAGCGCAGTGGCGAACTGGACTTTCGCAAGCAGACCGATGCCCTGATAGCCCGCTTTGCCCCGGCCCTCGAAGCAACACCGATCAGTTACGGTTATCTGCTGAGTGCCGTGGCCGACCACCAGCATGGGGAACTCGGCTCGAGGGCCTATGCCGGACAGGGCGGCATCCGCATTCAAGCCAACACCAGCAAGGCCGCTCAACAGATCCTGCTGAACCTGAAGATCGAGATCCCGGAAGGCTGGCACATCAACTCCAACCAACCCAACGGCAAGGATCTGATTGCAACCCGCCTGACACTTGCACAACAGCTCGAAGGCTGGCAGATGGGGCCGGTAACCTACCCAAAGGGAAAACAGGAGAGACTCGCATTTCAGCAACAGCCACTCTCTGTCTATGGGGGAGAAATCAGCTTACAAACTCTGTTGAAACAACTCGATGAAGAGAAAACTGAAACAACGACACTGCCGGTTGAGTTACAGCTTCAGGCCTGTAACGATCAGGTCTGTCTGCCACCGGAAACCGTGACACTTTGGGTGGACATCAACCAGTAAACCGAACGATTGTATTCGGCTTAACAGGCGCTAGGGTAATCCCCAGTGCCCAAGCCTGAATGGAGCCCATAGAATAGAACTCCTGCAAATCAAGGAACTGAGATACTGGAGTTATCCATGAACGGATCAGCAACCACATTTGGCACCAATCAATTACGCTCACCAAACTATCTGTTCGGGGCAACCCATACTCCCCTCAGCACGCCATTTCGAAGCAACCAGACTGTCGCACAGGAGGTTGCCAACCTGTTCAGACAGGGCATACAGGGAGAAGCGGTCGCACTTCTGAACAACCACAAACAGGGACAAGCTCCCGCTGTTCAACAGGCACTCGACCGGATGGTCAGCGCTGAGCTCCAGTACTCCATTTCACCTGACACCTCTCACAACAATCAGAACCTGTTCACCAGTCCGGCAGAGATCGGTACAGCCATCAGGCAGATCAATCAAGCCGGCAGCCAAACACCCGAGATGCCGGTGACATCCACACTCTCCGATCAACAGAAATTTGATGTCTACGCCAGTATTGTACAGACCCGAGGCGATCAGGCCGCACGGGATGACCTGGCCAACGGGAACAGTGTCATCGTCGGCCTGCGTTCTGAAACCGGCAGCTTGGAAAACCATGGCCGGGGGGTTTACGATGACCGCATCGCCGTCATCTCCAGAGAGGCCAATGGCACCGTTCACGTAGAGGAGTTCAATCGGGTTTCAACCGAGCCCAGCGCACAATATGATGCCAACCTGGCCAACCATCCGGATAACCGATTCCGGCGCTCGGTCGGTGAGGATGTCACGGGTGATGGTATCCGTGACCAGGGCAGACTGGCCGCGCCACAGACCATTCAAATGTATGAAGATACCCATCGCAATCCAGCCTCGGCAGGCGGCAGTGATTTTGCACTGAGACCAACACCACAGTCGGTAAACCAGGGGCAAGGCGGGGTTGAGCGTTTCACTGCCGGAACCGGCTATGTGGATAACAGCAACCCGGGCACCAGTGATGACCTTAACCGCACATTCAAAATACACTCAGGCAGCCGAACCAATACCGATTCGGCTGGCTGTACAACCGTGCACCCCAACGACTACGTGCGCTTTGAAGAGAGCATCAGAACCCATCCGGGTCAGACCACCTGGAATTATGTGCTTACCGAGGTCACACCATAGTTATCGACAAACCATTCAGTAGAACGGCTACCCTGTTCTTCTGCCTCTCGCTCACTTCATTGAGTTTT
Organism: Candidatus Thiodiazotropha endoloripes; assembly: GCF_001708965.1. Taxonomy (NCBI): domain Bacteria; kingdom Pseudomonadati; phylum Pseudomonadota; class Gammaproteobacteria; order Chromatiales; family Sedimenticolaceae; genus Candidatus Thiodiazotropha; species Candidatus Thiodiazotropha endoloripes. The sequence goes on along the minus strand of NZ_LVJW01000003.1, from coordinate 82,144 downwards.
GCAGAAGAGGCCTGGGTGCCCACCACTGAAACCGAATGCCGGATTGAAGGTTGGTCAAAGGAGACCCATCAGCATGGCCTGCAAGTACGCTCTTCAGCTGAGATGAATGCCCAGGTGGTTGGCATACTGCCAGCCTATGTGATCAATTTTGACAGCCACAACTTTGGCATCGAGTTCCAGATCATCGGCTCAGATCGGGGCTGGCTGAAGATCCGTGGCGCGAAAGATGACCCGAACCGCAGCAAGCTGCCAATCAGAGCCACTCATCCAGGTATCGGCTGGATACCAGGTGAGCAGGTGGCGTTCATGGTGCAATCCGGTAGCGGGCATCAGCGTCCCGATGCCGAGAGCGCAAAACTGCTCGACCTGAAGGGGGATTGGCTGACCTCGATGGGCAAGATAGTGCAGGTGGTCGCCTGCTCGGGTGAATGGGTACTGCTGGACTACTCCCTTGGCAGAGCGCGTAACCCGCAAACCCTGGCACTGAAGAGACTCACCGAAGCTGAGCGGCGAGCCTCTCAGGGGCGTGCCTGGTTTCGAGGTGTTTGCGCAAACCAGGAGACCAGTTGTGAAACCAGCTGGCCATAATCGCGGGCTGTGCAGTCAGCTTATCAAGCCGATCGTTACATGGAAGCTTCCACACGCCAGCCGAGCTGTTCCGCCTTGGCCCTGGCCTGTGCCGGAACATCCGTTGCCACAAAGTGACGATGCAGTACCTGCACACCAAGCAGGTGGTTGATGATCGCATCGAGTTTGTTCTGGGTGGCTGCCGTTAACTGCTTGTCGTCATGCAGATCGAACAACGCCTTGACCCCGTCGGCCGACAGAAGGCCCGCATCGGCGATGGCGGTCGGATTCAGATACTCATCCGCCAACCCCCGCATCGCGGCCCACTTTTTCGGATCGGTGTGGGCAGGCGGTGCCATGAAGGCAAACTTCTCCCGCTTGTAGAGCACCTCAGGCAACAGCCCTTTCATCGCCTCACGCAGCACATACTTCTCCGTCTTGCCCTTGATGCGCAGGGATGGGGGTAGCTGCGCCGCCAATTCCGCCAGGTGATGATCGAGAAAGGCGGGGCGGGCCTCCATGGAGTTGGCCATATCGACCCGGTCACCACCCCAGGTGAGAATCTGCCCCTCGAGCATGGTCTTGATCCAGACATACTGGGCCTTATCCAGGGGATGGCGTCCAGCGAGACTCTCGCCATCGAGCTGCTGCGCAATGGCCTGCCCCGGATCGTAGCCGGTCAATTGAGCGTTCAGCTCTGTAGAGAGCAGTCCCGGCACCCGGGTAGCGGAAGCCAGCCAGGGCTGCAGACAGCTCGGGGTGAATCCGACCTTCTCCTCCAGCGCCTGATGACGAACTTCATCTTCTGCCAGCATTGCCCCCTTAAAAAGCTTGTTCTGCTCCGCCAGCAGCTTCTCCCACTCGGCACGCTCCTCGGCGGAGAGATGATCCAGACCGTGCAGAAACATATCCCGGCGGAAGGCGGGATAGCCACCGAACAACTCATCGGAACCCTCGCCGGTCAGCACCACCTTGTAGTCGACGCTCTGCACATGCCGGCTCATCAACAGTTTTGCCACCCCCAGGGTGTTGTAGATGGTCCGCTCGGTGTGCCACAGAGTCTCGACAAAATTATCATAAAGATGAGAGGCATCCAGCATCATCACATCCTGATCCGCACCGGTGCTTTCGGCCATCTCCCGGGCGATCGGGGATTCGTCATAGTCCTTGTTGTCAAAACCGATGGTGAAGGCCTTCACCGGGCTCTGCCTGGCTGCTGCAGCCAATCCGAGAATCGAACAGGAGTCGATACCACCGGAGAGATAACAGCCCACCGGCACGTCCGCCTCCAGACGCAGCTGCACCGCTTCCAGCAGTTTGGCGCGCACCGCTTCGATCCACTCATCTTCATCGTATTCGGAAGGTCTGTCAGCCTCATCAGGAAAGGGCATGTCCCAATATTTCTGTTGGGAAACATGCAAGCGCCCACCCTTTCGCTCCACCACCAGCTGATGCCCAGGGGGTACCTGATGGATGTTTTCGAATGCGGTGGAACCAGGCACGATGGTCTGCATCAGCTGATGATAGACACCCGCCGGATCGAATTTCCGCTGCACTTCGGGATGGGCGAACAGCACCTTCAGTTCCGAGCCGAACACCAGCACCCCGTCCGCTTCAGCCCAGTAGAGCGGCTTGATGCCGAAGCGATCCCGCACCAGCATCAGACGTTCGGCCGATCTGTCGTAGAGAGCAAAGGCGAACTCACCCCGTAGATGGGGCAGCATCCCCTCCAGCCCCAGGCGCGGATAGAGATGCATGATCATCTCCGAATCGCTTTTGGTCTGAAACCGGTCTCCCCGGGCAGTGAGATCTGCACGGATGCGCTGGTAGTCGTAGAGCTCACCGTTCTTGGTCAGCATCAGTCGACCATCGGCACTCTCGAATGGCTGTCGCCCACGACTCTCATCCAGGTCCACGATGGAGAGCCTGGCGTGACTGAATCCCACCCCCGGCATGCGCCGCACGCCAAAGCCGTCCGGGCCGCGATGGTGTTGAATGGCCGCCATGGCCACCAGGGTTTCAGGGTCGACAGGGCGATCCCGGTCCGCATAGATAAATCCTGCAATGCCACACATATCTTTTCTACTTCAGCTATAACTTTTCAACAACACGGAGAGCAGCGCCATGCGCACGAAAACCGCACCACGGGCCTGGGCGAAATACCAGTTGTAGGGGGTCTCATCCAGACTGCGATCGAGCTCCTCGCCTCGGGCAAGCGGGTGCATCACCACAGCACCGGGCTTGAACGGCGAGTCGGCATCGAGACGATAGGTCCTGCCATGCTCCTCATAGCCATCCGATACCCAGGCGATGGCATTCAGATAGACCACATCCAGTTGCGGCAGCACCTTGTCCAAATCGGGCGTGATGCGAATATTCAATCCCGCCTCGCTCAACTCCTTGTACTGCCCCTCGGAGAAGGGATCCTGATCCTCACTGATAATCACCAGCTCATCGATACCGACTGAAAACAGCGACAGGAACAGCAGCAGGCTACGGATAGTACGCATCCGACCCGGCACACCGATAATGCCGATGCGTATCTTTTCAGAGGCCTTCATGCTGTTCGGATCAGTCAGCTGGGGCACCGCCTTGAGGATCGTGTAGACGTCCGCCATCGCCTGGGTCGGATGCTCATCGGTACCGTTACCCCCATTGACGATCGGAATACGCAACGCCTCGAGCATCTCATAGACAGCCCGGTTGTTACTGTCGCGCAACACCACCATATCCCCATAGTGGTTGAGCATCTCACCCACATCATAGAAAGATTCACCTTTGGCAATACCGGTAGTCGCCGGATCGGTGATCGACATGATATCCCCGCCCAGACGATGCCAGGCACTCTCGAATGAGAGGCGGGTGCGGGTACTCGGTTCATAGAAGGCGGAGATTAGAATCTTACCGGTAAGCGGGCGGGTGATACGGTGAGGCTCGGTTTCATACTTTGCCGCCAGACGACAGAGTTGCACCAGCTGCTCACGGTTGAATTGACGGGCTGAGATAACGGGTCGATGGGCCAGCTCGAGCAGCGGCACCAGATCCTCCGCCAGCCGCTCCATCAGGGATCTCGGACTTTCAAAACCCTGTACATCCAAAGACGGTTCTTGCAGCGGTTTGCTTAATTGAGCATTAATATCATTCACCACAGGGTTCCTCCTTTTCTATCCCGGAACCAGAGCAACAGCAGGATGACCGGTGCGGCAGCCACCATCACTGTTGCTGCAATAATCAGTAGGTTGAGTATTTCGGGGGGGATAATCATCACTTGACCTCCCTAACTGGGACGGGTGTTGGATTGAGCCGCTGCCAATCAAAGCTGCGCGGTGCCAACCAGGTTGTCAGCAACACCAGGGTCATGGAGACAGCGGCCGCCACCAGGGCCGCCACATAGAAACCGATCATGAAATAGCTCAGCAGTCCGATCAGGGTACCCAGGGTCATTGCCAGGGTGGCGCCCATCGGATTGATACTGCGCCAGTAGAGACCGGCGGCCACCGGCCAGATAGTGCTGGCGACAAAGGCGCCGGTGAAATAGAGCAGCTCCGCCAGGGTGGTGATGCGGGGCCAGCAGAGCAACCAGGTCATAACGCCCAGACCGAGGGTTATCCAGCGAGCCGCCTTGACCAGCTCTTCTTCCCTGGCCTGTGGCCGCAGGTGCCCTTTATAGAGATCGGTCAGCACCAGATCGGATGTGGCGGCCAGCAGGGAGTCCAGACTGGAGGCCAGAGCGGAGAAGACCACGATGAAGACCAGCACCGCACCACCGGCGCCCAGTAACTCACCAGCCACCAGGGGACCGACCATATCCGCAGTCGGCACATTGATCTGCAAGGCGGGAACGGTCAATGCGAGAAAGCCGGCCACAATCGGCACCGGCGTCCAGAACAGACCGGCGATCAAATAGGCCTTGAACCCAACACCTTCACGAAAAGCGAAGGCCCTGCTCCACCAGACGTTGGAGTGAAAGATCTCGCCGACACCAAACAACAGGTTGTTGAACAGGAACATGATGGCGGCGGGAAACAGCAGATTGAGCAGCTCCGGCCGCTCCATCAACACCTGCTCATGCATGGTATCGACCCCGACCTTGGTAATCGCCAGCACCGCCAGTATGACAATCCCGGTCAGGATGATCAGCGACTGCAGAAAATCGGTGCCGATAACCGCGCGCAAACCACCCAACAGGGTATAGCTGACACACACCGCGACAATCACTGACATACCGATGTGGTAGTCGATACCGGTGAGGGCGTTTATCAATACCCCACCAGCCATTCCCAGGCTGATCAACCAACCGAAGGCGTAGAAGAGGGAGATTACCAGGAACACCCGCCAGGCCAGATTGCCGTAGCGCAGCCGGATGAAATCACCGCTGGTGAAGCCCTGGGGCATCAGCTGCCGAATCCGTTTCGCCAGGGGCGCGAACAGAATCAGACCGATCGAACCCAGCGAGTATCCGACCATACCCCAGATCCCCATCTGAAAGGCGAGCTGAGGTGCCGCCATGGTGGTGTTACTGGTCACCCAGGTGGCCATGGCGGTAGCAGTTCCCAGGGCCAGACCAACCTTACGGCCGGCGAGCATGAAACCATCCAGCCCCTGGGCGCGCCGACCCAGCCACCAGCCCAGCCAGATCCAGACGGCACTGAACAGAGCCAGTATCAGCCAGCCAAGATCCGCACTGAGTACCGGATCAGAGTTCAAAGAAAGACCCCTTCGATCTCCGAGAGGGCCTCGTCGGTGTTCATCAAACGGGCATAGCGGTCCTTCATGGTGGTGTCTGTGGCCTGTTGCAGCTCAGGGGTTACGGTGGCGATGCCATCGGAGATCAGGGTGACATAGAAACCGAGATCGCAGGCATCCCTCACCGCCGTACTGACACACTCATTGGAGTAGACCCCGACCACAAACAGCCCGGTTATACCCAGGTTGCGCAGCACATACTCCAGGTTGGTGGAGGTGAAGACCCCGGATGCGGTCTTGTTGATGATGATCTCATCCCCATGGGGCGCAACCAGAGGCAGAATTTCCGCCTCCTTGGAACCTGGCGGCGCATGCAGATTGAGACGCTTGTGTCCTGGACCACGATCCCGGCCATCCTGGGTCAGGGATTGGATTCTGGTATGCACCACCTCCAGTCGATTGGCCCGAAAGGCTTCCTGCAGACGCCTCACATTGGGTAGCACCATGCTCTCCAGACGATCGAAATAGTAGGCCTGGGATTCCGGCGGCAGACCGGATGAGTCCGCATCCGCGAAGACGCCGAAACCGGGCGCTGCATCGAGATATTGCATATCGATGCACAACAACGCGGTGTTGTGTCTTTGCAGCGAGTGGGTGCGACCCGCCGCTTCGGCGATCTTCTGCCGATAGGTATCCCGAAGCGGATCGATGTTCATATAGGGATCAGGTTGTTTTTCTTCTTGGTCACTCATGGTGACTCCTCATTGGCAAGTTCGTAGAGTGTGTTGAGCAGTACATTGGCGCCGGCCTGGATGTCATTCCACGAGGTCCACTCCGCCGCTGAATGGCTGCGCCCATCTTTACTCGGTACAAAAATCATGCCGGTTCTGGTGATCCGCGCCAATTGCTGGGTGTCATGGGCGGCGCCACTGGGGAGCTGGTGGTGGTTGTAGGCAAACGCCTGAGCCGTGGATTCAATCAACTGACGGATGCGTTGATCACAGCTGACCGGCGCCAGTTCACTCACCACCTTGAAGTCGAACATCAGGCCGCGACGCCGGGCGATGGCTGACAGGGTACGGCGGAAAGCATCGCTCAGGTCATACAGGACCGACTCTTCCAGATCGCGAAATTCCAGAGCGAACCGGGCCTCGCCAGGCACCACATTGGCCGCCCCGGGCTGCAGTTCAACACGGCCTATGGTGGCGACACTCTGGGGACCACCATGCTCCTCCAGGATCCGGCCGATCTCCACGGAGAACTCCGCGAGGCCCTGAAAGGCGTCACTGCGCATCAGCATCGGCGTGGTGCCCGCATGATTGGCAACCCCGGTGAGACGTACGTCCCAGCGCTTGAGGCCGCAGATACCCTCCACCACACCGATCGAACTGCCCAGTTCATCGAGCACCGGCCCCTGTTCGATATGCAACTCGACAAAGGCGTGCAGACTCTCCGGTGATCTGGCGGCAGAGAGCGCCTCATTGGCATCCAACCCCTGCGCAGCCATCGCTTCGGTCAAGCCCACCCCAGACAGATCCCTGGCGGCATGAATCCACTGGGGGGAGATATCACCGCACAGGGCCTGGGAGCCGAACATACCACTGAAACGACCCTCCTCATCGGAAAAAGCCACCAGCTCCAATGGCCGCTTCAGGCTGATCCCCTGCTCTTTCATCGATCTCAGTGCTTCCAACCCGCACAGCACCCCGAGGGCACCATCCAGATGCCCGGCGCCGGGCACCGTATCGATGTGCGAACCGACCATCACACTGGGTTTGTCAGGATCCCAGGCCAAGCGACCGAACAGGTTCGCCGCCCCATCCTGATGCAGCTCGAGCCCAGCCTGGACGATACGCTCCCGCAACCAGTTACGGGCCTGCATATCCCCCTCGGAAAAGGCCATCCGATAGATGCCCTGATCATCCGCCCGGCCGATTGCGGCGAGCGCCTCCACATCGGACTTGAGACGAGGGAAATCGACTTGTAGCGGCTTTGCACTCATGAGTCTATTGTTCCCGCCTGGCACCGAGAATGATCAACAGGAGGGTCGCCACAAAAACCACCGCACCGATGACAAAAAAGCTCACTGCCTTAACAAGGCTGTGATGCTCAACAAGGAGACTTACCGGTTCGCCCCAGGGTGAAATTGCACCATTTTGATGCATGATGCGGGCACGGAAGTGATAAGATCCATCACTCAATCCGGTCAATACGGTCGACCGGTCACTGCCCTGATAGAGAGGGACCACATTGACAAAGCGATCGTCCAGACTTGATTCAACTTCAACACTGGCGCCTTCAGGAAGTTCCCAGCTCAGCGTGGCTTTGCCATCAGTACTCTGTGCCGGCGCCAGGGAGAGGAGAGGTGCACTAACTGCCGATGCTGCAAATAGGCCGAGAAACAGACAGACAAGGATCTGCCCAGAGAGATGTCTTCCTGCATTTTGCATAGAACTGGACGCCTGTATAGACACATCTGTGCCAGGCGGAAGATCCTTATATTCAGCTAACTATGATTAGTATTCTAAACATTTTAGCCATAAAAATCCCATCAATATCCGTAAACCCTGCAAATTTACTGGTAATAAAAACTTAACATTATTTAGGGAACATACTTTCATGACCCAAACCGACATCACTGAAGATATCCTGATTGCCATCAGACGGGTCATCCGTGCCATTGACCAGCACTCCAGAAACCTGGTGCAGAGTCATGGACTGACCGGCCCACAGGCACTGCTGTTGACGGAGATCGTTCGCAGCGGAAAGATCACCGGCAGTGAACTGGCGAAGCGGGTCAGCCTGAGTCAGGCAACCGTCACCGATGTCGTGAAACGGCTTGAGAGCAGGGAGCTACTGGAGCGGAGTCGCGATGCTGGCGACAAACGCAAAGTGATACTGAAGGCGAGCAAACAGGGAGAGGTTCTGGTCAAGCAATCCGTACCCCTTCTACAGGAGCGTTTTCAACAACGGCTGGGTGAACTCAAGGATTGGGAACAGAACCAGCTGCTCTCATCCCTGCAGCGGATCGCGGAGATGATGAATGCGGAAGACCTGGACGCTTCACCGATGTTGACCAGCGGTGCGATTACCGCATCACCGGAAGCAATACAGGATGTGGTCACGCCGACAGATACTCCACCGGAAGCAGAAGAAGTATAAGGCAGATAGAGATCCCCCCCAGGGCCTGTTAACACTAATCCAATAGGCCCTAAATCCCAACAAAGAAAACAGAGGACAGGGTACTGAACCCATTCAGTCAAGTCTGAATCGATTCAATCTGACTCACAGCACGTCCCGTTCTCGTTGTTTTAAAAAGAACAAACTACGATCACCACTATAATTTCTTAATTTAACAACTGAATCCCGGTTGTATCACATCGTTCATCTGATGGCTGGACCAGCTCCATTCCAGGCCTTCAGAACCGATCAGGCAGCGATCTATCCTTTTGGGTAGTGACTCTGTAATAAACTGCTCACAGGCAACTTCCAAGAGAGCGCAGCATCAGGCACATCGATCTTTCTCGCCACTACACCAATACTCTGATGAACCGGTATCAAATGCACCTTGGATGTGGTTCGGTCACGGGACAAGGAGAGGATTCTAGCCGGGGTTCCCTCTACGGATTCCAATATTTCGAAGCCGGTTCTTTGATTCAGCAGCACTTTGAATGTCTCTCTGGAATAACGCCAGAAGTCCCATGGCAGTTCATGAGGCGGAATCACTGGATGAGTGGCGATAAACAGCAAACCACCAGGCTTCATTACCCGGTTGATTTCGATCACGGCCTGCCAGGGCATCGCCAAATGCTCGAATACAGAGATTGTAAAAACCGCATCATAGTGGTTCTGCGGAAGGTGGGATGAGAGCTCATGAACATCAGCCACCAGATCCACGTTCTCCCCTTCATGGATATCCACTCCGGTATAGTCCACTGTGGAGTGAAACAGGTCACGCATCACCACACCGGTTACATTTCTTGAACCGATCTCAAGCAGGGTCGCCTGGGGCATTTCATTAACGGTTGCAGTAAAACGATTAAAAACTTGGTAGAAGGGATCTTTGTCTGTCTTCTTCTTGATCGGTGTCAACAGCAGGTTGAAAAAAGATAATAGTGGTATCGTCAAGATGTAGACGAAAACGTTGTCTATGCCGTGGTTTCGAATAAACCGAGGGAGCTTCCTGACCTGTCTTACAAACTTAATATCCATATCAATCCAATCCATGAATTCAACGATGTTACCCCTGATGTTACACCCTGTTAAGCGCTCATCTGATAAGTCTCGTAGAGTATAGAGTGCCTGACGCCGAAGCGACCCCATCACCTCAACCAGACCACGTCACTCCCTCATCCAGGAGCAGCAAGACCTGCTTATATCCATCGCCTGACCCGCTCCTGGTAGGTTTGATAGTCAGAGCCAAAACGACGTAGAAGATAGGCCTCCTCCCGAATTACAACATAATAGTGCACAATCACCACTACAGGCAGTAGCATTACCACCATCCAGCCGTTAAGAAAAACAAGAGCAAGCCCCAGTTGCAACAGGATCAGAGAAAGGTAGAGGGGATTTCTGGTGAATCGATATGGCCCGGAAACCATCAATCGATTGATCGGCCGGATTGGAGCAACGGGATTACGGGAGGCACGGAACTCACGCATACCCCACAGTGTCATGGCGATCGCCGCAACACTCAGCACTGCACCAGCCCATTGCAGGATTAACCAATGCGGCAGGGGCATGGGAAAATAGTTGCTGATCACACCCCCCAAACCGATACTGACTATGTGAATCACCGGCGGCGGCAGGATCACATCAGCATGATCCTCTGACCGATCACTTGCCACTCTCTCTCCCTCTATCCATCCCGCTTCAGTTTATTGAAGACACTGAAATCCCATGGCCTGAATGCCAGCATCAAGCTGGTGCCCTGTCGCTGGGAAAGAGGCAATGAACCATCCTCTTCATGCAGCCGATTGAACTCCACCGATACCCGCTTCAACTGCCGTAACATGGTCAATCTCGAATTCTCAGACAGGTATCCGTTGGTAAAGATCAGCGCCTCATCCTCTCGTAGAAATTTCGCATCGAGAAACTCGGGCTGAGCATACTTTTGAAAAAACCTCTGAATCGGCCCATTGGTACGCCAGGTAAAGTTTTTGTCCACCACCAGCTTAAACCGATTAAGCGGTAGAAGCTCGATGATCCTCAGTCGGTCGAGCTTGGCCAGCAACTGGGTCAGCTCAGTCTCAGTAAAGCGGTAGTCCGCCAGTATCTGTTCGAACTGCCAGTGGTTAAAGATACAGATCGCCACCAACAAGAGTTTGGTGTTCCCCACCATCTCCCGCTCCTGATCCTCCGTCAGCATTGTGATGCGCTCCCGCCCTTCAACCATGATCTGCACCAGATCGGAGAGCTCCAGATCGATTAGATCGCAAACCTTCTCCAGCCTGGCGATGGAAAAGCTTCGTTCGGCGAACAGGCGCTTGACACTGTTTTCAGACAGATCCAGCAACTCAGCGACTTCACGGTAGGTAATCCCCTTGGCACGCAGTTCGCGCTTCAAGGCCTGCAACAGCTCTGCAACTTGACTCATACCCCTCTCCCACTGAAAAAGTTTCAATATACAGTACTTTTCGTTTTATAAAAAAGTACTTTTCAGTATTTGGTTTATTTATTTGCAACCTGACTCTACTGTGCCCTTAACTCCGATGCGGAGTCACCCTTTTTTAAAAAATGGAGTTTTCGGTATGACCACTCTAACAAAACAGTTTAAATATCTGCTCTTTGGGCTCACCTTTTTCGCCGCCCAGAGCGCCACATCCGCCGGCCTGATGACGCCGAAATCGGCCAACCTGCCAGAACTGGAGATCAAACAACACCATGTCGACGTCACCATCGAGGACGGTTATGCGATCACCTCGGTCGAGCAGGTCTTTTTCAATCCCAACGATCGGGAACTTGAGGCCATCTACTCATTCCCGGTTCCGGAAAAAGCCTCCGTCGGAGAGTTTACCTACTGGATCGATGGCCAACCGGTAACCGGTGAGGTATTGGAGAAACAGCGGGCCAGGGAGGTCTACCAGCAGGAGCGCAATGCCGGCCGGGAAACCGCACTGACTGAACAGGACAGTTACCGTACATTTGACAGCCACGTCTATCCGGTAAAACCTCAGCAGGATGTCAAAATCCGCCTTGTCTATATCCAGCCCGCGCATGTGGATAGTGGCATAGGACGCTATGTCTACCCCCTGGAAGAGGGTGGCGTGGACGAGGAGAAGCTGGCTTTCTGGCGTTACAACAGCGTGGTGACAGAGGCGTTCAGCTTCAACCTGAAACTACGCTCTTCCTACCCGATCGACACCATGCGACTGCCACAACATCCTCAGGCATCTGCTGTCGCCAACTCGCCACAAGAGTGGTCGGTCTCGCTGCATAACGGCCAGGCCACGACAGAACAAGGAGTAACAAACCCCCAAACCACTCCCGCCATCATTCAGAAACTGGATAAAGACATTCTGGTCTATTGGCGGCACCAGACGGGACTGCCTGGCAGTGTCGACATGGTTACCCATAAGGAACCCGGTAAGGATCGGGGAACCTTTATGTTGACGGTCACACCCGGCGACGACCTGGCCACCATCAATGAAGGCCGTGACTGGGTATTCGTACTCGACATCTCAGGCTCTATGAAGGGTAAGTACCAGAGTCTGCTTGAAGGTGTAAAAAAGGGCTTGGCACGACTCTCTGAGAAGGATCGATTCAAGATCGTGCTCTTCAATGATCGCGCCAAGACACTCACTTCAGACTATATCAACGCAGACAGAGACAATGTAAAACGCTATATCGATAAACTTGAAAACACCTCACCGAACGGCAGCACCAATCTCTATGCCGGTCTGGAGCGTGGCATCAAAGGACTCGATGCCGACCGCTCCAGTGCGATCCTGTTGGTGACCGATGGTGTTGCCAACGTCGGCACCACGGAAAAGAGAGATTTTCTCAAGTTGCTGGAAAAATATGACGTGCGGCTATTCAGCTTTGTCATGGGTAACAGCGCCAATCGCCCGCTGCTGGAAGGTATGACAAAAATCTCCAACGGCTTCTCGATCAATATCTCCAACAGTGATGATATTGTCGGTCAGCTGATGCTGGTAACGGATAAGCTGACCCATGAGGCCCTGCACGATATCGATGTGACGATTCGCGGGGTCAAAGTCAAGGACCTGACTCCGGATCGAATCGGTTCCCTCTACCAGGGCCGTCAATTGATCCTGTTTGGACACTACTGGGGCGAGGGTATGGCTGATGTCAGCATCCAAGGCAAGATATCGGGACAAAAGACAACTTATTCGAGCCGCTTCGAATTCCCAAGTCAGAGCACAGGTAATCCGGAGATTGAACGACTCTGGGCCTACGCAACGATTGAATCGCTGCAGAATCAGATCGACTATCTGGGCGAGGACGCCGACTCCCGACAGGCGATTGTCGATCTGGCCACAGAGTATGGCCTGGTCACCGACTACACCTCCATGGTGGTGGTTCGAGAAGAGCAGTTCCAACAGTACGGTATCGATCGCCACAATCAGGCGCGTGTCGCGAAAGAGCAGACAGCTCGACAACAGCGAGCTGCAACACCTGTTGCCAACAATAGGGTCGACAATCAGCAGCCCATGTTCAACAGACCCCGGGCTTACCCATCGTCTGGCGGTGGTGGTGGTGCACTGGATCCCTGGTTGTTGCTGTTGATCCCGTTATTGATAGCTGGGCGCCAAAGACGCAATCGATAATGCCACCTACTCTGGCCAGGTATCACCTGGCCAGAGTTTGCTTAACAAGCCCCAGGATGACTAACAACCAATCAAACATTCCGGCTGGGGCCTGTTAACACTAATCCAATAGGCCCTAGAAAGCGTAATCAAGCACCAGCCCGACAAATACCACCAGACCAAACCGGTTGTTATTCAGAAACGCCTGAAAGCAGGCCTTGGGGTCACGATCCCGGGTCAGCCACTGCTGATAGAGAAACAGCAGCGCTGCGGCGGCAATCCCGAGAAAATAGAGCAGGCCGCGATCACTCATCAGACCGATCAAGACCAACAGCCCGAGCATGACTCCCTGCAGCAATCCGACGATCAGGTTGTCATGGCGGCCAAACAGAATCGCTGTCGATTTTACGCCGATCTTCAGATCATCCTCTCGATCCACCATGGCGTACTGGGTATCGTAGATCAGCGCCCAGATCAGGGTGGAGAGAAAAATCACCCAGGTGATCAGTGGCAGACTCTCGGTCAGCGCCATAAAGACCATCGGCACCGCCCAACCGAAGGCAGCGCCCAATACCACCTGAGGCAGATAGGTATAGCGCTTCATGAAGGGATAGAGTGCCGTCAGCCCCAACGCCACCAGGGAGAGATAGCGGGTCGGCCAGTTCAAAAAGATCAGCAAGGTGGCGGCCATAAGGGAGAGCACCAGAAACACCCCAAGCGCCTCCCTGGGCTCGATCAATCCACTGGCGATGGGACGATCCTCGGTACGCGTTACATGGCCGTCAAAATCCCGGTCCGCATAGTCATTGATGGCGCACCCGGCTGAGCGCATGATCGCCACCCCCAAGGTAAAGACCAGCACCATGCCCCAGGGAGGCGTCCCCTCAGCGGCAATCCATAACGACCAGAGGGTCGGCCAGAGCAGCAGCAGTATGCCGATCGGACGATGCAGCCTGACCAGCAGCGCATAGCGCCTCAGCCTCTCCCCCCAGCTCACAGGCTGGACCGGCGGCAGTCCCATGTTTGCCTCACCACTCATTGATCACCACTCATCCGCATTGGCAGCTGTGGCAGAAACAGCTCATTCACCAGAATCGGTCTCCGCGCCATATAGAACAGGGTACGCCTGCCCCACAGCAACTCCGGTCTTTTCTGAAGATGTTCACAGGCCGCATCAAACAGAGCATGCCCCGGGCTGAGCCTGGCAAACATGGTGGCGCCCCGAATCACCTTCGGATCGGAAAACAGTACAGCCCCAAGAGGCTTCTCTCCAAGCAGCATCAGTCGTCGTGCCGGACCTTTTAGGGTGGAGGCGGGAATCAGGGTTCGGGCGAAGACCCAGGGGCTGTCATCGCAGAGCAGCACCACATCCCGCACCAGCGCCAGCAGCCCCTGACGCATCTGCAGCGATTGCCGTTCACTGGTCAGCGGCCGGCCCCATTGCTGCTGCTGCAGCGAGACCCGGAACTGGCCAGAGCCACAACACTGGATCACCCGCCGGGTGAGGGAACCGGTATCGCGCAGCCACTCCTGAGCCTCCGGCGGAACCCCGCTGTAGCGGCGTTGCGACCAATCGCTCCAATGGGGTTCCAGTAGTGACCTCTTACTGCTTCGCTGACTCAAGCTTTGTTCCTTGAAAAAGATCGATTATGGCACAGCAGACAAGCAGTTGACGAACATCTGTGAAGCCGCACAATCGTTCCGCATCGGTCGCTCAGGGAGTCTCAATGGGCTCAGTGCTCAAACCCGCCCATAGTCGACCCGGTCACCCAGCCAGCGCTTGACCAGTGCGGTCGCGGCAGTCGGATCCTGTTTGATCACCATGGCCGCCCCATCACGAACATCATCCAGCATCTCCTGATCGCGGATCAGATCGGCGATCCGTAGCTGCATCTCCCCGGTCTGACGGGTGCCGAGCACCTCTCCGGGACCACGCATCTCAAGATCCTTCTGGGCGATCACAAAACCATCTCCGGTCTCACGAAGAATCGCCAGGCGCTGCTTCGCCTGTTGCGAGAGGGGGGATTGGTACATCAACAGACAGTGACTCTCAGCGCTGCCACGGCCCACCCGGCCTCGCAGTTGATGCAATTGCGCCAAACCCAGACGTTCAGGATTTTCAATAATCATCAGGCTGGCGTTGGGCACATCCACTCCCACCTCGATCACCGTGGTGGCCACCAGCAGATCCAGGGCGCCGGATTTGAATTGCCCCATCACCTGCTCTTTTTCATCCTGCTTGATGCGTCCATGCACCAGACCGATGTTGAGCTCGGGCAGCGCCTCGGCCAACAGCCGTTCGGTCTCTTCCGCAGCCTGACACTGCAATACCTCCGACTCCTCAATCAAGGTACAGACCCAATAGGCTTGACGCCCTTCCGCACAGGCTGCTCTGACCCTTGCAACCACCTCATCACGACGACTGCTGGAGAGTACGGCCGTGGTGACCGGTTTACGCCCCGGTGGCAGGCCATCGATCACCGACAGATCGAGATCGGCATAAGCGGTCATTGCCAGAGTGCGTGGAATCGGTGTCGCGGTCATGATCAACTGGTGAGGCGTGCGATTCTGCTGCTGCCCTTTTTCCCGCAAGGCAAGGCGCTGATGCACACCGAAACGGTGCTGTTCATCGATCACCACCAGCCCCAAATCGTTAAACGACACATCATCCTGAAACAGCGCCTGGGTACCCACCACCATCTGTACCTCAGCCGACTCGATCCGTTGCAGCACCTGCTCCCGCGCACGCCCCTTGAGCCGCCCGGTCAACCAGGCGATCTCAACCCCCAGGGGGGTCAGCCACTGACTGAAGTTGTTCAGATGCTGCTCCGCCAGCAACTCGGTCGGCGCCATCAGGGCGACCTGACTGCCGGCACCGATCGCCTGCAGTGCCGCCAAGGCACTGACCACGGTTTTACCCGAACCCACATCCCCCTGAACCAGCCGTTGCATCGGTTTCGACTGCGCCAGATCATCCTCGATTTCACTGACCACCCGAAGCTGGGCCTCGGTCAGGCTGAAGGGCAAAGCCTCGAGCAGTGCCTGTTTGAGTCGGTTCTGTTCGGCAAAGGCGGTGCTTTTGATACGTTGATGCTCTGCCCGTACCGTCAGCAGACTGATCTGGTGAGCCAGCAACTCCTCGAAGGCAAGCCGTTGCTGGGCCGGATGCTCACCGGCAAGCAACAGCTGTTGATCCACATCCGGCGGCGGACGATGCAGAAAACAGACCGCCTGCAAAAGACTGGAGAGTTGAAAGCGCTGTAACAGATTCTCAGGCAGCAGCTCCTGCAACGCAGCAGGCGATCGATCCAGCAACTCGAGGGTCTGGCCGATCAACCCTCTCAAAGTCAACTGATGCACTCCCTCAGTGGTCGGATAGACCGGGGTCAAGGTATCTTCAACCATCAACGGTTCATCGTCTGAGAGCCGCTGATATTCGGGATGCACCATCTCCAGACTGGAGGGACCGCTACGAACTTCGCCGAAGCAGCGCAGTCGCACCCCTCTGCTGAGATTCTGACGCTGAGCATTACTGAAATAGAAAAAACGCAGAAACAGACTGCCGGTACCGTCGGAGAGATGGACCATCAGCGAGCGACGCCGGCCGAACTTGACCTCAGCCAGGTCGACCTCCCCTTCAATAACCACCTGATCACCCCGCCGTAAAGCGCCAATCGGATGGACCCGGGTTCTGTCCTGATACCGCAGCGGCAGATGGAACAGCACATCCTGCAGGGTGATGATCCCCAGTTTCGCAAGCTTTTCGGCACTCCTTGCCCCAACCCCTTTCAGCAGGGTGACAGATTGGTCTGCCAGACTTTTCAGTTCAATATCCTTTTTCAATGTCACTCGCTTTCATACGGTTTGAAGGTAAACTGTTAGCGTGTTCCCATGGCTTCATGGTTGCACTTGGTCATCCATGTTGAGACAACATTTTCAAGATTATGAACCCGGAGTAAAGTGGGAATGGTGGCACAGGAAACATTCAGTATTCAAACTCGCGGCAGGGAGACGGTCAACATCACCCACCAGATAACCTCTCTGGTGGATCAGTCCGGCATCCACAGCGGCATCTGCCAACTCTTTCTGCGACACACCAGCGCCTCATTGATCCTCTGCGAAAATGCCGATCCCGATGTCCGTTCGGATCTGGAGCGTTACCTCTCCAGACTGGTAAAGGATGGCGATTCGATCTTCCAACACACCATGGAGGGCCCTGATGACATGTCGGCACATATCCGCACAATCCTCACCCACAGCGATCTCAGCCTGCCGATCAGCAACGGACGACTGGCATTGGGTACCTGGCAGGGAATCTACCTGTGGGAGCACAGAACCCATCCCCACAATCGTCAAGTGATGGTAACTTTAATCGGGGAATAAGGGGACGAGAGAGGTGACAGGGATGACGCCAGGGACTGGTTTGTTGTAAACAGCCGACTCAACAACACTCACTTATCGAGTTTCACCTTTCCGCCAAACAATCGGCCAACCAGGCTGTGTTTTGTTTTTGCCATCCACTCTTCCCGCTCACTGAGCAACATCTTGGAGAGATTGACCAGGGATTGGAGGGTTTTGGTACTGGCGATCTGCATCCTGATTTCTGTCTGTTCGGTGGCGCTGCTCCAGGGTCCGCCATTGTGCTTGCGGATGAAACCGACGACCTGTTGGTGCAGCGCATTACGCAAATTGGCCACCAGATCCTCTTCCGCCTTCTTTGGGTCCCGGCCGACCAGTTCATGGACATGTTTCTTCGCCTGTTTGGGAGTCACCAGTTTCAGGGTGACACAGTCATTCAGCAGCAGATGCTCCATCTCAGAACGTCTGTCCTTGAGACGTTCACCCATCGATTTCGCTTCCGGAACATAGCCGGTGGCTTTTTTGTTCTGCTGATGAGCCGTTACCGGCTTGGCCGGTTCCTGTTGCTCGGCCACCACCTCTTCCGCCGATCCCTCCTGAGCTCCATCTGACTCACCCGATACCGCCGGATCGGTCAACTGACCGACCTCCCGTTCCAGCCATTTCGCTTTTTCGTTCAGTGCCTCATGAAAATCGGCAACCGAACTTTCAGGATTCAGCATACCCATGGTCGCCTCTTCCAGGATCTGCACATAGTAGCCCATGATGCTGGGGTCGGTGATACCGTGGGATTGGCAGATGACAAAGGCACGTCCTTTGATATTCACCTGCATCATCTGCTTGAGTTGGTCGCTCATATCAAAAATAAAAACCAGTTATAAGGGCCTGATAACACGAGCGTCTACTGCTTATCCGCTATGAGTCAATCTCCATAATAGCATCCATTTCCACCCCTGCATCTTTCGGCAGAGCCGCCACCCCGATTGCCGCTCTTGCTGGATAGGGTTCAGCAAAGTAGTCGGCCATCACCTGATTGACCACAGGAAAGTGAACCAGATCGGTGAGAAACACATTCAGCTTGACCACATCGGCGAGGCTTCCGCCGGCCGCTCTTGCCACCGCCTGCAAGTTATCGAACACGCGTCTTATCTGTTGTTCGATATCACCTTCAACCATCTCCATGGTCTCCGGAACCAGTGGGATCTGTCCCGATAGATAGACAGTCTGCCCCACCTTCACCGCCTGGGAATAGGTACCTATTGCCTGTGGTGCCTGGTCAGTGCGGATAATTTCACGACTCATGTTGTAACTCCTCTGGGTGTTATCGGGCCTGTCCGGGCCACTTTGATGATGAATAGCTTGTCTATTTTATGCTGCAGCATCTGCAGCGTTCGAACAAATCCTATCGATCGTTGCTGCTGATGCTATTTGAGACGACTGATGCGCATCACAGAGGGAAGTGAACGGACCTGGCGCATGATTCTCGCCAGGTGCAGACGATTCTTTACGGTAATGACAAACACCAGCGTAGATGAAAGCCCATCCCGTTCCTCCGATCCCACATGTTCGATATTGGACTCCTGCTGTGAAATCACTGAGGCCACGGAGGCGAGAACCCCTCGTTGATTCCCTGACTCGACCTTGATCTTGGTTGCGAATTCGCCCTGTACATCGGGCTCCCATTCGGCCTCGATCCATTTGTGTCCGTGCTTCTTGTAATCCCCAAGATTGGGACAGCCCTGACGATGAATGACGATCCCCTTGCCCGGATTGAAGACACCGACAATGGCGTCATCGGGTATCGGCCAGCAACACTTGGCAAAATTGACCACCATCCCTTCGGTACCGCGAATCGCCAGTACCCCGGAAGGCTCAGCCTCCTGAGCGCCAGTCTCGCTACCAGCCGGCACCATCTCCTCGCCAGCCAGGCGACGGGCAACCAACAGCGGCATATGATTGCCCAGGGCGATACCCGCCAGCAGGGAGTCCAGATTTTCCAGGCGGAACTCTTCCAGTACCTGATCGATCTGCGACTTATCGATCTCCTCCAGTTTGAGTGTCAGCAGATTCAATTCCCGCTCCAGCAGGCGCCGTCCCAGGTTGACCGCCTCCTGGTCCTGAAGATTCTTCAGATAGGATCTGATGTTGGCCCTCGCCTTACCGGTGACCACGAAATTGAGCCAGGCGGGACTAGGCCCTGCAGTCTCCGAGTTGATGATCTCCACCGTCTGACCGTTATGCAGCCTGGTGCGCAACGGTACAAGCCGGCGATCGACCCGAGCCGCCACACAGGTATTTCCCACATCGGTATGCACGCTGTAGGCAAAATCGACCACCGTGGCCCCCTTGGGTAA
The DNA here is from genome assembly GCF_001708965.1 of Candidatus Thiodiazotropha endoloripes. NCBI lineage: Bacteria > Pseudomonadati > Pseudomonadota > Gammaproteobacteria > Chromatiales > Sedimenticolaceae > Candidatus Thiodiazotropha > Candidatus Thiodiazotropha endoloripes. The sequence goes on along the minus strand of NZ_LVJW01000003.1, from coordinate 62,409 downwards.
CACCATGATGCGTCCCCTTGGCGTGAAGACATAGACCTCATCGGGAAACAGGTCCACCTTCACATGTTCGAGAAACTCCATCGAATCGCCAACACCCTGCTGCATCTCCAACAGGTTTTGCAGCCAGTCGGAAGCACGGGATTTTACCCACTGACCACTGGCTTCCCCTGTCTTGTACATCCAGTGAGCCGCAATGCCCGATTCCGCCAGCTTATCCATCTCTTCGGTGCGGATCTGGATCTCGATCGGAATACCCTGGGGACCAAACAGCACCGTATGCAGAGACTGATAGCCATTCGCCTTTGGTATTGCAATATAGTCCTTGAATCGGCCGGGCATCGGTTTATAGAGATTGTGCACCACCCCAAGTACCCGATAGCAGGTATCCACCCGATCGACGACGATGCGGAAGGCAAAGACATCGACCACCTCGGAGAAGCTGAGTTTCTTCTCCACCATCTTTTTGTAGATGCTGTAGAGATGCTTTTGTCGGCCGTTGACTTCACCCTGAAAGTCCTCCTGTTGAAGACGGGTACTGAGCGCCTTCTCGACATTTTCAATCAGCTCCCGATGGTGGCCACGGGCATCCGCAACCGCTCCCTTAAGCGCCCGGTAGCGCATCGGCCAATAGGCGGCAAAGCCCAACTCTTCCAGTTCGAGCCGCATGCTGTTGATGCCCAGCCGGTTGGCGATGGGAGCGAAGATATCCAGAGTCTCCTTGGCGATCCGGCGCGATTTGTCCGGTCGCATCACCCCAAGGGTTCGCATGTTATGTAAGCGGTCTGCCAGCTTGATGAGAATGACCCGGATATCCTTGGTCATCGCCAGCAGCATCTTGCGCAGACTCGCAGCCTGGGCCTCCGCCTGGGAGTTGAAATCGATCTTGGAGAGTTTACTGACCCCATCCACCAATTCGGCGATCTCCGCATCGAAGGTATCGGCCAGCTGCTCTTTGGCGGTGGGAGTATCCTCAATCACATCATGCAGAATCGCAGCCATCAGACATTTGTAATCCATACGCATGGTGGCGAGGATGCGTGCCACAGCAACCGGATGATAGATATAGGGTTCACCGGTTTTTCGATGTTGGCCGACATGAGCCTCGGCACCAAACAGATAGGCACGATAGACTTCGCGGATATGATCCGGGGAGAGATACTCCTCCAGATAGGCACACAGATCACTGATCAGAAAACGGGGTGTATCCTGATCTTTCTCTATGATGCCTAAAGGGTTGCTCATTCGGGCACTCCAAAAACACAACTAATGGAGAATTCTGTGCCGATTCAACCCTGAGTTGCAAGTCAATAGACAGGAAAAAATGGCTGGTGCGGCGATAAATGCCGCACGCGGGGGAAAATCTTATTGGTTTGGTTCCATCGGCGTGATATCGACATCCATGATCGCCTCATCGAGCACGGCCTCTTCCTCAGCGAGCTGTGCATCCAGTTGCTTATGGGAGATCAGGCCCTCAGCGATCTCACGCAGCGCCATAACGGTGGGCTTGTCGTTTTCCCAGGGCAGCAGAGGCTCGACGCCATTGACCAGTTGACGGGCCCGTTTGGTGGCAAGCAAGACCAGATCAAAACGGTTATCCACAAATTCCATGCAATCTTCAACTGTCACACGTGCCATCGTTTTTCCCCACCGGAATGAATTTCAAAGGGCCTCAGGGCCACAAAAAAGAGAGGAATCATAAACCAAGTTACCGCCAAAGCCAATTTCCCAGTCAAAATAAGCGGAAAAACCCCTCATCGCTGATCTGAAAAAAACCGTGCCGGGGGCACCCCCAGGTTTTCACGAAACATCGCAATGAATGCGCTGGGGCTGCCATACCCCAGCTCATAGGCGACCTCCGTCACGGAGGCACCATTACCTAACCGGTCGATCGACTCCAGCAACCTCAAGCGACGACGCCAGGCACCAAAACTCATCCCGAGATGACGAATAAAGAGTCTACCCAAGGTCCGTTCACTGGCACCGATCTCTACAGCCCACCCGGCCAGTGCGCGGTTGTCCGCAGGATTGGCGATCATGCTATCGGTAACCCGGCGGATCCTCGGTTCAGAGGAAAAAGGCAGATAGAGGGGAAAGCGCTCGATTTTTTTCAATTGATCCAGGATCACCAGCATCAATCGTGCCTCGGCCGTCTCAGGCTGATAGTCATTACCAATCGCTGCCGCCTCCAGAATCAGCGCCTTAAGTAGCGCCGACACCCTTACCACACAACACTCGTCAGGCAACGCCTCGACATAACTCGGATCGATATAGACCGATCTCAAGGAGACAGCCTCGGCCATCTCCACCTCATGCATCACCCCAGGGGGTATCCACAGCGCCTGAGAGGGGGGAACCAACCAGGCTCCATCATCGGTGGTCGCCTTCATGGCGCCACGGATGGCAAACAGCAGCTGCCCTCTCAAGTGAGAGTGTTTCGAGACCAGTTCCGAGGCCTTCCGCTCACTTGTCAGAGTCAAAACAGGCCGATCCGCGTCCACCACATATCCCACGTGAACCTGGGGGTCTATTGTCCGGTTTTCAATATTCATTGTCAGATTATAGCTATTACGACAAACCAAATCCCCATCATAATAGTCACATGATGAAGATTCCGACACAGATCAGAGAGCGACCTGAAGTTCTGCTGATGTTGATGGCAATTGCCGTACCGCTCAGTTTTGCCGCTTGGCAGACTCTGTTGAACAACTTTGCCATCGAAAGAGTAGCCTTTACCGGCCAGGAGATGGGCATTCTGCAGAGCCTGAGAGAGATCCCCGGATTTCTTGCCTTCGGCGTGGTTTTTCTGCTGCTGCTGGTGAGGGAGCAGAAGCTCGCCTACATCTCGCTGGCTCTGCTCGGACTGGGTACCGCACTGACCGGTTTCTTTCCCTCTGTAATCGGCCTCTACATCACCACAGTCATCATGTCGGTTGGATTTCACTACTACGAAACCCTGCAGACCTCCCTGGCACTGCAGTGGACCGACACATCCAACTCCGCCGAAGTGCTCGGCAAACTGATCGCAGCCGGCTCATTTGCCTCGATCCTGACCTTTGGTCTGATCTGGCTTGGGGATAACCTGCTGCAACTCGACTACCAGTGGATCTACCTGGTGATGGGAGGACTCACCCTGATGATCGCCCTGATCTCCTGGTTGAGCTTTCCCCTCTTTCCACAGAAGACTGAACAGCACAAACACATGGTGCTGCGTAAGCGATACTGGCTCTTCTATCTGCTGACATTCATGTCCGGCGCGCGCCGTCAGATCTTCGTGGTGTTCGCCGGCTTTCTGATGGTGGAGAAGTTTGGTTACAGCGTTTCACAGATTGCCATGCTGTTTTTGATCAATGCGACCATCAATGTCTTTCTTGCCCCACGCATCGGCCGCCTGATCGGCCAGATCGGGGAGCGTCGAGCCCTGCTGATCGAATACAGCGGACTGATTCTGGTATTCGTCGGCTATGCCCTGGTGGAAAACGCCACCATAGCCGCCGGACTCTATATCATCGACCACCTCTTTTTCGCCCTGGCAATTGCTCTCAAAACCTATTTTCAGAAAATTGCCGATCAAGAGGATATCGCCTCCACCGCCGGGGTCAGCTTCTCCATCAACCATATAGCAGCGGTGGCGATTCCCGCTGTGTTCGGGATCATCTGGATGAGTTCACCCGCACTGGTGTTCTATGCCGGCGCCGCGATGGCCGCCATCTCCTTGATGCTTTCGCTGCTGGTGCCTGAAACCCCCACACCCGGCAGGGTCAGCCGTCTGGCCTATTCCAGCGCCGGCGGGAATTAAGGCATCTCTGAACAGTTCATTGCCCGGACTGCCGGGTGGTCTGGATCAACAGGCTGAAGAGGTTGCTGATGACTACCTGTAGACCATAGCGACCTACATGAAGCAGTTTCTGAAAGACAAACAGTACCAATCCCGCTTCAGGCTTGAACAGGCAAGCCGATCAGCCATCTTTGCCAATCCCCTTGGTCTTGAATGAATCTCAGGAGTTAATAAAGATACTCAATCTCGTCATTCACGAAGGTATAGCGGGGCTGTTTATACCAGCCATACAAAAAAGACCAACGGGGCTCTTTATGCACCTTCGACTGATAGATCTTTAACTGACCGGTTTTGTCATTCATCCAGAAGTCGAGGTCATAGAGCTTATCCGGCTCACCCACCACATGAAAATCCGTACAGGCAAAGTAGATATCACTGCCGATCTGTCTGACCGGGTCATGGATACGCACAAACTTCAGTGTCAGCACTTCTCCGGTTTTATCGTCACGCAGACGAAAAACACCATGCTCATCCACCACATCCTCGATGTGCTGCATCATGGTTGACTTGATGTCTTCAACATAATACTTGCGACTGTCGGTGGGTGTGTGGTCTGACTCATCAGCCATACATAGACTTGTCGCCAATCCCGCCAAACCAATCAGCAGCAGATATCTGACCATCTCTTGAATCCTATTTGGCTACCGGTTTACCTGCATGTTCTGCAGGTTTACCGCCATGCTCCATCTTCTTCATCGCTTTACCGCCATGTTCACTGACTTTTTTCGCCTCATCCTCCATCGCTTCCATTGCCTTTCCACCATGCTCTGCAGCCTTGCCGGCATGTTCTGATGCCTGCTGCTTTGCCTTCATTGCCTTGCCGCCATGTTCAGCAGCCTTGCCTGCGTGTTCCGCTGAAAATACCGCCAACGGAAACAGTAACACTAGGCCAAGTATCTTTTTCACAACATCTCTCCTCACAATTTTTTTAGGTTATAGAATCTCTGCATGAATCCGGTCTGAGCACTCTTAATTGGACACACCATCCAGACTGGTTCAACAAATCGCTTGGTATATATATGATCGCCGTACCTCAGTCAGCCAACCCCATATTTCTCCGACTGAATGGCTCAATCAACCAGGCCTTGAAGGAGAACGCCGTCTCCCGGGCCTGAGGTAAGCCGATCAGGTCTCCATGATCCGCACCTTTTTCCTCTCTGGGCATCTGATTATAGCTGCCGAACAGAGGATCCCAGAAACTGAATATGGTGGAGAAATTTGCATCACCATAGGTCCGTTCAACCCGATGATGGGAGGTGTGAAACCTGGGAGTCACAATGACTCGGCACAAAACCCGCTCAATTGGCTCAGGCAGATCAATATTGCTGTGGTGAAACTGGGCACACAGACTGATCAATCCTTCAAATACAAACCAGGCAATTGCGGTGGGCCCCCAGATCAGTATCCATAGTGCTTTGGCGAAGGATGAAAGAAAAAGTTCACCCGGATGGAAACGCAGTGCAGTGGTCACATCCATCTCGGTATCCGCATGGTGGGCTTTATGAAAACGCCACAGCAGAGGAAAACGGTGATTCGCTCTGTGCCAGAAATAATCAAACAGATCGAGCATAATCAGTGATATCACAATCTCCAACCAGCCATTCAGACCCAGCCAGCGGGATATACCCCAGCCCTGTTGCTCGACATAGACGATCCACAGCAGAAAGGGCACATAGATCAATACCCTGACAATCACGGTGTTCAGCGCCGCTACAGCGGCATGAAACATGAAGCGGTTGATTCGTTTCCCCTGCCAGACACGGACAGGAAAGATGGTTTCAAGGAGGATAAAAAGACTCAATCCACCCAAAAACAGAATCAAGCGGCCACCATCCAGGTCCAATTCCATAATCAATCAGCTCTCAGTTAAATACTAATGGTCTATCCGAACGGCTTCATTGAGCCCTAACCAGGACGATCATCTTAGCCATATCGAGTGGATAAAATTCAATAATATTAACCTGGAATTTTCACTGGCCTACATATTATCGAACTTTCCGACTGTTCGGAGGCAATGGCTTGTGTTAAGGAACCTCTGAATAAGTCTGAGCTGAACAGATTGTCGATCAAAATGTGCCGATTCAAGGCGCAGATCGCACGTAATAACCAGCGATTGTGAAGATCTGCAACGCAGAAGCGGTGCATTTTGGCGACAAGATGCCGGTTCATGACTTGTTCAGAGGTTCCTTAACTTGTAGGTTATCAATCTGAGTAGTTCACACACCACTAAAAATCCGAAGACGAGATCCAATGTACTACAGAATAGCCCTATTGTTTAGCTTGACTTTTACCCTTCCAGTTTACGCAGAACAGGCGCCAGTCTTGAAACAATCGGATGATCGTCATATGTCAGACCTGACTCAGCTGACCTTCAAGGGGGACAATGGTGAGGCCTATTTCAGTTTTGACGGGCAGCAGTTGATCTATCAGTCGAACCGGGGTGGTTTTGAGTGTGACAAGATCTGGACCATGAACATCGACGGATCCAACAAAACCATGGTAAGCCCGAATCATGGTGCACACACCTGCGCATTCTTCCAACCCGGGGAAAAACAGATCGTTTTTGCTTCCACCAGCCACCTTGAGGGAAGCTGCCCAAGCAAACCCGAATGGCCCCCGCATATACGATATGCCTGGCCCCTGCACCCTTACAATATCTACCGGGCCAATGTCGACGGTTCTGACCTGACACCACTAACCGATAACCCCAAATATGACGCTGAACCGATTGTCTCCGCAGATGGGAAGTCGATCGTTTTCGGTTCACAGCGCGAGGGGGATTTCGATATCTACCGGATGGATGTGAATGGTGGCAATCTTCAACGTCTGACTGATACAGAAGGCTATGATGGTGGGCCATGGTTTTCTCCAGACAGCACAAAGATTGTCTGGCGTGCCTGGCATCCCACCACCGCCGCTGAAAAATCCCAGTGGCAGGAAAACATGAATCAGGATTACATTCAATCCACACCACTGGATATCTGGGTAATGGATGCAGATGGCAATAACAAAATACGTCTCACGGACAATGGCGCCACCAACTGGGCACCCTCCTGGCATCCTGACGGTAAACGAATCGTCTTTTCAAGCAACATGGATGACTGGCGGGATGATTACAAAACATTTGGTCACAACTTCGAACTCTATCTGATTAACAGAGATGGATCGGGGCTTGAGAGGATCACCTACAACCAGGTATTCGACAGTTTCCCCATGTTCTCACCCGACGGCAAAAAGATTGTGTTTGGCTCCAACCGCAACCCGAACAAACCTCGCGCAACGGATATTTTCATTGCTGACTGGATTGAATAGATGAATAGAGGCCTTCTGTTTCTACTCTGGTTGATTTGCACTCCACTTCTGGCGCTCGAGAATCATCCTCCCATCCACCATCAACTTGATGTCAAGCTGGTACCGCAACGGCAGACGCTTAGCGTTATTGATCGTATCTCATTCACACAACCCCTGTCTGATCTCAAGCTGATCCTGCACGCCGGCCTGAAACCACGCTTTTCGACAGACCAAGGCGAGCTTCAGGTCAGACTTGACCATCGGGATGGTTTTGCCGAGCGTTATGAGATCAGCCTGCCCAAAGGAGTAAACCATTTAACTGTGGAATACACAGGCCGCATTCATCATAAATTGACTTCCAGCCGCAAGGAACAGTCAAGGGGATTTAGAAACAGTGCAGGGCTAATCGATAAAAAGGGAATTTTTCTTGCCGCAGGCAGCTTGTGGTATCCACAAATCGAAGCACACCCCTATCTGACTTTCAACATGAAGGTTACCCTGCCAACCGGCTGGTCCTCGGTCACTCAGGGTCATCGGCAGAACTCTCAAAACAGCAGTGAACAGAACATAGATCATTGGCATATCGACAAGCCACAGGATGAGATCTATCTGATTGCAGCAGAGTTCACCGAGTATCAGAAGATTGCAAAACTGCAGGGGAAACCGGTATCGGCTCAGGTATTTCTTCGTATGGCAGATCAGAAACTGGCAGACCGATATCTTCAGGCAACAGTCAAATATCTGAAGATGTACGAACAGTTGATCGGAGCCTATCCCTACAGCAAATTCGCATTGGTTGAAAACTTCTGGGAAACCGGATTCGGTATGCCTTCATTCACGCTGCTTGGTTCCAGAGTGATTCGTCTTCCCTTTATACTCAACACATCCTATCCCCATGAGATCCTGCACAACTGGTGGGGCAACGGCGTCTATGTGGATTTTGACAGCGGTAACTGGAGTGAGGGATTAACCGCCTATCTGGCAGACCACCTGATCAAGGAACAGCAGAACCAGGGTGTCAGCTATCGTCAGCAGAGCCTGCAAAAGTATCGGGACTATGCAGCCAAGCAGAGAGACTTTCCCCTCTCAGCATTCAAAAGCAGACACAGCTCAGCTACTGAGGCGGTAGGTTATGGCAAAACCCTGATGATGTTTCATATGCTGCGCAAGCAACTTGGAGATCAACTTTTTACCAAGGGGCTTCGGCAGTTCTACCAGCAATACGAGTTTAAAATTGCCTCATTTGCAGACCTTCAACGAACATTTGAAGCCATCAGTGGAGAATCATTAGCAAGCTTCTTTACTCAATGGGTCGAATACACAGGCGCGCCTGAACTTCGACTCAAATCGAGCAGAATCGACAGGCAAGCGGACAAAGTTCGTTTACAGTTTACTCTGCAACAGCTTCAGCCTGACCATGTATATGCTTTGAATATCCCAGTCGCAGTTTCACTGACCAATCAAACCGAAGCACAACAGTCGGTCGTCACCATGACGAATCGAAAGCAGACTTTTGAAATAAATCTGCCTTCGACTCCGACCCGACTCGAGATTGATCCACAATTCGATCTATTCAGAAAACTGGCACTGGAAGAGACTCCTCCGGCTTTCACACAAATCTTCGGCTCGACCAAATTGCTGGTAATCTATCCCAGCAATACAACCCGCGAGATGAAAAAAGCCTGGCAAGACTTTGCCGATGACATCTCCCACATGGGACCGGAACAAGTCACCATAATTGCAGATGATAAGATCGAGAGACTGCCTGAAAACAGTGCAGCAGTAGTACTCGGCTGGAACAACCGTTTTACAAAACATGTTCAAGAAATGCTGAAACAGCATCCATTGGCCTTTACTGCCGATTATGTCCGGGTGGACGCAGAACAGATCAGCCGACAAAACAGTGCCTTTGCATGGGTAACAAGAATCAGAAACCAGACCAGTCAACCCCATCCATTGGCACTGATCACTGCGGACCTGCCCGACGCACTGCCAGGACTGGGGCGAAAAATACCCCACTACCATAAATACAGCTACCTGGCCTTCAGCGGTACGGAACCAAAAAACAGCCTGAAGGGACGCTGGCCGGTTGCAAATTCACCATTGACCAGACTCTTCACACCGGGTGCAGCAAGAGCGAAATTAGAGTCTTCCTCACCATTGATCGAACCGGTACTTGAATACAATCCTGAAAAAATGATGCAAACCGTACGCTATCTCAGCGATCAGCAGCTGCAGGGGCGAGGACTGGGCTCTAAAGGTCTGGATCTGGCAGCAGACTATATCGCTGCAGCTTTCAAAAAAGCGGGATTGAAACCCGGCGGTGAGCAACAGGAGTACTTTCAATACTTCCATGCGAATGACGACCAGGGGAAGTCACATCGCTTGAAAAACATCATCGGCATTATTCCAGGCAGACACCCACAACTCTCACAACAAAACCTCGTGATCGGCGCTCACTATGATCACTTGGGGCTTGGCTGGCCCGATGTTCGTGAAAACAACCGGGGCAAGATCCATTTTGGTGCTGATGACAATGCCAGTGGCATTGCTGTCATGCTTGAATTGGCACGAATACTGGCAAAAAATCATAAACCCGATCGTAATATTGTTTTTGTTGCTTTCAGTGGTGAAGAGGCAGGTCGCCTGGGTTCAAAACACTATGTAAAGCATCAACAAAGGTATCCTGTCTCCGAGACGATTGGAATGCTCAATCTCGATTCTGTCGGTCGTCTGTTTGACAACAAACTGATTGTGCTCGGCGCAGAGAGCGCTTCAGAGTGGCCCCACATCTTCAGAGGCATAGGTTTTGTTACCGGCATAGAGTCGGCGATGGTCAATGAACCACTCGACGCCAGTGACCAGATCAGCTTCCATGATGCCGGAATCCCGGCGGTACAACTCTTCTCCGGTGCCCATACGGACTATCACAGACCCGGGGATACTGCTGACAAGATTGATCTCGAAGGCATGATCAAGGTAGCCGAGGTCAGTAAACAGATTGTGGAGTATTTAGCGGCACGTGAAGAGCCAATGACAATTCAGCTGTCAGGCATCCAGCATTCCCATAAGCCACCCAAACAACGCAAAGTCTCTCTCGGCACAATCCCCGACTTCACATATCAAGGCAATGGTTACCGTCTGGGTGGCGTGGTACCCAACTCTCCTGCGCACAACGCGGGACTTAAAAAAATGGATATCATTGTCGGCATTGACCAAACACCCATCAAGGGCCTGCGGGATCTTTCAATAACACTAAAATCCCTGAAACAAGGTCAGACGATTCAAATAGAATACTTGAGGGACGGCACAACAAACCAGACCAGTGCACAATTGAAAAACAGATAACCTGCCTGGCACGTTTGAAAAAAGAGCACCTCTTTATCTGACTTTTGCAGGCAGAAACAGAAGCGCCAAAAGATCACTTTTCACTACAAACCATCTGATAAGCAATGGAATTGAAATGCTTAAGCCAAAACAGAGAAACGCAATCGCAGTCAATATCTGAACATCACTGATACCTTCGGAAAAATAGGTATAGAAAAGTGTATTGATGATGTTGTGGAAAATAAGAATAAAAAGGCTCGCCTCACCCAACCTCAGGGGAATGATACTGAGCCACTCACTCTTCGAAATCAACCAGGAAAAGGTAATAACAACATAGCCACCGCAGATCGCCCCGATGGTAGCGTACAGAGAAAAATCATACTGTCTTTTATTAAGCGTAATCCGGGCATCCGTAAGCGTCTCGATAATGAGAAATACAACAACAGCAAGCAGAAATAACCAGATATTCGGCTTAAAGTTAACCACTTGATCTCTCATCATATAACCGAACAGAAAGAAGACTGATGTGATCAACAAAATATCAATTGAGAAAGGAAGGCCTGGTAACTGGTACCCATTACCTAGAAAACTGACCTCTCTGTACCAAAAGGTACCGATAAACTCCGAACCAACGCCTAACAGAAGTAACAAAAAGAGTACTTTCGTACCAATCGACCAATCCGAGAACTTAAACCAACGGAATAACCCATAGGCAAACAGGAATACCGCAAAGAGGTGAGGCAGAAACCACATCGGTATCCATTCGATCGTGTCACCAACCCCATAAAAAATCCCCACAAGCCGCTCTGCCAACCCTTCCTCGCCAGATAAAAAACTCAGCAGAAACAGGGACAGCAGAACGACCAGATAAGGCTTTAAAAGCGCCTCAAATTTGTGGCTTATAAACGCTCCAGGGGCTGCTGCCCATGAAAAGAAGATACCCGACAAAAAGAAAAACAGGGGCAACCTGAAAAGAGAGAGGGGATCCACAATATCGGGAACAAATATCCTCAGCTTGGTATGAAACATCGCTACCAAGGCAATTGATACCCCTTTCGCTATGTCTACATGCTTGACGCGAGAGCCCATTACCACCCCAATACCAACTCTACTGTTTCTGCCATTATTTATGCTGCAAATCTGATTGTCTATCAGTAATTGATTCTTGCTGCAGGGCTCTATGAATCGGTTAGCACGCTATAACCCAATCTAACCAGATCACGCAAATTGCGACACAATTCCAGAAACACTGCCCCACCCAACAGCTCATCACACGCATCACTCTATGCAGATCCTGCGATCGACCTATCTTACGTGTAGCAAAGACCATATATAACAAATGACCGCCTGTTCAGTTGGCGATTTCTGATTAAAAGAATCAAACTTAACCAGATGGTGTCAGCACTGTGGTTTAGGTTTTTTTAGTAGTCGATCCACATCAGTCAGTGACTTTCGCGGAAGACAAAACGGTCGCCAGCACCTTTACCCGTATGATTTTTAACCTCTCTCATTCTAGTTTCTGTTGTAAAACAACCTCAATAAAAGTGTCAGTAGTTGAGGAGATTCAATCATCTTTTAGTATTTAAATTCCTATCCTGACAATCATTCCACAAACAAACCAATGTAAGAACAGACTATTATTAATTCTCCGCAGATGAGTGCCAGTCGACAGTTCAAGACAAATCCACCACTTCAGGCTGTAACAATTAACGAAAATTAACAAATCATAAGAGCTGATCTTCAGGGTAACAATCTGCAGCAAAAGATAGCGTCAATTCAATTGCAAACCGCTCAGGCAAACCTCTCCTTGACCACTCGCAAAGGAGATTCAGATAGGACTATCTGATAGACGAGGATGGATCCAGGCAAACAAAAATTTCGACCTGTAACGACCACAGCATGACTGGCAACACCGTTTAAATACTGTAACAACCATTCTCAATGACCCAATGACTCCGACCAAGGCCTACTACACCACTTCTGTGAAAATCATAAGTAAGCTTGATTACCCTACCAAAACAAAGCAAAACAAAGCGCAATGACGCTGCAGATTCCAGGACTGGATGAATAAATCCCTCCACTAGATTTCATAACAGCCATACACTATAAATACATTAAGCCGGGATCCTGATACTCTCTCCAATGCTATAACTATTTGGTAAATATAAGGCCACACAGTCACCTGAAGAGACACTGTCACTGGCCTCAGAACTTAACTCCGTTTCATCTTTAAGCTTCATATTCCGGTCGCTAATAAAACAGCCAATTCATCCCACTTGAGTACGATATTTCATGTGTAAACCAACTATTTATAAGCCTTTCCATAAAGATGATTAGATTCGGTAATTACGTTAAACTAGCGCTCATCTCAACACTGTACCCAGTGCACTATTCACTGACAGCCTATCGATATGCCAAGTGACAACGCGCCCAGGAGGCAACCAGATCTTTCCGTCGTGATCCCTGCGTACAATGAAACGGCGCATCTCGGCAACCTGATCGAATCCATTCGTCATAATCTGTATGACCTGGATCTCGAGATTATTGTGGTGGATAACGGTTCAACCGATGACACAGCAGAGCTGGCACAACAAGCAGGCACACACCTGGTCAAAATTCCTAAAGACTCCATCTCCAAGGCACGAAACATTGGCGCTGCTACTGCTGCCGCCGATGTAATCGCATTCATCGATGCGGATGTTCGTCTGACCCGGAGCTGGGCAGTAACAATGAAGCAACGTTATCCGGAGATCCGCGACCACTACATGATCACAGGATCACGTTACATGATCCCGGAAAACCCAAGCAATCTGGATAAATATTGGTTCGAGCCACTTTCGGAGAAAGAGGTGACCTACATCAATGGCGGCAACCTGATTTTAAGCAAGACAAGCTTCGACAAGATCGGTGGATTCGATGAAGCGTTGAGTACCGGTGAAGACTTTGAGTTTTGCGTCAGAGGACGCAACCGAGGCGCTCAAATCAACATAGACAGGGAGCTGCAATCCATACACGATGGCTTCCCAAAAACCCTGCTGCAATTCTGTAAACGGGAGATATGGCATGGTATTGGTGATTTTCAGGGCTTGCATCGATTTCTGGAGTCGAAAGTCGCCATCGCCGCTGTCGTCTTCGTACTGATCCATCTGTTTTTTATCGGCGCCCTGCTGAGCAAAGCCTATCTGACAGCCCTCTTCTTTGGCCTCTTACTGCTGTTGATCAGCTTTGCAGTATCGAGAAAAATCTTCCGCAACAGCAGTCTCGGTATCATTCTGCACAATACCCCCTACTGTTACTTCTATCTGATTTCCCGCTTTTTGTCCCTTCCCAAGCTTTTGCTCAATAAAATCTCGTGACACACACCAGCGCACCAATATAGTGCATGTAAAAAGCGCATGCGCCTCATTATGGTGCACACCCAAATTATTTGGTACACCAAAATATTGCTAACTAGCTGTTTATAAAATGAAAACAGAAAGTGGCATGGATGATGCTGCTCAGAGATCGCGCTAGCTGTGATCGACGGCATATTCAGGCACATTGCTCTTTTTGGAACAAGCTGCACTCCACGCTTAATCCGATTGGTGCATTCAGAGAGGCCTGATCATGACCATGTTGTCCGCCGGGAATCTTGCACGACTTACCGTCATTGATTTCTATCGCATTACGCCAAAACGTAATTCTGATCTTTCGTTTGGAGATATATAAAGTATGAAAAGTAAGCTGGAATATATTTGGCTCGACGGCTACAAGCCGACCCAGAGCCTGCGAAGTAAAACCATGGTCCGCTCCGATTTCAGCGGTAAACTCGAAGACTGCCCGATGTGGTCGTTTGACGGTAGCTCGACCGAACAGGCTGAGGGTAGCGCATCTGACTGCCTGCTGAAGCCAGTCGCGGTAATTCCTGATCCGGCGCGTAAAAATTCTTACCTGGTGATGACCGAAGTCCTCAACGCCGATGGCACACCGCACCCCTCCAATGGTCGGGCCACCATTGAAGATGACGATGAAGATTTCTGGTTCGGTTTCGAACAGGAGTATTTCCTCTGGGATCCTGTTACCAATCTCCCACCAGGCTTCCCGGCTGGCGGTTACCCACCTCCTCAGGGCCCTTACTACTGCTCGGTCGGTGCACGCAACGCCTATAACCGCGACCTGATCGAAGAGCATCTGGATCTGTGTCTGGAAGCCGGCCTGAACGTTGAGGGTATCAACGCTGAAGTGGCTGCAGGCCAGTGGGAATTCCAGATCTTTGCCAAGAGCGCGAAAACCGCCGGTGATGAAATCTGGCTGGCTCGTTATATGCTGGAGCGCACTGCCGAGAAATATGACCTGGCAGTCGACTGGCACCCCAAACCACTTGGCGAAACTGACTGGAATGGTTCCGGCATGCACGCCAACTTCTCGAATGGCCCGATGCGAGAAGCCGGTAATGAAGAGATCTTTACCAAGATCTGTGATGAGTTCGGCAAGAATGTCGGCCCCTGTATCGCGGTCTACGGCGCGCACAATGAACAGCGCCTGACAGGTCAGCATGAGACCCAGTCCATCGACCAGTTCAGCTACGGTGTTTCCGACCGTGGTGCGTCGATTCGTATCCCGGTTGGTACGGTCGAGGATGGCTGGAAAGGTCGTCTGGAAGATCGTCGTCCGGCATCCAATGCGGATCCCTATAAGGTTGCCGCAATCATCGTCAAGATCACCAAAGAGGCTCTTGGCTGATCCGACTCTGGTTGAGTGCGATCAACAACCGGAGCGGCTATGCCGCTCCGGTTTTTTTATTAGTGCTTCAGTGACCGGGTAACAGAAGCTCCCGACACCTCACTTCACACTTGCCCACTCATGTTCCAGAGTGCGTATCACCTCTGTCATGGACTCCGGTCTTGAAGCGGGATCCTTGGCCAGGCATCTCATACAGAGATCTTCGAGAACTTTCGGTAGCGCATATTTACTCACTTCAGAAGGTCTCTCCGGTTGGCGGTTTTCCACCATTTCAAGGATCTCATAGGTCTTGTCACTGTCAAATGGGGTCTGCCCTGTCAACAGTTCATAGAGGACTGATCCCAGACTGTAGATATCCGTACTGAAGCTGATATCCGGATCACGCCGAATCTGCTCCGGTGACATATAACAGAGGGTACCTTGCAACTTGCCATAGCCGGTTATCGATTTATCGCCATCAGCCACAGTTTTGCTTTCCCCTGGCTCTTCCAGAGTAGTGCCATCCTTTCTCCAGACCTTGGCCAGCCCCCAATCCATCAACAGCACTTCATTGTATGGACCGACCAGTATGTTCTCGGGTTTGATGTCACGATGAGCGACCCCATGCACATGGGCGTAACCCAAGGCATGTGCAATCCGCACAACAACCTCGACCAGCTGAGTCAGATCATAACGCTCACGATAATTCAGGATTTCCCGCAGCGTATAGCCATGCACCAGCTTCATGGTGAAATAGTAGTGCCCCCGATTGTCTCGTCCGATCTCATAGATAGGCACTGTATTTGGGTGTTGAAGCATGGCGGAGACCCGTGCTTCGCGGAGCAGACGGATATTCTCTATCTCATCATCGACAAATTCGGAGCGGAGGGTTTTATACGCAACCACCCGGTTCAGATGCATATCCTTGCAGGTCTTGATCAAGGATTTGCCACCCTTGGCGATGGTGCTCAGAAACATGTAACGGGTGTTTTGATTGAGAACCTTGGGCAGCGGTTTGTCAGTGTCTTCCAGGAAGACATCGTTGTATTCTTTTGGTGGCTCCTGAAACTTGAGCATAATGAGTCACTTCATATTCTCTGTGTCAATCAAGTGTAGCACTGTTCCTGGTCTGGTTTATGAATATTTCTTTGAATCGAGACACCGCAAGACAGCCCCCCGATCACCTGAAATTCAACACATTTGTGACAGAGAGATTCAAAGACTTGCGCATAATGCACCACACCGGTGCGCAATCATTCAATCAACTATTTCCCGCATCAAACGACATAAGGTGGAATATCAAAACAGATTGGACTTGCGGCAATCAGTCGCAAGCCTTGGCGAAACACTTGACCGGTCTAGAAACAGTCTCTGAAAAAGTCTGTTAAGCGCATTAAAACCAACCAGTAGACCTTATTCAGCCACAGTCAAGCCAGGGTTCATCGGCTTCATGATCGATCATCTTCTCCCGAATGATTCAACTTGTCAGTTTGGCATAGAGTCGCGGCAGTTCACGAGGCAGCTCTGACGGCTTGCGGATGACCACATACCCGGTTGAACCGAACAGATGAGGCAGATAGTCATTAGCCTTGCTGTCGATGGTGACGCAGAACGGCTCCAGACCCTCCGCACGAGCCTCACGAACAGCCTCACGGGTATCCTCGATACCGTATCGACCCTCGTACTTATCCAGATCATTCGGCTTACCATCACTGAGTATCATCAACAGGCGACGCTCCGACTGATGCTCTTTGAGAATCGAGGTACTGTGACGGATTGCCGCCCCCATACGGGTGTAGTAACCGGGTTTAATGGCCTGAATGCGTCCACGTATAGCGCCGTTGTAATGCTCATCAAACCGCTTGATCTGATGAAAACGGACAGGATCCCGTTTACGGGAAGAGAAGCCATAGATGGCAAAGGCATCTCCGGTTGCGGATAGACTTTCGGAAAACAGGAACAGGCTGTCACGGATCACATCGATCACCCGGGCATGGTTGTCCACCCAGGTATCTGTGGAGAGTGAGAGGTCCGCCAGCAGCAGGCAGGCCAGATCCCGGGATCCCGCTTTCAACAGGCGATAGAGACCGTTATCGGTGGAAGCGTGACCGGCGATACGATCGGTGGCAAAACGCAAGTAGGCGTCCAGATCGATCTCACTGCCATCCTGTTGGCCCTTGTACCACTTCCGTGAAGGCGCCAAATACTGGAATTGAGCCCGCAGCTTTTTTGCTGTCCGGTAGAGATGAGACGGCAGCGTACTACTACCGGCGTCAGCCGCCAGCATCGGCACCACTCGACACAGGTCGGGAATCAGCTGGCGCTTTTTGAAGTCCCATTCCGGCAGCAGGAAACCCTCATGCAGTACCAGATCGTCCTCCGCTGCGGCCGGCAGATCGAGATCAAAACGCAACTTTCCAGCGGCGCCTCTTGCGTCACGACTGATAGTGATAAGATCCATATCCTGAGCGGCATCGGCGGCGCTCTCCAAATCCTCATTCTCTTCCGCATCCCGATCCAGTTTGAGAAAGCCGCCCCAGGTAAAGATATTCTCCATGCGAATGGTGACCAAGCCCCGTCCCTTGGTCTCTTTCTTATCACTCTCCTCGGCCAGTCGCTTAGTCTCAGATTCCAGTGCTTTACTACCGCCGCCGCTGCTGCTCTCACGGTAATCCCGGTTTTGCTGGCGACTCATGCTGACGGGTGGGCAGGGATGAAGCCAGAGTGGCACGGGATGCGGTGGCCGGTGTGCCTGAGGCAGATGTTCAATGCTGCCGGGTTCAAGCAGTGCCTGGCGTATAGCGGACTCCTGAGCCAATTCCAATGGCTGATGGGATGGGGGCTGCAGACGCTGTGCCAGGTGAGCCGACACCAGCCGCTGATAGAGCGGCCGGATGCTGGGGTAGTGTTCCAGCACCTCACAGGTCAGACGCTGATTCCGACTGAACCAGGGTTCATCCTCCAGCTGTTTACCCACGGCAAGAACCACCAGCCAGCGGTAGAGATCCCGATTCAGTTGCGTGGTAGAAAAACAGTCGATCACTGCGGGCAGCCGAAGATACTGCTCATCACGCCAGGCCAGTTCGGCCTTCTTATTATCCCCGGCAATGCGATGCAATAAACTGCGTCGTGCGGCGTGTTCCGTTGCATGGGCGGCTTCAACCTGTAAACCACCATCACCCCCCAACGCTCGAAACAAAATACTGACACGGGTATTAACCTGCTGCAGCGTGACGGCCGCTTCCGGGTAACGGCTCTGCGCTGCACGTGTGATCAGTCGATGCCAGAGTTCACCAACCCGCTCTTCCATCAGTGGCCACCATTGAACGGTATCGTTCTATCTGCAGGCTTACCGCCCTCCTCTGCTGTAGGCCGGCCGGTTGCCACGGCAACGGCCTCCGCATCACTGACCCATTTGAGGAGAGATCTCTGTTCGAGTGATCCCTGCACCTGCTCACAAGCAGTAATGCATTGAGCACACTCGGTACAGGTAAACATGCGACGCTTGATCGAGCGTGGCTTCAGGCGCATTGGACAGATATTGTCACAAGCACTGTTGCAGCTTGAACAATGCCTTGCCCGGTCTCGATCGAAGCCAACGACCAGACCCCGATCATTAGCCATCCAGGCGAGGCTTTGAAACAGACCCACTGCACAGCCAAAACGGCAGAAGAGATGCCGGGCGAAAGTGAATTCAATAAACAGCAGCAGTGTGCCAACACCAATGAAACGGGCCTGGTTAGGGGTTAACGATGCATGCAGCAGGTTGTGGTAGATCTCCTCCGGAGGCAACAGATAGGTGAGCAGTACCACCGCCCAGAGCAGGGCAAAAAAGGCGGCGGACAACAGGGTAAGCGGCCAGTAGCGCCAGTCGAACTTCACCATCGTCCCATCCGCCTGGCGCCGTGGCAGCGGTTGACGCTCCCACAGGCTCTGCCTGCCACTGGCATGAAACATCAGTCGATTGATCATCTCCACCACCGAGAAGTGGGGACAGAGCCAACCGCAATAGAATCGTCCGAATCGCCAGGCGACCCAGATCAACCCGCCGATAACCAACAGCAGGGGCAGAAAACCACGCAAGATGATATTGAAACTGCCCTGCAGAGAGCTGATGTCTCCCTCGATCAGAGCATCCAGGCCAAGCGTCCAGTGGTTGCCAAACAGAATAAAGTGATTGAGGTTCAGGTCGAAACGAAACAGATCGAGGGGCGGCGCCAGGATAAACAGACAAAAGAAAGCCGCCTGAAACAGAGCGCGTCGACGTTGCAGGATTGAGCTGCGCCTAAACATCAACCCGGCCGATCAAGGGAAAACGATAGGTCTGCCCCGCCATGGCTTTGATAAGGCCAAGCAGACCCGGAATCAGTAACAGGGGCACACAGATGATGTAGTAGAGCTCAAAGATGATCAAAGCATGCAGCGAACGATAACCTCCCAGAACAATGATCAACAGATTTGCCGCGGTGAAGAGCAGGGTTGCGATAACGGCACCAATGAATGCCTGATGCAGATGATTGGCAAGCAAACCCGTAGCGCTACCCCGATGGCGCTGCCAAAGCCAGGCCAGCGCTAACAGCGGCAACAGGGGAAACAACAGATTCAACAGATAGAGACCTTCACTGATCACAGCCAGCGTCTTATCCTCGCTGAGATTCTCAATCTGCCGATCCGGCTCAACCACCGAAGGTAACCTCGACCACATCCATCAGCGCAGCAACGGTCTCTTGATCGTCACTCAGAGGCTCAACCAGGGCGGCGCGACACGCCTCCAACGGTGCGTATCCACCCTCAATCAAGGTAGCGGTATAGACCAGCAGGCGGGTTGATGCCGCCTCTTCCAGATCATGATCCTTGAGCGCACGCAGGGCATTGGCCAGGGTTACCAGGCGCTTGGCAAGGGACGCCTCAATTCCTGTTTCGCTGATCAGCACCTGCTGTTCCAGTTCGCTTTCCGGAAAATCGAAACGGGTTGCCAGAAAGCGCTGACGGGTACTCGGCTTCAAGCCTTTGAGTAGATTCTGATAGCCGGGATTGTATGAGACGATGAGCATGAACTCCGGCGGCGCATGCAGGATCTCACCGGTACGCTCGATCGGCAGAATACGCCGATCGTCGGTCAGCGGGTGAAGCACGACCGTGGTATCCTTGCGCGCCTCCACCACTTCGTCCAGATAGCAGATCGCCCCCTCCCTCACCGCCCGGGTCAATGGACCATCACTCCAGAAGGTCTCCCCTTCACCGATCAGATGACGCCCCACCAGGTCGGCCGCGGTAAGGTCATCGTGGCATGACACGGTGTATACGGGTCGCCCCAGACGGGCTGCCATGTGGTTTACAAAGCGGGTCTTGCCGCACCCGGTAGGCCCCTTGATCAACAGGGGAAGTTGATGACGATAGGCGTGCTCAAACAGCTCGATCTCATTCCCCTGGGGTTTGTAGAAGGGTAACTCGTTCAAACCGGACACCTCACTGATAGGATAGATAGAAGGCCATTCCGATCAGGATACCCGGAATGAACAACCAGATAAAAACCGGCCAGCGCCATATACCGCGGACACTGCCGAGCCCCATAAAATAGCTTCCCACCAACTGTCCTTTGATCAACGCCAGAAACAACACCAACAGAGACATCCCAAGACCGCTGAATCCCAGTTTACCAATCAGAAAGGTGGTCAGACTGATGGCGATCAACAACAGATAAGTCAGGGTACAGGGACGAATACCAAGATAACCGCTTAGCTGCTTCATGGTCCGATTACCGCATCAAATAGACGAGAGGAAACAGAATCAACCAGACCAAATCGACCATGTGCCAGTATGAGGCACCGCTCTCGATTCCGGTATGCTCCTGGCGACTGTATTTACCCCTGGCTGCCATCACTGCGATTGCCGCAAGAATGACCATCCCCATGATGACATGCATGAAATGGAAAAAAGTCAGGGAGAGATAAAACATATAAAAAGTATTACTGCTGAGATTGATCCCCTCACTGTAATGGTGGATATATTCGATACTTTTGACAATCAGAAACAGCAGTCCCATGGAGAGTGCTGCCAGCAGCCAGTGGACACAGCGCCTGCGATCGTCCTGCTTAATGGCACTCACTGCACGAACCACAAAATAGGAGCTGGTGATCAACGCCAGGGTATTGATCAATGCCGCCTCCCCGTCCAGTGTCAGCTGGTACTCATTGAACAGCTCCACATGCTGCAGACGGGTAAACGCATAGGCGGCAAAGAAGATTGCAAACACGGCCAGTTCCGCCAGGATGAAGATCCATATCGCCAGATCACCCGGCGGGTAGTTACTCTGTAAAACTGATCTATCTGCCGTCATGGCCACTCAAAGACCTGTTAAAAAAAGGCCGGCACTTCAGTGCCGGCCACAGGAATGAAGGAATTAATCCTTCAGAGGGTATTCTCAACTTGCGGTGGTAGCCTCCGGATCGTTCTGACCCACAAAGAAACTGGCGATGTAGACCACCAGGCCGATCAGAAAGATCACACCGGCAATCTCACGCAGCCAGTAGAAGAGGGAGATCTGCTCCTGTACCACCATGAAGGGCTGTGGATTCTCTCCCATGCGCTGCAGATAGGCTTGCAGAATGCCGGCACCGGTGAGGAACAGGGTAATGAAGACCATGGCAATGGTCATCAACCAGAACGACCACATCTCCCAAACCTGGGACTTCACCGGATTGGCCGCATTACGGCCGCGCAACAGGGGCATCGCGTAGGAGATAATCGTAATGTTGATCATCACATAGGCGCCATAAAAGGCCATATGGCCATGCGCTGCAGTGATCTGTGAACCATGGGTGTAATAGTTGACCGGTGAAAGGGTATGCAGGAAGCCCCACACGCCGGCACCGAGGAACGCCATCACAGCGGTTCCCAGAGCCCACAGCATGGCCGGTTTGTTGGGATGGTCGCGACGACGCTTGTTCACGATATTGAAGGCGAAAACCGTCATCATGAAAAATGGGATCGGCTCCATGGCGGAGAAGATGGAACCCCACCACTGCCAATATTCCGGTGTACCGATCCAGTAGTAGTGGTGTCCGGTGCCCACAATCCCGGTGATCAGGGTCATGGCGATAATCACATACAACCACTTCTCGATCACCTCCCGATCGACACCGGTGGTCTTCACCAGGACGAATGCCAGAATCGCACCGAGGATTAACTCCCACACACCCTCAACCCAGAGGTGTACCACCCACCACCAGAAGTACTTATCCAGAACCAGGTTATCAGGATTGTAAAAGGCGAAGAGAAAGAACACAGCAAGCCCGGTCAGCCCCATCAGCAACACCAGATTGATGACCGTTTTGCGTCCCCTGAGAATTGTCATACCGATATTGAACAGAAACGCCAATGCAACAATGACGATACCAATTTTGGTAATGGTCGGCTGCTCTAGAAACTCTCGACCCATGGTTGGCAGGAGCTTGTTCATCGTGACTTCCGCCAACGTGGAGTAGGAAAGTAACAGATAACCCACAACAGTCAGCGCTGCGGCACCCAGAAATACCCAGAACATCAGAGTAGCCAGCCCAGGTGAGTAGAGCTCAGTCTCCGCCTCTTCAGGCACCAGATAGTATGACGCCCCCATGAAAGCCATCAGCAGCCACACGATCAAGGTGTTGGTGTGGACCATACGGGCCACATTGAAGGGAATCTCCGGAAAGAGAAAATCACCGACCACATACTGCAGGCCCATGATCAGACCAAAAAGTACCTGCGCCACAAACAGGGCGATGGCAGCGATGAAATAGGGTTTGGCAACCGCTTGTGATTGATATTGCATGTTCTTTTCCTCGCTTAACCCTGGATATTCGGCGGCCAATTGGCGGTGTTGATTTCCGAGACATATTTCAGAAATTCAGCAATCGCAGTGAGCTCTTCGTCGCTGAAATTAAACTGCGGCATGCTGCGACGGCCGGGAATACCTTCAGCCGGGCGACTGGCGATAAAGGCTTTGATGGCGTCTGTTGAATTACCGTATCGCTGGTAGACATTCCCCAGCTCCGGAGCAAAGTAGGCACCTTCACCCAACAGGGTATGACAACCGATGCAGTTGTTCTCCTCCCAGATCAGTTTGCCTTGGGTAATAACCGGCCCCAGCTCCCCGGAGAGCGCATCACGGTTATCCCGCTGTGGCAGCTGGCCCATGGTATCGAAGGTGAGGGCAAGAAATAGCAGAAAGAAAAAAGCGGTACCACCGTAAAAGATGTTACGCGCCACTATTTTTGTAAACGGCTGAGCCATCGGAATGTCTCCTGAATCCTATCGTGAGGTAGATTGATATCACAGGAGAAGACTGTGGCTTTGACCTTCGTCAAATTGCGTTTCCCCGCCGGGTGTCGGGTTAACGGGGCAACCAGAAAATAAAGAAACCGCAGAAGACAACCAAGCCAATGAAAAATATAATGAATTTCTTTCTTGCCCCAGAACGGAAACCGCGTTTCTGGAAGTGTGATACGGCGCCGCAGTGGGGACATTCGGCTTGATCATCGGCGATCTTTTTACCGCAATAGAGACAGTTCACCTCGGCCATCTGTCGATCACTCACTCAAGATCCTTGTGTGAAACACAGGGATGGTGCGCGACCGCGGAACCATCGGGCTCAAGTCCGACAACAGCCTCGGTATGGGCCAGCTGTTTGAGCTGTTCAACATCCAATACCGAGACCTCATTACTGGTCACCTTGATAATCTGTTTACTGCTCAGGTTATGTAAAATTCTGGAAAAGGTTTCAGGCTTCATAGAGAGACGCGCCGCCAGCACACCCTTGGCCGCCGGCAGTTTGAAAACCTCACTCCCGGCCTCCTCCATATAACGCAATAGGGTGGCACAGAGCCGGGTGGTGGCACTCTGCAGAGTCAACTCATCGATCTGCCGGATCAGGCCACGCAACCGTTGACTCATGGTCCCCATGATCCTGAAGCTGGTCTCATTGGAATGACTCAGAATATCCAGAAAGCGCTTGTTGTCGAAAGACATCACCCGGGCTGGCCCCAAAGCCTGAGCACTGACCGGATAGACCGGATTGTTCATGAACATGACTGCTTCGGCAAAAGTATTGCCGGGTTGAACGATGTCGATAATCTTCTCATCGCCACTGGGTGAACCCCGAAACAGCTTGATCTGGCCACCAATCACGAGATAGAACCGTTCGGCTTTGTCACCACTCTCAAACAGGGATTCGCCATCCTGCAGTTTCAGTGTATTGCTGTTCTCCAGTATCTGTTTGACCTGCTCATCATTGAGGGCTGAGAAGAGATTGGCTAATCGTATATTGGCAGTCATTTTTTAAAATCACGATTGGATTGGTTTGGTTTGCGGTGAAACATGGTAATAACAAATTGCTTTTTCAGTTCTGAACGATACCGGACTGAGACGCCACGGTAGATCATTGACCCTTTACAGCAGTCTAGTGCCAACTGAAATAGTCTGTCTATACCAGGCGAAAAGAAAGATCTTGATAGGGGCAAGAGAGATAAATCCGACGGCCGCAGGCAGGCTACCTGATAACCGGGTAGAAAAAAAGCAGCCGTACTGAGTATTCAATCGTGACCAGCATGAGGCTATGACCGGAATGCATCGCAGATTTGAAATCGGCCTAGTGTCACCATTCGGAATACAGATCAGTAGGGATAACAAAGAGGAGTGGTTTTGGACTTAACCAGGCGACTCATAAACGGGAGAAAGGACGAATCCGGCACCTTCTTCAATCTTTTTTCCTAATTATTCAGCATGTTATGAAGTTAAATATTTAAAAATACCGCCATAATTGAAGCCATATGTCAACATAAGTCAAAACTCGAAATTAGAGATATCATTCTCATCAAATGATTTTTCCACAGTTCCCCCCAGATCCAACCTTCAACAAGATCTGATCGGATCGATAGTCAGCAATTGCCATTGTGGTAATTGCGGAAGTCAGACTCATTCCAATCCATGTTGAGCCCGAATCCACTATATTTAGTGAAAAAATAATAAATTACCGTAGTTTTCTGCCGCTACCTGAATAAAGCAGTATAAAAAAAATGAGATCAGAATCGAAAAGGGAGATACCAATGAACATTTCAAAGTGTTTGATCGCACTTTTGCTCTTTGCCCTGCCAGGACTGGTAATGGCAGGTGGTGACGGCATCCAGCTTCAGGACTTCACGACTCATTGGGCAGGCATAGTCTGTGTCATAATTTTCGTTATGGCTTATTCACTTGTCATTGCTGAAGAAGCTCTGCATCTGCGTAAGTCCAAGCCTGTGATGGTAGCTGCCGGCATCATCTGGATGATTGTGGCGATTGTCTATGCCAATTCCGGGGACACCCACACGGCAGAAGCGGCTGTTCGGCATAACCTGCTGGAATTTGCCGAACTCTTCCTCTTCCTGTTGGCAGCCATGACCTATATCAACACCATGGAAGAACGGGGGGTATTCGATCTGTTGCGTATTTGGCTCGTTTCGCGTGGGTTTTCATTAAAAACAATCTACTGGCTAACCGGTGTTCTGGCCTTTGTCATATCGCCAATTGCCGACAACTTAACTACCGCCCTGCTGATGGCAACTGTGGCAATGGCCGTAGGCGGAACCAATACAACCTTTGTTGCCATTGCCTGTATTAATATTGTGGTTGCAGCGAATGCCGGAGGAGCTTTCTCTCCATTCGGTGACATCACCACACTGATGGTCTGGCAAAAAGGTATTGTTCAGTTTCAGGAGTTCTTTGTTCTGTTTCTCCCTTCACTGGTCAACTGGCTGATACCGGCAGCCATCATGTCAATGGCGGTATCCAATGAAAAACCGGAACCGATTGAGTCCGGTGAATTCAGATTACGACATGGCGCATGGTTCGTTGTCGGTCTGTTTATCCTGACAATCGTCATGGCCGTTTCAGCGCACAACTTTTTACACCTTCCTCCAGTAGTCGGCATGATGACAGGCTTGGGATTGCTCAAGTTCTACGGATACTATTTGAAGCGCCGGGATGCCATTAAGACCGCAGAAAAGAGTGAAGCGGTTGCCGATGACAACCTCAATCTTGGTGAACACCATATGGCATTGGAGGATAATGCGACACAACAGCGCGGCGCTCAGGATGATCATGGCCATGGCAGTAACCATTACAATATCTTCAAATCGTTGGAGCGCGCCGAGTGGGATACGTTAATGTTCTTCTACGGCATCATCCTCTGTGTTGGCGGCCTGGGAACGCTCGGTTACCTCTCGCTGGTATCTCAAATGATGTATGTCGACCTGGGCACAACCAATGCCAACATCCTGGTTGGTTTTCTCTCTGCGATCATTGATAACATTCCGGTTATGTTTGCGGTACTTGCCATGATGCCTGATATGTCTCATGGCCAGTGGTTGTTGGTTACTTTGACGGCCGGTGTTGGCGGCTCAATGCTTGCGATTGGTTCAGCCGCAGGCGTGGCAGTCATGGGAACCGCCCGTGGCGTTTATACCTTCATGGCCCACTTGAAATGGAGCTGGGCAATTGCGCTCGGCTACGGGGCCAGCATCTGGGTACACTTCCTGGTCAACGCTTCCGCATTCAGTGTACCTGCCGGAGCGGCTGCAAAAGCTGTTGGCGCCCATTAAGAACCTTATATTTCAGCACCAGCCGGGCGATGCCCGGCTTTTTTATTGAAGGATTGAGAAAATCATCACTTCTTAATGAATACACAAGCATGATAACTGTATTGATATCAGATAAGCCTTACAAACTCGCTGATCACAAGATACTTAGTTGTCGGATTAATAGATACTCAATTTGCTTTGGATCAATGCCATTATGATTGTATTCACAGACAATGAGCCATTTGAGCAACAAAGCCTGGATGGACATTCCTAACCGATAGAGACACAGGTCATTCACTTGTACCAACTTTCACCGCAGCGAATCTCTTCCCGTGAAACGCTGAACTGTCCCCATAGGCAGTAGATCTCACCGGAATCTTTATTATCGATAAGAACACTATTGATCGAGACACAATGTGTTCGGATAGAGACGATCTGAAGAAGAGCTTTCAGTTTCGCAAGGTCGGCATCTTGCTTATCTAGTTCGTTAAAGGATTCCATGCAATCACTAAGTTCCATTTCAGGTAACAGACAGTTTAATGCTTTAAGCCCCTTGTGATGACTCATTACGCATACAGTCAGTAAGTACAAAAAACGCCACGGCCTGTATATTAGGGAAGAAAAAAAAGCGTCATGAATCCATCGGGCAAGCCATTTACCGGTTGCCTGTTTATTGCGACGGTCGATTGGTAACGATTGTCCTCAAGTGACCCTCTATTCAAGAGCAAGGTAATTACGGAATGAAAAAATTCATCATTCTCGAAAAGACTCAGTTGGTCAAATTGCGATTCCAGTGTCCATCCTCGCGTATCAGCTTTTCTATGGCGGCAGCATCGACCGGACGACTGAAAAAGAACCCCTGCCCCCGCTGACACCCGTTTCGTACAAGACATTGCCATTGCTCTCGGCTCTCAATACCCTCAGCCAAAGCCCGTTTATTGAGATTCTTGGCCAACTCAATGGTGGTAAGTACAATCTGTTCATCATCCCGGTCTGTCACTACACCGTTTACGAATGATTTATCGATCTTCAATGTATCAACCGGTAGATTCTTAAGGCGACTGAGAGAGGAGTAGCCGGTACCGAAATCATCAAGACTCAGACCGATGCCCAGTTCATGCAGCCGTTCCAGCCGCTCGATGACGATGGGGGAGGCATGCAGTGTGGCACCTTCCGTGATCTCCAGAATCAGTTTCGAAGCAGGAATCTGTGCATCCTCCAAGGCCTGGAGTACAATTGCTTCCAAATCTTCTCGTTGAAGCTGAAGCGTCGACAGATTAACGGCCACTTTCAGATCCAAGCCCGAGCCATACCATTCTGCCATCTGCCGGCAGGCAGTCTGCAGCACCCAACGGCCGATAGGTAGAATCAGACCGCACTCCTCCGCCACCGGGATGAACTCTACGGGCGAGACTTTACCAAGTGTGGCCGAGTCCAGACGCAGAAGGGCTTCCACGGCCAATATTCTGCCGTCATTCAGGTCCACGATGGGTTGGTACGCCAGGTGAAACTCCTCTTTTATCATTGCCTGGTTGAGCCCCGTCTCCAACATATGGCGGTGTTGGATCCGCTGGGCCAGATCGCCAGCGTAAAGCGCATAGGTGTCGCGTCCCTCGCCTTTAGCGGTGTACATGGCGGCATCGGCGTTCTTCAATAACTCAACTCTATCCTTGGCGTCCTCCGGATAGAGACTGATGCCGACACTGGCTTTGACATAGTAGCTTTTACCGTCCAACAGGAAAGGTTCGCGCATGGTATCCAGTATACGTTGGGCAAGGGTTGTAGCTTTTAAAGCCAGATACCCAGCAGCATCCTCCATCTGCTCTTCTTTTCCATCCGGCATCATTAGAATGAGGAACTCGTCACCACCCTGACGGGCTACAAAGTCAGGCTGGCGAATCTCAGGTCGTAAACGTTTCGCTACCTCGCTCAACAGTTCGTCGCCGGTTGTATGCCCGGCGCTGTCATTGATCACGCCGAAGTTGTCCAGGTCCAAAAACAGCAGGGCAAGGCCGTGGTCGTAACGATGGGCATGGGCCAGTGCATTATCCACAGCCTCCAGAAATGCGGCCCGATTGGGAAGACCTGTAAGGCTGTCGTGATGGGCCAGGTATTCGATACGCTGCAAATTGTGTTTTTGCTCGGTGATGTCCTGAAAGGCCACCACGCCACCTACGATACTATTTTGTTCGAAGAGGGGTGTGGTGATGTAGGAGATGGGTATGGCCTTGCGCTCCCGACTCATGAACTGGTCATCTCGACTGGAGTGTGATTCACCACTCTGCAGCACTCCCAACATGGGACACTCATCCTCACTGCAGGTAGAACCGTCCGTTTTCAGATAGTGGATGAAACCGTGAATCGATTTGCCAAGAAGTTCGTTTTCTTTCCAACCCAACAGTTGTTCCGCCGCTGGATTAAGGAAGGTCAAGCGTCCCTTGTCGTCGAATCCGAGCAACCCTTCTCCCAGTGCGCCGATGACCGACCGGTTGTAGTTACTCGCCTGGGCCAGTGAGTGTATGGCGTTCTGGCGATCTTCAAGATGACGGCGAGCCCGCTGTGTATAAAAGCCGATACCCAACAATCCACAGAGCCAGATTCCCCCATGGGTTGTGCCGATCAGCAGCAAATGTTCACTGCTGTCTTTCCGATAGGGCGCCATGGGAATGGCGATGGAGACTCCACCGCGGATGTCACCGACTTTATAGCCGTGCCGTTCATGGCACTTCAGGCAGCGTCGTTTTGTGACCATCGGGCGCATCATCCGCAGCGTGGGTTGGCCGCGAAAATCTACAATTTTTGCTACCTCGTCCGACTCCCCTTCAAGGTTCTCGAGCACCCCCCGCTCCCACTCGTCCGGCTCATTCTCCTCGTGCAGCGGTTCCAGGCTGGTGATGTGGATATAATCATTATGCATCCGGCTGAAACGCTCGTTGATCTTGCGAATCATATAGGCCGGATTCATCAGGGTGAGCTGTTGCTCCGCATCGGTGGTGACATCCCGATGTGGCAGGTCCACCAGGTGGGGATTAGGCTGTGTCTGTTCTGTGATCTTCACATAGACACCGCCCTGAGCCGCAATCCACTGGCGTACTGCCTGATCTTTCTCGTAGTAGGCGCGAGCCACGCTGAGTGCGGTGGCGAACTCACGGTTACCCTGATCGTGTACTGTCCAGGCAAAAACACCTGTGATCAGCAATGTCCATGTTAATACGGCAACCAGGGTATACTTTCGCAAAGACCCAAGCGCTGAAGTGAAACCGATTTGGAGATCGTTGCTGACTTCGGATGTGGTCGGGTTCACCGCTGATTCTCCGTGATTAACTAGGGTTACGGATAGGGTGTTACTCCTTTACTCTTATTTGTTCTTGGTACTTTAGCGACTGCTGTAGGAAAAGGTTTAGTATAACAGTGAAAATCAGCCAATCCGGCTTTTCACGTAGATCTCGCCCCATTGATTTACAAAGAGAAACTCTTTTCAAAACAGCGTCTCACCAAGTGGTAGGAAAGCAAATATCTCTTTGCGACAAGTGTTGATTTGGAAATGGTAAAAAAGTTATTAAAAAAGCGCTGAAACGAATTATCGACTTTAGAAAAGCTTTTGATTACAATCGGTTATAATAAGTTACGATTATTTTCACAGGTGATGCCAATTCGGCCCGTTGCTCTCAATAAACAAGCCCTAAGATTCTGCGGCGACCTTTGCCACACTTGGCAGGCGTCAAGTCGATACGGCAATTGCTGTTACTAACCCGGCGACCAAGTGTTCTTGATGGCAGCTTATGCATTACACCCGCCAGGTGCCCATAACCCAGGCAGCTGCATTTGAGATACTTCGAAAATTCTTGCTGAACATGTACAGGTAAAGGCTTACCCTGTGCTACCATCAGATTCCTGAATTCCGGGCCATACCGATCGACAATCTGGTAAAGGAGGGATCTCTCCAACCGGTGTCGTTAGTGTGGTGGGGGTGGGTGCAGCACACTTTTATTGATGGCTGCCTGTGGCATCCCGCATCTCCATACCTGGAGATTTCATTGTTTTATTGTGTGCAAGTGTGAAGCTTGACTCAAACCACTGTCGTGGTTTTCGATACGACTCAACATCTCACGACTGATATCATAAACGCCTGGTCTTTGTGGATAATCTCAATCCATTGATTCCTAACATATTGTTAATACTAATTTCAGCATGGGCAACCCTACACCACACAGAGCCAGAAAGAGGTTTGGTCAGAATTTTCTGCATGATCCGGGCATCATCCAGCGTATCGTCCAGGCCATTGCCCCGCAACCCGATGACAATCTGGCGGAAATCGGTCCTGGACAGGGGGCAATCACAACAGAACTCCTGCCTCTGGTCATCCAGATGCACGCCATTGAACTCGACCGGGATCTGATCGAGCCACTGGCGCACCGCTGTGCGACGCTCGGCAAACTGCAAATCCATAACATCGATGCACTTAAATTCGACTTCTCCAGGCTGGCTGAGCCGGAGAGACCCCTGCGGGTAGTTGGCAACCTGCCTTACAACATCTCCACACCGCTGCTGTTTCACCTGCTGGATCAATCAGCCAACATCAAAGATATGCATTTTATGTTGCAAAAGGAGGTGGTGGAGCGGATGGGTGCCGATCCAGGATCAAAGAGCTACGGCCGTCTCTCGGTAATGCTGCAGGCCAGAGCGGAAGTGACCCCCCTGTTTACTATTGGTCCCGGGGCGTTCAATCCCCCCCCGAAAGTCGACTCAGCCTTCGTCCGGTTAATACCCCATGAGAGCCTGCCATATCGGATCGACAATTGGGATAACTTCAGCCAGGTGGTTGCCGATGCCTTTTCACAACGTCGAAAAACGCTGCGTAACTGCCTGAAGAAGACACTCACCGCAGAAGCGATCGAGTCTGTCGGAATCGATCCAGGCATCCGTGCCGAATCACTCGCCATTGAAGAGTTTGCCAAGTTGGCAAGCCTGTTAAGCAATCCATGACCCGCTTTATCGGGTAGATGTTCATTTCCACAGAGACTGAATAAACCTATGAACAGTCTGACTTTGTGATCATGCCGGGTTTAGTATTTTACAGTAGTAAAAACCTGATCGCGGATGGACGACAAGTACCGCAAATATTGGCCAATAAATAGAACCGTGATAATTCCAACACTAATCAATACTATTTGTTGAATACAACATCTTCCAGAATAACCGGATAGAAATACCCATACCCAAAGTCCTTATTGGTAAACAGCATACCCTTGGCAACTACCTCATCACCGACACCGACCCCGGCTTGAGTCGTTCGCAGAATGATCTTGTGATTCTTCGCCTGTTTGCTACCGGTTCCATCTTCCAGATGCACCCAATCCCGGCCCATGATCTGGCTGGAAACTTTTGATACTTTGCCTTTCACTTCTATCACCCGGCCACTCAGCTCCTGCTTTTTCTCAAAGACCTGCTCTACCGTATAGCGCCCTACCGGGTCACCCAGCTCGACGGGTGGCTGTGGTGCCGCGATCGGTTTCGGTGGCTGTTTGTTTTTTGACGGCTGAGCATGGGCTTTGGTCGGAAGAGCTTCACCTTTGCTGATGGCCTCGACAAAGAGGATTCTGTCAAAGGTTCTGTTCAACGTCTTACTGGTAAAATTCTCCATCAGCATCTGTTCGTAAAAGCTGATCTTTTCACCAACCTCAACCTGAGTCTCCGGCACGGCAATCCAGTAAACGCTGCTTGACTCCTCCACCCGGATATAGGTGTAACCGGCCGTGGAAATTGCCTCCAACACACTGCCCGTATGGGGAATTGCATCACGATTCGGAGCCGCTCCGGTTTTACCGTAAGCGTAGACTTGTCCACTGCCAAACAGAAGCAGCATCGATGCAATCCAGGAAATCACTCTCGTTCTATTCATAATAGTTTTCTCTAATCTGTCTACCGTCGAAACAATCTCTGAGAATCGTATCTGACCACCTTACCAGATAACTGCGTCAAGTAAGGCAATGTCGTGTCACAATGTTGGACCCGTTAACAGACAACGGCATGAATCTGAACAGAACCAGCCAGACTCCACCAGAACACCACATCATTTACCAACTACACGGCGCCACCGGGGAAACCCCAATATCACTGGGTATAAATAATCTCTCATGCAGCTTACAAAGCATGAAAGATCAGCACAAGCCATATATATTGTTGTTTACAGGCCAGGGATACTAGATCGGCACAAACAAACTGAAACACCACACTCAGATTCATATCGAATATCCGGTTTTCGAAGGCTATCCGGTAAAACGACCCAGATCAGTCAACTGGAAGGCAGTAATCCACGAACTCTATTGATCTGCTGAGTGTGACTGAAAATCCCCAGAGGTTGGCTGAATCCAAGTTAAAGATGGCTCAATACCCCTTAACCTGTCGTTACCACCTGATTCGCTTATTCAGCATTGCCGGCTGCATAGTCTGCCTGATGGCTCTGTTCAGCCACACCGCCTCGGCAAACAGCGGTTTTGAAGACCCCAACGATCCAAGTCTGTTCGTGCCAGCGGACAAACAGCACAGCAGCTGGCTGGAGTCCATCGGCCCAGGACAGGGGCCGGTAAGACGCAACTCCGTCAAGGCGGATGCTCATGAAAATGTAAAATCCTTTTACCACGCCCGCTACTGTCTCAGCTGCCACGAAGGGCAGCAGAAAAATCTGCACTATGCCCGTACCGAACTGGTCTGTCGGGACTGCCACATCTCGAAACCTGTGGCCGGCATAAACAACCCAAACGCAGCGGCCTATGCGGAACACCGTTACGAGAAGGTCTGCGCCAAATGTCACGAAAACGCCGGCCCCGGCATGGGCAGCTATCTAATCCATGAGAAGCCCCCCTGGTCGAGTCAGACCCGGGAAGGATTCCCCGCCCTCTATTGGTCAACCATGGCCATTCTCGCTTTGGCGTTTGGGGTGTTTCTGTTCTTCATGCCCTACACCTCAGTCTGGGCCTGGCGTGAAATCAGACAACACTGGAAGCAGCGGGGGAAAACCACTCAAGCCGATGGCCAGACTCTTCTGATAGAACGATTTTCCCCGGGTGAACGTTGGCTGCACACAACCCTTATCGTCTGTTTCATGCTGCTCTCTCTGACCGGTGTGGCATGGATGACCATCGAAACCGAATTCGGCAAGTTGCTGGCACTCCCGTTCGCCGGTGCCGAAGGTACGGTATGGATTCACCGACTGTTCGGGCTGCTGCTGCTGGGGATATTCAGTGCACATATCATCTACCTGATTCGCTCAGCCGTTATCGGCAAACCGGGCTTTCTCAGAGGGCCGGACAGCCTGGTCTGGAGCTGGAATGATTTCAAGGCGATTCATCAGCATATGGCCTGGCTGTTTGGTCGAAGAGAGCATCCGGTATTCGACCGTTGGTCCTGGTGGCAGAAATTCGACTACTGGGCGGTTTGGTGGGGACTGGTGATCGTTGGCACAACCGGCCTGGTGATGTTTGATTCAGTGCTCACCACATCTGTATTGCCTGGATGGATGATGAATGTAGCCCGCTGGATCCACAAGGTGGAGGCCATCTTGGCGATGGCTCACATTTTTGTGGTGCACTTTTTTATCGAGAGTTATCGCCCCAGCGCCTTCCCATTGAATGCACATATTTTCCATGGCGCAGCCGAACTTCAAGCATTGGAGCAGGAGCATCCCGCCTGGATCGAACGCATGCAGAACGAAGGCAATCTACAACAACGCGTCATTACCCAGCCACCCCGCGCGGTACAGATCGCCTTCTTTGGATTTGGTTTGAGTATGGTTGCCCTGGGTCTGCTGCTGCTACTGGGCATGCTGCTGTTTGCAGTGGAATTGAGTTTCTAAGGCAGTGCCTGCCTAAACCAGGCACTCACCACTTGGGGCAACGGGTAAAGATGAATTGATAGGTTTTATCTTTCCAGGCCCCACCCCAGATCCGGGTAAGATGCATCTCCTCACCTTCCAGGCGCAGAATTTCAGTCACCGGTGTCCCCCAACCACGAATAGTCTGGGCCTCGCACTCGGTATAGTCGTGATTGCAGTTGAGATCGGCCCTGTGGGTCCGTCCGCTTCGACCGCCACGGATAAACAGACTTCCCTGCTTGACCGCATAGTGGGTGATCATGCGCTTCTTCTCCCGACACCAGTCCCCGATCAGACCGACAGGCTGCTGGGTCGCTTCAGTCTGAGCAGCTTCCGCCAGCAAATCCTTACCCGAGAGGAGTGCAAAAAGTGTCAGTAACGCCGCCAGCCAGCGTCTCTGAAATCGTGTTCGATGAAACAGCTTCACGCCTTGCCTCCCGATGAATAATCAGCAGCCCGGAACCCCGTTACCGGTACTTCCTCAAGCTGCTGGGATAATACGATGTCTGTTCCGAAGGGTAAACCCAGCGATCCACTAGGGCCTATTGGATTAGTGTTAACAGGCTCTAGGAACTCTCTCTTTAACTGCTGACTTCGGAATCTCTGGAACGGTCTGTTCATATCCATGCTTTTCGATTGAACGATTCGTTCAATTTCACATCCTTATCAAGCAATCAACAAGCCAACGATCAGCTGTAAACGTTCTGGAAAGGATTCAGACTGGAGACGACTTAGGGCGATGATTCCCCAACTATCAAACATATATCGGCCCCTTACCGTTAGCAGCCAATTCCAGCAACGGGAAACCGACAAAATCCACTTCAGCTGGCATGGATATTGCGGCATACTCAGGTTAGCAAAACCCATACTGTATTAAACACATACGCGGAACTTTCTCAGTAGAAACTTCTGTTTCTACTTCAGCAGGTTTCCAGTTTTAGGAGTTTTTTGATGAAGAAGTTTGCTCTGATTGCCCTGGCTATTGTCATTGCCCTACCGGTGGCCAGTGTTGAAGTAATGGCGATGGATGATGCCAAAATGATTAAAAAGATGGTGAAAAAGGGGAAAAAAGTCGCCATTAAGCAGTGCTTTGCCTGCCATGATATCACGGCAGAAAAACAAAACAGGGTTGGCCCACCACTCTGGGGGGTGTATGGAAAACCTGCCGGTTCAGTGGAAGGCTATGAATACTCTGCCGCCCATCTCAGCAAAGCAGACTCCATCGTCTGGGATGAAGCCACGCTCGACGCCTATCTGCAGGATCCCAAAGCGCTCATCCCGGACAATAAAATGGCGTTTCCTGTTGTCGGCGTGAAACCGATGTCGGATAAGCAACGCAGGAACGTAATCGAGTTCTTGAAGTCGTTAAAGTAATCGTCCGTATTTTTAAGATCCAGCAGTCAGGAGATCATTAATCATGAGCCGTTTACTAAGGGGTATTACCCTACTCCCATTGTTAACCCTGTTAATGATTACCCCACTACTGGCAGCCGATGGTGATCTGGTAAAAATCGAAGCCAAGGCCTCTGCCAACGAGATTGTGGAAAGCTTGAAAAAGCAGCTCGCAGAACAGCGTTTCAAAGTCTTTTCTGTCTACGACCACGGTGATGCAAACTCTGTGAAAAAGGTGATCTCATTCGGCAAATCAAACCAGAATGCGCGCATCATGTGGCACGACCCCGCCGCCGGATTGGAGTTACCGCTTAAAATTGCGGTATTCCAGGATGATGTGGGCACCCGGGTGATCTACCGCAAACCCAGCTCTCTGCGCAGCACCTACAGCCTGGAGGATTGCCGCCTGCTGGATGACCTGGACCAGATATTCGCGCAGCTGGCACAGCAAGCCGTCCAGTGACTTATTTCAAACCTCGCAGCACTCAGCTGCTCCTGCTTGGACTTATCCTTATCTCGGGGCCTGTGGTGGCAGAGCCGCAGGCTCCGCAAGGATGCCAAAGCCAGGCATTCGGAAGCGGTCATTTCCGTGCTTATGCCGATCCTAAACCGGTTTCCAGAAACGCGTTTTATAACAGCGAAGGGCAAAAGGTTCCTCTTGATACGCTCCCCGGCCCACGTGCGTTACTGATCAATTTCTGGACTACCTGGTGTACCCCTTGCAGGGAGGAGATGCCATCCATGGATCGGCTTCAGGCTCGCATCTCACAGGACAAATTGATGATCCTCCCTCTGGTCCGGGACGGTAAGGGTGTCTCGCAAGCGAACCGATTCTATCGAACCCATGAAATTACCAATCTGCCGGTTGCAGCTGACCGGTTTGGTAAAATCTCCTACGACCACAGGATTGGCGCTCTGCCCCAGACACTGTTTGTCGATCAGCAGGGTATGGTAAAAGGGATGCTGATCGGTGCGGTGGATTGGGAAAGCAAGCCAGTCCTGAAGTTGCTGAGCAACTGCCTCGATGTGAGTTTGAACGAAGCTACATTGCGTTAGTGCCAGTTAGGGCCTGTTAACCCTAATCCAACAGCCCCTAGTACTAATCCAATTGATTACTGCAATTAACCAGTAAGAGGAAACATGAAACTTCTTGCCCGTCTCAGTTTGATTTTAATGCTGCTGCCATCCACTGCCACCACGGATGACAGTGTGGAGGAGATCTATCACTATCGCTCAAGAATCATGGAAAATGCCTCCAATCATCTGAAAGCTCTGCAAGGTTATGTAAAAGGTGAACTGTCGATCGAAAACCACATCCCAACCCATGTGGATGCATTGTTGAACCTCAATGATATCTATCAGGATCTATTCCCGGTCGGGGATCAACACCCGGAGTCAGAGGCACTGGCCCTGATCTGGAGCGATCCACGAGGGTTTCAAAGCGCCATACAGCACAATCGCCGTAAGATCATGGCGCTTAAAGCGGTCGACCCAAGTGATATGAAAACAATGAAACGAGCTGTCAACGATGTGCGCATGAGTTGTGGTGACTGTCACTACTATTTCAGAGAGCGATGAACACTGATGGCGCCAATAGACAACAATCAACAATTGGACAGATGATTCCAATCCCTGTCATACCTGAATATATGAAACGTAATGATTGACTACCTGATGAGTGAGTAATCCTTCACTATTTTTATGAAGAAATTTTCGCCTACTCCTGGGCTACGGTTCTATCGCCACACTTCAACAACACTGACATTTCGCGCTTTTCCAGTTTGTTGGCAAAATCACAGGCATCCACAACGTCCTTCTCCATTTTCAGATAGTCTGGCGCGATCATCGTCTGTTTCACATCAGCACCATACTCGAGCAGCTGCTTGACCAACTCCTGATTGCCTGTATTGATGGCATACATGAGCGGTGTCAGATCCTCTTCACTGACCCGATAGTTGACGTCCACTCCATTCTCCAGCAATAACTTGACCGCTTCCCCCTTCTCCTCACTGACAGCCTCTTGCAGAAGCGTCCTGCTGAACATGGTTGTCACATTCAGATCCAATCCCTGTTGGATCGCCTTTTTCAGTTGTGCACCCCGATCCACAATGCCAGGTTCATACAGCACCAATTGAAGCAGCTCCCCCTTCTCAACAGCCCCTTTATAGGCCTCACATCCGGACTCGGAACCATAGTCACAGGCAAGCTTGGTATATTTGTAGGCTTCAACGATATCTTTTGTTTCAATACCGAACTTGATCTCACCTTCAAAATAGGCAGAGGCCAGAACCAGGCAAAGCTCACCACTTTTCTCATCCACACAGTAGCTTTTTAACTTCTCTCCTGCCTCTTTGTACTGCAGCTGAGAAACAAGCGCAGTGACCTCTCTCTGCCAACCGAAGGGCGTCCCTTCCGCCATTGCCAGGAGAGGCAGAACAAGCAGGCCCATGAGTGGGAGAATCATTTGTTTGATGTTTTTTCCATTCAAGCTGTAATCCTGTCGCATTTTGATTACCTACAGATCTGAATTGAGTTAAAAAACTTAACCGATTGGGCCACCCATATCATCGGTACTGTCATGCATCTCGCCACCCCAGTCTATCCACTCCACCAGGGAGCCATCATAGAGCCGGGCATTCGGGTTTTGCAGAATCTGGTGCAGCACAAACCAACCCAATGCGGCCCAGACACCGGTATCGCTGAATGCGGCAAGTGACCCTGTTGTCTGGATGTCATAACGCTGAAACTCCTGCTGCAGTCTCTCCACTGGCAGGAACCGCCCGGTATTCTTATCCAGCAGACGCACAGGCGGTATCCCCACACCATCGTAAATCGTGCCCCCTTCAGCTACCTGCGGATTACGCTTGTAGCCATCAAAATAGAGGCTTGGACGGAAATCAATTACCGGTCTGTTGTTGTCCAGCAGATCCTCCACCCGATTGCTGTCGGCCAAAAGATCAGGCTGCCAATTGATGGTGCACCGCTTCGCCTCAATGGATGAGATACCCTGTTGCAGATCATCACTGGAGAGAGACTCAATACCTCCATCCAACAGCGCCACCTGCTGAAAACCAGCCATCATCAGGCTCCAGACAACACGCGATGCCTCTGCAATCTGCCTGGGACCTCTGGCGGATCCGACGACAATCACAGACTCCTGCCCCGCCAATCCGAGACTGCCCAATAGAGCTGCCAGTCCATTCTCACCGGGCAGGTACCCGGGCAGTCCGTAACGCTCAACCTGCCAATCGAGCTCATTGAAACCGGCCCAGCGGGATTGCGGCCAATGACCTGCCATGAATTCGGCACGGGATCTGACATCAAGCACAACAACCTCATGTCGGTTCTCGGAGAGCCAGGCTCCATTCACCAGTACCGGTAACGAGGCAGAGAAAAGATCCAGTGGCCCGAGACATCCCAGCAGCGCCAGGATGCGTAACAGCGAATCCATCAGGAGCGGATCACACAATCATTCAGTTTGGAGGCCAGATTGCCAAACCACTGAAAATAACCACCCGTGGTTTTCGGCATCTGTTGACCGGCGGGATCCAAAACCACCCGGTTCAATCCGGCCTGATCCAGCACCGACATAAGATGCTGATCAAAAGGTTCTGCCGCCACCACACACTTAGCCCCTCTGGCCTTGGCTTTCTCGACGATATCCTGGGCCGTTCCACCGGCAGGGACCGTATGCAGCTTATAGCGCTGTTCAAGGTATTGAAACTCATCCTGCAGGACCACAAACGGCTGACTGCTGGCTTCATGCAGAAGCTTGTTAACCCGGATATCCAACTCCCACAGGGCCTGAATAATCTGATCCGAGTTACCTTGATAAGCCCAGTGGTTACGTTGGTCCAATCCCTGATAAACCATGGTGATCGCTTCCAGCGCGGCCATTGCGTTCAGTGGATCGAGCCAATACATGGTATCGATCATGCCTTCCGGCCGAATCGTCTGCACCATGCCATACCCTTTACCCAATGACTCCATGTGCGGATCTTCATCCTCATTCGGACCTTTCCAGTCTGCCGGAGTCCGCTTGGCCAGCTGATGTACACCAGCCGCATCGATCAGTGAAACAGCGGCCTGATCGGACGCTTTCAGCTGCTTGGCAAGCACAGGCTCCAGTGTCGCGCCACTCCAGAAGAGTACGGTAAGACCGGTGGGGATATCCCAATCCCCACTCTGGTCCCGCTCCACCAACACAACCTCCACCGGACTGCCCCAGGCCAGGGCAGATGCCAGTGTGAACATGGGCGGTTGGGTAACCCCCACGCGAAAACTCTTTTGCGATGTCTGTTCGCTATCCATTTCGCCAGCAATCAGCGGTGTCATCATACCCAAGCAGAGTGCAATGACTGTCGCCATAAATTTAGCCATAACGCCTCCTCTCCGATCCATGCCTATTCAGAACTCACTGGCTTACTGTTTCCAGCCAATTGATCTTTTACTTTGCTCAGCAGCGCTTGATAGGGTCCCAACTCAGCCAGGGTGAGATGGCGCACCCCACTGTGAGAATTGAACGTCACTACGATCTTATGACCCTTCTCCATCTCATCGAGGATTTTCGCGGTGATATCCGGGGAGATCATCAGATTGTTGCCTTTTGGTGCGGTGATCTTATGACGGCTCTGTTTATCGATACCGATGGTAACCGTTGTTCCGGCTTTGAAACCCTGATAGGTGGCAACCACAAATCCAACCGAATCGGGCGTCCAGGCCGGTCCCACCTGAATAAAATTCTTCGCTTGCCACTCACCGAACTGTTCGATATGGAACATACGGCAGTAGACCTTGCTCTGCTCCATCTCATCGCAAGTCGCCTTCCAGGTTCCCGCCCGCTCTTCAAACAGGTGATTCCGTTTCATCGGCATCGGCATCTGTTGCGCCTGCATGCCGTTCTCATCAGCCGCTTTTGCCAACGCCGGTCCGACACCGAGTCCAATCATCGAGAGTAACAGAGCCGTTACGACAGGCTTGTTCATCAATCCGCCTCCGAATCGTTACGTGCACCACGCAGCACCCAGTTACTCACCAATTGTAACTGCTCCTGGCTCAACTTGGTGTAACGGCGCATCTCCTTCAGGTTATTGCGCCAATCAAACATGATCCACTTATCCCGCGAGTAGGTTTTATGACATAAGTTACAGTCCAGCTCATAGAGATCGGTCACATAATCCCAGTAGCGCTCCTCACTGGGTCCGATCGCCGTGCGGGGCACCCATCCGGTGAGTTTGATCCGGTTCCAGGTCAACTCATATTCAGGTTCCAGCTTGCTCTCGATCTTCTCTATCCGGTCCATGCCGTCAAAACTCATCTTCGCCAGTGTGACAGCCCGATTGAAGTCGATGAAGATCTGGCTACCCTCTTCCCTGTCCCAGCCTTCGCTTGCTACCTGAACCCAATCCCCCTCCTGTTTGACAACCGCCAATGGCGTACCGCCATACAGGGTTGCCAGAGGATCGTCGCCGCCTGGGGTTGCTGTCATTGCCACTTCATGGGGTAATACCACCGCTTGATCGCCCAATTGAGCACTCTGTGCCTCAGCCAGATATTCGGCTTCCATCTCACGATAGAGCTTCTCCATGTTCGGCAGTTTGTGGGCGACGCCTTTATGACAGTTGATACAGGTCTGCTCACCGCTCAACAGCTTTTTGTGCATCTTTTGCGCCAGTGAAGTCTGCTTTTCCGTCAGCATGGTTTCATTGGTATGGCAGTTGCGACACTCACGGGAGTCACTCTGCTCCATGGTCGACCAGACATTCTGCGCCAGTTGCAGACGGTAGGCTTCAAACTTCTCCGGCGTATCGATGGTACCCAGAGCCCAATGGTAGAGCTCTTTCGTCGCCTGGATTTTGCGCACCAGTTTTGCACCCCAGGGTCTTGGCACATGACAGTCTGAACAGATTGCCGGAACCCCGGAAGGATTATGTGCATGAGCCGACTGCTCATACTCTCCCTGCACTACATTCATTTCGTGGCAGGAAGTACAGAATTCATAACTATTTGTATATTCCATGAAGGTGTTGAAACCACCCCAAAGAATAATGCCGGCGATAATACCGACACCCAGCGTCAACCAACTGAAAGCTCTCTTCATCATCACATTCCTACCAATTAGTTCCGCCATTCATTCCGAGAATTGTCATTCACTTTGTCATCAAGACCTCTTGTCGAGCAATGGCAGAGCGCTGTAAAGCAAGCAGCCTCTCTGACCAACATCGGCATAGATGATGATCACAGTGCTCAAATCGAGGGGGAAGGAAATAGTGGAGCCAGCCCAGAGGGCTGGCTCCATCCAATCAGGTGATAATCACCTGTTTACTACATGCCCTTACTTCTTCTGGGCAGCAATCGCTTTCAGCGCTTTCTTCATGAACTGCTGGTGCTCGAAGCTATCCATAACGCCAGGTTCGGATACCTTCTGCCAGAAGTCAGGATTGAAACGCTCTTCGTGACAACCGAGGCAGACACCGGTCTTCTCGATGGCATCACGCTTATCGTCTGGCAACGGACCAGTCAGCGGCCAGTGAGAACCTACGGAACTCAGCTGCTCGCCATCCTCAGTAACAATCGCAGACCAGTCATAGGTCAGACCGGGGATACCGGGGATCTGAACCTGGGTCTTCTGAGGAATGATCTTACCAGTGGCAGAGTCCTTCAGATCCAGTACGAAGTCCTTGTCAGCACCCAACAGGAAGCGACCGCCTTCAACACCGTAACCCAATGCCTTTGGATTGTCGTGACAGGACTCACAGCTACGGGCACTACGGCCAGCGGTGTGAGGCTGTACAGCTGCGGTATCGATACCGGGACCTTCAGGTGTTTCCCAGATCTTGTTGTTGACCAGGGTCTTACCATCTTTGTCGATAACCGTCGTGGTTACCTGACAACCAGGCATCATCGGGCTGACGCGACCTTCACCATTGATACCGAGTACCGGAGTCTCCCAACGCAGATAGGAGCGGGTCTCCATGACTTTACCAGGGCTCTTCATGCCGTTGGTGCCAGGAGGCGCATCCGGAGTCAGACCGGTCTTGGGATCACGATTACTGGCGTTGACCAGCCAGTCGGTACCCTCATTGCCTTTCGAGTAGTCAACTGTGACATGACAACCGTAGCACTGTGGAACCCAGTCGGCATGACAAGCGTAGCACTCCATGTTGTTCTGATGCTGTGGGATCAGGAACATGGATACTTTCGCCAGAGTCGACTTGAAGGTGCCTTCGTCGCCGATCTGTTTCAACAGAGGTACTCTGAAGTCCAGACCGTTGGCGGAGTGAACGATAACGTCCTTACCCTTCTTAACCACATTACCCAGAGGATTGCCGCGCGCGGTCAGCAGGTAACCATCCTGAGGTTCATACTGAGTGGCGTCTTTCATGTACTCAGGCCACTTCGTGCCAAGTCCACGAGGCTTGGTGTAGGCGGTCGGCAGACCGTCTTTCATCTCACCAAACTCTTCGCCACGACCCAGCGGCAGATCCCAAGGCAGTTTGTTGAAGGTGCCGTGGCAGTCTTCACACTCGACCTCGACCTGAGCCAGGGTGGTACCCGGGATATTGCCATCACCATGCAGATCGATGGTGG
Organism: Candidatus Thiodiazotropha endoloripes; assembly: GCF_001708965.1. Taxonomy (NCBI): domain Bacteria; kingdom Pseudomonadati; phylum Pseudomonadota; class Gammaproteobacteria; order Chromatiales; family Sedimenticolaceae; genus Candidatus Thiodiazotropha; species Candidatus Thiodiazotropha endoloripes. Next base: position 18,803 of record NZ_LVJW01000003.1, on the reverse strand, counting down.
TATGGCAGTCCTGGCAGAGCATGCCACCCTGCGGGTTACCGGCAATCGAGTTCATCTCATGATGCAGGTCTTCCTTGATGAACAGGTAACGCTTGGTGTGCATCTTAGGCTGCTTCTTACCCTTTTCATTGAAGGGCGAACCGTAAGGTGCTTCCATGATGCCCTGATAGCTCACGCCAACACGCTTTCCGCGGTTGTGACAGGAGACACAGGTTTCAACAGGAATACCGGAGAACTCAACTTCACCAACCTTGACTTTGGTCTTACGGGTACCCTGCATGCGGTGAGTCAGGATATGGCCCGCTTCGTCCTTCTTGATGGTTGGATCGCCACCTTCATAGTAGCCATCATTGGAGTAAGGCACGTGACAGGCGGAACAGCCGGATCCACGGTAGTCACCACGCTTATCCCGACCGGTCACACCAACATGACAACGCTGACAATCATGACGGGAGTAGGTCAGACCCGCATGGTTGGGATTGTCGGTCAGTTTCTCCAGATCAACCTGTGGCAGCTGTTTCAGACGCTTCGGCATCTGATCCGGATGCTTCTTGACGAAGTCCTTCATGTACTTCTTGTAGGCCTTGGTACCAACCAGAGGCACAGGACCATCGTCATCCATCACATCATAATTGCCCCAGACAACCTTCATGTCTTTCTGGTAACCCCATGACCACATGTTACCCTGCAGTTTACCTGCCTCAGTATTCATCAGGGATTTATTCAGACGGTCATAGTATCCAGAGTGGCACTGGCCACAGGCTTGGTCGTTAACTGGCATGGCGCCAGGATCGGGCAGGAAGTTTTTAGGTCCACCCTTTTTTGCTAGTCCGGCGGGGGAGCCCATATGGGCTTTCATTTTATCTTTTTCTTCTTTCGGGTTACCACCATGACAGACCACACAGCCGGCCGGGTCTCCCAATTCTGCACCCATCTTTTCAATGTCTTCCTGCATCACACCATCACTAAAGCGTTCTATGCCGTCGTGACATGCCAAACAGGCTTTGCCTTGGGCCTCAGCTACAGGGATCAGCGTATTGCCTCCGCTTCCCCAAGCAACCAACGCCACTACTGCAAGTAGTGCTAGGCGTTTCATTATCAGACTCCCAATATAATGGTTAAAAATTGCATCCGACCAGCGGAAGCGACGAACACGGGCATCTGCCCCATCAATTTTTCTTCCTCAGCATCGCTCTCCCCTGCAATGCACATGCGCATAACGCACACAACAGAATCGCAAGATCTATACCAAGGCCGCCGGATATGATTCAAAGTGAGATAAAAGCCCGCTCAAGCTGTGGATTATTTTCGAGTGACAGGCAGATAAACCGGGGCTTTCAAAGGGTTATAGCTGGCTACCTATTTGTAGCTATTTTGGGCTACTCACAAATGGAATGGGGGATGCGGAGCACAGTGTGGTTGCAACCTATTGAACGAATCGTTCAATCACCTTCCCTTCAGGTGAATAAACCGTTCCAACCAAACAAAAACCAAGAAAAACGGTAAGTTATAAATGATCGGTTTCGTTTGCAGAGAAAAACCGCTTCAGTAAAAAACAGCAACCGGCTTATCGCTGTATTGCCATCCACGGCAAGCGAAGCGGTCTTTAACCAACATCCGAGATCTCGGCGGTTCGTAAGCTGGCGCTTGAATGATCAACTCCCGGCAGTAAACGGCTCCAGACTCCCCAGGTCAACCACTGTCTCTATCCAGTCTGACCCGAGGGACTTGCAACTGAGGTAACCGTCCCCATATCTCACTGACCACCGGCAGACTCTGAAAGATAATCTCTGTGGTGATCAACAGCCAGCTGAGACATTGTCCGATTGTTAATGCAAAATGGTGGAAAGTGTTCCGATAAACTGAGCATAAACAACCACCGAGAGCCGCACCGAATAAGTCTCTGTTACGATTTTTTCAGGTCAGATCAATCACTCAGAGCAACTACAAACTGAAGGTAGCACGATGTCAGAAGAAGAATATACCCAAGACGAAAACGTCGAAGTCATCAGCGGCAATACCCTGGCACGCCCCAATGAGGTGCTACCGGGCCTGATCCATCTCCTGCCTGTCTCCGCACGCCCCTTCTTTCCCGGCCAGGCGGTGCCACTGCTGATGGAACAGGAGCATTGGGATGCAACCATGGAGGAGGTGGCCAACTCCACACACATGCTGCTTGGTGTTGTCCTCTCTTCATCGGAAAGCGCTGAGTCTGCCACGCCGCAGAGTTTCAAACAGATCGGAACCGTCTGCCGGGTTCATCGCATTCAGCGATCTGAAGGCAGACTGCAGGTTCTGGTTGAGTGCCTGCAGCGGTTTCGCATCAAAAAGGTGATTCGTGGGGAAGCACCTTTCACCGCCAGCGTCGAGTATCTTCCGGAACCCGCCAGTGACAGCAAAGAGATCAAACCCTATGCGGTGGCGATCATCAACACCATCAAGGAGCTGCTGCCGCTGAATCCTCTCTATGCCGAGGAGCTGCGCATGTTCCTCGACCGGTTCGGCCCGGATGATCCTTCTCATCTGACCGATTTCGCCGCCAGCCTGACCACCTCAGATAAATTTCAACTGCAGGGGGTGTTGGAAACCGTCGAGCTGCTGCCACGGATGGAGAAGGTCCTCGAGCTGCTGCATCGTGAACTTGAGGTGGTCAAGGCCCAGGCCTCAATCCGTAAGACCGTCGAAGAGCGGATGGAAAAACAGCAGCGTGATTTTCTGTTGAGGGAGCAGTTGAAGGCGATCCAGCAGGAGCTGGGAATTGAAAAGGATGACCGAACCGCGGAACTGGACAAGTTCAAAGAGCGCCTGGAGAAACTGACACTCTCCGAACAGGCCCAGGCGAGGGTCGATGAGGAGATGGGCAAGCTGGCTGTGCTGGAACCGGGTTCACCCGAATATTCCGTCACCAGAAACTACCTGGATTGGATCACTCTGCTCCCCTGGGGTATCGATTCCGAAGACAAACTCGACCTGCAGTTTGCCCGTAAAACTCTGGATAAGGACCACTACGGACTTGAGGATGTGAAAGAGCGTATTCTGGAGTTTCTCGCGCTTGGTATCATGAAAGGCCAGATTGCCGGATCGATCATCCTGCTGGTAGGTCCTCCCGGTGTCGGTAAAACCTCCATTGGCCACTCCATCGCCGAAGCCCTGGGCAGAAAATTCTACCGCTTTTCAGTTGGCGGTATACGAGATGAAGCCGAGATCAAGGGCCATCGACGCACCTACATCGGCGCAATGCCCGGGAAATTCATCCAGGCGATGAAAGATGCCGGTACCGAAAACCCGGTGATCATGCTTGATGAGATCGATAAGATCGGCGCATCCTACCATGGCGATCCCGCCTCAGCCTTGCTCGAGGTACTTGATCCGGAACAGAACAGTGACTTTCTCGATCACTATCTCGACCTGCGCTTCGATCTGTCGAAAGTGCTGTTCATCTGTACGGCCAATCAACTCGATACCATTCCACGCCCGCTGCTCGACCGTATGGAGACCATCTCCCTGTCGGGCTATATCGCCAGCGAGAAGTTACAGATTGCCCGTAAATATCTGGTGCCGCGCCAACTCGACAGGGCCGGCCTGAAACGTCGGGACATAAAACTCAACAGTCCGGTGCTGCGGGCGATCATTGAAGGTTATGCACGGGATGCAGGGGTTCGCAGACTGGAGAAACAGATCGGCAAGATTGTACGCAAGGCGGTGGTCAAAATTCTTGAGGGGGCGAAAAAACCCATCGACATAACCCTCGACAATCTCAAGGACTATCTGGGTGGACCGCTGTTCAAAGATGAGCGAAACCTGAGTGGCGCCGGAGTTGTGACCGGGCTTGCCTGGACCGCCATGGGCGGTGCGACGCTGAACATCGAGGCGGTCGCCACACACGAGTTCAACCGGGGCTTCAAACTCACCGGACAACTGGGTGACGTGATGCGTGAATCGGCTGAGATCGCCTATGGTTATATCGTCAGCCACGCAGAAGAATTCAAGGTGGATCAAAGCTTCTTTCAAAAAGCCTTTATCCATCTTCATGTGCCAGCCGGCGCCACTCCAAAGGATGGCCCCTCTGCCGGCATCACCATGGCTTCAGCACTGCTATCACTGGCGAGAAACAAACCGGTGCGCAACATTGCCATGACCGGTGAACTGACCCTCACCGGACAGGTGTTTCCAGTCGGCGGTATTCGTGAAAAGGTGATTGCCGCAAGGCGCGCCGGGATCAGGGAACTGATCCTGCCGGAGGATAATCGCAGTGACTATGAAGAGGTGCCGGACCACATCCAGAAAGGTCTCAAGGTCCACTTCGCTTCAGTCTATGAAGATGTGGTACCGCTGCTTTTCCGTTGAAGCCGATATCGACAAGTTGATCCGCTGACCGAACAGCCCAGACTCAAGGCAGCAGGCTACGGCAATCCGCTTCAATGCAAAACGACTCAATGCGGGGGATTTTGACCCAATTCTTTAACCGGCAGGCGATGCAGTGACCCAATTCATTGACCAGACTGACCATCACACCGGTTGCAATCAGAGACCAGAAAACGGTATCGATCCAGGCATAGTGAACCAGGCCTTCGAGCCCATAGACCATAAACGAGAACAGTCCGAACAGCATAGCGATAATCAATCCAAGTAATATCGGTAACATGACTAGCTCCTTATTCATTTAATATAAGTATATTAGTAATTGCTTATTTATACAATTAATTTGATCCTCCTACCACCAACAAGTTCACAGAAATCAATCATTTCTTAAAATTCATTCACTTCAACGGTTTGTCCAACGCGCTTGAATGCACCCCAAACAGCTGTAAATTTGAGACGACGCCTTACAACAGAACGGACCTTTAACCTCTCTATCCGCTTTACCGGGCAACCCCCACTCGGCTGATGCAAAACAATCTGTCACGCCTGACTGATTGTTGGATCCACTCAACCGGGCGGATGGTCCCTTCGGGGGCTAATGATCCAGACCGGCAGAACCAGGACTGCAACGAAACGACCTCGGTCCGGCTTTGATGTATATCAAGGTCTGACGATAACAGCAGTTCTAGGGTTGTCATCTTTCCCTCTTTTAGGTGACAACCTTGAGCACGATTCCTTTGGGTGACCCCGGATCGCCCGCCTCTCCACCCAGGGGTTACGCCCTTTTTGCACTAGGTTTTCGTCCGTTTTTCCTGCTCGCAGCAATCTCCGGACTGGCACTGATGCTGCTCTGGCTCTGGTTTTGGCTCAGCCCGACAGGGTTTAACCACTACTCGCTGGTCGGCTCGCACAGCCATGAGATGCTGTTTGGATTCAGCCTGGCGATCATTGCCGGGTTCCTGCTCACCGCTGTAAGAAACTGGACTGGTATCGATACGCCGACAGGTACCCCCCTGGCCCTGCTGGCCGGTCTCTGGTTTGCCGGCCGGTTATTGCCATTCGTGCCAACGACTCTTGTCGGATTGTTTGTCCTGATCGATCTGCTTTTCCTGCCCGCACTGATTACGGCCCTTAGCCGACCACTGGTGAAAGCGGAGAATCGAATCAACCGACTCTTTCTCCCCCTGCTGGTCATGATGGCCGTCGCCAATCTTCTCTACCACCTTGAAGCCGTGGGTCTCCTGGCGACGAGCAGAAGCGGTATCTCACTGATGATCAACTCAATCCTGCTGCTGTTGATATTCGTCAGCGGCCGGGTACTCCCCTTTTTCACCGATAAGGCGGTTACAGACGCCGCTCCCCGTTTCAGTAAGCAACGGGAGCAGGCCGTTTACGCCTTGTTTCTTCTCTGGGCGCTAAGCGACCTGCTGCTGCCGAACAGTTGGCCACCCATGCTGTTTGCTCTCGGCGTCGCCATCACTCAGGCCTGGCGTCTCTACGACTGGCACCACCCCCAGATCTGGAACAAGCCCATATTGTGGGTGCTGTTTGCAGGATTAGTCTGGCTGGTGGTCGGTTTTCTGCTGAAAGCCATGGCCCAGATCGGACTCTTTGCGGATAACCTGGCCACCCATGCACTCACCGCCGGCGCCATCGGCGTTACCACCCTGGGGATGATGGCCAGGGTGGCTCTGGGTCATACCGGCCGGGAGATCGGTGCCAATCGAGTTATGGTCCTGGCGTTCATACTGATCAATATCGCCGTAGTTATACGGGTCTTCATACCGGTCACCGAACTGCTCAGCTATCCGACCTGTATAACACTCTCAGCAGTTGCCTGGTCCATCTGCTATCTGCTGTTCTCAATAATCTATCTACCGATACTGATCCGCCCCCGCATCGACGGCCGAGCCGGATAGCTTCTGACACCACCCATAGGTCATGACTATAGAATTTAAACACCCGATAGATAAATAGTCTTTGATTATTTTAGTAATTACTAATATTCTTTCGCTCCATGAGTAACGCAGTACTTACTTGTACATTTTCTAACACTTAAAAATTTGAGGAACATCTCATGTCCAAAATCGTTAAAATCGCAGCCGCTGCTGCTCTGATCGCCGCTTCTGCTTCCGCTTCTGCATGGTGGGGCAACCCTTGGAACAACGGCTGGGGCAACGGCAATGACTTCATGGGCGACGGCTTCGGCGACGGTGACTTCTCTTTCAACATGAGTGGTAACGCTCGTGGCGCCGGCAACGGTTATGGTCGTGGTTACAACAACTACTACAACCGTCCTTACTACGGTTACGCTCCTTATGGTGCTCCTTACGGCGCTCCTGTAGCTCCTTACGGCGCTCCTGCTGCTCCTCAGGCTCAGGCTCCTGCTGCCAAGTAATCATCTTTGATGACACTTGGAAACTTGCCCAGGCAAGTTTCAGCCTAAAAAAGGCGGGCCTTGGGCCCGCCTTTTTTTATCCCTCAAACAAATCAGAAGAACAGCAGCTTGATGATAAAAGCTGATAACGCGAGGTAGAGCACCCGGCGAATCAACGCCTCCCCATGAGTGATGGTGGTATGAGCGCCCAACCAGCCTCCAATTGAATTGCCGATGGCCAGGCTGATTCCAATCCACCACATAAGCTCAAGATTGGAAGCAAAAATGCCCAGGGCGAGAATGGTATAGACCAACACAATCAGGACCTTGTGCATATTCACTCGAACCAGATCGAGTCCCAGCACCTTGTGCAGTATCGGCATCAGGATGAAACCGACACCTATCTGAATGAAGCCCCCCCAGAACCCGGCAGCAACCATCAAAAGATGCCCGGCAAACAGATTCTTAGGCTTGCTATCGCCCCCTGTCGGTTTGATTTTATCGTGACCGGTGGCCATCAAAATCATCACGCCCACCATCACCAGCGCCAAAACCCGGTCGAACCATACTCCGTCGAGTTTCACCCCAACCATTGCGCCACCAATCGCCCCCAGGGAAGCCATCGCCGCAAGACTGAAACCCAGCTTGAAATCGGAGTAGCCACGACGCCTGAATGCGGTCACAGCGGTGATATTCTGAGCCAGTATGGCGATCCGATTGGTGCCGTTAGCCACCGGTCCCGAGATCCCCATGAACAGCATCACCGGTATGGTCAGTAACGATCCCCCTCCGGCCATCACATTCAGCCAGCCGGCAGCAACACCAACCATGGCAAGCAGCAGAATCTGCCAGATTTCCACAAAACCACCCCTGCGTATCTTTTTTGATCCGCCTATCAGACTAACAGACTTGATCCAGATCAGTGTATACAGTGTTAAAAAAGAGTTTGTACTGCCGACATATAATTAAATAGCCGGTAATATCGGCTTTATCCCTCCGTCCTAAATTTTGCAGTAATCCGGAAAGTCACTGTCCGACTGCAACCAACAGAGTCAATGAACAACAAAAAGCCTTCATTCATAGCAGTTGTATTTGTTCTTGCTCTATCCATATCATCCGGCCAGAGAGGGTGGACTCTTCAAGCTGAAAACCAGCTTCAGGAGTCGCAGCCATCCCATCTGATTGCGGCTGTCCCCCGCGCCTTCCCCCCCCAGTATGCTGTCAATGCGCAGGGCAGACCCTATGGATTTGCCATCGATGTGATGAACGCATTGGCCGAACAGGCGGGATTGAGCGTGGAGTACCAGATCCATGAGACCTGGCAGGGTGTCCATCAGGCCATAAAATCCGGGCAGGCTGTACTGATCCCCAATATGGGGATAACAGCTGATCGACAGGCTTATGCGGACTTCACCGCACCGGTTGAGACCTTCTCCGTATCACTGTTCGTGCGGGCAGAGACTGAGACGATTAGCTCGTTAGAGGATCTGGTCGGCCACCATGTCGGGGTGATCAAAGGTAATGCGGCCATCAAGCTGCTTGCCGACAAAGCACTGAGACTCGAACATTTTGATCGGTTGTCCGAAGCCCTGCTTGCGCTGTTGAGTGGTCAGATCGACGCCCTCGCCTACCCGGACCCGGTTGTCTGGCGCTATACCCAGCAACTTGGCCTGGATGACCATATCCGCAAGCTCAGCCCTTCGTTGATAGAGATCAAACGCGCCATTGCTGTACGCAAAGGTGAGCCTCAGCTTGTGAAACAGTTGAATCAAGCAGTCGATACTTTCATCCAGAGTGATAGATTCAAGGATATCTACTCCCGCTGGTATGCCACACCCGCCCCATACTGGAATACCCAAAGAACACTGCTCGCAATGTCGCTGCTGTTGATGCTGGTCGCTACCGGCATGTTGGTCTGGCGCTTTCGCAGTCTGCAACAACTCAACCGGCGCCTGACCGTTGAAACCGAGATGCGTCGCGATGCTGAGAGCCAACTGCAGCTGCTCAATGCCGACCTCGAGGAGACTGTGCGCCGCCAGACGGAGGGGCTGGCCGAGGCACAACGCATGAGCAAGATGGGCAGCTGGGTCCTCAACCTGCAGCTGGACTCTCTGGAGTGGTCTGATGAGACTTTCCGCATCTTCGAGATTGACCCGGAGCGCTTTGCCGCCACCTATGAAAAATTTCTTGAGAACGTTCACCCTGACGACCGGGAAAAAGTTAATAACGCTTACCTAAGTTCATTGGAAGAGCAGCAAGATTATGAGATAGAGCACCGCCTGCTGTTTGCCGACGGCAGAATTAAATGGGTGAAAGAGCAGTGTGAAACCCAGTTTGACAGTCATGGGCTACCGATCATCTCCCGTGGCACAGTTCAGGACATTACGGAGCACAAAGCGGCCGAGCGCCAGCTGGCCTTGACCCAGCATGCTCTGGACCATATCTCAGAAGCGGCCTATCTGATCATGCCCGATGGCCACTTCAGGTACGTCAATACTGCCGCTTGTGAAACGTTGGGTTACACAAAAGAGGAGCTATTGAAAAAATCGGTGATGGATATCGATCCCACTCACTCAATCGAGCGGTTTCTGGAGGTCGACAGGAAACTCGAAGAAGCCGGATCACTACGCTTCGAAACCACCCACCAACATCGCGACGGCCACAGGATTCCGGTGGAGATTGTAGCCAACCACATCAAGTTCGAGGATGAAGAGCTCTCCTTTGCTATCGCCCGAAACATCAGTGAGATCAAATCGGCGCAGCAGGAGATCGAGCGCCAACACGCTCTGTTGCAGCAGGTCATCGACGGGGTCAGTGACCCTATCCTTATGATCGACTCAGACTACACGGTACAACTGATGAACCATGCCGCGCGGATAGCCGCCCCGGCCAAGGCACTGGCGTCTGCCCAGCCGAAATGCCATGCCATTTCACACCACATCGACCACCCCTGTCAGGGAGAAGATCACCCATGCCCGCTGGAACAGGTTCTAGAGAGTGAAAAAACCGTTAAAGTGGTTCACAACCACCCGGTACAGGATGGCACGACACGTACCTTCGAACTACTGGCCAACCCCCTGTTTGACAAGCAGGGCAAAGTTACCGGCATCATCGAATCGGGTAGAGATATTACCGACTACCTGAGCGTCGTTGATCAACTCAGAAAAAATCAGCACCGTCTCGACCACATCGCCCATCACGATCCGTTGACCGGCATGCCCAATCGGCTGCTGTTTGTGGATCGCCTGCAACAGGCCATCTTTAAAGCCAAGCGCAATGAAACCAGGGTCGCCCTGTTGTTCATCGATCTGGATCGCTTCAAACAGATCAATGACAGCTTCGGCCACCCGACCGGGGATCTGATCCTGAAAGAGGCGGCAATCCGTCTCAAAGCGATGATCCGGGAAGTCGACACCATCGCCCGAATCGGTGGTGATGAGTTCACCGTTATCCTCGATCAGATCGAGCAGACTCAGGACATCGTAAAGATTACTGAGAAGCTGCTCGGTGCTTTTACCCAGGGTTTCAAGATCCTGGATAAGGAGCTGTTCCTCTCCAGCAGCATCGGCATCAGTATCTACCCCGAGGACAGTGACGACCCGAACACCCTGATACGTAATGCGGACTCCGCCATGTACAAGGCCAAGGAGCTGGGTAGAAACGCCTACAGTTTCTATACCGCAGAGATGACCTCACTGGCATTTGAGAGACTGATGATGGAGAACAGTCTGCGTAAAGCCCTGACCATGAAAGAGCTGGTTCTCCACTACCAGCCGCAGATCGATATCCGCAGTGGCCGAATAATCGGTGTCGAAGCCCTGGTCCGTTGGCAACATCCGGAGCTGGGTCTGCTGCCACCCGCCAAGTTCATTCCACTCGCCGAGGAGTCAGGGCTGATCCGTCCCATTGGCGAATGGATTCTTCGCCAGGCCTGTCAGCAGGCAAGCAAGTGGCGCGATCAGGGTTTCACCCCGGAGCGCATCTCAGTCAACTGCAATCTGTCTGCGGGTCAGTTGAACAGTGAAAACTTTATTAGCGGTATTCAGACTATTCTTGCAGAGGCCGGGATCAACGCCGATCTGCTGGAACTCGAGATTACGGAAACCACCATCATGAACGATCCCGTGCACATGTCGGAAATTCTCAACCGTCTGCGGGATATCGGCATCAGACTGGCGATTGACGACTTCGGTACCGGCTACTCATCCCTCTCCTACCTGAAAGCCCTGCCGATCTCCAAACTGAAGATCGACCAATCCTTTGTACGGGATATTCCCTCCGATGCGGATGACATGGCGATTACCCGGGCCATCATCGCCCTGGGTGAGAGTCTGCAGATGCAGGTGATCGCCGAAGGGGTGGAGACCGAGGCCCAGGCTGACTTCCTGAAACATGAAGGTTGCTACCTGGCGCAGGGATTTCTCTATGCCAAACCGATGAATTCTGAGGATCTGGACCGATACATGACTTCGGTTCAGGCAGATTCCTGAGCCAGGTATAAACTGAAAAAGCCCCAGGAATGGGGCTTTCAGGACGAGTTTCTGTTTCAACCTTGATGCTCTTCAGAATGGAATATCGTCGTCGAAATCGTTGTCAGGCATGGAACTAGGAGCAGGCGCCGGTGCCGACTGTGGCCGCGACATCCCCTGGGACTGGGGTGCATCAAAGGAGGCGCTGCCGCCACGACTGTCGAGCATCTGCATCTCGCTGGCGACGATTTCCGTGGTGTAGCGGTCCTGGCCATCCTGTCCCTGCCACTTGCGGGTACGCAGGCTTCCCTCCACGTAGACCTTGGAACCCTTCTTCAGATACTCACCGGCAATCTCACCCAGACGATTGAAAAACACCACCCGGTGCCACTCGGTCCGCTCCTGCTGCTCGCCGCTGTTCTTGTCCTTCCAGCTCTCGGAGGTGGCCAGGGTGACGTTGGTGACCGCACCACCACTCGGCATGTAGCGGGTCTCAGGATCCTTGCCCAGGTTACCGATGAGTATTACTTTGTTGATTCCTCGTGCCATCTAATTATCTCCACAGCAGGTTAAAGCTCCTTCCACTGGAGCCAAATCCGGCTAGTGTACCTCACCCACCGCATAGTCATCCAGAACCTGCTGGTCGACCACCTGCAGATCGACTTTGAGATAGGCGACCTCGTCCTCGGCGATGATTACCGCATCATCAACCCCGTCGATGGCCATCAATTTGGCTGCCAGCCGGGCAACCTCCGACTCATCCAGCTTGCCCACCGGTAACAGATAGTTGCTCAGGTAGCTCGGATCGGGCATACCTCGGGCGATCAGCAGCCAGACCAGCGCCATCACACCACACAACAGAAACACCCCCTCATTACCAAAGTAGGTATGTATCCAGCCCCCCAGGGCGCCACCAAGAAAAGCTCCGATGAACTGGGAACTGGAGTAAACCCCCATGGCGGTGCCTTTGCGCTCGCCCGGTGCTGATTTCGCAATCAGCGAGGGCAGGGTCGCTTCCAGCAGATTGAATGCAGTGAAAAAGATGAACAGACCGACAACCAACACCAGCAACTGCTGACTGAAACCGTAGAGTAGTGCCGCAGCCAGGCCCAGGGCGGCGATACCACCGAGAAACACCGGGCGCATACGCCGGCGGCTTTCGGCAATGATCACGAAGGGCACCATCATGACCATCGACAGCAGCATCACCGGCAGATAGATCTGCCAATGGGATTCACTGGCCATCCCCAGGTCTCGTAGTGACAGCGGGTAAGCCAGAAACATCGCTGTGAGGGTCATGTGCAGGGTCAGTATGCCCAGATCGAGACGCAACAGCTCAGGATCGGCCAGCACCTTGCCGAACTGACTCGGCACCGCTTCCGCATCCCGATGGAAATGACTCTCCTTCGGCGTCGGCACCACGAAAAGTACGATGGCAACACCGCACAAGGCCAAAACGGCGGTGAGCCAGAATATACCGGGCACACCGATCCAGCTGTTGAGGATCGGTCCAAGAATCAGTGCAACCGCGAACGCGAAACCGATACTGATGCCGATGATCGCCATCATGCGCAAGCGTCGCTGCTCGCGGCTGAGATCCGCCGCCAGTGCCATGATCACCGCCGCAATCGCACCACTGCCCTGCAGGGCGCGCCCAAGAATGATGCCGTAGATGGTTTCCGAAGTGGCGGCAACCACGCTGCCGAAAGCAAACACCAGCAAACCACCGATCAGCACTGGCTTACGGCCGATCCGGTCGGACAGCATACCGAAAGGGATCTGCAGCAGGGCCTGGGTAAGACCGTAGATACCGATGGCGATACCAACCAGCAAAGGCGTCACATCCGGCAGCCCCTCCGCGTAGAGGGAGAAGACCGGCAGAATCAGAAACAACCCTAACATTCGCAGGGAAAAGAGGCCGGAGAGGGAGTAGGCGGCTCGTCGTTCAATTGCATTCAGGCCTGAGCCATTCCCCCGCTTGTTACTCATCGCTAAGTCACTTTGCCAGTCAATAAAAAGAGGGCGTATAGTATCAGGTTCGCTTAGGGCCTGTTAACAGGCCCTAATTCACTGCAGTACTACCACGACAAGATTATGGACACCATCAGTATTCGCGGCGCCCGCACCCACAACCTGCAAAATATCGACCTGGATCTGCCACGAGACAAATTGATCGTGTTCACCGGACTCTCCGGTTCCGGAAAATCCTCGCTGGCCTTCGATACCATCTACGCCGAAGGTCAACGGCGCTATGTGGAATCCCTCTCCGCCTACGCCAGACAGTTTCTCTCATTGATGGAGAAACCGGATGTGGACCATATCGAGGGACTCTCCCCGGCCATCTCCATCGAACAGAAGACCACCTCACACAACCCCCGCTCCACGGTGGGAACGATCACCGAGATCTACGACTATCTGCGGTTGCTGTTCGCCCGTGTCGGCACGCCCAGATGCCCCGAGCACGACACCACCCTGGAGGCCCAGAGCATCAGCCAGATGGTCGACCAGGTGGTAGCCCTGCCCGAGGGGGAACGGTTGATGTTGCTGGCGCCGGTGATCCAGGAACGCAAGGGTGAACACCACAAGCTGCTGCAGGAGCTGCATGCCCAGGGATTCATTCGCGCCCGTATCGATGGCGAGGTGTTCGAACTCGATGACGCTCCCACCCTGGAGCTGCATAAAAAGCACACCATCGAGGTAGTGGTGGATCGCTTCAAGGTGCGGCCGGATCTGAAAACCCGTCTGGCCGAGTCCTTTGAGACCGCACTCAACCTGGCGGACGGTCTGGTGCGGGTCGCCTGGATGAACGGCAACCAGCAGGAGCTGGTGTTCTCCTCGCGGTTCGCCTGCCCCCACTGCGGCTACAGCCTGACCGAACTGGAACCCAGATTGTTCTCGTTCAACAATCCGGTTGGTGCCTGTCCAACCTGCGACGGTCTGGGCATCGAACAGTTCTTCGATCCGGAGAAGGTGGTCGCCCATCCGGAACTCTCCCTGGCGGGTGGCGCGGTGCGCAGCTGGGACAGACGAAACGCCTACTACTTCCAGATGATCTCCTCGCTGGGTCGGCATCTGAAATTCGATCCGGAAACCCCCTGGAAAAAGCTGCCCAAACGGATTCAGAAAGTCATCCTCCACGGCAGCGGCAGCGAAGCGATCGAATTCAGCTACCACAATGAGCGGGGACGCTCGGTCAAGAAGCGTCACCCCTTTGAGGGCATCATACCCAACATGCAGCGCCGCTACCGGGAGACCGAATCGAATGCGGTGCGCGAAGAACTGACCCGCTATATCTCAAGCCAGCCCTGTCCCGATTGCGAGGGTACCCGGCTCAATCAGGCGGCACGGCATGTGTTCATCAAGGCGCATACCCTGCCCGAACTCACCCGGATGCCGATCGGCCAGGTGAAAAAGAGCTTCTCTGCGCTCAAACTGCCGGGCAAGCGGGGCAAGATCGCCGCCAAGATCCTCAAGGAGATCGACCAACGTCTGCACTTTCTGGTCAATGTGGGGCTGGACTATCTGACTCTGGACCGCAGCGCCGAAACCCTCTCCGGGGGTGAGGCCCAGCGGATCCGTCTGGCCAGCCAGATCGGCGCCGGACTGGTCGGGGTCATGTATGTGCTGGATGAACCCTCGATCGGCCTCCACCAGCGGGACAACCAACGCCTGCTCGACACCCTGACCTATCTCAGGGACCTGGGCAACACCGTGATCGTGGTGGAGCATGACGAGGAGGCGATCCGCAGTGCGGATCATGTGGTGGATATCGGCCCCGGCGCCGGGGTCCATGGTGGCAAGATCATCGCCCAGGGTACGGCCAATCAAATTGCAAAAAGTAAGGGTTCACTCACCGGTGAATATCTGAGCGGCAAACGTTGCATCGAGATTCCGGAACGCACCACTGAGATCGATGAGCTGCGCACCCTGGAACTCCTGGGCGCCACCGGCAACAACCTCAAATCGGTGGATCTGGTGATTCCTGTGGGCAGCTTCTGCTGCATCACCGGAGTATCCGGCTCCGGCAAATCGACCCTGATCAACGACACCCTCTACCCGATCTCCGCCGCTGCCCTGAATAAAGCCAATACCAGCCCCTCCCCCTACAAAACCATCAACGGCCTGGAGCACTACGACAAGGTGGTGGATATCGATCAGAGCCCGATCGGCCGCACGCCCAGATCCAATCCAGCCACCTATACCGGTCTCTTCACACCGATCCGGGAGCTGTTTGCCGGCACCCCGGAAGCCCGCTCCCGTGGCTATACCCCGGGTCGATTCAGTTTCAATGTGAAGGGTGGACGTTGCGAGTCATGCAGCGGCGATGGGGTGATTAAAGTAGAGATGCACTTTCTCCCCGACATCTATGTGCAGTGCGATGTCTGTAAAGGCAAACGCTATAACCGGGAGACCCTGGAGATCCACTACAAGGGCAAGACGATCGACGAAGTGCTCAACATGACCGTGGAAGAGGCGCTGGACTTTTTCGATGCGGTGCCGGCGATCAAACGCAAACTGCAGACCCTGATGGATGTGGGACTCTCCTACATCTCCCTGGGACAGAACGCCACCACCCTCTCCGGCGGTGAGGCCCAGCGGGTGAAACTCTCCCGGGAGCTCTCCAAGCGGGATACCGGCAACACCCTCTATATCCTTGACGAACCGACCACCGGCCTGCACTTCCACGACGTCAACCACCTGCTTGAGGTGCTGCACCGCCTGCGCAACCATGGCAATACGGTGGTGGTGATCGAACACAACCTGGATGTCATCAAGACAGCGGACTGGATCATTGACCTGGGACCCGAAGGAGGCGACAAAGGCGGTGAGATCGTTGCCCAGGGCACGCCTCAACAGCTGGCCAAAACACGGGGCTCCCACACAGGAAAGTTTCTCAAAAAGCTGCTGGCCAAGTAGTCTGGTCAAGGCGTCTCATAGGCGCCGAGGTCGGGGGTTGCATCCCTTGGATTACCCAGCATGTCTGTCGTGGGGACAGAGAGGGTCGTACCCCTGTCCCTGGCCGCAGAGTCGCTTTCGAGACGCAGATCGTCAGGCGCATCGAGAAAGCCGGGATCAGCACTTGAAGCCATGCCATCCAGACCGCTGGTTCCACTGTCGAAGCTTGCACCGTAACAGAGATTGCTGTTGACCAGCTGATAGGCATCGGCACTCAGATCGAAATCGTAGCAGCTGTCCCCTGATTGTGGGTTGGCGAAGTAACCGATGTTGTTGGTCACCACATAATCCCCACCCCGCTCACCAACATAGTAGGCTCGTCCACTCGCTGCACCGCCGAAGTAGACACTGTTGTTACGCACCACTGTACCGCTGACATCCAGATCAGGCGCCGCAGTCGACCGGTTGGGTGAGGCAATACCGGTGGCACCGCCAATCAGGGTCTGAATCACAATATTGTTTTCGATGATGCAGTCGACACAGCTGGCGACACCGATCGCGAGATTGCCCACATTGCGCACCAGATTGCCACGGATGACTGCCCTCTGATGGCCTTCCGTGGTTGATCCCGCTGCGTCCACCGTCAACCCCCAACACCCTGGCGAGGGATTACGCTCCTCGATCAGATTGTTTTCGATCAACAGATCAACCGTGTTGTCATTGTGTGCCACCAGACTGGTACCGACACAGTGATCATTCATATCCAGTGCCGAATCACTCAACCAGTTACCCCGCACGACACCATCGCTTTTCATCTGACTGAGATAGACGTTGTGTTGCAGTGCACTGGCATTCAACCAGCCATTGTTGTGAAAACGGTTGCGCTCCAGCCGGGTTCGATGGGTACCCCCCAACCAGCCCATTACCCCATTGTCATGAATATGCGAGTCACTGAGAGTGATATCGCCACTCTCCAGGTCGTTGCTGTTGAGATAGACACCAATGCCGAAGCCATCCACTTCCAGACACTGCATCACAACCTGGTTGAGATTACGAAACAGAAACAGTCCGAATCCCTCGCCATCCCGACTCTGTTTGGATAATTGAAGGTTATGGATCTGGATACCTTGCCAACTCAGCTGATCATCGCTCGGATCGAAAACCATACCATCGACGTTTCCCGCCTGAGTAATCCTGATCGTCGGTCTGGCCTGGACCGAATCGCCATAGTCCTGCAGCGTGCAAGGTGTACCACTGCGGCAGCCTGAAGCACTCAACTGCAGAGCCGTGTCACTATGCCAGACGCCACCACGGCAGAAGGCCAGGTCACTCCCGGCATTGAAGGCGGCTATCGCTGCCATGATGGAACGCTTGGGTGATAAGGCACTGCCGAGATTGGCATCATCTCCGGGCGTGCAATCCGTAACAGCGCCACTCTGGCAATCACAGAGATGAATCACCCTATCGCCCCTATCACTGAGAGTAGCTGGACAGAGATCAAGGTCCGGCCCGTAATCCGGGAGTGCTGCGAGTTGCTGAGGATTGACCGTAATGGTCACGCGATCACTCACCATCTCCCCTGCATCGTCGGTAATCGTTAGAGAGAACTCCAGGTTTTCAAAGCTCAATACTGATGGGGCTGTAAAGCTGGCCACCACCTGATCAGCATTGGTCAGGTCTATGGCCGATCCACTGAGTTGTGTCCACTGGTAGTCAATTACTGTGCCGTCACCATCGCTGCCGCTACCGGCGAGTGTGACACTTTGACCTGCAGTAACCGTCTGATCTGAACCTGCATCAACCTCAGGTGGTGTATTGATCACCGGCGTGGGTTCATCAGTTCCATCTCCACCACCTGCCTCACTGTCACTCTCTCCACCACCACCGCCACATGCCGACATCAATGAGAACAACAAGATGATGATCATCTGCCTTGCCCGGCTCATTGAGTAGCTCCCGATACGACCTGAGTCACCAACAACTTCAACATCCGTAACCCCTTAAACAAACACCCAATCTCTCTATAGATTAAGTGGCGAGAGGCAAAATGGCATCCCCAGAAAGCACCACTGATCAGCAAATCGATACCGTCAAACTCAAAATCTGAATTGAGTTGAGAAATTAGAATTCAGATTCCCGAGCGAAAGCCTGAATCAGCATTTCGAAGCAAATAAACAGCGTGTAACGAATAGTTAACGGGAATGTTCACAATCGTTATCAATGTCGTGCTTTTTCCCAGCGGACAAACTTGTAAACTGCTGACACAGGTCAGTCAGTGAACCATTTCACGACCGATTCATTTCCTGTAATCATGTAAGGAGACCATCATGGATTTGACCTCCCTTTTAATTTTCCTCGCCATTGGCGCAGTTGCCGGCTGGCTGGCCGGTACCTTGATGAAAGGTGGCGGGTTCGGCCTGCTGGGCAACATCATTGTCGGTGTGATTGGCGCCTTTATCGGCGGCTTTGTTTTCAATCTTGTGGGAATCTCAGCAAGCGGCCTACTCGGCTCACTGATCACGGCGGTAGCGGGCGCTGCAATTCTGTTGTTTGTTGTCAGCCTTATAAAAAAATAGAGATATCATTCAATAGATTTTACGGCTGTCCCTTTAACTCAAAATCAACCAAGAAGATACATAAAAGCCCCTCTCCCCCGACCCCTCTCCCGCAAGGGGAGAGGGGAGCCACTCTCGCCATCC